>CAZECP010000097.1:16468-18121 GCA_964510765.1 uncultured Ohtaekwangia sp. | reverse complement strand
AACTTTCTTCTATCACCTTACCCGAACTCATGATTGACCTTGAAGAGGTCTTTGAGGAACTTTGAGCTTCAGAAAAAAGTTTTGTTTGATATTCAGTCTCAATATTTTCAAATTACCTTTGCAGCCTCCTAAAAATCATAAATCGTAATTCTAAAATCTAAAATTCTCCATATGTCGACCGGATTTTTCAAAGTGCCTGAACCAAAAAACGAACCTGTATTGTCATACGCTCCTGGAAGCAAGGAGCGCACGCTTTTGCGTAGAGCAATTGATGAAGCAAGAGCGCAGGTGTTGGATATTCCCATGTATATTGGTGGCGAAGAAGTTCGCAGTGGTAACTTGAAGAAACTTTCTCCTCCGCACGATCATAGACATTTGCTTGGTAACTATCATCAAGGCGACAAGAGCCATGTAACGCAGGCGATTAACGCAGCGATGGCCGCGAAAGAATTGTGGAGCAACTTGAGTTGGGAAAACCGCGCGAGCATTTTTTTGAAGGCTGCTGATTTGTTGGCGGGACCATATCGATATAAAATCAATGCAGCCACCATGCTGGGCCAATCGAAGAGTGTGTATCAGGCAGAGATTGATTCAGCATGCGAGTTGATAGACTTCTTGCGTTTCAATGTAGCCTTCATGTCGGAGATTTATAATGAGCAGCCCATTTCATCTCCTGGAATTTGGAACCGTCTTGAATACAGACCGCTCGAAGGATTCTTGTTTGCGTTGACACCATTCAACTTTACTGCCATTGCCGGAAACCTTCCCACCTCAATGGCCATGATGGGCAATACAGTTGTGTGGAAACCATCCAACACACAGATTTACGCTGCGAATGTAATTATGCAAGTGTTGAAAGAAGCAGGCTTGCCTGATGGAGTCATTAACTTGGTTTATGTGAGCGGCCCGGATGCCGCTGATGTAATTTTCTCGCACAAAGATTTTGGTGGAATTCAATTTACCGGAAGCACAGGCGTGTTCAATAGCGTTTGGAAAACAATTGGTGAAAATATTGCGAAGTACAAATCATATCCTCGTATTGTAGGAGAGACTGGCGGAAAAGACTTTGTTGTGGCTCACAAGAGTGCAAACGCAAAAGAAGTTTCGACAGCGTTGCTTCGCGGAGCGTTTGAATACCAGGGACAAAAATGTTCAGCCGCTTCACGTGCTTACATTCCATCGAACATTTGGGACGATGTAAAAAAATACCTGGTGGAAGATTTGAAAACAGTGAAGATGGGTGGCGTGGAAGATTTTGGAAATTTCTTCAATGCAGTTATCGATGAGAAAGCTTTCGATTCAATTTCAGGTTACATCGAGAAGGCAAGACAAAACCCGATGAGCGAAATTATTTCCGGTGGCAAGTATGATAAATCGAAAGGATATTTCATAGAGCCAACTGTGATTGTAACTAAAGACCCATCTTCGATCACTATGTGTGAAGAAATCTTTGGACCAGTGTTGACAATTTACGTGTACCATTCAGAAAATTTTGAACAAACACTTGAATTGGTTGATCAGACTTCGCCTTACGCTCTTACAGGTTCTATCTTCGCGAAAGATCGATATGCCGTAGAATTGGCTACAAAGAAATTGGTAAACAGTGCGGGTAACTTTTACATCAATGACAAACCAACCGGTGCAGTTGTTGGT
>CAZECP010000097.1:0-16368 GCA_964510765.1 uncultured Ohtaekwangia sp. | reverse complement strand
AAACAGTGCGGGTAACTTTTACATCAATGACAAACCAACCGGTGCAGTTGTTGGTCAACAGCCATTTGGCGGGGCTCGCGGTTCAGGAACCAACGACAAAGCAGGTGCGAAAGTAAACCTGATGCGTTGGGTTTCGATGCGAACCATCAAAGAAACATTTGTGACACCAACCGATTATCGCTATCCTTTCCTCGAGAAAGAGTAATTACTGGTTCCGTCTTTCGATTTTGGCGGGACACTAAACTTTGTAAATTGCGCATAGCTGCTAATGGTTGTGCGCAATTTTTATTTTCTAACTATCTGTTTATCCGCGCTCTTTTTTTGTGCGCGCGGGCAATCGCCATCGATCGATAGCCTACGCCAATTGCTGGCAGCAAGCAGCGGTGAGCAGCGCGTGGACTTGCTGAATAAATGTGGTTACATTGAGCTCTCCTACGATTACCTTGAGGCTACCTCTCTGATTGAAGAAGCCTATTCCCTTAGCAAGAAATTAAACTATCAGAAAGGTATTGCGGAGGCGACTTATTTCAAGGGAATCATCGAACTGAACACTGGACTCGATTCTGTCAGCATGCGGTATTTTCGCGAGGCTTTGGCACTGGCAAAAAATGAACTTCATCTCCGTGGAAGAATACTCACACGTATTGGGCAAATTTATCAAAATGGTGATTTGCTGGATTCCGCTTTTCGGTATTATCAAAAATCATATCTGCTGCTGAAAGACAGTCTTGATCCTCTGAATTTATCATATCTCTATATTCAGATGGCTGATTATTATAAAACCAGAAATGATCAGCGAGGTGAGTTAAATTATCTGATGCGTTGCTGGGAAATACGGAAGATGTTGGCAGAGAAACATCCATTGGTATGGGTGGGTGTCGATCTCGCTGCCTATTACATTGATCGTGGTGACTACACTAAAGCCCGTTCTTATCTGACCACGATCCGGCAGCAACTTGGCAAAGACACGATCGGGAATGAAGAGATCAGCGTAATCTACAAATACAATGCAATCATTGATGCTAACCAGGGCAACCATACCCGTGCTTTGGATGAGTTTGCAGTGGCCAGGCGCTTTTATGAACGCAACCCATTTCCCCTGGATCTTGCGAGGTTGTTGATGGAGATTGGTTTTGTACAGGTGCAGGCTGCCAACTTTGAAACCGGTTTGAAATATTATTTTCAGGCGTACAAGATTGCACATGACAATCGCTACTTCCGGCTGGAGTCGCAACTCAACTTCCGGATTGCCCGTGCGTATTACTTCATGGATCAGATCGAGTTGGCGGAAGATTTTTGTAAAAAGAGTTTGATCTATTCGACTCAGCATAAATTTGAATTAGATGAAGCACTGGCGGCAAATCAAATGGGAACCATATCAATCAAGAAAAAGGAATTTGATAAGGCAAAGGCATATTTTGAAAGAGCGCTGGAGTTGAGAAGAAGCAACAACAACGTACTTGGGGTAGCGGGCGTGCTGGGGAACATGGGCGAGTTGTATGATCAGATGAATGAGTGGAAGAAAGCCGAAGAGTATGAATTACAGGCGCTGGAAATTGCGGAGAGAGCTGACTTTGCATCCGGCAAATGTTATTCATATGTATCGCTGGGGCAGCTTTACCTGAAGAGGAAAGATTATGTCAAAGCTGCCATCTACCTTGATAAAGGAGAAGAGTATTCCAGAAAAGTGAGTTACAAGGAAATTTTGGCCACCATTTATAATTTGAAGAAAGATTTTTGGAGAGCGCAGGGTGATTATGGAAAAGCCCTGCATTTTGCTGATCTTCATGCAGCGCTCCGCGACTCTATATTCAATAAGAATGTTACCAATCGTATTTTATCCTTGCGCCACGACTTTGAATTGGATCAGAAAGAGAGTGAAATAAAATTATTAAGTCAGCAGAAGGAACTGCAAAACGCTAAACTCACATCACAGAAAAGAGAGATACGACAACAACAATTGGTAATTTTTACGACTGTTGTGTTGCTCATCATTTTAACACTGGGCTCCATTGTAATATTCCGACTATATAAAAGAGTATCAAAACTGAACCGGGAAATTTCTGAACAGAATGAAGAAATTACAGCACAGTCCGAGGAGCTGCGGGAAGCAAATGACGCGTTGGGCAATTTGAACCGTGCGATCATTGAACAAAAAGAAGAGATTCAGGCGCAGGCAGAAGAACTCATCGAGAGCAACCAAACGGTATCGCGCATCAACGAGAGTCTTGAAAACAAAATCAATGAACGTACACACGAGCTGAAAGAGGCCTATCGAGAATTGGATATTTTTTTTTACCGTTCGTCACATGATTTCCGCAGACCACTCACCACCTTCATGGGGCTTGCCGAAGTTGCCAAGGTAACGCTGAAAGATTCATTTGCCCTTGAACTCTTCAATAAAGTGAATGACACTGCCCTGAGCCTTGACAAAATGCTGCACAAACTGCAGTCGGTGAGTTTGATTGGTTCGCAGGAATTGATTTATACCGATGTCTTCTTAAAAGAAATTGTTCAGGTAGAGTTGGACCAATTCAGAGATGTATTCAAACAAAAGAACATGGATGTGCGCGTAGCAATTGAGCCCATCCAGGATTTTCATTCTTTTCCTGCACTCATCAAGATTGTTCTTCAAAACCTGATTGAAAATTCAATCGCATTTTGCCAGACACCAAGCCCGTGGATTAAAATTGAAGCACGACAATCACTTAACTCCGTTACTATCAAAGTAAGTGATAACGGCTGCGGCATCGAGGCGACTTACATCCCGCGTGTTTACGAAATGTATTTCCGCGCCAGCGAGAAAAGCAAAGGCAATGGCCTCGGACTTTATATCGTGAAAAAAATCGTGGACAAACTAAACGGAACGATTGAAGTACAAAGTATTTATGGAGAAGGTACTTCGGTTATCGTCTCCATTCCCAATCAACAATCGTAATCACTTCCGGTAATCCAAAGCAGGCTTACGATCACCAATGAGTGGTTCGTATTTGAAATCATCGCCTCTGCGTTTTTTAAATTCCATCCAAGCATCGGCAGTGATCTTCGGATCGGTGAAGGCATCAATCATCGCTCCGGCCAGCGTCTTGGCAGCAACCATCATTCCTTTTTTTCCGATCGACATACCTCCGGCTGCCACGGCTTGCCAACTGTGTGCGGCTGTCCCGGGCACCCACGTTGCTGTTCCGAAGCCCGCAGTAGGCACTACCCAACTAATGTCAGCCACATCCGTGCTGCCACCTTTCTCTTCATCAGGTCCAAATTTTACAACGGTGTTGGTGGTTTCAAGGGCAGGCTTCTTTATAAATGTTTGCTGAATTTTTGTGGCAAATTCTTTCTCTTCCGGTGACAGGATATACCCGCCCACGGATCGCAGGTTTGTATCTATAACTTTTGAAAGAGATTCATTCTCAAGAACATTATAAACACCCCCGGTCACTTCTACTTCAAATTTTGTTTCTGTGCCGATCGATGCGCCTTGCGCTGCTTTCGTCACGCGCTCCCATGTGGACTTCACTTCAGTTGGATTGGGGTGACGAACATAATAATATACTTCTGCATAAGCAGGAACTACATTGGGTGCTTCACCTCCGCGCGTGATAACGTAATGGATGCGTGTTTGCTCGTTCACATGTTCGCGTAGCATGTTCACCATATCGTCCATTGCTTCCACGGCATCCAGTGCGCTGCGGCCGCGCTCCGGTGATGCGGCTGCATGTGAGGCTACTCCATAAAATCTGAACTTGCCCGATTTGTTGGCAAGTGAAGTTCCGTAGGCGGCAGAGTTTTCGCTGCCGGGATGCCAATGAAAAACCAAATCCACTCCATTAAAAAATCCATCGCGCACCAGATACACTTTTCCAGATCCTCCTTCTTCTGCTGGCGTTCCGTAAAATTTTATCGTTCCCGATTTTTTGTTCGCGATCAACCAATCTTTTACAGCGATGGCTGCTGCCGAGGATGCTGTTCCAAACAAATGATGTCCGCACGCGTGTCCTGCTTTTTGTCCTGCGATAGGTTTCAATTCTGGCACTGCCTCTTGTGCCACTCCGGGCAATGCATCGAACTCACCTAAGATTCCGATCACCGGTTTGCCACTTCCATAAGTCGCGATGAAAGCAGTGGGCATGCCCGCGACTCCTGCTTCGATTTGAAAGCCTGCCTCTTTTAATGTCTGTTGAAGCAGGGCTGAACTTTGAGCCTCTTGAAAACCAACTTCTGCAAAGCCCCAGATCTTTTGGGCGATGCCAGCATAGAAATCAAATTTTGAATCGAGTGATTTCAAAACTTCGGGTTTTGTCTTTTGTGCGAATAAATGAAGGGAGAAGAAAATAAGAAAAAGGAGTGTGACTTTGGTTTTCATGCGAGTAGGATTTTTATAAAAATAGAAAAGTTATTCGAACGATAGAATGGCTTCTTTTAAAACAGCTTTTCTATTTTGACTGGTGGTGACATTTGATGATATTGAATTGATGTTTACTTACTCAGGCAATAAAATTCATTCTGCTTGTCCATGCATTTGGTTTAATTTTTCACACTGCTGACGATAACTTGAAGAAAGAGATTTTGGTGATCAAAGCAACAATGTATCAAAGCGCTCACACTCCTGCCGAAGCACTTCGAATTCGCGTGAGATTCCGTGCAGCACACAATTCATCTCTTGTGGGCAACGCGTGCTCGCACGGCAAGAAGGTTCGTGGCCTGTGGCCACGAACAACGTCTGACTGAAATCGCGTAGCGATTTCAGTTTTTTAATGCGTGAGCAATCCCATGTTCGTGGAGCAAACTCTTCTGGCCGCGAAAGTTAGATAACTTTTAAGCGTACTCCACTTGACGTGCCATAGCTCATTGAATGTAGTGCGATGCTCCGTGAGACAAATAGCGCAGTGCTTTTGTACAACGTGCATTCGCACGGTAAAAAAGTTCGCAGCCAGCGGCTGCGAACCATATCTTGTGAAAATCGCGAAGCGATTTTCACCCATTAATGCGCGAGTACACATTTTTTCGAAGAACAATTCTTTTGGCCGCGCATGTTGTGCGCCTTTCGAAAAAGTGCAGCTCACTTAACCGGATTCGGCCAACTTCGGAAAGGCACTAACCGCTTATAATAAGTCGGGTCGTTGACTCAACGCCAGCAGGAATTTTGCCTCACGGTTCGGGCCACCATTCGTGTATTTAATTTCATTTTGAACAAACAAAAACCTTAATTTTATACAACTGTGATCAGCATTCATCTAACAAGAAATATTCTATGAAAACTTCCCGCAGAGAATTCATTCAAAAAAGCGCCCTTGCTTCGCTGGGTGCGATGGCATTCAGTGCATCTTCCTATGCTCGCATCATCGGTGCGAATGATCGTGTGCGCGCAGGCGTGGTTGGTTTCTCCGATCGCTTCCGCACTTCGCTGTTCCCGGCATTTAACTATCATTACAAAGAACTAAACTTTGACATAGTGGCGGTCTCCGACATCTGGAAGAAAAGGAGAGAAGAAGGGAAAGCATTTCTCGAAGACAAGATGAAGCACCCGGTCACACCTTGCATGAACAACGATGAACTCTACAATCTGAAAGACATCGATGCTGTGTTCATCAGTACAGCCGACTTTCAACACGCTCTTCACGCCATTGACGCAGTGCAAGCAAAGTGCGATGTGTATTGTGAAAAGCCTTTTGCCGAAACAATGGAAGACAACCGCGCAGCTTTGAAAGCAATCAGGGAATCCGATCGCATTGTACAGATTGGTTCGCAACGCAGAAGTGGCACCAATTATCACGCGGCTGCAAAGTTTATTCAAGACGGAAAGTTTGGTGCGGTCACCATGGTAGAACTCACATGGAATGTAAATCAACCCGGTCGGTGGAGAAGGCCGAAATTGGTTGAACAACTGAAAGAGAGCGACACCGATTGGAAACGCTTTTTGTTGAACCGCCCCTTTGAACCATTTGATGCACGCAAGCATTTGGAGTATCGCTTGTTCTGGCCCTACTCTTCAGGCATGCCCGGTCAGTGGATGAGCCACCAGATTGATACGGTGCATTGGTTTTCAGGTTTAAAACATCCAAGAAGTGTGGTGGCCAATGGCGGTGTGTATTTCTGGAAAGACGGACGAAAAAACTGGGACACCACGACAGCCGTTTTTGAATACGGTCCCGAGAACGATCCCACTTCGGGATTCCAGGTGGTATTTACTTCACGCATGCACAATGGCGATGAAAACCCGGCAGAGATTTATTATTCCAATGGCGGTGAGTTGAATCTGATCACCAACAAAGTTTCTTCCCGTGGCGGATTGCAGCCCAACTTCGCGAAAGACATGAACATGAACGCAAATCTTTTGCCTGATGTGGACTTAACAAAGATTGCCGAGAAGGTAGTTACTTCTGCCAACACAGGTGGTGATGTGCTCACTTCCAACCACGTGCGCAACTGGATGGAATGCATCCGCAGCCGCAAGCAGCCCAACGCACCCGTGGAAGCCGGCTACATGCACTCCATTGCCAACATCATGGTGACGGCCGCCTCGCACACCGGCATGAAAGCAACCTTTGATGAAGCAACCCAGGAGGTGATGGTGGGTGGAAGGGTGTTTAAGTATTGAAATTAAAAAATCGTCATTCAAAATTCAGCGTTCATCATTCGTTATTTCAATTTTTGAATATGAATGTTTGAAGGGAAAGAAAAGCGTCAGACCATAGAAGGTCTGACGCAAGTCTGATCTTGACTTCATTTCAATGTTAATTGATTACTGGTTTTCTAAAATGTCAATACCGGTTGCTCGATACTCCTATCAAGCTTCGGATGTCTGGCATTCTATACCACCTTCTCAAGTTTGGCTTGTTTACCCGGGCGATCAGTAGCCAGGGCAATCACTTTGGTGCCTGCCACGGCAGCGTTAGCCTGTGTTACCACGTACTTCCATTTACCTTCTTCCAGCACCGCATCCCCGCTTTCAATCACCGATGCATCCGGTCGTTGCAGCGTTACAGTTAACTTCTGGATTTTGAAATCATCCAGCACGATTACCCAGATCACATCAGCCACCACACCCGTGTAGTAACCGGTATCAATCTGCGCGATGGAAGGCGCCTTCAAAAAGTCGGTGATGGCCGCTACATACGCGCTCTTGAGGCCGGCCTGTTTTGCGCGCGCCAGGTAGTCGGCTTTAATGTCCGGGTAGAGCAGTTTCGTTCTTGCATACGTAGCTGCCTCTTTAAATACCGACTGCCGTGCTATTTCTTTTGGCGACAGCAACTCCCTTTTTCGCGGACGCTTTGCAAACCGCGTGCGCACCTCACCTGTGCGCGTCTTTACCTGACGGAAGACGATCTCGTCTCCGATCTTTCCACTGAAACCTTTGGTCAACAGGTTCTCATTTACAATACCCATGATTTTAAATTTTTAAGTTTTACAATAATTTTAGAAACACTCCTTGTTGCAACAGGATGGCACAAACATCGGAGCTCAGCCCGACACCTATTGTCGGGCAGAAATTTTTTTTACTTTTTTTAAAAAATATTTCTCTGTCATTTTGCCATCACCTTGTTTATCACCTGACACTCCACCCAGTCTCGAGTCAGTCTCGACTCAGTGTCAGTCTAGTCTCGGTGATGTCAGTCTGAGTTTGTCGAAGACTGACTTGCGAGGCGTTTCTTATGAGGGTACTCATGGTCTTGTTTCGACAGGCTCAACATGACATTTTTTTTGAATGAAAGAAACTCATCAGTAGCAATGAATGAGACCCCCCGATTTGCTGCAACCAACTTCTTTCCTAAATTCAACGGCATCAAACCACGAAAAACATAAAATCAAAAATGCCCATCACCAAGAGCACTTACCTGCGCTATCGCATTATCAACTCCTGCTTCACCGGCAAACACAAACGCAAGTGGACGGTAGATGAAATCATGACACGCCTTGCCGACCATGACATTGTTGTGGACAGGCGCACTTTGGAGCGCGACTTCGAAGCCATGCGCCATGACGAGCGCCTCGGCTTCAGGGCGCCCATCGCGTACGACAAAAAAGAAAAAGCTTTTTACTATTCCGATCCCACGTTCAGCATCGATAAAATTCCCCTCACCGGGGAAGACCTGGAAGCGCTCACACTGGCAACGAATATTTTACATCAATACAAGAGCGCAAAACTGGTGCAGCAGTTTGAAGGTATGGTTGATAAATTAAAAAAAGCGGTGAGCCATTTAAAACAACCGCAGAACCACAAAATCATCGCGTTTGAAAACACGCCTTATTACAAAGGCACTGAATTCTTTGATGCCGTGCTGAAGGCAATTACCGACCAGCAACCACTACATATTACGTATCGCAAATTTGACGGGCTAAAAAATGACGAACATATTTTTCATCCCTACTTTCTTAAAGAATACAAAGGCCGCTGGTATGTGCTCGGCCATAGCGAGCAACGGCACTATACGATCACACTCGGCCTCGACCGGTTTGTGAAAGCAGAAGAAGCAAACGTTGTCTTCAAAGAAAACAAGCACCTGAAGCCAAAGGAATATTTTCAACATACGCTGGGCGTTACACTTGGCAAAGGCCCGGTGGAAGAAATTGAATTGTGGTTTTCAAAACAGCAGGCACCGTATGTCAAGACACAGCATCTGCATCACACACAGAAGACTGTTCGTGAAGATGACATGGGTTTAACTATTTCTTTACAACTGATTCCCAATCCTGAGCTCACTCAATTATTGTTAAGCTATGGTGCTGAAGTGAGGGTGATGAAGCCAGATCATTTAAGGGAGACTATCAAATCCACATGGCTTCGGGCATTGGAAAAATTGGAAGGAGTTGGTTAACCCAATGGCAACCCAAATCCTTGATATAGGAGAAACTCCTACGCCTTAAAATCAGATAAGAATTTAATGTAGCTCTAATCGAAAACATCAAAACTTTACTTTAGAATTGTGTCCCACTTTTCACCCAATCGCTCATGACTATTCTCGTTGCCGATGACCATCCTATATTTCGGAAAGGCATGGTTCAAGTCCTTCAGTTAGAGTTTAGGAACGCAAAATTCCTTGAGGTGGAAGATGGTCGGAAAGTAGTGGACACCTTACAGCAGCAAGAGGTGGATATTTTGCTGTTGGATATTCAAATGCCCGTGATGAATGGCTATGAAGTGCTGGATATCATCCTGCACCAAAAGTCAAAGACAAAAGTCATCATCTGCAGCTTAATAGATTCACCGCAGGCTGTGGATCATTTTTTTGAAAGAGGGGTGAAGGGCTATATTTCAAAGGCGGCTGATTTTGATGAATTTTTTGAAGGAATAAAGGTGGTGCTGGCAGGTGGTGTTTATATTGAAAAAAAATTATCGGCCCAATACCTAAAGGCAACGGAACCGGTCAAATTGAAATTGTCACACCAGGAGACACAGGTGCTCCGGCATCTATCGAGCGGGCTGAATGCTGCCGAGATCGGTGAAAGCATGGGACTGAGCATGCGCACCGTGGAAGACTATAAAACCTCGATGATGAAAAAGACACGGGTGAAGAACACTGCCGATCTGGTGCGCTTTTTCTATGAAAATGGGTTAAATTGACCACAACATTACCTTACTGTAGCTCCCGTATTTTTACGGGGGTGGTGGCGAAATCTTCCAAATAAAGGCACTTTTTCATCAATCATTCTGCGATCGGCTTCATTTGATTGCGCCTAGCTCAAGTCAATACGATTGCTCTTACCTGGGTCAAATGGTTTCTTTTTCTTTGTTGCCTTAGTTGTGCATGTATCAAGATAAAGTTTACCCGATTTGAAACCAGAACCAAAAACCCCCGCTACCCCCAAAGTATTTATTTGGACCAGTTTAATTTTTTCAAGTGTTGCCCTCCTCCTGGCAGGTTGGGTCTTCTTTAAATCCGAGCGCATGGTGTATGTGGACTCCGCACGGCTTGTTAATGGCTACAAGGGCATGGAGACGGCCCGTGCCGAATTTCAAAAGCGAACCGCCACCATGAAAGCCAACGTGGACACACTCATCTCCGAAATCCAGAAAGAGATCATGAAGTTTGAAAAGGAGAGCGCAAAGATGACTGCCAAAGAAAAAGACCTCACCAAAAAATTAATACAAACCAAGCAACAGCAGTTGGGCGACTACCAGCGTGCAGTGAAAGAGAAAGCCGCACAGGAGGATTCCCAGCTTACCAAGAAAGTGCTGGATGAAATCAACGCCTACCTGAAAGACTACGGCAAACTCCATCAATACAAAATCATTCTTGCAGCCACCGACTATGGCAACATTGCTTATGCCGAAGAAGGGATTGATATCACGGATGAAGTGCTGGACGGGTTGAATAAAAAGTATAGCGGAAAATGATGGTGGGGAGCTACAAGTCGCAGGTTCCAGGTTGCCGGTGGGTGCCTTCAAGGTTCTTGCCTTTCTCTGTGTTTCCCCTGTGGCCCTCTGTGTCCTCCGTGGTTAAGAAATTTAAAACTTCAGGGAACGCAGTCGTACTATCACTGCCTCTGCTGATTCTTTTTTCTTCTTGTAAGCAAAGCCTTGTCACGGAAGACCAGTTAAAAAAGTATGTACTGGATGAAGATCATGGTGTGCGTAAAGTGGTCCACTCCGGTGAGCTGAAAGTGGATGCTGTTCTGCGACCAACCGATTTGCTGGTGCTGCAAGAGCTGCGCGGCAATGCCAAAGACACAGCTGCGCTAACCAGGCTTCAAAGAAAATATGCCGGACAGTACTACTTCATTTTAAACATCAGCCGCGATGGGCGCGAGGTGGTAACACCCGGCCAGCTTTCCTACGATCACTTCAGCGATGTGCTGCAAAACGTCTCCTTCCGCATGGGTGAGTTTGTGAACATGACCACGGCAAAGCAAGACACCATTCCCCTGATGGACTTTATGTTCAACCGCACCTTTGGCATGGGCTCGGGCAGCGAAGTGCTGCTGGTGTTTGACAAGAAAAAAATCAGAGATGCCGACTGGCTGCAGATCAACCTCAGCGAACTGGGCCTCGGCCTCGGCCTTCAAAACTTTCGCTTCAGGCGCAGCGACCTGGTAGAAGTACCACACCTCGATTTTAAAAAATTATCTGACCGAACGATATGATCCGAAAAAGTTACTTCAAAAAAATTGTAGCTGTTTTTCTTTTGCTCACCACGCTTGGCAATGTGGTAGCGCCTACGATAAGCTACGCACTTACCTCCGGCCCCACCGCACCAGAGGCCACCAGCTTTGAGCCGGTGGATACTACGGATATGGTGAATACGATCACTGGCGACTTTGTTTATAACATGCCGCTCCTAGAAGTGCCAGGGCCTGCTGGCGGCTACCCTGTTTCGCTTTCGTATCATGCCGGCATTCAACCTAATGCAGATGCAAGCTGGGTTGGGCTTGGATGGACTTTGAATCCGGGATCGATCAATCGGATCGTCAATAATATGCCCGATGATTACAGTGGAAACCACAGTACAGACCGAGTGTTTTGGGAAGGCGGTGTTTATGAGCAGTGGAACTATGGAGTGTCGATTGGCATTGCAAATGTGGCGTCAGTAAGCGCAGGGATGTCATTTGCTACTGACACCTACAAGGGTAGAGGTATTGGTGGCTACCTAGGAGGTAGTGTAAGCTTGGGGAAGTCCCCAATTTCATTGGATTTTCGAGCATCAATTTCACCATTTGGTTCGGATATTCAAACCAGCGTTGGTATTGGATTGGGTTTAACCTTGGCTAAAGAGGGAGCTTTCCATCTAAATGCAAATGCCGGGCTAAGTGTCAATTCCAGCGGAAATTTTAACTTAAATAGTGGCGTAGGGTGGAGTGTAGCCAAAGATCCAGGTGATAAAAAATCCGCCCAGATGGGAGGTAGTTTACTCGGTGCATCAATTTCTACTGATGGCGGTGGGGCCAATGTTGGTATAGCCGGAGTCAACGCACAGGTCAATAATTCCAAAAATGGAAAGATCAGCACTAGTGAAGATCATTGGTCGGTTGATATTCCTGTTTGGTATGGTGTGAACATCAATCTAGGTAGGGATTATATCCGTTACTGGATGGACGAAACACAAAACCTCACTAATTATGGATCATTATTTTTTCCTAAAGATGAAATCGTTGATTTGGCAAACAGCACATTTGATTCCTATCATCTGCAGAGCGTGCAAAGTGTGTCAGAACAGAAGACACCCTCACGCTATATGGAAGGCAGCTTTGCCGATTATGATATGTATGCTGTCAATGCGCAAGGTGTTGGTGGATACATGAGGCCTTATCACTATGATGTGAGTTTGTACTCACAAGACATTATTAAAGATCAAACAAAAGAGGTTCTTGGATATTTTATTCCACAGCACGCGGTGGGCGTAGACTATCGTTTTGTAAATGATTTTTCCAACCGTGTGATTAGCAATCCACCGGACGTTAAGATGGATCAATTGGTAAACACCTATTCAGACGCAAGCAGCAATCCTGACAATGTAGACGTAGCGGATCCAAATTATCAGCAGTGGAAGACACGCCTATCTAACAATTACCCGTCAAGCAGCTATGTGCCTTTGCTTTTTCCGTATGGTACTACAGTTACAGGAATAGAGGGATATGATGGCGACTCATCACCTAAGAGAAGTGTGCCTTATGTTCCTGGTTCCAAGCACATTGAGTTTTTTGATAACAACGATATAAAGGCAGCCGTTGACGCATTCAAAAGCCCGCCACAGGGACAAACTTCGGATGACACACAATTAAAGGCCCTGTATCAGAAGGGGTTTATTGATTGCACTGCCCCAGGATTTGACCGGTCAACCAAGGATGGAAAAGTTGGCGCATTTTCAGTTACAAATGCAAGTGGGGTTACTTACCATTTCTCTTTGCCAGCTTACAGCTTCAACGAATATACTTATCAGCAAAGCGTGGATGCCGCTGGTAAGGTTTCCTTTAACAATTTGACAAACACAGGGAGCTATGCATACACGTGGTATCTGACAGGTATTACCGGGCCTGATTACGTTGACCGGGGTCCTAACGGACAACCCGATTATACTCTTAACGAATATGACTGGGGTTATTGGGTGGAAATGCAATATGGTAAATGGACTGACAACTACAGTTGGCGAAATCCGGGAGAAGGGTTCAATGACGACATTGACAAAAAATTCGAATCTTTCTCGAAAGGACAAAAGGAAGTTTATTACCTCAATTCAATTAAGACCAAAACGCACACCGCTCTGTTTGTTAAAGAACTGAGAGCGGATGCAAAAGGGGCATCGGCAACCCGAGACTACAATCTGACCACAGATGACAATGCTCATTCACTGGTATGGCTAGACAGTGGTGGTTTTGCGCTGAAGACGACCAAGAAATATTCAAACCTCAGCGTTCAAGCAGGTAGTGATGTTCCATTCTTCGACTACACCGTGACATTCGATGAAGCCCGCTATCGAATTTTTCCAACCAGCTCGTTAAAACTAAAATCAATCCTTTTATTCAATAACTCAGATATCAATTCACAAAATTATGTGACCGCAGGATCGGAATACAATGACTCATTTTCATACTCGTCAACCAGGTATAAAAGTTATCTCGGAAGTTATCCATTGATTGGGACAACCTATTTTACTGACGCGCTTGCGCAGTATTTAGCAAAGCAACCAAATCCAATGCTTGATGCCGAGTCGCTCTTATCATTGCTTCCGGTTGGCCACTATCCTCCGTTTAATATAGCCGCTGCGCCACCGATTCCGAATGTTGTTCAAAATATACATTTTGGAAATAATGTGCTGGATGCCTTTGATGTCAGTTCCCCTGATTTTCCAATAGACAAAGCACTTAGGGTGGTAGATTTTTCCTATGATTATTCGCTAGCACCGGGGACTGCAAACAGCTTTGACGAACAAGGGAACATATACAAGTGTCCAAATGGTAACTGCACCGATTTTTTTCCCAGTAATTCGCTCGCGCAAAATAAGCTTGGAAAGCTTACACTAACATCAATACAGTTCAAAGGTAAAGGAGGGGATGTCACGGGTGTGTTACCAGCGACTAACTTTTATTACGATTATCGCAACCCTGTTGACTATTCCGGACAGGTCAACTCTGATGCAACAAAGAATGTGACGCTGAGCCTGGTCAACTACAACGGCAATGAATTTAGTAGAGGTGACATCATCAAGTTTTATCAAAGTGGCGTTTTGTTCTACGGTTATGCCACAGGTGTTTCTGGAAATCAGGTTAACTTAACCATAATTTCAGATTCGATACCGACAAACGGAGCGGCAATAACCGGAGCTGTTAGAACCAAGAACCCCCCCTATAATAAGGATATGGTAGACATGTGGGGTTGTTACAAAGTCGATTATATAGATACGCAACATGATAATCTAAGCCGGTACCCAAGTACGATCTCGGCCATGAACGCGGATGCTTGGTCACTTCGTGAAATTGAGACATCCATGGGGGCTACCATTAAAGTCGACTATGAGCCGGACACGTACGGAAAGAATGCGTTGGAGAACCTAACGATGGCATTGAAAGGTACACCAGTGCAGTCGACTCCTGCATCTTGCGATCATAACGCAAACGATGTTAGAACTTTTGTTCCCTTTGCATTTGAAGCAACTACCACAAATGATAACCTGGACCTGACCAAACGGTTTAGCACCGCCAAGATCATGGAATTGGTAACCGTATTAAATTTATGGTCGCCTATCGGTAGTTATCAAGATCCAAATGACGGACAGACCTACTGGAACTACGATTGGAAAATGCTGAACCTTAACTACAGCATGGCACCAAAAAGCGTTACGGCAAACCGGGTTTACCTTGATGATTGCTATGTTGACTACTACTATCTCCAAAATCCGCCAAAAGAACATCCACCATGGCGGGAAGTATCGGAGCTGGGAGGAACTCTTTTTGTGCCTTCTTCGCCAATGACTTATGGCGGTGGGATACGAGTAAAAAAAATAAGCATTGAGAATCCGACAATAAATGAAATAAGATCAACCAATTACGCCTATGATTTTGATGGTGTGTCGTCTGGGGTAACTACATACGAACCGGTAGCAAATTATATGAGCCCTTATGGAGATGCCGAATACAAATCCATGGCTGTTCGTTCCTTAATGCCTGTGCTGTCTTTGGCTCGGGAAATACCCGCGCCCGGTGTTTACTATGGCAAAGTTCAAATAAGTGAAACGGTCGAGACCCAAGGGGTAGCTTCAACTATTCCAGGCTATTCTGAGTACGAATTTCAGACATTTGATCCAGGCATGATTGGTCTCGACCAACCGTTTCCCTTATCGATATCCAAAAATGGTACGCACAATGGTCAATCGTATAGCAGCATAAAATCCAGGAAAGTAACCTTGCGCGATTTTACGTCTCGCTTAGGAGCATTGAAATCTGTAACTCTGTTTGACACCAACGGGAAGATGGTCAGCAAAACTGAAAATCAATATTTACATGATTTGCAAACTGACCAAACATTTTCAGGAAACAGCGCTCAATATCCTTCGCTGGTGGATAGCAAGTTTAAGAGTCAGGGTGTAATCCAGGAACTGTTTAATCATGCGCGGTGGGTGACCAACGATGTGGGTGGTGGTGAGTTGGATGGCCTGATCTCTAAGCGGGAGGTGTATCCTTCCATTCAGATCGGAACAAAGACCACCAATTACAAAACCGGTTTAGTTACTGAGACAAAAACCCTTGGTTTTGACTTCTACAGCGGGGAAGTGACCAAAACACTCTCGTCAGATGGTTTCGGTAATCAATTCGTTACCGAGACCCGACCCGCCTATAAGACTTACGCCTCCATGGGTCTTAAAGCACCCTACGGATCATCGGATAGTTTTACAAACAATTCGCAGATTGGTAACAAGAACATGCTCCAGCAGGTTGCGAGCTCGATGACTTATAAAGTAAATGGTCTTTACGAAAGTGATCCTAACCATAACAACAATAAGCTCGGACTTGTATCTGCGACCGCCCAAACATGGAGCGACCAGGTATATGTCGTAAACGCAGACCCAACAGTTGCCAATGATAAGCAAGCTGGTATTTGGAGAATGAGATCGAGTTATAGTTATGTTGGAGGAGACGATGCTGTGACAACCAATGACGGATTGCTTCCCTACTCTTCCTTCACTGAATTTTCAAATTGGAATGAGCCGCTAAACAGTCCTGTCACTCCGGGCTGGCAGAAGAATTCAGAAATCAAATTGTACGATACTTATTCGCATGCGTTGGAAGCAACGGATGTAAATGAGCACTATGCTGCCACCCACATGACGTTGGATCAGACGCGCGTGTCGGCCACCGCAGCCAATGCACAGTATGAAGAGTTGGCGTATTCCGGTGCCGAGGAACAACCGGTCATCAAAAGTGATGCTGATTATTTTG
>CAZECP010000096.1:0-18575 GCA_964510765.1 uncultured Ohtaekwangia sp. | reverse complement strand
TTCCTCACTAAAAAAATCCGGGTAGCTATTCACAAACTTTCTGAACAAATGTCTCGGTAAAATCGCTTCGAGTTTTGAAAGAGATTCCTGCGCTTCACTTTCCAATTGCAGAGATGCCGCTTGCAGCACATGGTACTTCAAAAGTTTTACCGAGTTGGGTTTCACCAATAGTCCATCCACTAAAATGGAGTAGGACTTTAGCCGGTCCACCGTATCTGCCGAGAAGAAACGCGAGCTTGCAACCAGTGCATCTTCAAATTGCACATTGGCGTGGGCGAGATAATTGTATTTTTCTCGTGCCGCAGCATTTCCTTTGACTTCATCCAACAATGCTTCGAGATAGATTTTCTGATTCACCGGAAGGGAAATGCTATCACTAAGTTTGGTTTCAATGAGTGACCAATCCTGTAAGTCGGCAGCAAGCAACAACTGCAGTGAAGTTATCCTTGATCGAAGACTTGGGCTTTTTTTTAATTGTCCATCGCCAGCCAAATGCAAGATACCCTTCTTCAGATATCCCATGGCTGTCGATGACTCGTCAACATCAAACCATTTTTGTGCACGATCTACGAAACATGACACGCGCAAAAATTTATCACCAATTGAATTTGCTATTGCAAAAAATAAATTTGAATCCAGCAAGTCAACGCGGTACCTACAGAAATAATATTTCTCTTCATCGGGAGACTTTGAATCCAAGTTTCTTGTGCGGAGCACGCTCGTCATCATCGAAGCAAATTCGTTTTCAAATTTCAGTTTTGAAGTTGTCAGAGAATCCCAATTTGCAAGCGCCAACTCTAAATTTCTAGCTTCTGTATTTGCCAGGGCCAACTGAAACAGAGTGTTCGGATTTTTTTCAAACGCCATCTTCAAATAACGAGCAGCAACTTCCGGATTATTCTGTTCTAACATCCACACACCGAGCAGGCGCAAATATTTCTCTTCACCCGTAGTGAAAGCGAGGTCGCGCATGGTTTCAGTTGCTTTCTTTACTTCACCTTTTGCATACCAGGCGTGGCAAGCTGAAGTCAAAATCATTTCTTTGAAATCGAAGTTGACTTCTTTCTTAGCGAGCTTCTCCGCATAACTCAATAGCGCAGAGTCAGCATTTTCCTTTTGGTTAATAAAATAATTTCCTAGCCACGCTGTTTGATAAACCGTGAGTATCGTGTCCTTTTTTTTCTGAGGGGCACGATCGATTTGTTTGTGCTGGGCATTTGCCAGGGCAAGTGCATTGATCATAGCACCATCACCTTTAAAATCCTTTGAATTCAAAATTGAATCGGCAGCAACTTTCACATTAAATCGTGAACAAGCCGCCATAAAATTGGTTTGCCCCATTTCACTTCCGTCTTTTGAAAGCGAAGCTTTATTGAAAAAATAAATCGAAGAATCAGGCCGCTTCATTTTCATGAACGAAAGTCCCTTTGCGTTTTGAAGCCATCCGTTGGTTGGAAATTTCTTCACTGCATCATCCAATAAAAGATCTGCTTGTAGCAAATCGTCATTCAGCAGGTAATCGCGACTGAGATTCAAGTAGGCCTCCACACTGGGCGTGAGATCAATCAATGTTTTATATTCTTCCCTCTCTTTGGCTGCGTTTAGATTTTGAGAAGCGATGTTTGCCAATGCATAGTGCGCATGATGATTCTGATTTCGAAACTGCAACGACTTTTTATAATACCCTTCGGCAGTAGTAGCGTCTCCATTATATAAATATAAATCCGCGTAAGCATGATAGTAAGTTGCCGTTGCTTCATTCACATAGCGCTTCCAATTGGAGGCGAACACAAGCGCAGTAAAAGTAGCGATGAGCCCCATCAGGCGGAAGGTGAAATATGGCATCGTCTCCGGTTTGTAGAGCACTTTCCAGGCCGAGAGATTATTGGCGAGCAGTGGCCCAAAGTTGGCGATGATGTAAAAAATAAAAATCATTCCGTAGCCAATGTGCGAATAGAGAGCGATGTTTTGAATTTCATCGTACATCATGTCACTGGCGGTAGAATTGAAAAAAACGAGCGTGCAAAACGTGATCAATGCCAGAGACAGATAGAAATAAATTCCAGAAGCCTCATCAAAAAAAGATTCATACATTAACCTGCGCTGCCAGAACCCCCACAACCCAAGCACGGCAGAAATGCATAACAAGACAAATAGATTTACAGTCCACAAATTCCAGTTCACGTAGCCCATTCGGGTAGCGTATGCCAAAATCAAGTTCAAAAGGTAGATCACGGAAATAATCAGGAAGTGACGTAGCGCCTTCGACTGGCTCCCACCCTGCGAAACCAACCAGACAAAGAACGCGATGATCTCATGCGCGATAAACAAAATAAAAATCAGCGTCACAATCATGCCGGTGATTAATCCATTTACCGCCAGGTGCATGAAAGGATGCTGTGCTTTACTAAATAAAAACAGGATCAATGCCAACACGATTGTGAGTGCCGAAAAGAAAAGTAACCGGAATGTAAAGGTTGCGTCTGTTTTGAACGAATGAAAATAATAAACCGGCACAACAACAAGTATCGTAAAAACAATGAAAGGGATTTTCCCCGTCATGCCGAACAATTCCAAGACATCCGGGCGCAGACTGGCGAGAAAGAGAATCAATATTCCGCTACCGATCAAAAACCAAAATCGGCTTAATGTGGTGATGATGGTGGAATAAAAAACAAAAAGTATTGCAAGGCCGGCAAGAAAGAAATAATAGGCAAATGGATTTACTTGCAAGGGAGCAGCAAGTGCATTTTCAAGAATCACTAAACTCTCGGCAGGCACATCAATTGAAAGAGTTCCGACATTAAACGAATGAGTTGTTGTTTCAATCGCTTCAATCTGCTGGTATTTCTTGATAGTGATGGTTGGTGCAGGATATTCAAACCAACTTTTCCAGAAAAAGAAAAGTGAAATTAAAACGAAGGTGCACAGGCCGGTAAAGATCAGGCGTTCAGTCCTGCCCCAGTTTTTCCAGAATTGATTAAAGAACATGATTGCTAAACGAAAAAATAGTTATTCCAACACTTTGGGAACGCGAAAAAATTCATCGTTTTTCTTAGGAGCGACTTGCAGTCCTTGCTCGCGCGGCAAGTGTGGCTTTACTTCGTCTTCGCGCAAAGCGTTTATTTCATGGCTCATGGAAGTGAGTGGCTCAACACCCGCTGTATCAACTTCCTTCAACTTCTCAACAAATGACACGAGGTTGCTCATGTCCTGCAACATTTTTTCTGTATCCTTTTCGTCAAACTCCAGCCGGGCGAGGTGCGCTATTTTATCAAGTGTTGCTTTGTCCAGTTTCATGCTGCGGGTTTCTTTTCTTCAGTTCCTGGTCGATGACTTCAAAAACCTTTTCCTTCAACTCTTTTACCTGATCGATGGTCATTCCCTCCGTTGAAATCGGTTTATGAAAAACGACTACAATTTTTTTGTCACGATGTAACCTAAAAGGATTACGATCCGGCAAAATTAACCAATTGAAAGGAAGAGTCACCGGCACAATGGGAATTTGTTTCTCGATGGCGGTGCGGAAAGCTCCGTCCTTGAAATGCACCATCCTGGGCGCATGCTTGGTGATCATGCCACCTTCCGGAAAAATAACCAGGCTCTTGCCTTGATCGATGGCTTTCATAGAATTCTTCAATGTCTCTCCGCGACTGCGAAGACTTCCCCTATCTACCGTGATATGAAGTCTCCGATACATGAAACCGAAGAGTGGCACTTTTTCCATATCATTCTTGCCAACAAAGACAGTATTCACAGGAGTGAGACCCATCGCAGGAATATCGAGGTAAGAGAAATGGTTTGCGCAAAAAATGTACGACTGATTTTTTTTGAAACGCGCATGGCTCTCCACACGATAAGGGAGAAAAACAAAAATGAAAAGTAGTTTTGCCCACCAGCGGTTTACAATACCGGTGATTCTATATTGACCTGGAAACAAAATCGGGATTAACAAAATCCAGAACAGAACAGCAAACAGCAGTGCAAAAATGAAGAAACCGTAATACGTGTGAATGACCCGAATGAAACGCATCCGTTATTTCACATTTGAAATTGGCTTTGGAATCAGGATGAGTTCCGTTTGTCTTCCATCGATGTAACGAAAACCTTTTTCATCAAAGTGGCCATCCTCCTCCAGCATGATTTTGATTTCTTTTTTCCACTCGATGGTGTAAACAGTTGCATTCAACTCAATCGAGTAGGCGGTATTTAAGTGCATGGGATAGTCGCCTGTAAATGGAACACCATTCTGCATGTCCCACTGGCCTATGGTTGTGCCTGCCGCGTGCCCATGATAGCCGATCGGGTGAGTGTAAATAGAAGGTGTTATCCCCTGATCAATGGCCTGCTTGCGCGAGTCAGCCAAAATCTGGTTTCCGGTCTTACCAACTTTGAAATTGTTGGTTAGTATATCCTGTAGCTTATTACCGCGCCTGAAAGCATTTTGCAAAAAGTCGGGCGCATCCGTTTCTCCGGCCTTCAAAATGTAGGCGTGCTCTTGTGTGTCTGTATTTAATCGAAGGTAGGTAATACCAAAATCTACATGCAGCAAATCACCGGGACGGATCACTGTAGATTGATCATCACCCTCACGCTGAATTTCAACAGATGGATGAAACCATGTGTCGAGTTTTAGTTGTTTGATTTTTTCTCTGTACCACCACACCACATCTTCTGAAGTAGTTGCTCCTGGTTGAATTACCTTATCCGAAAAACCTTCGGCAATAATCTGGTGTGCGATGCGGCAAATCTGTGGATAGATATCCATTTCTTTTTTTGTTCGTGTTTCGAGCCACGCCACAGCCAGCTTTTCGGCAGAAACAATTTTTTCATGTGTCTTCTTTGAAGTTACGTGAAGGAGATTGTCATAGTCATTTGCGGTGAGTCCATCTGTATGCCCCCATGAGGGAGCTTTGTTTATTCCGATTTTTTTTGGCGATCGTTCTTCAATCAGCTTTCCCAAATGCGCCCATTGATCGGGTTGATGGTCGGGATCCCAGGCTGCCCTGAAAACTTTTCCAACATTGTAACGGCTCACGGCAAGAAACTCCATTTCCTTGTCAGGCCCTTTGTCGAAGGCGATGAGCATCGTAGTTCTGCGCGCAGCCATCCAGGTGGCAGGCAACATTGTTTTGATTACTGGATCTTCATTGTACTCACGTGAAATAATTACCCACATATCGATACCTTCCCTGCGCATCAAAGTTGGCAGGAGGTTTTTCAGACGATCGTCCAAAAGGTCATCAATCACTTTGGCCTGATCACGCTGCGAAAGAATGGCAGGATATTGGGCACCCGAGATTTTAAAAGCAATAATTAAAGCCAGTGACAAGATGTATTTCATCAGGAATTTGGTTTAGGGTTCAAAAATCTGAAAGAAGATTATTGTTTCCAAAAGGGAAATGAAACTATGCACTTGATTAGACCATTATTACACACCGCTCATTCTTCAACAGCTCCTTCGCATTCGCCACTTCAATCGTTGACTTGGCATCATCCATTTCTTCGCGGATTTTTTCTTTGATCTCGCGGACGCGCATGGCTTCGATGAAACGCTTTACATCTTCTTCATTTTCCAAAATTAATTTGGGCACTTGTGTTGGTTTATTGTCGTCTCCTTTGGCCACCATCGTGAAAAAGGATGAGTTGGTGTGTATGATAATTCCCGTTTTTACATTTTGTGATTCCACCCTGATTCCTACCACCAAAGATGTACGGCCTACATAATTAACAGATGCTTTGAGCGAAACAAGTTCACCCACTTCCACCGGCTGAAGAAATTCAACTTTATCCACTGACACAGTCACGCAATAAGTTCCTGCATGTTTGCTTGCGCAAGCGTAAGCAACTTTGTCCATCAACGAAAGCAAAATTCCTCCATGGATTTTACCGCCAAAGTTGGCATAAGATGGAATCATTAACTCGGTGATCGTGGTCTGGGAATCCCGAACCGGTTTTGCATCTGTATTCATAAGAGTTGAAGATAGAAAAAAGATGAGAGATAATAGAGCTCAAATAATCTTTTTGCTCAACCGATCGAACCGGATTACTACTGCGGTAGCGGTGAGCGTGAGCCCGGTGAGAAGACCAATCCAGATGCCGCTTGCACCCCATCCTAATTTGAAGGCAAGGACATAACCTAACGGCAGTGCAATAATCCAATATGCAACAAAAATCAGCAGTGATGGAATCTTCACATCCTGCAAACCACGCAATGCACCGACTGTTACCACCTGCACTCCATCCGACAACTGAAAGAACGCTGCAATGATGAGCAGCGAAGAAGTAAACTGAATGACTGCGGTGTCATCAATATAGAGCGATGGCAAAAAGCTTTTTCCAAAAATAAACAGCAATGCCCAGCCCATCATCAAGGCAATGGCCATTCCAATCATTGTAAATGCTGAACCTCGGAGATTGCGTCTATCACGTTGGCCGAGAAATGTTCCTACGCGAATGGTTGCTGCCGCTCCAAGGCCGGACGTGGTCATGTAGCTGATGGTGGCGAGGTTGATGGCAATCTGGTGTGCTGCAAGTGGAATTGTTCCCAGCCAACCCATCATGATCGCGGAGAAACCAAATGCACCCGCTTCAAAAATAAATTGAGACCCGGCAGGAATGCCAATGTGCAACATCTTCGCAAAAAGCGGACGCGAATAATTACCAAATGAAAAACCTTTTTGGTAGGATTGATACCTTCTTCCATAATAAACATACAGCATCATACAAAATGCCATCACGATTTTTGAAATGAGCGTGGCCCAGCCCGCACCATTCAAACCCAAGGCCGGAAAACCAAACTTTCCAAAAATCAAAACGTAATTCAAAACGATGTTTAACAAGTTAGCGCCAATCACAATGATCATCGCAACACGAGTCTTTTGCAACCCCTCAGCAAACTGCCGATAAGTTTGAAAAATCATCGTGGGAAAGACGGAGGCACCGATGATGGTAAGATAAGGGATAGCAAGCGTCACCACTTCCTGAGGCTGCCCCATCAAATGCATGAACGGCTCTACACCAATGATGATGGCAACCAAAACAATTCCGGTGATGGCGTTGATGATTGTTCCGTGTTTTAAAATCTCAATCACACCCTGCGCATTCTTCGCTCCTTCCGACTCGGCAACCAAAGGCGTGATTGCATACGAAACACCTATTCCAAAAAACAACGGCACCGAAAAAAATGTGTTGGCAAAAGAAGAAGCTGCCAACGGCACAGCGCCTGTCCAGCCTACCATCATACTATCTGCAACACCCGTCATCACCTGGCCAAGCATACTGAGCATCACCGGATAGGCTAAGAGAAAATTAGGACGGATGTGAGAACGATAAAGCGCGACAGACATGAATTAAGATTGAATTTTGAATTCAAATGTTTGCTGTGCGAATTCAAAGGTTTGAAGATCATACACGCGTTCTGTGAAACTCACAAGGTCATTTCTATCTACCGAAACAACGGTTGAGCAGCGAGAACCATATCCATTTGTTTTTATGAACATGGAAGACAAAGCACGTTCGCGTTCCAGGCCAATGCCTGTGTCGGGCAATTGATCATCCAGTGCGCGATCTTCATCGTACAACGCAGTTAAAACTTCATCTGCATTTATTTTTTCTTTCGAAAAGAGAGAAGTCATTTTTCTTTTTCCACGTTCAACCTTTGGCCAGGGAGTATCCAGTAAATGGTTGCTCAAACCATGAAGTGCCTCTGGAATTTTTTCGATGTCTTGTTTGTAGTTCGACAAATAAAAAAATTCATCCATCGTGCCTACAACCAAATTGAAACCATTGTAAGCTTTTGCCGATGGTTCCAATTGCCGAAGATATTCGTGCGGATGAATTGATGAGATTAGAAAATCCGTCACCAAAAATCCACGTGAAGGAGCAAGTGGATTGATATTTTTAGGATCGCGGTAGTTGGTGAGCATGGCAATTTTCCCATTCTTATTCATTGCCATCCACGTGCCGCAGGTTCCATCTGGTTTCATCGCTTCCAGATCGCGACCGCCAACAATGCCTGGATGAGTAGGCCAAAACCCAGCAGCTATTGTCTTGCGATTGTAAAATTCATCGCGATTGGCAGCCACAATGAGTTTGTAGTTGGGGTGATTGTTAACGGAAAGAAAAATCAGGCACATGATTGTTTACAACTCTATTCGTCTTCAAACAGTTCAAGCTGCGAAGGTAGTAACTGAAAACTTTTTCTGTGATAGGGTGTGATACCTAATTTCTTAATCCCCGCACGATGTTCATCTGTCGGATATCCAACATTTGTTGTCCAGCCATACTCAGGATATTGATTCGCCAATTTCTGCATCAACTCATCGCGATATGTTTTTGCCAATATTGAAGCGGCAGCAATCGAAAGATATTTTGCATCGCCTTTGATGATGCACTCGTGGCGAATAGTTTGATATTCTTTAAATCGATTCCCATCGATCAACAAAAGTTCAGGCTTCATTATTTTTAATTGATCCAATGCGCGGTGCATCGCCAGGAAAGACGCATTCAAAATATTGATCTTGTCGATTTCTACATTGTCAACTTCAGCAACCGCATAGGCCAACGCATCGTTCCTGATCTCATCTCTTAAAATATCCCGATCCAATTTTGAAAGCTGCTTTGAATCATTCAGCAACTTGTGTTTGTATTTCTTGGGAAGAATGACGGCTGCAGCTACCACCGGTCCGGCCAAACATCCTCTACCCACTTCATCGCAGCCAGCTTCAATCAGGTCAGGGGTAAAAGAAGAGCGCAGCACGTTTGCTTTTCGGTAGATGGTGGTGAATTGATACGGACAAATGTAGAAAAGTATTGTTGATTGAAATTTTAAATCTGCAATGTGAAACTCTTTATTTTACGTCCCAAACGATAATCAACTAAACCATTTTCAATGAGCAACCCTTGGACAACTTTATCAACTGAAGATATTTACGAAAACCCGTGGATCAAATTGGAAGAACATCAAGTGATCAATCCAGGAGGTGGAAAAGGAATTTATGGGAAAGTGCATTTTAAAAATCATGCAATCGGAATCATTGCGCTTGACGAAGAGATGAATACCTGGCTGGTAGGTCAGCATCGTTATGTTTTAAATGAATGGAGTTGGGAAATTCCCGAAGGTGGCGGGCCAATCGGAAAAAATATCCTGGAATCTGCACAACGCGAACTGCTGGAAGAGACAGGATTATCAGCAAAAGAATGGAAAGAAGTTTTACGTGCACATTTGTCCAATTCTGTGTCTGACGAAGTCGCGCACATTTTTCTTGCGCAGAAATTACATCATGGAAACCATCAACGCGAAGCCTCAGAAGCAGACATGAAAGTTTGGAAATTGCCTTTCAAGGAAGCGCTGCAAATGGTCATGGACGGAAAAATCACTGATTCAATGAGCGTGATGGGTATTTTAAAGGTCGCCCGATTGCTGAACGTGTAATTGTTGGAGGCAAACCGTTTTTAAATTGATCTCATTAGAAATAAAGTAAAATAGTTGTATCATCAGATTTTTTTGTAACATTAGAGCATCAAAACCGTCATCCGCAAAAAGAAATCGTGGACGTTTTGAAACAAAAATTCCCGAAAGGAGTATCATAACAGAATAATTTAAGAACAGAGTAGCCATGCCAAAGATTATTGAAACCGAGCACATCATGAAGGAATACCGAATGGGTACCAACATTGTTCGTGCCCTTCAGGATATTTCGATCTCTATCAATAAAGGCGAGTATGTTGCCTTTATGGGGCCATCCGGTTCTGGAAAATCTACGCTGATGAATATTGTTGGATGTTTGGATTCACCCTCGAGCGGATCATATACACTCAACGGAAATTTGGTGAGCGAAATGACAGAGAATGAATTGGCAGTGACACGCAATAAAGAAATCGGATTTGTATTTCAGACTTTCAATTTGCTGCCACGCGCTTCGGCTTTGGAAAATGTTGCGCTGCCTTTGATCTATGCAGGTTACTCAAAAGACGATCGTGAAGAAATGGCCATGAAAGCTTTGGAAAATGTTAATCTTGCCGATCGCTATCATCACAAACCAAATGAACTCTCTGGTGGTCAGCGTCAGCGTGTAGCCATTGCGCGTGCACTTGTGAATAATCCATCGATCATTCTTGCTGACGAACCGACCGGTAACCTGGATTCAAAAACATCTTATGACATCATGAATTTGTTTCAGGATCTGCATGATAAAGGGAACACGATCATCATGGTAACGCACGAAGATGACATTGCCCACTATGCACATCGCATTATAAGATTGAAAGACGGACTGATTGAGTGGGATCGCGTGAACGAGAACGTTACCCGAAGCCCTGCGCCAGTGGCGGCCACCGAGTCCTGATCACGAATTCTTCTTTGAAAGGAAGGAAATATCTACATAAAATCTTTTTAAATTATTGAGATCGATAAACACATCGATCTCTTTTTTTTCCAAGTTCGTAAACACTGACCTGTTGTCTCTCAAACACATCACTGGCAGAATATTTTCATGGACCTGATTGGTTTGTCCGTTGTATTCAAAGCACTGATGGTAAACCAAATTGGTTGAATGATTTGGTCAGGTCTGGCGCTCTTCCCAATTCACTAACTTAGTAACAGATTGTAGGTGATTTTCAACCAAGGCAGAAAGGCAAGGAACTCCTACAAATACGAAAATTCCAAAGAGAAAAGTCTGCGGTCTTATATCCGAAGTTAGGTATTCTCAAATCATTTCTTGATAATTCAATTTTGAATTTGGATTTTCGTTGAATCATTAGCTCATGAAGATTTACACAAAGACCGGTGATGATGGAACAACTGCCCTGTTTGGCGGACAACGTTTGCCGAAATCCGATGTGCGAATTGAAACATACGGCACTGTTGACGAATTGAATTCCTATTTGGGATTAGTTCGCGATCAGCCGGTTAACCATTCCATTCAAAATATTTTGATTGAAATTCAGGATCGACTCTTCACCATCGGCTCGATGCTCGCAACTGAACCTGGAAATAACAAAGTGAAAATTCCTGTGCTGTCTGAAAACGACATTACTTTTCTTGAAAAAGAAATTGACCGGATGGATGCCCTGTTGCCTCCGATGAAATTTTTTGTGTTACCTGGCGGGCATGCTTCCGTTTCGTTCGGTCATGTAACGAGAACAGTTTGCCGGAGAGCTGAGCGGTTGGCTATTGCGCTGAATCAAATTTCCTGCATTGATCCGCTCGTCATAAAATATCTGAACCGGCTTTCGGATTATTTGTTCATGCTTTGCCGATGGATGGCCCATGAACTGAAGATCGAAGAAACACCATGGAAGCCACGGATGTAATTTAATTTCGAGTGAGATGTTAAGAATTAATTTGCATTCATGAAGCTATCCGCGGTGTGCCTTTTTGTTTTGATGTTTGTCGCGAACGTTTTGGCTGCGCAAAAACATTTAGTATTCCTAAAACGAGGTCATATAATCGCGCGGTTTGCCGAAGGACAATACATCCGGCTGAAATTGAAAAACGGAAAACGCAGTGAAGGCCACATCCTCGAATTGAACACATTCTCGATGATCACTTCCGATGATACGATTGAATTCAAAAACATCAGGAAAATTGATATCCGCAAGCAGCGAAATTTCAAGCCAGCGAATGGAATAGGTGGTTTACTATTTTTAGGCGGTATTGGTTACCTCGGTCTCGATCGCCTCAACAGCGCCATTGGCAAAGGTCCGCCCAACTTGGATTGCACAGTGCTCAATACTTCGCTCATCCTCACCTCCGTAGGAGCTGCCATGATTTTTATCAAGCCCCGATACATTCGGGTGAATTATAAAGTGAATGTGCGCGTAGCCAACTACGACTCGAATCTTTATAAATAGTTGCCTATAATACTTTCATTTCTAAAAGCGCCAACTGCAATTTTCTGTTATGAACGGGAAGTTCGTCTGTATCAGGTGTCGTGAAGTTTCCAAGATAGGCAAAGCCGAAGCCAACATAGTAATTGATGATTGTTGGATTACTCGCCCACGTATCCATGCGCACGAAGCATAATTTTCTTTCTTTAGCGTGATCAATCGACCAATTCAAAATCTTTTCAAAAAGCCGCTGGCCTTTGAAGTTTGGATTCACTACGATGCGATGAAGATAAACCGCATCACCTTGCTCACGTTCGCGCCAAATCACTTTGTCAGCATAACAAACACTAAACACCATAGCGATTTGTGAATCGATTACAATCTTGTATTGATTCTTATTTTCAACATCTCTGAAAAGCGCGTTCTTATCATAATTTTTCCAGACAGGATAGCCTTTTGATTCCTGGTACAAAATGGATTGATCGAAGAGTTGGTAGATGAAAGGTAAATCTTCTGGCGAGGTGTTTTGGATTTTGAAATTCAACATTTTGTTCAGTCTGGCAATCGTCTTGTTCAGTCACTTCGATACTGGCTTCTGTTTGATCTTAATTCTAATGAAATCAGTTTTTATTTTTCTATTGATTGTATCGAGTTTTTCATTCCTTGATATCAACGTCAGGTTATCCAACCATTTTAATTCGACTGGTGCCCAAAACTTAGGATCATATTCCCAAATTTCTTTTAGTTCACGATTAACTACTTCAAATAATTGAAATCCATTGCTTGAATACTGCGCAATAAGATCACAGTTTATAGCCATGGCAAATTTATTATCTGGCGAAAAGAATAGTCGTCCTATTACATATGTCCTCTTTCCAGTGCGCTTATTCACAAGTAGGTAGTTGTTTCCTTCACTCCATTGCACTCGAAATAAAATTAATTCTAGTTTGCGAAAGTAAGATTCAAAAGTAAAATCAGTCTCATCTAAGCTATTATCAGGAATCAATTTAATTTTTCGACCGTCTAACAATTTAATTTCAATCAAGTCATCTGTGCCTCTGACAATTCCTGGGTTCTCAATTTTAAGTAGATACTTTTCCAAAGACCTTGCACGCTCGTGCCAGTTGCTGTACTTTTTCGTTATTGAGTCTCTTTTAGTTTTGTCCTTATAAGGAATTGCGATTTGAATTGAATCGGTTTGATCTATTTCAATTAGAAATCTCTTGTCAATTGTTTTCTGACTAAAACAAAACTCTGAGGTCAAAATGAATATCACCGTTAAACTTTTCATTCAAATAGGGTGCTTCCAAGATAGACAAATTGTTTCAATAGCTTAATTCGGTAAGGGATAGGAGCGTAAAACCCCGAAGTGTGTGGGCTCGGGCGTGGCCGGACTTGGAGTGTATAGCCCGACCCGAGGCACGAGGGATGCCGCCAACTTTTTAATTTCAAAAGTCGCTTGAACCATTCGGGGATTCCGTGCACTCGCTACGCTCAACCGGAATGACATTTCAGGGAAAAGGTTTTAAAGTCAACTTTCAAAATTTGGTTAACTTTGTTGCCCCGTTTGGGATTGGAGTCGTAATCATAGAAATCACATAAATCACAGTCATGTTTGATAGTTTAAGTTTAAAGCTGGAGAAGGCGTTTCAAAATTTGAAGGGCCAGGGAAGGATCACGGAGATTAACATCGCGGGCACGGTGAAAGAAATTCGCAAGGCGCTGATCGATGCGGACGTGAACTATAAAGTGGCGAAGGAAGTAACGGACGAGATCAAGACCAAGGCGATGGGCATGAACGTGCTCACGGCCATCAGCCCTGGCCAGTTGCTCACCAAAATCACCAACGATGAGCTGACGATGCTTATGGGCGGCCAGGGCGAAGACATAAAGATCGATGGCAACCCTGCTGTGATTTTGATCGCGGGCTTGCAAGGATCAGGTAAGACAACTTTCTCAGGAAAGCTTGCCAACTATTTAAAGCGACAAGGTCGCAGCGTGTTGTTGAGTGCGTGTGATATTTATCGCCCGGCTGCAATTGATCAATTGAAAGTGTTGGGCACGCAGATAGGTGTGGAAGTTTTTGCTGAGCCTGAAAATAAAGACGCAGTGAAAATCGCTAAGGCAGCGATCGAGCACGCGAAGAAAAATAATCATCGCGTAGTGATTGTAGATACAGCTGGTCGCCTCGCGGTGGATGAAGAGATGATGGATGAGATTGCGAAGTTGAAAGAAGCATTGAAGCCATCGGAGACGTTGTTTGTGGTTGACTCGATGACGGGTCAGGATGCAGTGAACACAGCAAAGGCTTTCAATGATCGTTTGAATTTTGACGGAGTGGTTCTCACGAAACTAGATGGTGATACCCGCGGTGGTGCTGCACTCTCTATTCGCAGAGTTGTCGAGAAGCCAATCAAGTTTATCAGTTCGGGTGAGAAGATGGAAGCGATCGATCGCTTCTTCCCCGATCGTATGGCGGGAAGAATTCTCGGCATGGGTGACGTGGTGAGTTTGGTGGAGAAAGCACAACAAACTTTTGACGAAGAAGAGACGCGCAGGCTGAACGCCAAAATGCGCAAGAATCAATTTGACTTCAACGACTTTCTCACACAACTGGAGCAAGTGAAGAAGATGGGTAATATGAAAGATATGCTCAGCATGATTCCCGGCATGGGCAAAGCGCTGAAAGGAGTTGATATTGACGACAATGCTTTCAAACCTGTAGAAGCGATCATCAAATCAATGACGAACAAGGAAAGAACCAATCCGGACATTCTGAACAACAGCCGCAAGACACGTATCGCGAAAGGCAGCGGAACAACTATTCAGCAAGTGAATCAACTGCTCAAACAGTTTGACGACATGCGCAAGATGATGAAGACGGTGAACAAAATGGGTGGTGGCAAGCGAGCGTTGAATGCGTTGAATCCTTTCGGAAGATAGCGTAAAGTGAAACGTCAAATGTGAGATGTGAAAAAGACATTTGCCTACTTTCCCAGAAGTCTCTTCACATACTTCCCGATAATATCAAATTCGAGATTGACAGTATCACCTTTTTTCAGTTGGTGAAAATTGGTGTGTTCGTAAGTGTAAGGGATAATCGCAACACTAAATTTATTATCGCGGCTATTGAAGCACGTTAAGCTTACTCCATTTACTGAGATTGATCCTTTCTCTACTGTGATATTTCCTTGGGAGGGATCATATTCAAAATCAAAAAGCCAGCTTCCATTTTGATCTGTAATGTTCGTAACTATTCCGGTTTGATCCACATGGCCTTGCACAACATGACCATCGAAGCGTCCGTTGGCAATCATGCAACGCTCGAGATTTACTTTATCACCTTCTTTAAATTTTCCAAGATTGGATTTTTGTAAAGTCTCGTCAACTGCTACCACCCAATGAAATCCATCGCCCACCCACACTACGGTGAGACACACTCCATTGTGTGACAGGCTCTGATCTACTTTTAATTCTGAACTAAAACTGCTCGCAATTTTAAAGTGCGTGTTTGTTCCTTCTTGTTTGGTGGCGACTACTTCGCCAAGTGTTTCAATAATTCCGGTAAACATCCTCTAAAATTTGATGACGAGCCTGGCACCTGTTCCATAGAAATAAAACTCTGGCCGGATGCGTGAAGTTTTTTGTGGAAGTTGCTGATTGTAGAGATCGATCGCATAAAAGGCCCGCGCCTTGTATGATCTGTTCAAAATGAAAGCCCCCGCCATTGCTCCGCCTCCTATCGCAGCCAAAGTCCATTCCGGATCTGATCCTATCGCAGCAGATACGATCGGAACTGCAATGAGCGCTCCACCGGTAAATCCCAATATTGCCGACCAAGTGCTTCTGGTCTTGGCCTTTTTCATTTCTTCATAGGCAAGCTGATTCTTATAAAGCAACAACATCACTTGCTTTTGACTGAGCTGAACGGAGTCGTCCAACTCATATACAACTCCGCCAAAAGTTTTGTACAACTTCAATCGCTGAGCCGATGATTTTTCAATGCAAACAAACGCCAGAAGGAAAGAAACGAAAATTAATTTTCTCATTCAGCAAAAATAGAAAAAGCCGGACAAATTACATCGTCCGGCTTTCATTCCCATGAAATCGTCTCCTTGCAATCTTTTACTCAAAAGGTAAAGGAGGCTTCATCGCGATGCAGAACAATCAGGAACCCGAAGTTTTCACGACCAAGAAAAAAGAAGTGATTGATTCTTTTGAAAGTTGATTTGAATTAAATCTTAAAATATCCATTTAAGATCGCATACCGAATCAATCCCACATTACTTCTTGACTTTGTTTTTTCCAAAATATTTGCGCGGTGATTGAAAAAAGTCTTCTCACTGATTTGCAATCGTTCACTGATTTCTCCCGGTGTTAACTCCTGACAAATCAGAAGCATAATTTCAACTTCACGATTGGTAAGTTTTCCATAGCGCTCATGATCGGTCTTGCTCGCAAGTTGTTGCAGTGCCTTGGCTGCAATGTCGTTATGATAAAAATCTCTTTCTATGATTGCCTTCAAAGCTTCTTCTACTTCTTGTGGTTCGGCCGATTTACTCAAAAAACCATGTACACCAATCTCCATAAGCTTATTGATAAAGACTGCTTCATTGTGCATGGTGAGCACCAGCATTTTCACCGAAGGATACCGATCAGCAATCACTTTGGCAGCTTCAATGCCGCTCATCACCGGCATTTCCACATCCAGGATCACTGCATCAGGGCTATCTTCTTCAATGAGGGTCAGAAGCTCCTTTCCATTGGCAGCATCTTTTACCACATCAACTTGTTCAAATGAATTGAGCAATCGTTGCATTCCCTTTCGAACCACATTGTGATCCTCAGCCAAATAGACTTTGAGTTTAGATTTTATCATGCTCCAAAGGTATTTCAAGTTTCACTTCCACGCCTGTTCCCATAGGAGGAAGTCCTATGCTAATTTTTCCTTTCAATTGTTTTATGCGCTGATCGATGTTCCAAAGACCAACGCCCTTTTGCTTTTGATCGTTTTTAAAGCCGGTTCCATTATCTGTTACAATGATTTCTATTCTTTCATGAAGCCACATTATCTCAATGGACAACTGTGAAGCTCCTGAATGCTTCATGGCATTGCTGATCAGTTCCTGAATAATTCTGAATACTTGCAATGCGCGATCATCGTTCCACAGTCGCGCACCGTCTTCTTTGAAAAGAATTTCAATGCCTTTGCCGTCCAGTCGCTTGCACAGCCGGGCCACAGAATCCGACAAGCCTGAATAATGAAAAGCATCCGGAGTCAATTCCCAGGCAATGCGCCTAACGGTTTCAATACTTTCTTCTAAAATCTGATTCAACTCAGTATAGGAAGTGAGTGCCTCTTCATTTAAGGAAGTAGTCCGTTGAATAAGAGAAACATTCACCTTCGCGCCCCACAGCAGAGAACCAAGCGAATCATGAAGGTCTGCACCGATTCGCTTGCGCTCCTGCTCCTGACTTTCCAATTGAAGTTTGATCATCCTGCTTTGGTATTCGAGTTCTTGTTGTGCGCGCTTTTGCTTTTCAAGTAACATTCGTCTTTGGTAAATCAAAATAAACAGACCCATGCCCCCAATGAGCAGGAGCATCCCAAGCGTGCCCAGCAAAATTATGATTGGGATGTCCGGCTCTTGTAGTTGACCCATAGCGTCATGAATAAGAAAAAGTTTTTAGTGATGTTTAGAATATTGTGAAGTATCCAAATATTCGGCAAACGTGTGGGCATGTGAAGGACAAGGTAGTTGTTAAATAAAAATAAGAACAATGTACCTGCATAATAGATTAATGCGCCAAACGAAAGCCAGAAAAGGGGTAATGTTTGAATCCTCTCAACTGGCATGTCCTTCATTAGCACATAAAGAAACCTTATACAAACAATTATGATCACAATTGCATAAGTATAGGCTGAATACGAATTGAATATTATCGGGGACTGAAAAAAAAAGTAATTCACAACCCCAAATGCAATCAAGCAGAAAAAAAAGGCAGAACTCGAAATTGATTTTTTTTCATGCTCAATAATTAGATATAACAAGGCAAATTGAACAATGAAGAAAACATTTATTACTGACCAATTGTTAATTTTTTGAAAACCTAAGAGTAAAGCCAAGAAATCGGCAAACATTGATGCAAATGCTAACCAAAATAACAATTTCATTCTACCAATTAAGTGTCGCCAAATAACTATACCCGTTAAAAGTGGGATTAAGACCGAGGTCAATGAGGTGTATCGAAAAAACAATAAGATATCCATCAATTAAATTATCCCGGAATTTATCAAATCTTGTGGTAATAAACCTACAATGAGGAGGTTCCTGACGAGCATTGAACCGGGCACGGCATTGAGGCATCCGCTATTGCCCCAACATCATCCGTCACCTTCGCATTTATTGAGGATGACGATGGCAACATATTTTTTCCTGTACCTATAACTCCAACCAACAATAACTGTTGAACCCCGGCATCATTCAGCGCATAATAAGTTCTGATGCCAATGCAACCACTTTGCGAAAGTATCTGTTTGATAATTTCATTGCCGAAGAAGTGAGCGCGGATGCCTGTCGGTCTTTTCTGATTATAATTGTTCACCCATTGATGCGAATCGTCACGCGAAATTGAATCCCCTGCAGTATCCGTCAAAGAACTACTCAAAGTAGCAGTTGACATCAATGCAAAGGCAGCCTCCTTCCCTCGTGTGCCATGAATGGGTCCCAGGTTTTCACCAT
>CAZECP010000095.1:0-19016 GCA_964510765.1 uncultured Ohtaekwangia sp. | reverse complement strand
TTGGAATTACAATCATCTTCCTGCTGACGGTGTTGCTCGCCATCCCACTTGGCAAATACTACAGCAAAGTCTTCAAAGGAGAAAAAACATGGCTTGACATCATCGCTCCACTCGAGCGATGGATTTTCAAGCTATCAGGCATCGATCCAAGCAAAAGCATGGATTGGAAAGAAAACATGAAAGCCATGCTCTTCACCAATGCGATCTTCTTTGTGTTCGCCATGATCATCCTTTTAACACAATCGTGGCATCCGTTCTGGAATCCCGATGGCATCACTTCGATGGAACCAACGACTGCATTCAACACAGCGATGAGTTTCATGACAAACACGAACCTGCAACATTATAGTGGCGAGACCGGGGCATCCTATCTCACACAGTTATTGGTGTTTTGCTTTCTGCAATTTGTAAGTGCCGGCACCGGCATTGCGGCAATGACTTTGTTATTTAGCGGCATCGTGCAACGACAAGCAAGCGACATCGGAAATTTTTATAACCTTCTTGTAAAAAGTTGCACCCGCATTTTATTGCCGATTGCATTTGTGATCGCGCTCATCCTGGTGTGGGAAGGAACTCCTTCTACTTTCAAAGGTGCGGAGACAGTAATCACGTTGGCAGGTGACACGGTGAAAGTAGCACGCGGCCCGGTTGCCCCGATGGTCGCTATCAAGCAAGTGGGAACAAACGGTGGTGGCTACTTTGGTCCCAACTCAACACACCCATTTGAGAATCCGACTTACTTCTCCAACATGGCTGAGAATGTTGCGATCATTCTTGTTCCGATCGCATTGGTATTTGCTTTTGGATTTTATGTCAACCGACCAAAAGTTGGTTATGCCTTCTTTGCTGCGATGACAGTTCTCTTCATCACATTCGTCAGCATCTCTGTTTATTTCGAGATGAAGGGCAATCCGATTATTTCCAAAATGGGCATCAACAATTCTTTGGGCAACATGGAAGGAAAAGAAACTCGCTTCGGTGCAGCAGCAAGCGCGCTGTGGGGTGTGTCAACTACTTCTACTTCGAATGGCTCGGTCAACTCTATGCACGACAGTCATACACCTTTGTCAGGAGGAATATTTTTACTGGACATGATGATCAATGCTGTATATGGTGGTGTTGGCGTTGGCTTCATCAACTTCTTTGTGTTCGTGGTGATCAGCGTTTTCATTTCCGGCTTGATGGTTGGGCGAACTCCTGAGTTGTTTGGAAAAAAGATTGAAGCGAAGGAAGTGAAGATAGCTGCATTTGTAGCGATCGCTCATCCGTTCTTCATTCTCGTTGGCACTGCGATCGCATCCTACATTCATGCAAAAAATCCGGGCATCGGTTGGCTGAATAATCCATCCTATCACGGCTTCAGTGAGATGTTGTATGAATTCACTTCTGCTGCTGCGAATAACGGTTCAGGTTTCGAAGGACTTGGTGATGCAACTCCTTTTTGGAATATCTTATGCGGCATAATAATGTTGCTCGGACGTTTTATTCCGATTATTGGTCCACTCGCGATTGCAGGTTCACTCGCCTCGAAAAAATACATTCCCGAAAGCGCAGGTACGTTGCGCGTGGATAGCATGGCATTCACAGCCGTGTTACTTGCTGTGATCATTATTATAGCAGCACTCGCCTTCTTCCCGGCACTCACACTCGGCCCGGTGGCTGAATATCTCTCTATGTAAGCTTTAACGTTTTGAATTATTATGAGCAAAAAAATCAAAAAAGATATTGGATTGTTTGAGCCGGCTTTGGTTCGCGCTTCCATAAAACAATCTTTCATCAAGCTTAGCCCGCGACTCATGATGAAGAACCCTGTCATGTTTTGCGTGGAGATCGGAACGGTAATCATGTTGTTTGTGTGCGGCTATTCATTCGTTTCTCCCGAACAAGGTTCACCGATTTATAACATTTCGATTTTCATCATCCTCTTCCTGACTCTGTTGTTCGCTAATTTCGCAGAAGCAATCGCGGAAGCGCGAGGCAAAGCGCAGGCAGATTCACTTCGCAAGACACGTGAAGATACTCCGGCCAAAGTGGTGATCAATGGTGGGCATGTGATTGCAAAGAGTTCCTCTCAACTCGTAAAAGGCGATGTGTTTGTCTGTGAAGCGGGGGACATCATTCCCTCCGATGGCGAGATCATCGAAGGCATTGCCACCATTGATGAGAGTGCCATCACGGGTGAGTCTGCTCCCGTGGTGCGCGAAGCAGGTGGTGATAAATCGAGCGTGACAGGCGGAACAAAAGTTCTTTCCGATCATATTAAGGTATTGGTAACTACGGAACAAGGCGAAAGCTTCCTTGACAAAATGATTGCGCTCGTGGAAGGTGCAAGCCGTCAGAAGACTCCCAATGAAATTGCATTGACCATTTTATTGTCTGGATTTACGATTGTGTTTTTGTTGGTGACGGTCACGCTCAAACCTTTCGGTGATTATGCGGCTACAACTATTAATATAGGTGCACTCATTGCACTTTTCGTTTGCTTGATCCCTACTACAATTGGCGGTTTGCTTTCTGCGATCGGTATTGCCGGAATGGATCGCGCACTGCAAGCGAACGTGATTGCAAAATCCGGAAAAGCTGTTGAGACGGCAGGTGATATTGATGTGTTATTGCTTGACAAAACAGGAACGATCACCATCGGCAATCGCAAGGCAACCAACTTCTACGCAGCCGATGGATCTTCCGAAGATGCACTGCTTGAAAGCGCCACTCTTGCTTCGCTGTCCGATGAAACGCCTGAAGGAAAATCAATTGTCGAGCTCGCTGCCAAAAAAGGATACGTTCATCCATCGATGATCGGAAGTAAAAATGATTTGACCTTCGGGTTGCCTGGAGCGAAAGTTATCAAGTTCAGCGCTGAGACACGTTCATCTGGTATTGATATCAATGGACGAAGCATTCGAAAAGGTGCTTATGATGCTATCAAGAATCTTGTCGAGAAAAATGGATCGCAAGTACCTGCGGAACTAATTACTCGCGTGAGCCAAATCTCCAGCAACGGTGGCACTCCGCTAGTGGTCATGGAAAATTCAAAAGCAATAGGTGTGATTGAACTGCAAGACATCATCAAACCAGGAATTACAGAACGCTTTGAACGCTTGCGAAGAATGGGTGTGAAGACCGTGATGGTAACGGGTGACAATCCGTTGACTGCAAAATACATTGCTGAGAAAGCAGGTGTTGACGATTACATCGCGGAAGCAAAACCCGAAGACAAACTCGAATACATTCGCAAAGAACAAGCAACCGGAAAATTAGTTGCAATGATGGGCGATGGAACCAACGATGCACCTGCGCTCGCGCAAGCCGATGTTGGAGTTTCCATGAACAGCGGAACCCAGGCTGCCAAAGAAGCCGGCAACATGGTGGATCTCGACAACGATCCAACCAAATTGATTGAAGTGGTTGAGATCGGAAAACAGTTGCTCATCACAAGAGGAACTCTCACTACGTTTTCCATTGCCAATGATGTAGCAAAATTCTTTGCGATACTTCCAGCATTGTTCATCAACTCGATGCCTGTATTGCAGGCATTGAACATCATGAAGTTGAACAATCCGGAAACCGCCATCTTATCAGCGGTCATTTTCAATGCGATCATTATTCCAATGTTGATTCCATTGGCATTGCGCGGTGTACAGTACAAACCGATTGGTGCATCCGCTCTGCTCGCGAGAAATCTTTTCATTTATGGCTTGGGCGGTATCATCGTTCCCTTCATCGGCATCAAAGCAATTGATTTGGTTGTGTCATTATTTATCTGATTCAGAATTATGAAAACGCATTTATTAACAGGATTACGACTTACACTCGTCACAATGATTTTCTTCGGAGTGGTTTATCCGCTCATCATCACAGGTATTGCAAAACTTCTACCATCACGTGGCGAAGGGCAAACTGTCGAACTGGATGGAAAAACGGTTGGCTTTGAAGTGCTTGGTCAATCATTTACTTCAGAAAAATATTTCAACAGTCGTCCTTCTGCTGTAAATTATAATGCAGCTTCAACGGGAGGCTCAAACAAAGGACCAACCAACCCTGAATACTTGCAGCAAGTGGAACAACGCGTCACCGATTTCTTAAAGCAAAACCCTGACGTGAAACGCGAAGATGTTCCGGTTGATTTAGTCACGGCTTCCGGTGGTGGTCTTGATCCGCACATTTCCGTTCAGGCTGCGATGGTTCAGTTTCCTCGCATCGCAAAAGTTCGTGGCGTTTCGAAAGAAGCATTGGAGAAATTGGTAACTCAACACACTGCTCATCCCTTTTTCGGATTAGCCCCGGCAACCGTGCATGTTTTGAAATTGAACATCGCGTTGGATGAATTAAAGTCAGATGTAACTCATCAATAAGTAACATGTCAGGTTGAGCCTGTCGAAACCGACCTACATTGAAGTCGCCTTCGACCAGCTCAGGCTGACATTGTTTAAAAATGATTTAAAAAAACTATCACAATAAAATGAAAACTAAATTATACTTTTCACTATTCCTTCTGGCAACGTACTCAACATTTGCGCAACAAGAAGAAAAAACTCCCTTCCAGGGAATTGATCAGACCTGGCAGAACGGTGCCGACAGAAGGGACTCCTCCATTTTTAAAATCCCTTACTTCACTCCTACTATCATTTTCGATTTGAATTACAATTACTCATTCAACAATCCCATCGACCACACCGTAGTTGGATCAACCGTACTTGCGCGTTCGAACGAAATGCAATTGAACTCCGCCATTATCGGTGGCGATTTCTATTATAACAATGTGCGAGGTCGCTTCACAACTCAATTCGGAACTCGCTCCACCGCCATACCCCGCAATGATGGCAGTCCGTACGTTGGACAATATCAATTGGCGGATGTGTATCGCTACATTAGTGAAGCGTATGCCGGTTATCATTTCAACAAATGGAATGGCATCAATGTGGACGCAGGGCTTTTTGTTTCTTACATCGGTCTCAACTCTTACTTTCAAGTTGAGAATTGGGAATACCAGGCTTCTTACACTTCGGATAACACACCGTGGTTCTTCAATGGAATTCGCATACAGGTTTTTCCGAATAAGAACTGGAAGATTGAGCCCTGGATTATCAACGGCTGGCAGAGCTATGGCAAGTTTAACAGCATGCCCGGCTTTGGAGGAAGTGTCACTTATATGTCGAGTGATAGTAGGTTGAAAGCGATCAGCAATAATTATTATGGAACGGATGCCGCTGGTCTTCCTGATCGTGTGCGTGTTCATACTGACAACAGCGTATTGTTTCGTTATTACAATCAACCGTCACACAAAGGAATTACCAAGGCAGCTTTCTCGTTCACTGCAGATGTCGGCTCAGAAAAAGGTGGTGGTGTGAATGGATTTGATACGAGCGATCCGACAAAACCCGCCCAATATTTTATTAGTTGGATGTTGTATCACCGCACGTGGTTTGCCAAAAATAAATTCGCGTGGACGATTGGTGGTGGTTGGATGAAAAATCCTGGACGTTATCTGGTGCTTCTTCCCACAGGGCAAGCAAGTCCATTGCCAAATCCTTACAATCCTACGGAAACAGCGGGCACGTTTCCTTTCAGCGCAAATCCTGGTGATCAATTTGAAGCGTGGGATGCCAGCACCAACATTGATTACATGCCCAATCAAAACATTGCGTTCCGCCTTGAGTATGTGCACAGGGAGGCAAGTGTTGGCTACTTTGCCGGACATGGTGGAGTTACTTCATCAACCGGTTTGACAACGACTCCGGTCGATCCGAACGGAAGCTGGAGACCTGATCTTGTTAAATCGGAAAGCAAAATGATTTTTGCTGTTCTATTCAGGTTGTAACTTTATAATACGCTCATGCCGGATAAAGATCAATCGGTAAAATATTTTCTTGACCTCATTCGCAAATCGAAGCGAGGCAAGTTCAAGATATACATTGGCATGAGCGCGGGTGTGGGCAAGTCCTATCGCATGCTGCAGGAAGCACACTCTCTGCGAAAAAACGGAGTTGACATTTCGATCGGCTACATCGAAACTCACGGACGAAAAGAAACAGAAGCGTTGATTGAAGGACTTCCATTCATTCCGAGGAAAAAAGTCTTTTACAAAGGCAAGGAGTTGGAAGAGATGGATCTTCAAGCCATTTTAAACATTCATCCTGAAATCGTCATTGTCGATGAACTTGCTCACACCAATGTGGCAGGGAGCAAGAATGAAAAGCGCTGGCAGGATGTAGTTGAAATTCTGGAAGCAGGAATCAATGTGATCAGTGCCGTCAACATTCAACACATCGAAAGCATCAACGAAGAAGTGTATGCGATCACGGGCATTGTTGTGTCGGAGCGTGTGCCTGACAAAGTTTTGCAGATGGCCGATGAGGTGGTGAATATTGACTTAACAGCCGATGAGTTGATCATACGACTGCGCGAAGGAAAAATTTATGATCATTCTAAAATTGAAACAGCACTTAAGAATTTCTTTCAACCCGAAAAGATTCTTCAGCTTCGTGAGCTCGCGCTAAAAGAAACGGCATCACAAGTAGAGCGAAAAGTTGACACCGAAGTCACACCCAATTCAAAACTTCGGCATGAACGTTTTCTCGCTTGCATCAGCAGCAACCATGAAGTGGCGAAAATGATTATCCGTAAAACTGCACGGCTCGCAAGCTATTACAATTCAAAATGGTATGTACTGTTTGTACAAACACCAGCCGAAGACACGAATCGAATAAAACTTTCGGTGCAGCGACATCTCATTAATAATTTTAAACTTGCAACAGAGCTTGGCGCAGAAGTGATCCAAGAGAAATCACCCAACATTCCAAAAGCGATTTCAAAAGTAGCCGAAGAAAAGCAGATCACCACCGTGTGCATGGGAAAGCCCCATCTCAATCTCTGGCAGATTATCTTGCGCACCAATTCATTTAGTCAATTATTAAATAAACTTGGCTCGTCAGATATTGATTTGATTATTTTATCATGAAATTCATTGTTAGAAATAGGGCAATTGACAACGGTTGGTTTTTGCAGAGCAAGTCCTTTCGTGGTGCAGTGCTATCCGCGCGGCAGAACACTCATTGCTCGTTGAAAGCCAGCAGTCGCGCGTTTAGAACTTCGCAGCCTTCGGCTGCGAACAATGTTTCGCGGATAACGCGAAGCGTTATCCGTACCTTCGCGCGCGCGCAGAAGTTAGCGACAACGTACAAAATATCTGTCGCGCGCCTTAGCAAACTTTCGGAAAAACGCCTACTCGGAATGAACATCAATTGTCGATGAAAATAAAAAGAAAATTATCATTAGGTCTTCTCTTCCTCTTTGGGGTCATCATCCTTTTGATTTCACTTGCTGTTTTTTACGTCACGAAACTTTCAAACGTGTCGGAAGAAGTGTTAAAAGATAACGACATCAGTATTGAATATGTTGACAAGATGCTGCAGGCATTGGATCATTCCAAAACTGAAGAACTTGATGAAGCTCTCACACTTCAAGAGAAAAACATAACTGAACCAGGCGAAGCAGAAATGACTCAACAGGCGCGCGAATATTTTGAACTCTGGCGCAAGAACCCTAACGACTCTGCAACCATTTCGCTTCTCCGCGACCGACTGCATCAAATTGCTGTAGTCAACCGAGCTGCCATCAATCGCAAGAACGAAGCAGTTCAATCCACGGCAGCGGAGGCCAAAATTTGGCTCGGTGTGATCGGAACAATTTGTTTCATTGTGTCTTTCACCATCATCATCAACTTTCCCGGCTACATCGCTAACCCGATTTCAAAACTTACGGAAAGTATCAAGCAGATCGCGCGAAAGAATTATGAAGAGCGACTGCACTTCGCCAGTGAAGATGAATTTGGCGAACTCTCCGAAGCCTTTAACAGCATGGCCGAAAAGCTAGACGAATACGAAAGTAGCAACCTCTCTAGTATTTTGTTTGAGAAGAAACGCATCGAGGCCATTATCAACAAAATGCACGATCCGCTCATCGGACTGGACGACAAACGAAATATCATTTTTGCCAACAGCGAGGCGTTGAAGATACTAGGCATCGAAGAAAAAGAATTACTTGGAAAATATGCTCCCGATGTGGCATTGAAAAATGATCTGTTGCGCAACCTGATTAAAGATATCGTTACATCCAAAAACATTCCTGAAAATTCGGAACCTGTAAAAATAGTTGTGGACGGCAAGGAGAATTATTTTTCGAAAGACGTATTGAAGATCAGCAACGTGCCTACGGGCGAAAAGAAATCCATTCTCATCGGCTTTGTGATCTTACTTCGAAACATTACTCCGTTCAAAGAACTTGATCTCGCAAAAACCAATTTCATCGCTACGGTCTCTCACGAATTAAAGACTCCGATTGCTTCCATTCAAATGTGTACACAACTGCTGGGTGATACGCGAGTTGGGTCAATGAATGAAGAACAGAAAAAAATAATCGAAACTGTAAATCAGGAAACAAAGCGCTTACTAAAAATCACAAGCGAACTTTTAAACCTGGCTCAAGTAGAAACAGGCGCGATTAAATTAGTGAACCAGAAAGTTCCTCCCCTGGAAATTATTAACTATGCTTTGGAAGCTACCCGTTTCACTGCTTCTCAAAAAAATATTGAGCTGGTCATTGACATGCAACCTGATCTTCCCTTCATCCAGGCCGACTCAGACAAAACTGTTTGGGTGATGGTGAACCTGATTTCGAACGCAATTCACTACAGCGAAGCAGGAACGCTTGTTAGAATTAAAGTGTATTCAAAAAATGGCAATGTGATTTTCTCCGTGCAAGACTACGGCAGAGGCATCGAGCAGCAATACCAGGAAAAAATATTTGATAAATATTTTAAAATACCCGGCAGCGATCTAAAAAAAGAAGGCACGGGCCTCGGCCTTGCCATCTCCAAAGAATTCATCACTTCACAAGGCGGAAAGATTTGGGTGGAGAGTGAATTCGGAAAAGGAAGTGCGTTCTATTTCGAGTTGCCCTCGCAAAAGAACTCTTAATTGCAGAGATTCACAGAAGATTTTTTCCGTACCTCCACTGTGAACTCCGTGTCTTGCAAAGCCTAAAAAATCATGCAAGCTTCGCCTTCCCTCTAAACCAATATGAAACCGACAAGATCAGTAACGCAATGAACGGAGCAATCCATGGCGTGCCCGTTGCCAGGTGCGTCCACACGGCACCGATGAAGGTGAAGGTAAATCCTGCATACGCCCATTCTTTCAGCCTGCTCCACACTGGGGCAAGCAATACAATTGCGCCCAACAACTTTGCCGTTCCCAAAATCAAAACGAAATAGTCGGGATAGCCCGCGCTTTGAAACGACTTCATCAGCTCAGGGTTCTTTGTCAAATACATAAACGCACTCATCAACATGCCAGCGGATATCAAACCGGTTGCAATCCAATAAATTACTTTGTCTCTTTTCATAATTTCTGATTTTTAATGAGCGCAAAGTTGAAGTACATGCTATCAAAACACCCTATCCGTTTCATTTTGGAAACTGGTTTCCTCGAGGAAACTAAGTAGGTCAAGTGATTGTTGAGTGATAAATTTGGATTGCTATGACAAAAGAAGTTCTGCTGGAAGAGCCAATGCCAACTCAGGCAAATGAAAACGAAGTGCATACCTGTGGTGATCACTATGATAAACTCCTCGCCATTGCCGATGCGATGGATGTGCTCAATGGCAAATGGAAAATTCAGTTAATTGGCATATTGCTTTTCCAAGGCAAAATGCGCTTTGGGGAACTTTTGAGAAATATTGATGGCATCGGAGCAAAGATGCTTTCAAAAGAGTTGCAAAACCTGGAAGCGAATCAGATCATTACACGCACGGTGCTTCAAACAAAACCGATTACGGTTGAATACGAAATTACCGAATATGGAAAGACATTGGAAACCACCATTTGCAATATAGTTGAATGGGGCGTTGGTCACCGGAGAAAAATTATGAATTGAATGATCTGACTGTTTGCTTATCCTTGCGCCAGGGTCCAGATAGGGCAATTCAAATGATTCACCACATCCTCTGCTACACTTCCACTTAACAGGTGGCCTAGTCCCTTGCGCCCATGGGTGGACATTACGACCAATTTGTTTTTAAACCTGGAGGAAAAATTGATTACCCCGTTTTCTACATCGATGTCGTTGTAGATGTGAGCTACGCAGTTTTTGAATTTGTATTGCCTTACAAATTCTGCAAGTCGTTTTTCAACAAATACATCTCTTTCAAAATTAGCAGGGCTGTTTACATATAAAATGTGAAGTTTAGCTTTGAAGAATGATTGCAGTGATTTAATTGCGTCTGCCAATTTTCGATGATCGCCTGCAAGGTCGGTTGGAAAAATCAGATCAGTGATGGAACTATTTTTAGGAGCATGGTGAACAGAAATGACAGGCACTTTGGCGGACCGAACAATCTTTTCGGTATTTGAGCCTACGGTAAACTCGCGTAAGCCACTCGAACCATGAGTCCCCATGACGACAACATCTATTTTCTTGCGAGCAATAAACTTATTGACTGCATTGACTACTGAACCTTGTTCAACAAAGAAACTCGCTGCAACCTTTTTTGCCCAACGATCTTTTAGTTTAAGGAAATTCCTGGTCGCTTTTTCTCTTACACCTTTTAGAAATGCATTTTCATAAGCTCGCACAGGAACAATCAATGAACTTGTCAGCACAGGCATCTCCACGATATTCAAGACAAAGATTTCGCCTTTGCCAGCCATAGCTATCGCTGCTGCCATTTTAAAAGCTTCATTGGATGGACTTGAAAAATCACAGGGAACAAGAATCTTTTTCATAAGGTGGATATTTGTCAATCAATATACAAAACGAAAGTTATAGCGACAATGCCTAGAGTCATCTGCTCTGATGGAAAGGAAGAACAAATTTGTTTACTCTGTTATTCCAACAACGCAGAACACTGTCGTGCAATTTCCAATTCCTCGTTGGTAGGCACCACCAGAATCTTTACAGGAGAATCCTTGGTATTGATTTCATAAATGCCTTTGCCACCAGCATCATTTTTTTGTTTGTCGAGGTAAATGCCGAGTTGTTGCAGGTTGGCTGTGCTGAGTTCACGAGTGAGCACATCGTTTTCGCCCACACCTGCGGTAAATACCAACGCATCCAGTCCATTCAACACAGCCATGAAGGTGCCGATATATTTTTTGATGTGATAAGCATACATTTCATACGCAATCACGGCATCGGGGTTTCCTTTTCTATATTCTGCACTCACATCGCGCATGTCACTAAAGCCGGTAAGACCGATCATGCCGCTCTTCTTATTTAGCATTGTGTTCACCATATCCAGCGAATACCCAAGTTGATTTACCAGGTGAAAAATTACCGACTGATCAATGTCACCTGCGCGCGTGCCCATGATCAAACCATTCATCGGGCCGAAGCCCATGGTAGTATCAATGCATTTGCCATCTTTCACGGCTGTCATGCTGCAGCCATTACCTAAATGGATGGTGATGATTTTCGATTCCTTCTGGCCGAGATATTCCAATGCACGCCCGCTCACATACTTATGGCTGGTACCATGAAATCCATACGCGCGAATCTGGTGCTTGTCATAAAACTCTTTTGGTATCGCGTAACGATAGGCAACTTCGGGCATCGTTTGGTGAAAGGCCGTGTCAAATACAGCTACTTGTTTTGCTTGTCTGAAAATTTTCTCCGCTACTTCAATGCCCAGGTAATTGGGTGGATTGTGAAGTGGTGCCAACGGAAAAAGCTTTTTTATTTTTTCCTTCACTTCTTCCGTGATCACCATTGTGTCAGAAAAACTTTCTCCGCCATGTACCACGCGATGTCCTACACATTTTATTTCATCGGGATTCGCAATCACTCCGATCTTCGCATCGGTTAAGAGCGCGGCCACTTCATTCAGTCCAGCTTCGTGATCTTTGATTTGCAGTATATTTTTTAATTCATGCTCCTGCCCGTTAAGAAAAGTTTTGTGTTTGATGGTGGAATTATCCAAACCAATGCGATCGACAATACCCGTGCATACTACTTCCGCTTTTGGCATGCGAATGAGTTGATATTTAATAGAGCTGCTGCCGGAGTTAATGACAAATATGTTCATGATTATGCAAAAAAATTATTGTGCCTGAATCGCTGTAATAACAACCGTGTTAAAGACATCGTCCACTGTACAACCACGGCTCAAATCGTTGACAGGTTTATTTAGACCTTGCAACATGGGGCCAATGGCCAGCGCGCCCGTTTCGCGTTGCACCGCTTTGTAGGTATTGTTGCCGGTGTTCAAGTCAGGAAAAATCAAAACGCTGGCCTGGCCTGCCACTTCCGAGTTCGGCATTTTCTTTTTACCAACGGTGGGGTCCACCGCTGCATCATATTGAATCGGGCCTTCAACTTTGAGGTCGGGTCTTCGTTGCTTCACCAACTCAGTTGCTTTCCTTACCCGATCAACATCTTCGCCTTCGCCTGAAGTGCCTGACGAATACGAGAGCATGGCGATCTTCGGTTCGATGCCAAACATCTTACTTGTTTCAGCTGAAGAGATCGCGATATCTGCCAATTGCTCTGAAGTAGGATTGGGATTCACTGCACAGTCGCCAAAAACAGAAACGCGATTTGGCAAACACATAAAGAACACTGACGATACTGTAGAAACGCCAGGTTTCATTTTAACAAACTGCAATGCAGGACGAATGGTGTGTTGTGTGGTGTGCACCGCTCCCGACACCATTCCGTCTGCTTCACCTTTGTAAACCATCATCGTTCCAAAGTAGCTAACATCCAGCATCAGGTCACGCGCCATTTCAAGGGTAACTCCTTTTTTACTCCGAAGCTCAAACAGTGTGTTTACATACTCGTCATACTTCGGTGAAGTGGCGGGGTTGATAATACTAACCTGATCTTCAGTGAGCGATAAATTCAATCGCTTGAAAGCAGCAAGTATTGCTTCTTTGTTACCAAGAATTGTTAAATCAACTACATCCTGCTTGATGAGCGCATCGGCTGCCTGCAAGATGCGGTCATCATCGCCTTCGGGCAGCACAATATGTTTTTTTTGTTCTTTCGCGCGTTTCACAATCTGGTATTGGAACATGCGCGGTGTGATGGCTGTGGTACGGAAAGAAATAATTTTCTTCTCCAACGATTTCACATCTACATACTTATCAAATAAACTAATGGCAAGCGCAATCTTCTCCTTGTTATCAGGCGCAATGCGCGACTGTGTATTGGCTACTCGAGTTACCGTTTTGAATGTTCCACTTTTTACGGCAACAATGGGGACCACAGTATCCAAACCTTCGATAAGGTTGAGGATAGTTTGCTCCGGCACAAGTTCACCGGTCAATACAAGACCTGCAATCTTCGGGTAGTTTTTTGAAAGATTAGCTTGCAATGCTCCAATGATAATATCACCGCGGTCACCAGGTGTCACGATCAACGTATTTTTTTGCAAGCGTGTAAGACAATTATGCAACTGCATGGCGCCAACGATGGAATGCTCTACCGGGTTTGAAAGTTGATGTTCCCCAAACAAAACCTTTCCCTCCACGGATTCTACAATTTCCTTCATTGTGGGATTACTTAATTCCTTTGTTGCGGGGACGCATGTGAAGATTAAACCTTTTGGAAGAACCTTTTGAAGCTGTGCGCGGATTTCATTTTCTTTCTCACTATCAATTTTATTGATGATGACGGTCAGTATCTGAACACCTTCATCCAGAAAACTTTTTGCCGAGGATACTGCCAGATCTGAGATATCCGACACTGATTTACCTTCTCCTTTCACGATAAGGCCTACCGGTATGCCGAGGTTTTTGGCAATGGAAATGTTGCCATTGAACTCTACATTCGTACTTCCACTGAGGAAATCCGTTCCTTCCACCACTACAAAATCATTTTTCTCCTGCAAGCGCTTAAACCGCTCAATCACCGTATCGATCACGAATGCTTCTTTGCCCGCGTTGATGTGTCGCACTACTTCATCGCGCGTAAACACAAACATATCTTCATACGGTGTGTTTAAATGAAAATGTGTGGCGATCATATCAAGGTGACCGTCCTTTTTATCGCGGGTGTTGATCACCGGCTTGAAGTAAGCGATCTTTCCCGTTTTGCCCGCGAGCAGGTTCATCAGCCCCAGCGCAATGGCCGACTTGCCGGAGTAGGGTTCGGTGGTGGTGAGATAAATGGCGTTTGTCATATGCTAAGGACGTAGAAGTTTTTTGTTGCTTTCAAAATTGAATGAACTAACGATCAGAAATACTGATTAAAATCATCTACAAGAATGCTTTTCTCCAATGAAAAAACACAAATGAATTTAAAAAAACAAGCCTTACTATGAATGCAAACGCATGCATTAGTGTTCTGCCCGGTAATGTCTTACTGCTATTGAAATCGAGATTGATTCCTTTTATACTCTGTGGGCGTGAGTCCTGAAATCCGTTTGAAAATTAAGTTGAAGGTGGACTTGGATTTGAATCCGGCATCCATGGCCAAGCCGAGTAAGTTGTAATTCTTTTTGGAAGGATCAGTCATCAGCTTCTTCACTTCTTCAACTCTATAATGGTTGACAAAGTCATAGAAATTATTGCCTACACCTTCATTAATCAGTTCCGAAAGTTTTCCGCGACTGATATTTAACTTCTTGGCCAAACTGCTCAAGGTAAGTTCAGCATCAAGGTAAGGCTTCTCTGTTTCCATGAAGGCAAGCAGTTTCGTTTTCAGTTGCTCATCGATTTGTTTTCTCTCTTGAGGGGCAGCAGAAGTTTGAGCTTCGATTTTTAACTCTTCAGGGGCAGAGATAATCTGCTGCTGAAGAATTCCTTTGTAGCCAAGCGCAAATATCGAAAGTGAAAAGACAATCGCTACAACCTGACTCTGCCATCCGTTGTTCTCCAAATGAATAACCGCAAATAAGTTGAAGAGAAAAAATAAATTCACCAGCACAAACACAATCATAAAAAATCGCACCCATCCTATATTACTATTTTCCGTATTCGAAACCTCCTGACTCATCCACTTTTGATACGAGCGCCACTTTCGTTGAATGAAAAGTTGGTAGATACTAAACTGTACGGTAACCAAAACCCAGAATGAAATGTTGACCCACTCATATTCATTTTCGCTAAAAGGAGTTTTCTTGATTAATGAAAGAACACAGATCACAATGAACGGAATAAAATGGAAAAGCAAATTCAAGGAAAATGTAATTCGTATTCCGGTCAGTTCACAAACATAAAACCAGAGTAGCGGGGCGATGATCAATAAGGTAGGATCACCTATTGCAAAAGCGGTAACGGAAAAATGACTAAGTACACTTCGGGCAGTGAATGAGTGAAGTAAACTAAAAGTAAGACCGAGAATCAGCAATGTGAGAAAAACGTTAGCGCGTGTTTTCCTGAGCCGGTCTGAATTGAGAACGAGCGCCACGAAAATTCCGAGCGGCACTCCGCTCACTATAATAATACCGACCAGGTTTGAAATTGCTTTTTGCATATACCAAACACAAAGCTACTACGAACCTGGCAATTGAACAGTCCAATAGGATTCAGCCGTACTTAAAATCAAACTGGTTGATCGGTTTTTTTCAATGCCGATATAATTTTCTGGAGACACCTGCTACTCGATCATGCCGATGACGGCTACAACCTGGTGTGTTCCATTAAAAATTTGCCAGAAAGATTACTGCGCGATAGGATAAACCCTATAAAAAGAAAATCCCCTGAGTCCTTGACCCCGGGGATAATCTTGTCTATAGTTGGCTTTAATCTGATTCGAAGGTAACAGGCGGTTTTGACGTTCAAATAGTAAAAAAGTTGAACAGCAAAAATTTGGAATCGAACTGCTTCTTTGATCGTTGAGTTGCCTTGCTATTTCTTCAAAGTCAACTTTTTTTGTCCTGGTTCAAAATCAAGGGAGATTGAATTTATGCAATATCTCTTGTGCGTGGGTGCGGGGCCATCGTCAAACAAATGACCAAGATGGGAGTTACACCGGCCACATTGTACTTCAATACGATCCATCCCAAAACTATTGTCGGCCAGGTAGATCATAGAAGTTTTGCGGATCGGCTCAAAAAAACTTGGCCAGCCACACTGACTTGCAAACTTCGCGTCAGACACAAACAGCGCATTACCACACACAGCGCAGCGATATGTTCCCAACCCAAAGTAGTTCCAGTATTTTCCGGTAAAGGCATACTCCGTGTCTTTATTGCGCGCCACCTGGAACAAACTATCCGGCAATATTTTTTTCCACTCAGCATTGCTCACTTTTAACCTGGTAGTATCTGTTGTGGAATAGTATGGATTTGCATGAGGGCCCTGGCCAGGCTTCTTTCCTTGTGCACAGCTTTGAAGTGAAAGCGAGATCAACAATAAGAAAAGGCCAGCAGTAAGTTGGAAGAATTTCATGATCAGTTTTTTTTGGTTAAAACATCAATTGAGCCTTCGGGGTTTCAAATTGTTTGCAATTTACGCGATGAAATATGATACATCGTCTCGGCCAGGACATTTTGCGTTTGAATTTCAAACAAAAGCTTTGCAAATCATTGTGCATAAGGTTGTGGATGCTGATCTTACATAGAAATACCTATGTCTGCGGGAAGAAAAACCCATTCACATTACACGGAGTTCAACAAGGTAAAGTTGATCCGTGGCGGCCGTGACTATTTTCTGGCACTGGAGGAGATGATCGTCAACGCGCGTGAATCAATTTACTTCCAAACGTATATTTTCGAAGAAGACAAAACCGGGATTCTCATTGCCGAAGCGCTGATGCAAGCTGCTCAACGTGGAGTGAAAATATTTCTGCTGCTGGATGGTTATGCTTCTCAACATCTGTCGGATGATTTTATTAAAAAAATCGAATCGTCAGGTATTTTCTTCCGCTGGTTTGAACCGATGTTGCGTGGTACTAACTTCTATTTTGGAAGGCGGCTTCATCACAAAGCTATAGTCACAGATGCTCAGTATTGTTTGGTGGGTGGTATCAATATCAGCGATCGGTACAATGATATTGAAGGTCATATTGCGTGGCTCGATTGGGCCATCTTTGCAGAAGGTGAAGTGTCAAGTTCTGTCTTTCAGGTATGTGCGAGGAGGTCCGTGAAACCATGGGCATATTCAAAGTTCCAGGATACTCCTGTGCCAATCAAACAAATCGGCACCAAAAATAGATGTGCCGTGAAAATGATTGTGAATGACTGGGTGCGGGGCAAAAATGAAATTTACAATTCCTATCAACATATGCTTCGAACAGCCGGCCATGAGATCATTATGGTGTCTAGCTATTTTATGCCAGGCTGGAATTTTCAGAAAAGAATGCAACAAGCTTTGAAGCGGGGTGTCAAAGTAAAAATAGTGCTCACACGAGAGTCGGATGTGGCACTCGCGAAAAGCGCTGAACTCTATTTGTACCCTTGGCTGCTGAAAAACAATGTCGAAGTTTTTGAATACACGAAAACAATTCTGCACGGAAAAATTACTGTGTGCGACCGGAAGTGGGTGTCGGCTGGTTCTTACAATTTAAATGAACTAAGCGCACGCGCCAGTGTGGAAATGAATCTGGAAGTGCTTGACGAAAAATTTGGAGCGGAAGTCCATTCATCGCTTTCTGAAATTATTGAAAATGACTGTGTGAAAATAACGCTCGCAGATTTCAAGAGTCATTCCGTGTGGTGGAAGGCGCTATGGCACAGAACTTCTTACAACATCCTGCGATTGATTTTATTTCTCTTCACCTTTTATTTCAAACGCGAAAGGAGTTAATTGCCTTTTATCCGCTTGATAAAATTCTCAAGCCGCGTGCGATTCCAATCCGAGAATCTTCCCCGCTGTACGGTGAGTAAACTATTTGGTTTGCTTAGATAATATTGAAAAACAAAAGGCGCTGCAGGTCGCTCCCATCCAAACATCTGGCCGAAACGGAGATTGCTGAACACCACGGTGTCTCTCTTTTGATTAAAAAGATAATAGCCCCGCGACAATCGGATCAATCGGTTTGTTTCCGTATTCACAAGTTGCTGAGGTGCGAGCAACGAATCGTTTCGGGAAAAATAATGATAGGTAATTGATTCACTATCAAAGTCAGAATAATAACCCATCCAATATCCGTCCGTAGTTTTTATGACCACATACCAGAGCCATGTGTTCAAAGGTGTCGGTGTAATTAAAAACTCTTGAGCGGGAATACGTTGCTCCTCCAATGATGCTTTGACCTCAGCAATTGTTTTCGATTTATTGCTGATGGCATAGACAATATATATGCAACTTAACAAAATGCCTGTGATCGCCCACTTCCCTCGCGAGGTCGATGACGATTTTAAAATGAGCAACGCAACACAAGCTATGAGTGGCCATGCGGTAAAAAAAGGATCGGCAACAAAAAATAGGTCAAATGAAAATCGCTGATGGGAGAAAGGTTCAAGCCACGCTACACCGTATGCATTCAGCGAATCAAGAAGTGTGTGAGTCAACAACTGCAGTGAGAAAAAGAAAACCCATGTTTGGAAACGCAGTCTTGTTGATTCAAAATAGTTAACCACAAACGGAAGCAAGAGCGAAGCAAGTAAAACAAACGAGAAGGAATGTGTGAATCCACGATGTGCGAGAAAGTATTGATCAGGTGGCATCCACAGCCCCGCGATGAAATCGAAGTCAGGAAGGCTTTGCGCAATGGCACCGATCAGCATCGCCTTCTTGCCGATTTTTTTTCCGGCCAACACCTCCCCCATGGCAGCACCTAAAACTATGTGAGTGATCGATTCCATAATCAAAAGCTGGTACCGGTTTTTTTGCTGAAGTTCACTTCATCGCTACGAAGATGGATTGTCAATTTTCTTATCTTCAAAATACAAATGATAATGTTTCTCACACCCCGGATTAAAATCGGATTTGCAAACCGGGCAACGATTTTGTGAATTCAAATACTGATTGATAGTAAGTTCACTTTGACAATGACCGCAAAGTATTGCCTTCGTATCGCGGTCTGATATTGCCCAGCGCGCAGCCGGATGTCCTGCAGTTTCTTCATGACATT
>CAZECP010000094.1:0-19184 GCA_964510765.1 uncultured Ohtaekwangia sp. | reverse complement strand
GTTGTCATCACAAATGCTTCGGTCATGAACTGACGTATCAACACAAACTGGGTGGCGCCAGTCATTTTGCGCACACCTATTTCGCGGGCCCTGCGCGTGGCACGCGCGGTGGCAATGTTGGTGTAGTTGATGCACGACATCAGGAGCACGAACAGAGCAGCGATGCAAAACATAGTTACATAAGTGATGCGGCCACCGCTACTTTTTCCATTTTCAAACTTCCAGTGCAGGCGCCAGTCATCGAGCGGAAATAAGAAGGCCCTGCTTTTACTTTCCGGTGAATGCTGTTTGATTTTATTGTTGATCACTTGCTCCACTGCTTCACGCGAAGCGACATCACGAAGTTTGATATCGTGGTTGAACCAATTATCGGCAGAGGGCGCTTTCGACATAGGCAAAACAAAATGGATGTAGTCGAAGTTGCTGTTGTCGGGAAAAGCTTCATACACACCGGTTATAATGTATTCATCTTTGCGATCGGCAAGAATGGTTTTGCCGAGTACGTTGTCAGTACCAAATAGTTCAACAGCCAATTTCTGAGAGATGGCGATGCTTCTTTTGTCCGTTAAAACTTTGCTTATGTTACCAGAAAAATGTGAAGGCACATGCACGCGGAAGAAACCACTGTCGGCATAAACTCCTATTTTTTGAATCGACTTCTCACCAAGGCTAAATAGTATGCGTGTGTTATCAATACGCGTGATGGCTTCTACTTCGGGAACATCGTGTGAGAGAAAATCAACAAGCGGTTCGGAAGTACCTTCTTCGGTTTCAATTTCGCCATCTACTTGCTCATTGATCATTACAGCAAAAACCCGATCATGATCGACCATCGATTTGTTGTAACCCAGTTCATGCTTCACCCACACAAACATGAGCAGTGCGGAAGTGATGCCGAGCACCAGGCTGCTAAACGTAATCAACGAGAATGAAATGTTTCTCACAAAACTGCGGAACACAAAGGTGATGACGGAGTGTATCATGGGTTGGCGGTTTAGGTAAGTGAAGTTAAAGAACTTTTGGGAAAGGGATCAGAAGGCTAAAACGGGAATGGGCTCGCGGGGTTGCATGAGCAAATCATCTGACTACCAACTGCCTTTAGAATGCCTTGCTTGTAGGCTGCATAAATTCCCATTTATTCATGGATTTTCTGCATAGAAATGAAATCTATGCAGAAAATACCGAGCGATACCGAAGCTACACCGAAGATTCAAGGGTGCGATAAGCAAGCCATACTCAATTCAGATAGTCCTTAGCATATTCGTCATTCAGTAATCTCTATTAAACATGAAATCAATTACGTTACTCATTTTAATCACATTACCTCTCTGCCGTTGTTGGTGTTTTTGCAAGCAACCTGGTTATCCTCAATCCTGGTGCTTTAAATCATTTTTTTTAAAATTTCCGGCCAGCGATAGTAGCGGCACCCCCCGGTGAAAACGCGGGATAAACTCCGCTGCGTTGGGCTTGCGTGTGGCGCGAGGAGTAAAGCGAATAGCGCAGTCCTGACGCTCCGGTCAGGAGGCCGCTTGTTTAGTTATTAGTTGATAGTTGTTAGGGAAGAAATGCTACGAACTACCAACTACCATCATCACTCCACCCTGAGTGAGTCAACCGCATTTTGATTGGCGGCCTTAAAAGATTAATAGCTGACGGTGACAGTCACAAGAATGAACTTCTTAAAAAAAGGAGGACGAGCACGGACACCATCCTCCACTCATGTCCACAAAACCTAACTTACTTACGAAGCAAGCCGTCCACCGTGATAGTCACATAGTAAAATGCTCCGATGGTTGGTCCGGCTGTGTATTGTATATACTGCGTGTTGAAAAGATTTGAACCACCAATTTTGACGGATGAATGAAGAGAAGGCACTCGGTAGGTAACTTGCGCATCCACGGTTTGGTAAGCAGGCACCGTTCCATTCGCCAATTGCGACTTCCAAACAAAAGCATCTTGCCATCTCCACGAAATGTTGAAACCAACATTTTTTGCGATTTCGCGATTACCGAGGCTGAAGTTCACAATGTACTTCGGTGTGTTGAATGGAGTTTCAAGTCCAGTGTCCTTCGCATCGATCTTCTGCAACGTTGCCATACTCAGGTTTCCTCCGAAAATAAAGTTCTTATAAAGGTTATAGTTTGCGCCCGCTGTAGCTCCGTAGTTGAAGTACGTGCTCTTTGCGTTCGTCCACATGCGGTAAGTGGTGTACTTTGATTTATCCGCGACCTGGAAAATCGTGGAATCAATTCCATTAGTCAATTGACCTACTTGTCCTTTTGAAGGAACGGAGATTTCAATCTGATCAATGAAGTTATTGTAGATATTGTAGTAAGCATCAACATCCACATATAGTTTATTGCCGAGCAATGAACTCTTATAGCCAATATCAAACGAAGTAATCTCTTCAGGTTTTAAATACGTATATGTGTTTTGCTTCAACAATCCCTGATTGTCAATGATTGCCTGGTTTTGCGACTTACCGTTGTTATTTACATCATTGAGAATTGCTTTCTGGAATGCGTCCACCGTTGAGCGAACATAGGAATTCTCAAACAAACGCTTATCCTTTGTGAGAATGTCGATACCGCCATAACGATACACGCCACCATTGTTCACTGCGCTGAATCCTTCAAACAAAGTCGGGAAGCGATAACCATTTTGAACGGAGAAACGGAAATTGTGTTTTTCGGCAAGCGTATAAACAAACGCGAGTCGTGGATTTACTTTCGGGTCAAAGTACTCCGTCTTATCAACGCGCACTGAACCAACGATTTTCAATTTGCTGTCAAAAAGTTTTTTAGTTCCCTGAACAAATCCGCCAAACTTGTAGTAAGTCAGTTGATCATAAGGATGATCCTTGTTGGGATTGATGAAACTGTTTCCATCAGGAAGAATGTAGTAGTTTCTTGCATCCGTGCCAACAAGAATATCAGCAAACTTTATTTTTCCGGCAAAGTCGTATTGACCTTCCACATGCCACAACTTGTTTTGCAAAATCAATTGGGCACCTTTGTCCCAATTGTTCACGTGAATAAGGTCGTTCAATTTTGAATTGAACGCGTCAGTGCCGGGTTGAAATCGTCCATTGTCTGCAAAAGCTCGCGCTGAACGATGTGCGTCTGCCGCTGCCTCGCCTTGATTGTAAGCAGTTTGAAATCCGGCTTTGTAATCATTGTACCAGTTGGCGTCACTCTTGAATGCTTTGTCCATTGCAGCTCCGGCAGGACCCAGATTGTACGAGTTAGTTGTGTTTTCCACGGTGAGATAGGTGCGCACAAAAAAGTTTGCTCCTTTCAATTCAATTTTATGTTGCTCAATCTGGTAGTCATCAAGACGAATGCGGTTACCGCGCTGAAAAATAGATTGTGAAATCCCAAAGCGATATGCATACGACAATTCAGCCTTCTGAGAAATTTTATAATGCAATGACACATCCAGTTTCGGATTGCTGATTCCATAATTGTGATTAACCAAATCTTTTTCGAGGTAACCGGTGCGAGCGACTTGATAGATTTTTCCATCTGCCAACGTCAGGTTCTTCCGATACGAACTTTCGTTTCCATATGAGTTGGCAGGATCCTTAGATGGGTTATCATTGCCTAACAAACCGGTTGTTGAGTTTCCTAAAGGATTCAAATCACGCTGATCATTCGCTACCCAATCAGTTCCCTTTAGGTATCCCGCGTTGATTTTAAAAGCAAATTTATTGTTGAACGCTTTCGCGTAACGGATCGCAGTCTCCGTGAAAACAGTTGGTGAAAAGTTGTTGTCATTCACATGATTTACTCCTGTCTTCTGATAAAAGCTAAGGCCTTGATAAGTGAATGGATTTTTGGTAATGACATTTGAAATTCCGTTTAGTGCATTCAAACCATACAAAGCTGAAGATGCACCAGGAGTCACTTCAATACTCTCAACATCAAGGTCATTTGGGCCGACCGTATTTGCAATGGACACACCAAGTCCGGGTGCCTGCGTATCAGCACCATCTACCATTTGTAAGAAACGTGGATTGGTTGTGTTTGTAAAACCTCTTGTGTTCGGAACTTTGAAACCCAAACTCAACGTAGTAAACTGAACTCCCTTCACACTTTCCAGTGCATCGAAAAAAGTTGGAGCAGGCGCTTCTTTTAATGAACGCAAATCCAATTTCTCTACAGCCACTGGTGAAGTCATCACGGATTCTTCTACACGCGAAGCTGTCACAACAACTTCCTCCGTAATGAAAGAGCTTTCGACTAGCAACACATCAGGCACTTGTCCCTCTTTGTCAATTGCAATCTCTTGCGTCCTGTAACCAATGAATGAAATGCCGATGGTGATTGGAAGTTCGCCTTTGAGCACGAGATCATACTCGCCTTTCAAATTGGTAATCGTGCCCGCCACAGTACCTTTTACCACAATATTTACACCTGCCAAGGCCTCATTGGTTTTGGCATCTTTCACAACTCCGTGAATCTTAAAATCAGGACTCGCCCAGACACTAAAAGAAAGAACGAAAACGGTAGTGAATAAAAACAGTTTCATAATATATTTTGTCTATGGATTTAGTAGAGTAATGCAAAATAGAGCTATTGATTTGGGATTTGCAACAAAAAAATAAAATTTAGGTAATTGAGGCGGCCACTCCGTTTTTCGGCTGATTTCGATCGTGCAAGCCACATTCCTTGTGGCTATCTTCCCACCACCAGCGGCCGGCCCGTGGATCTTCGCCCGGCACAATGGCACGCGTACAAGGCGCACAGCCAATACTCGGGTATCCTTTTTTATGAAGTGAGCTGACCGGCACCCTATTCCTCTCAATAAATGAGTTCACATCTTCGGCAGTCCAATGCAAAAGCGGATTGTATTTAATAAGTTGATATTGATCATCCCATTCAACTAATTGCATAGTAGTTCGGTTTGCCGATTGCTCTGAGCGCACGCCTGTGATCCAAACTTTCGCATCTTTCAAAGCTCTTTGAAGAGGCTCTACTTTTCGGATGAAGCAACATTCTTTCCTGTTATCAACGGACTCATAGAAACTGTTCGGACCTTTCTTTTGAAGAAGTTCTTCGATTTGCTTGCGATCAGGAAAATAAGTTTTGATGTCAATCTGAAAGCGTTGTTTCGTCAATGCAAACACATCATAGGTTTCCTGGAAAAGGCGGCCGGTATCAAGTGTGAAAATTTCAATATTCAAATGTGACGAAGAGATCAGGTGTGTGATCACTTGATCTTCCAATCCGAATGAACTTGAAAATTTTGCAGACTGACCAAACCATGAACTCACCAACGCAAGCCCTTGTTCAGTGCTCACCGATTCCAGACCGTTCTTTACGTTTTCAAACAAATTCTTTTCCATAAAATATTTTAGGCCAAAGATTTAATGATAATTCTCAAACTCCAGATGATCACCAAAATTCCAACTGACAGAAACATGGTTTTTAGCGGAAGCTTTCCGGCAAGCCGGGCAGCAATTGGCGCAGCTACCGCTCCACCTACAATCAAACCAAGAATAACTTGCCAGTGACTTACTCCCAGCAAGGCAAAAAATGTAAGAGCGCTTGCGAGTGTCACAAAAAATTCCGTGATACTTACCGAACCAATTACGTAGCGCGGACTTCTTCCTTTTGAAATCAACGTGCTTGTAACAAGCGGCCCCCAGCCGCCACCACCAAAGGAGTCTAAAAATCCACCGGCTCCCGCCAACCAACCTACTCGTTTCTCTTTTTTTGGTTCTGTGTTTTTTCTGAAGACATTGCGAATGATTTTTATCCCAAGAAATAATGTATAAGCCGCCAGCACCGGGCGAACGTAATTCGCGTATTCAGTTCCTAATTTTGAAAGTAAATATGCTCCACCAATAGCTCCAAGAACACCAGGGATCAAAAGTGTTTTGAACAGCTTTTTATTTACGTTACCGAATTTGTAGTGACTATATCCAGATATGCCACTCGAAAACATTTCGGCCGTGTGCACGCTCCCGCTGATTGCAGGGAGATTCACTCCGATCGAAAGTAACACGGTTGTACTTGTTACTCCATACCCCATGCCGAGCGCACCATCTACCAGTTGTGCAGCGAACCCGGCAAAAATCATCCAGTAAAAAGTTGACTCAAGATTGCTTGCCCCACTGACAATCGTGTCCCACACATTGGAAAATGGAATGTAAGAAAGCAACATGTGGCCAAGGAACATAAAGAAAAAAGCAAACAAGGAATAAGTTGCCACGCGCCTCCATCTCCGCTCGATGAGATTGCGCGCGTCCGGCTTTTCAATAGCCAGTTCTTTTGTGATTTCATTCAGTCGCTGAACTTTTTCATGAAAGTTTCCATTGAGCTTCGCACGGATGGCGCTCATGTTACCTAGCACTTCGTCAATCTGTTGTGGCATTGCGTCATTGAAAACTTCTTTCAAACGTTTTGCAATAGTGGGTGATTTTCCGTTTGTTGAAATTGCGATTTTCAAATTTCCTTTGCGCACCACCGATCCCAAATAAAAGTCGCATAGATCAGGCTTATCGGCCGAGTTGATCAGTTTGCCTTTTGCTTTCGCGGAGTGATAAATTGTTTCGCACAAAATAAGATCATTCACTGCAGTAATCGCCACATCGCATGCATTCAAATCTTCTACATCGAATGACTTTTCAATCAACTTGACATTGGGATGAAGCAAGGCAAGTTTTTGGATGTCATCAGTGATCGAAATGGCCACCAACGTCACATTTGTCTGTGGAGAATTTGAAAGCACAGCAATCAGTTTTTCCTGCGCCACGGCACCACCGCCAACAATTAAAAGACGCAGCTGCTCCAGCTTCAGAAAGACCGGGAAGAGCTTGTTCACTTCCTCAGTTGTTTGAATGTCTTGCTCTTGCGCCATCATCAACTAGTTGAAGTAGTTACGATTCGAAAAATCTCCAAAAGTTTCCCCACCTTTTCGCTTTGATTTATATTCTCCGAATACCTTATCCAACTCTGAAAGAATTGCAGCTTCATCAAGACTCTCCTTGTAAATCTTATTCAATCGAAGTCCTTGCCTGTCGCCACCGAGATGAAGATTGTACTTTCCGTATGCAGTGCCAATAAAACCGACTTCAGCTAACACTGATCGTCCGCAACCATTCGGGCAACCCGTCATGCGAATAATAATGTCTTCGTTCGACAAGCCATGCTTCGCAAGCAATGGTTCTACTTTTGAAATCAATGTTGGCAAATAGCGTTGAGCCTCTGCTAAGGCCAGCGGACAAGTATTAAACGCCACGCACGCCATTGAATTTTTTCTCACGGCAGACGAAGCCTTCATGTGTTGATCAATACCAAATTCTTGAAGGATCGCTTCAATTATCTTCTTATCACTTTCGTGAACATCAGAGATGATAACGTTTTGATTGCAGGTGAATCGGAAATTCGCCTTTTTAGTTTGAGCAACTTTCAGCAAAGCCGATTTTAATTTCTTCTCTCCTTCATCCGCCACGCGGCCGTTCTCTACAAATAATGTATAGTACCAAAGTCCTTGGTGATTTTTTTGCCAGCCATAATAATCCTGGCGCGAAGTGAATTCAAAAGCCTTTGCTGGTTGCAATGGAATATTTGTTCGTTTTTGTAATTCTTCTTTGAACCACTCTACTCCTAGTCTATCAAGCGTATATTTCAATCGCGCAAGCTTACGATCGGCACGATTGCCAAAGTCTCGTTGCACAGTCAGGATTTCATAGATTGTCCTCAGCGTATCTTCACCCGCTTTCACAAAACCAATTACAGTTCCAAGTCGTGGATAGGTTTCCTTGTTGCCATGCGTGGCCGACAACCCTCCGCCAACGGCCACATTAAAGCCGATTAGTTTTTGCTTTTCAATGATAGCGATCAATCCAATATCATTCGCCAACACGTCCACATCATTATTGGGCGGAATAGCAATTGCAATTTTGAATTTGCGAGGAAGATAGCGATCCTGATAAAGCAGGTCTTCTTCCACGCGCTCGTGAATTTTTTCTTCACCCAACCAGATTTCATAGTAAGCACGTGTCTTAGGCATCAGCAACGTACTGATCTGATCAGCGTAAGAAAATATTTCCTTATGAATTGGAGATTGATTAGGATGCGCAGCGCAAACTACATTACGATTAACGTCTCCGCAAGTAGCAACCGAATCCAACCTGGCGCGGTCGAATGCCTGAATGGTCGGCTTGATTTTAGATTTCACGATACCGTGAAGCTGCACTGTCTGGCGAGTAGTGATCTTGATCACACCTGTTGAATTCTCTCCGGCAACATTATGTGTAGCGATCCATTGATCGGCCGTGAGAAATCCTCCGGGCAAACGAAGGCGAATCATGAACGAATAAAGGCGATCTAACTTTTTAGCTGCGCGCTCTTCGCGAAGATCACGATCATCTTGTTGATACATACCGTGAAACTTGATGAGCGACTGATCATCCTCCGTAATCGCTCCTGTAATTTCTTCACTCAGACTTTGCACAATCGTTCCGCGCAAGCCTTGACTTTCGCGTTTGATCTTTTCTACCGGTGACAACGGTGTAGTTGTAGATGCCATTCTAATAAACGTCTTTTAAATATCTTCCTTCTTCCGCAAGCGCATTCAACATTACACCTGCTTCTTCTTTTGTTTTCTTTCCTTGTACCTGGATGATGTCGCGAAGAGTAGTTTCAACATCTACGCTCATGGTATCCTTTGCTCCACAGATATAAATGTAGGCACCGCTCTCAATCCATTGATACAACTCTTTGCTTTGCTTGCTCATCTTGTGTTGTACATACACGCGTTCCTTTTGATCACGCGAAAATGCTGCATTGAATTTTGTAAGCACACCTGTTTTGAAATAATCCTGCCACTCTGTTTGATACAGAAAGTCAGAACTGAAATGTTGATCGCCAAAGAAAAGCCAGTTCTTTCCGCTCGCTCCCGTATTCACTCGCTCTTCAACAAATGCACGGAAAGGGGCAATGCCAGTGCCCGGCCCAATCATAATAATGTCTTTGTCTTCAGACGGAAGGCGGAACTGCAAATTTTTGTGAACATAAAATTCAAACGCGGCATTCTCCGGCAGCGATGCGAGGTAGTCCGAACACAGTCCAAAGCGCTGCTCCTCATCTACTTTGAATTTATCACGCGCAACGGTGATATGAACTTCGTCTGCATGTGCAGCCAGCGAAGATGAAATTGAATACAAACGTGGCGTGATTGGATCCAACAATGAAATAATTTCCTCTGCTTGGTCCTTTTTTGGAGAATAAATTTTTAAGAGATTAACAAGATCCATCCGCACAGCAGGAATCTCCTGTTTCACAAGCGCAGCATATTTAGCAACTATCCGCTCGGGCAGATAAAAAATTGAAAGACGATTTTGCAAAAGACTTGTCACTTTTTGCTCTTCACCTTTATAATTAACGGCTGCGGTTTCAGTATATCCAAGAAGAGCGAGAATTGAATCGACCTCCTTCTTCGGATTCTTCGGAACGATGCCGATTGAATCGCCAGGCTCATAGACCAAACCTTCCGCTGCAATCTCAATGTGATAGGTTTCCTTCGATGAACCAGCTCCATTCAAATTTACTTTTGAAACAATCATCCCTTGGTATGTTTTTCTCCCGGTTGATTTGATCTCTTTCTTAGTGGCAGGAATAATTTTTGAATTCGCAAGCAGTGCGATCACCTGATCAAACCATTCGTTCGCTTCCGCATCGAAATCCACATCACACTTTTGAAGCGGAATGATTCGCTTGCCACCAAGATTTTGAAGTCGCGCATCTATGTCTTCACCTGCTTTACAGAACAACGGGTAAGCACTATCGCCAAGCGCGAGAACGCTGTACTGCAATTTGTCAAGCGTTAATTGGTTAGCTTGAATGTGTTCAACAAATTTCTTCGCAGCAGCAGGAGGTTCACCTTCGCCATGTGTGCTGATGATCGTCACAAAATTCTCCTCTTTCGCTAAATCCGCCAAACGATATTGATCTAATGACGACAACTTCACACTCAGTCCGTGCTTGCGCGCTTTGGCAGCAAAGTTCGTAGCAAGTCTTTTTGAATTTCCTGTTTCTGTCCCGAATGCAATCGTCAGCTTGCCGGAAGTTTTTGCAGGCTGAGCCTCGCTTTCCGATGAAGTGCCTTTCACAAGTCCCGTGAGGTATCCATTCAACCACACTAATTCTTCGCGGGAGAGCTTTTCCACTAATTGGCTTATTTCCTTTATTTTGATTTCTTCCAACATCGTCAGGCGTATTGAAGTGATTTGAAATTATTTTCCGTAACAGGCTTAAAGAAGTCGCGATCTTCTTCTGATTCTTGCACCCATCTAAAATCAGCATGCAGCTTCACTACTTTTCCTACGATCACTAACGAAGGCGACTTGAATTTTCTACCTCCAGTTGCTTTCGCAAATTCATAAAACGGATGCGCAAATACTTTTTGATAAGGAGTCGTGGCTTGCTCAACTACGGCAATCCATTTTTCAGGATCGATATTTTGATCCGTCAATCGTTCAATCAAAATTGACAATGACTGGGCGGCCATATAGAATACGAGTGTATCGTCTGAGTTAGCAAGTTCCGCAATTGCTTCATCGGCAATAATATCCACGCGTGTGTAACTTAAAAACCGAACAGAAGTAGATAAACCGCGAGCTGTCAACGGAATGCCCGCACAAGCGGCCGCACCTGAGGCAGCGGTGACTCCCGGCACAATTTCATATTCAATTCCATTGGCAACCAACGCTTCCAACTCACCGAGAATGTTTGAGAAAAAAGAAACGTCACCACCCTTAAGACGCAATACCAATTGGCCTTGACGTGCTTCCGAAACTATCAACTGATTGATTGCCGCTTGTGAAGTTGAATGTGGATTGCCTCCCTCTTTGCCAACGAAGAAAGTGCGCGCTCCGGCCTTAGCATGAACAAGCAATGAGGGATCAACCAATCTGTCCACAATCAACACATCGGCAGTGCGCACATAACGCATTGCTTTCATGGTGATCAGTTCTGGATCGCCCGGCCCGGCTCCTGCTAATACTACTTTTGGGTTTGTTTGGCTCATTAGAATTTTTAGTCTATATACTTAATAGTCTTTTTATTCAAAAAATTTACTGGATCATACAGGCACCCACCGTGGTATGGCTTGTCTCATCAATCAAAATTGCACTGCCAGTTGATTTATTTGATGCATAACGTTCAACTGCCAAAGGGGTAGCTGTTTTTATCTTTGCACGAACCACATCATTTAACGTTGCACTCTCAGGCGAAGCAAGTTTCTCCAGCGAGTTTACATCTAACTTATATTCAATTTCCTTGAGCACACTCTTCACCACGCGACTGTTGGTCTGGAGCAAATATTTATTTCCTGGTTTGAGCAATTTTGCATCCATCCAGCATAACAAAACATCCAGCTCTTGAGTGATCTCAGGTTGCGACCCATTTCCAACAATCAGATCACCGCGACTGATATCAATATTATCTTCAAGTTGGACGATCACACTTTGCGGAGCTTGTGCTTGCTGAACTTGCTCACCTCCTACCTCTATTGTTTTGATTTTGCTTTGCAAACCAGTCGGCAATACTGCAACAGTATCTCCTACTTTGTAAATGCCGCTAGTGATTTTTCCTGCATACCCTCTGTAATCATGCAGCTCGTCAGTCTGCGGACGAATCACATATTGCACGGGCAAGCGACCATCCTTCAAATTGATGTCACTTTGTAGTTCGACACTTTCAAGAATATCCAACAATGTTTTGCCTTCATACCATGGCATACTTGCCGACTTGTCAACTATATTATCACCAATCAATGCACTGATGGGAATATATTTTACTTCTTTCAATGAAAGTTCAGCAGCAACCTTTGAGTAGTCAACCACGATGTTTGAAAAAACATCTTCAGAAAACTCTACGAGATCCATCTTGTTAATCGCCACTACTACATGACGAATACCAAGCATAGCTGCTATGATGGAGTGACGTTTGGTTTGTTCAATCACACCTTTTCTGGCGTCAATCAAAATAATCGCGAGATCAGAATTGGATGCGCCCGTCACCATATTGCGAGTGTATTGAATGTGACCTGGGGCGTCCGCTAAAATGAATTTCCTTTTTGGCGTTGAGAAATATTTGTATGCAACGTCAATGGTGATGCCTTGTTCGCGCTCTGCACGCAAACCGTCCGTAAGAAGCGCGAGGTCAATTTCACCGTTCTCTTTATTCTTACTCTGTTTGCCGATCGCTTCAAGCTGATCGATCATGATCGACTTGCTGTCATACAATAACCTTCCGATCAATGTGCTCTTGCCATCGTCAACGCTGCCTGCTGTTATGAGTCGAAGTAAATCCATTGCTCAAAAATATCCGTTCTTTTTTCTGTCTTCCATTGCTGCTTCAGAGACTTTGTCATCGATGCGGGTTTCACCGCGCTCGCTTGTTTTTGTTGCTATGATTTCATTTATGATGTCATCGATAGTTGAAGCATTTGACTCAACAGCTGCAGTACAAGTCATATCTCCGACAGTGCGATAGCGAACTCGTGTCTTTACAATTTCATCTTCTGCGTCAATCGTAATGAAAGGCGAAACTGCTACGAGTTGATCCTGGTAAGAAATACAAGTGCGTTCGTGTGAAAAATAAATCGAAGGCAGCTCAATTTTTTCTCTGCGGATGTAATTCCAAACATCAAGCTCTGTCCAGTTGCTGATCGGAAACACGCGCACATTTTCGCCCTTGCTGATTTTGCCATTGTAAATATTCCAAAGCTCAGGGCGCTGAAGTTTCGGCTCCCACTGACCAAATTCGCTTCTTACTGAAAAGATTCGTTCCTTCGCGCGAGCTTTCTCTTCATCTCTGCGCGCTCCACCGATGCACGCATCGAATTCATATTTTTCGATGACGTCAAGAAGTGTGTAGGTCTGCAGCGCATTGCGGCTAGCAAACTTCCCTTTAGGCTCTGTCAAATTCTTCTCTTTGATCGTTTCCTCCACCCTTCCTACAATTAACTTCTCTCCTAACCTCTCCACGAGATGATCCCGGTATTCAAGCGCCTCTGGGAAATTATGCCCTGTATCAATATGAACTAGAGGAAAGGGGAACTTACCCGGACGAAATGCCTTCTCAGCCAACCGAACAAGAGTAATAGAATCCTTCCCACCGGAAAATAATAAAGCTGGCTTTTCAAACTGCCCGGCCACTTCCCGCAGGATGTGGATGGCCTCCGACTCCAACTGATCCAGGTAATCAAACGTGTGCAAACCCATTTTTATATATTCTCTATCGGTTAAGTAGGCAAACGTAATAATAATTAAGACAGTTTCCTAATCGAAAACTGTTAACAATAAATTAGAAACTTAATTGATGGAATTGGTAGTCAGGGTTTTGTATTATCCGATCCCAACGCAGCCTTTAGCATCACGGACGCGGTGTATATAATTACAGCAATCACAAGCCACCGCAGCACATCCAGCGGCAATGACTTGACAACAAAAGCAGCGATCAGAACAGCCACCGATCCGGTAATGGCAATAGCTACCGATGCCCTGCGATTGTAGGCGCCTTCTTTGATAAATTTCCATGAAGCCAATGGCATCAGCACCGCGCAAGATCCCATCATGATAGGAAAAGCAACAGCTGGCGACATGCCCAAAGCAAAGATCAACGCCATGCAAGGCGCATATAAACCAATCCCTGCTGTCATTAATGCACCTAAGATAAAATTGACAACAACGCCAATGGCGAGTTTATAACCCTCAAGTCCGATGGCATCTCCTCCGCCCTCAATTAAATTTAATTTCGTGGCGATCATAAAGCCACTGGTGATCAACAACGCGATACCCATCGTCAACCGGATTTTTCGTTCTGATAATTTTGATACGATGCCCGCTCCTAAGATTGCTCCCACACCGGAAGACGCGAGCATGGTGGTAAGGGTGATGGGTTCTACTTTTACGATCTGAATAAAAATAATGCCTTGTGCAACGGTAGGTATCGCGTTGGCTACATTCAGCGTGCCCGGAATAAGGCGATCCTCGGATTGCTTCATGAATTTAAATAAAGCGGTTTCTATCGCGAAAGAACCAATACCAAGTGTGTCAAAGAAATTTCCGACAAATCCGATGAAGCCCGTCTTCGCCCACGTGTTGTTTTCAAGTTGGTCTTTATGTTTCAGGTAATCACGTGTGAGGATAACGGCAACTAAAATAGCCAGAACAGAAAGCGTAACCCAAATAATGGTAGTCATAAGTACGAGGAAGTTTACTCGCAAAGGAGGTCATAAATTCATAGATTTGTATAGTTCCGACCTAAAAATTTCGAGCCATGAACACCTATCCAAGCATTTTTAATGACGTGATTGGTCCTGTGATGCGTGGACCGTCCAGTTCGCATTGTGCAGCTTCGTTACGGATCGGCCGCATCTGTCGCGACTTGATGGATGGCGATATACGCGAAGTGTTAATCGAATTTGATCCGAATGGTTCACTGGCTACCACACACAAAGGCCAGGGCTCAGACATGGGATTGTTCGGTGGATTTTTAGGTTGGGAAGCATATGACGAACGACTACCTGATTACTTACAAGCAGTTGATGCCGCAGGAATAAAGGTCAAAATTGAAATTCACCCCATTGGCGCAACTCATCCAAACACCTATCAGATCACGTTGAAGAATGATCGCGAGAAACATCAACTCATCGCTCTTTCAACCGGAGGAGGTATGATTCAAATTATCTCGATTGATGGCGCACCAGTGATGATGGCTGGCGATTATTTTGAAACATTGGTGTATGTGAAGTCTCCGGAGACTGTTGAACAGTTTATTAAACAATCAATCGTCTGTGATGAATTGTTGATCCATAAAGGAAGTCACACATTCGTAGAAATAAAATCAAATCAATTTCTCAGCGACAGTTTGATGGAGGAGTTGTTGGCGCATGATGATGTACTTTACATCAAGAAGCTCCATCCTGTATTGCCGGTGCTGGCGCGCAAAAACCTTTCTGTTCCGTTCATTACCTGCGAGGAGATGTTGAAATACAATGAAGGTAAAAATCTTTCCTTGTGGGAATTGGCAGTCCACTACGAAGCGCAACGCGGAAATATTTCGTATGACGAAGTCTTTGAAAAAATGCGCGCCATAGTGAAGATCATGGAGAACGCTATTGAGTTGGGTTTGAAAGGCACTACTTATAAAGATCGTATTCTTGGTCCGCAGTCGGTGAATTTTAAAAAACGGCTGGAAGAAAAAGCATTGGTGGAAGGAGATGCACTTAACACCGTGGTGATGTACACGTCTGCGATGATGGAAGTAAAAAGCTCGATGGGCGTAATCGTGGCTGCACCTACGGCTGGTTCATGTGGCGCATTGCCCGGAGCAGTGATTGGTACAGCTAAAGCACTGGAGCTTTCGCAAGACGAAGTAGTAAAAGCGATGCTCGCGGCTGGAATCATTGGAACGTTCATCGCTGCGCACGCAACTTTTGCTGCAGAAGTGGGTGGCTGCATGGCCGAGTGCGGATCAGGATCAGGGATGGCCGCTGCCGGAATTGTGGAATTAAAAAAAGGAACTCTTGAACAATCCTTGGCCGCTGCTTCGATGACGTTACAAACTTCGCTTGGTATGGTATGCGATATGATTGCCGACCGTGTGGAAGCTCCCTGTCTCAATCGCAATGTGATGGCAGCAAGTACAGCTTTGTCTTGTGCTAACATGGCGCTGGCAGATTACAATCATCTCATTCCTTTAGACGAAGTGATTGAAACTATGAAACGTGTGGGCGATGCCATTCCCAACACGTTGCGCTGCACCGGCCTTGGCGGATTAGCAATTACAAAAACAGCGAAGAAGATTGAAGCCATGCTCGCTAACGAAGAACCTGTGCAGGAGAAGAAGTTTTTTAAAGTGTGCTAAACAACGTGCAAAATTTGCAGACGTGGTTGTCAAACATTAAAATTGAAACGTTCACCATTCAACTAAACTATTTTGTCTCAACATACATTTGAAGCTCATCCACATACTCACCGGTCGGCTGTTTGATGGCATTGATGTGCCGGCCTTCTTCCTTAAAACCCAAGGCGCGATAAAGTGCAATCGCTTTGCTGTTGCTGGCAAATACGTTCAGATATACTTTTTCAATGTGACTGTTTTCCTTTGCCCATGAAATCAGGCTCTGAATTAATTGTTTCCCTATTCCGATTCCCTGAAAATCAGGATGAACGCTCACGCCAAATTCTCCAGTATGAGAATTTTTCTTTTTTGAATTGGGGCTAAAAAATAACAAAGCGACAATGTTAGATTCCACTTCCGCCACAAGCGCCAGTGCGTCAGGGTTGTGATTAAAATTATTGATCCAGGCTCTTTCGTTCTCGACAGTGATGGTATATTCTTCCAGCATGGTCAGCACTTGATCAGTTGAAGCGAACAAGACTTTTGAGTAGCTAATGATAGCTTCAGCATCTCCCTCAACAGGTCGCCTGATTAAGAATGTTTTCCCATCTTTGGTTTTGGTTAAGGAATTCATACTCGAACGGAAAGTAAAAGTTGAAAAGAAGAACCTGAAACGCTAAACGAGGTATTCAAACAAATTCTCGTTCTGATTGACTTCTGTATAGTTTAGTTTGAATTCATTCATGCGTGAGATGAGCGAATCATAATCTTCACGCGATTTCAATTCGATACCAATCAAGGCAGGACCATTTTCTTTGTTGTGCTTTTGAATGTATTCAAATCGCACGATGTCGTCATTCGGACCAAGGATGTGATTCAAGAATTCTTTCAACGCTCCGGGGCGCTGCGCGAAGCGAACGATGAAATAATGCTTTAATCCTTCATACAAGAGTGAGCGTTCCTTGATCTCCTGCATCCGGTCAATGTCGTTGTTGCCACCGCTGAGAATGCATACTACTTTTTTACCTTTCAGTTTATCTGCATAAAGATCAAGTGCTGCAATGGTCAATGCACCTGCCGGTTCAGCAACGATTGCATCTTCATTGTAAAGTTGTAAAATCGTGCTGCTCACTTTCCCTTCGGGCACAAGCAACACATCGCTCAACCCATCTTTGCATATTTCGAAAGTGATGTCACCAATTTTTTTAACTGCCGCCCCATCAACAAATCGCTGAATCTTATCCAAGACAACCGGCTTCCCAGCTTTCAAGGCCTCTTTCATCGAAGGCGCTCCGAGTGGTTCTACCCCGATTATCTTTGTTTGCGGTGAATAGAGTTTAAAATAAGAAATTGCGCCCGCAGCCAAACCTCCACCACCAATCGGTACGAACAAGTAATCTATCACACTTTGTTCATCCAATATTTCCTTTGAAACGGTTCCTTGTCCTTCAATCACTTTTGGATGATCGAACGGAGGAATAAACGTCATGTTTTTTTCTTTCGCGAATTCAAGCGCATGAGCCTGGCATTCGTCAAACGTATCTCCAATCAATACGATCTCAATCATCCCATTACCAAACATCTTCACCTGGTTGATCTTCTGCTTGGGAGTAATAGCCGGCATATAAATCACACCACGAATGTTCAATGCCTTGCACGAATAAGCAACTCCTTGCGCGTGATTGCCCGCACTCGCACACACCACCCCGCGACTGCGTTGTTCTTCATTCAAACTTTGAATCAGATTATACGCTCCACGAAGTTTGTATGAACGAACTACTTGCAAGTCCTCACGCTTTAAATAAACTTCTGCACCAAACTTCTCTGATAATTTCTTATGAAACTGCAAAGGCGTCTTGAGCACCACATTTTTCAATGCGAGGTGCGCCCGGTTGATGTCGATATTGTTGAGTTGAACGGAAACCATCGTTTAAGACTTAAGACATAAGTAGCAAGACATAAGACCAATTCAGTCTTGCTACTTACGTCTTGATACTTGTGTCTAGTTAATCATGCTTGCTTCTACTTTCTCTTTCTCAGGGCGAAGTGAGCGCACAGCTGCACCTGCCTGCCAGAGTTCACTTTCGCGGAGAGTTTTCAATTCCTCTGCGAGCTTCTCGCGATAGTCTGGCTTGCTGCAAGTATCGATGGTGCGTTTTGCTTCGGCACCACTTGCTACGCTTTCATACAATTCTTTAAACACTGGAAGAGTTGCTGCTTTGAATTTTACTTTCCAATCCAATGCACCGCGCTGTGCTGTTGTAGAGCAGTTGGCATACATCCAATCCATTCCGTTTTCAGCAACAAGTGGCATTAAACTTTGTGTAAGCTCTTCTACTGTTTCGTTGAATGCTTCTGAAGGCGTGTGTCCTTTTGAACGCAACACTTCGTACTGAGCTTCGAAGATTCCAGCAATAGCGCCCATCAAGGTACCGCGCTCGCCAGTTAAATCGGAGTAAACTTCCTTTTTGAAATCTGTCTCGAACAAATAACCCGCACCTACACCGATACCCAATGCGATTGCTTTCGTCTTTGCTTTTCCGGTTGCATCCTGGAATACTGCATAACTTGCGTTGATGCCTTTTCCTTGCAGGAATAATCTGCGCACAGAAGTTCCTGATCCTTTCGGAGCTGCAAGGATCACATCGATATCAGCAGACGGAACAATTCCGGTTTGTTCTTTGAAAGTGATTCCAAATCCGTGAGAGAAATACAATGTCTTTCCCTTTGTCAAGAATGGCTTGATAGTTGGCCATGTCGCAATCTGTCCGGCATCGGATAACAAATATTGAATGATCGTGCCGCGCTTAGCAGCTTCCTCGATGTTGAACAAAGTTTCGCCAGGAACCCAACCGTGTTGAACTGCTTTGTCCCATGTCTTGCTGCCTTTGCGTTGGCCGATGATCACATTAAAACCATTGTCGCGCAAGTTCAATGCTTGCGCAGGGCCTTGCACACCGTATCCAATAATTGCGATCGTCTCATCTTTCAAAACCTCACGCGCTTTTTCCATCGGAAATTCTTCGCGGGTTACTACATCTTCGAGAACTCCGCCAAAATTGATCTTTGCCATTTTTATTTAGTTAATTATTAGTTTAGAATTTAGAATACAGAATTTAATCAACGTCCACAATTCGTTCGCTCTGCTCGTAGTAATTTGAATTACCAATGGTTACTTTCACCTCGTTCACTTCAATGAGTTTTTCCAATTGACATTTTACTTTCTCTACCAGGTCCTCAGTAGTCAGCACAAGAAGCAACACACCGCCTCTGCGAAAATCATTTTCATCTTCAAAGCCTATCAGTTTTTTTATGCGTACCCTT
>CAZECP010000093.1:0-19229 GCA_964510765.1 uncultured Ohtaekwangia sp. | reverse complement strand
TCTTTGTTCCACTGCTGTTGGCCCTCTTGTTTCACTTTGTCAAAATCCCAATGCGGAATTTCCGTTTTCATATTCAGCAGCGCACCCTCCATGCTCACAGGCGAGAGCGCCACTTTCAATTGTATCTGTTCTCCTTCTTTTGTATCGAAATCGAAGTACGCGCGAAATTGTTTGGCCGCCATCTCAGGCATGTTCGTTCTGCCCCACTGCCCCCAGAAGCCGCGGTACACTTCCTTCTCACCAAAATATTTATAACCATAGTTTTTGAATGGCTTCGAAAACGCGATCGCGAAATACACGGTGCGGTTGCGAGCCCACCCGTTCGTCTGGCGGTAGCCGGTGATCAGCGTGTCGTTGATCACGCGCACGTACGTCCACACATTTTTTCCATTGTAGTTGTAGATGCCAGACACGAGATCCAAAATAATGTGCGACTGATTGGATGCCGGAAACGTATAGCGATGCATGCCCACACGCGTAGTGGCCGTGAGCTCCGCAGTAATTTTATGATCCTCGAGCAACACCTTATAATAATCCGGCTCCGCTTTTTCAGTAGCGTGCGAGAAGGCCGAGCGAAAACCCGAAGCCGGATTTTCACTTGTCCCTGGATTCAGTTGCAGCGTGCCCGTGGTGGGCATGATTAAAATATCGCCCAGGTCGCTGTGGCCTGTGCCGCTGAAGTGCGTGTGACTGAAGCCCACGATGGTCTTGTCGGTGTATTGGTAGCCCGCACAATACTTATATACATCGGGATTGTATTTGCCGCCCACCTCGTAGCTGAGCGTGTCCGTATCGGGGCTCAGCTGCACCGCGCCAAACGGCACCGTGGCGCCCGGGTACGTATGGCCCATCTTCTCCGTGCCGATGAGCGGGTTTACATATTGAATATAGTTTTGCGCACGAGCATGAAGGCTGCACACACAAACACACGCGACAAATAAAATACGATGCATCATAATTGAATTCAGAAAAGTTTATTTCCAAAAGTACGAAGAGAAGAACGTGTTAACGAAGAAATTTATTTGGCGGCCTACTGCGAAGCGCAGCACCGCGCTATTCGCTATACTCCTCGCGCTACACACATGCCACTCGGCTGCGGGGTGCCGCTACTATCGCTGGCCGAAAAGACAGATCGGTGACAGATTTCAAACCGATTCCTTAATTTTGTTAGTAGAATATGAATGACGAAGTAAAAAATGATATTAAAAATCTTTCGACAGCAGCGTTAGATATAATTTCATTCGGGGTTGCTGGCGTTTTAAAGGAGATTCATTCGACCTATAGCAGTATCCAAGCTGGTCTCTTTGCAGAGAGGATTGAAGCGTTCTTAAAAGAATCATCAGGTGTGTCTGATGATGTGAAAGAAAAATTTAAACTATCATTAAAGGAAAACGAAAATGAGTTCTTTAAGAAACTTTGGATTGTCTTAGACAAGTTAGATGATAAAGAGAAGGCGACATTAGCCGGCAAATTATTTAAAGGTGTCTTGAATGGTAAAATTAAGATTGATGACTTCTTAGAATTGTTGGATATTTTACAAAGAATGTACATAGTTCATATAAAATCCTTGAAGAAGGAGTATTTGATTGGAACCAACCTTAAAGCCTCAAATGAGCATCACCGAAATCAATTGATTCAAAATGGCTTAATGCCTAAACAGTTAGAGAATATAGGTCAGCAAGGCAAAAAACTAGTTGGGCTTACTCATCTTGGAGAAATTTTATACAAGCATCTTTAACTTTATTCCCATTTGCCGTTGTTGGTGTAGTTCGCCATTAACAAGTACACAGAAGTTTTTAAAATAAAACCCTGTCGATATCATCAAGTGAAGTTATCGCAACGTGGCCAGACTCCATCAACTCTTCTTTATCCTTATCCTTGAGCTCTTCTGCAATTAGCGTTTGCTCTAGAGTCATGTCGGGCGCCCACATTTCCCTAAGCCCCTTTCCAGTATAGTACAAAACTTGATCTCCTATGACCTCAATTACACCGTAGTTGATAGTTTGGCCATCTCTTAGTCTCATAGCACCAGCATGGTTAAATCTTAAAAGTTCAAGTCCGCGACTCATTATTTTATTTTCTTTTTTGATATAGCGTCAGGTTTTGCCATTGGCTTCACGGTGCGCGATTTTTCTGATAAGCCGGTGCCCTTCTTGAAGATATGGAATCGAACGAAGTAGATTGGTGTTACGAAGCGCAGAGTTCCCGAGACGGGTAACTCTGCGAGGACGGAGGGCCAAGACCGAAACTTTCAGAAAAACAAACCAGATATCATCTTACAACATCTTCTCTCGGAGTCATTACTTCTGTCTCTCAAATTTTTTAACAGCATCAGGTGTAACTGGCGTAAATAAATTTACAAGATTTCCATCAGGGTCGCGAAGCAAAAGGGACTTGTTTCCCCAAGGCATGGTGGTGGGCTTTTGAACGATACAGTGTTGTAGTAACTCATGCAACCTTTCATAATCGCGCTCTACATCATCTACCAGAAACTCAATAATCGCGCTGAGATTCTTTGAAGGCTGTGCCACGCTATCGCCACCGAAAAAATGTAACGTTTTGGTGCTGCCAATAGCCAAGGTGGCTGTCTTTGTTTGCAGTTCCGCAAAATCGGGTGTGAGTCGAACGACTGGCATACCCGTTACTTGCTCATAAAAACTTACCAGGCCGTTGATATCGGCCGTAATGATACGAATAGATACTAGATTCATTTTTTGGATTTTTAAATTACTCCGCAAGTAATTTATCGTGTATGACAACTGTATGTCAGTAGTGTTACGATCTATTGTATAAAGGATCATTAAAATAGAAAATGGTAACTAATACAAGCCAAACCTCTGATTGAGAGCATTGCCTATATTTCTATAATTTTGAAACAACTAACAATAATGTTTCGGATTACGATACTTCTCTTCGCCTGCTTTCAAAGCCTCGCTCAAACGCAATTACCTATTCCCACTAATTTCAGGAACAGTTATCTCACACATGTTCGAGAAATGGATGGTTTACCCGGGAAGAATTATTGGCAAAACCGAGCTGATTATTCCATCCGTGTTCGATTTTCTCCTGACACGCGGCAAGTGTCCGGGCATGTCGATATTGAATATTTAAATAACAGCCCTGACACAATCTCTAAAATTGTCTTCAAACTCTACCCCAACTTATATAAGACAGAATCCGTCCGTGCCAAGCCAATTTTGAAAGAAGATCTTGGGAATGGCATTGAGATAGATTCCATCTTTATTAACAGTGACCTTGTAGCATCCAAAGCAATCTCCATACGAGGAACAAACATGACGGTGAGAGGCGTGACTATTCTGCCGCACACCAGGACAATCATTAAAGTGAAGTATTCATACATATTAAATCAAGGCTCTTTCATCAGGACAGGCCAAGTTGATGCCGGAGCTTTTGTGGTCGCCTATTTTTTCCCTCGCGTTACGGTGTATGACGACATCGATGAATGGAATGAATATCCATACACCGGATTTGATGAATTCTATAATGACTATGGAAACTTTCATGTTGAAATTACTGTGCCTGATGACTATCAAGTATGGTGTACGGGTAATTTAGTTAATGCGGGGCACGTGTTTAACCAAAAGTATTTACAATTAATAGAGAAAGCTGACGAAACCGATAGTGTGATCAACATCATTACAGAGGAGGACATTGCGGCAAGGACTATCAATAAGAAAAGAGGTTTAAACACCTGGATATTTGAGGCTGGTGATGTGGTGGATGTGGCTTTCATGACCAGCAATCATTATATCTGGAAGTCGTCCAGTGTGCTGGTAGATTCAACTACAAAAAGGAGAGTTCGTGTGGATGCGGTTTATAATCCAGCACATACACAATACAGTCCTGTTATTGATTATGCACGCAGCACCGTATATGCGATGAGTCATACATTCCCAAAAATATCATTCCCCTATCCACACATGACAATTTTTGAAGGACTTGATGCTATGGAGTACCCGATGATGGTGAATAACCTGCCCTTTAAGGAGCCGCAAGAAATAGTGGAATTAACAGCTCATGAAATTTTCCATTCACTGTTTCCTTTTTATGTTGGCACCAACGAGACGAAGTACTCATTCATCGATGAGGGGTTGGCAACGCTGTCCGAGTTTACATTGCACCCGATAATTGCTCCCCAGGTTCCGATGAGCTATTCGATTGAAGATGTCAACAAAACCGCGGGTACTGATTTTGATAATCCCATCATCACACTCACACCCCAACTGAATGCCAGGTCCAGGTACTCCAATAAAGATTTGAAGCCAGCATTGGGATTTTATTACGTAAAGGAAATGCTGGGAGATGAAAGGTTTTCAAAAGCGCTGCGCTTTTTTATTGATAATTGGAAAGGGAAACATCCTACTCCGTATGATTTCTTTAATTGTTTCAACACGGGGGCTGGCATCAATCTTAATTGGTTCTGGAAAGATTGGTTCATAAATAAAGTGGCACCTGATCTGGCGATCACAAAAGTTATTCGTCACGGGGCACAATATGAAATTGAAGTCCGAAAATTAGGTTCTGGCAGTGTGCCCGTTCACCTGGATATTACATTTTCAGATAATACTCATACCCAGATTTCGACTAACATCGGTTGTTGGTCAAAAGGAGATGATTTTGTTATTATAAAAGTGAAATCGGGAAAGACCATACAACAAGTTAGATTGGGGAGCAATTTTGATGCAGATGTGGACAAGTCCAACAATGTTTGGAGAAAACAGGAATGAAAATATCAAGTCAGTCCAACCTTTTACACGACTTCAAAATAAAAACACAATGGATGACGATGCATTGCCAACGATACTGGCGGAGGCAAACTCATTTGGAAATTTATCATTCGTAATTTGAAATTGTTTGTGGGCGTGTCCCCGCGAGGCGCGGGGCCGGGCTGTCGCTACTCGCCACCAGCTACATTCCACTTCGGGCTCAAACATGTCGCTTCATCCCTCACGCGGGGTTCGTCAAGAAGATAGATTTTCATTGAGAGCAATTCACTTTTGATGGATTTGCGTGAGAATCGTTGTGTCGGTGATTTTATCATCAGCCGCCAGCAGAAGGGCTTTGCTGATTATGATCGACAACATATTGTCTCCTTCAAATGGTAAGAAAACTTTTTCCTTTGCCGCAGTAGAACTTGCAGGAACAATACACAGGTATTGATCATTTGGCTCCATCAATATATTGCCGCTCCCCATGTGAATTTTATATGTGCGCACTTTGCCTTTCACGATCAAGAACTTTTCTTCGAATGAACATTGGCTGGCAATCTTGAGCCTTGGTATTAGCGACTGCAATACTTCACTTCGTATAATCGCTGATTGAGAAAGTTCACTGAATGAATAGGATCTCCAATAGTCATTCATGAATTGGTTTCCACCATCCTGCCAGTTTGGATCATTGCCGATGCTCGTCACACCAACAAACAAATCCACATCCCGCATGATCTCTGTAAAAACCATGGCAGGAACATCATGCAGTGGTATGGGTTGCCCAGCTCGCGAAAACCGAACCTGATCCGTAGAGATATAATTGAAGATACCCATTCCGTTGGTATTAGCTTCTTGCCAATCAGAGTTTACAAAGAACATTGCTTCCATGTTCCATTCAGGCAATTCAATAAAGGGTGTGTTGTGGGAGTCCCAATTCCCCATCAATTGGTAGCGCCATCCGCGCTGCTTGCACAAAGCGGCAAACTGATGCTGGCGCAGAATGTGAGCTGCAAATCGATTTGAGTAGACTTCCGTTCTCAACTCGGCATCAGTGATAAGGTACACTTCGCGATACGCTTGCTTGAAAGGCTGAACGATTTGACGAGCTTCAAGAAATTCCCGCCATTGAATAATTTCATGTGTGGCAAATCCTATCGGGTGCCAGAGTTGTACAAGAGTTTCGTCATCAAGCCAGTCAATTTTCTCTTCACGTAAATTCACAATGTCGTTGCCCTTAAGAAAACCTTGCGCCCTCATCTCTCCTTTGCTAAAGTGCCAAACCAGTCTGCGCGAGATCAGTGAAGCAAGCGGATGATCGATGTAACGTTCTCGCCAATTTCTGAATGACCAGCTCTTTTGCTTCAGGTAACTTCGTTCCAACCTGTTTTCAATGACAGGCAGCAGCGACTGTATTTCTTTGATGGTTGCCTTTATCTTTTTTAACTCAACTGAATGAGATTCTTTCAACGAGGCAGGCACTGTCTTTTGTTGGCGTCCATTATTTTCAAATAGCAAGGTATCCGCTGTTATATCGTAGATAGCTCTGTAGTCGGCAATTGTAGTTGTGTACTTGCCAGTCTCTACTCCAAAAGCAGGTGTTGAAATTTCTTCTACCTCGGCTTCGTTCACGCCATTCTTGGCTGCCGTCTGCCGGATGAATTTATTGATGGCCTTGAGCACCGAATTGTTTTTGATGCGCATTTTGAATTTGGCCAGGCGAGGCACGCCTTCACTCATGGGCAGCAACGCAAAGGCGCACATGCAGGCCGTGCCCGTGCGCACACTCAGCGGCCCATGCATTGGTTTTTTCTTGTAAGCTAAGAAGCCATAGGTCTCCAGCGCGTTGTTAAGCTCTTTCTCATTTATCAATCCTGCGCACCAGATTAATGCTTTGAGTATAGTGTGATTCTCATCATGAATAAAAGTGACTGTATCTTCATTGCTTTTGTGGATTCTTGTCAAAATGGTGGAGATCACATCAAGCCAACCAATGAGGTGAGTGGAAAATTGGGCGCTTCCTATCGCTTTGACCAATTGTTCAGCGCTGCTCAGCCATTTCTGTGACGGCTCACTCTTGCTATCCGTATTTGCACAAACATCAAAAAGAGCTGTCCATTTTTCTAAATCTGCTGCGGACATGCCAGTGAAAGATTTTTCAAATGCTGCCCCTAGCTCGTCTGCCTGATTGTATTTTTTCTTAGGCGAGCCTTGCAGCAGGTAGTCGATACGCTCATGGATTTTTCTCAGCTCAGCATAGTCGTTGCGACTCGGCTTCATATGCTTGAGCAGACTCTTTATTTCATCGGTAAGACCTTCCTTTGCAATGAGATCTTCCAGCGGTCGTAAAAAAATCTTGCACGGATGATCACCATAGAAGGAGTTGCTTGCTGCTATTGGACTCAGTGCCCGAATGATCTTGTTCAGTTGCTCAAAGGAAAATTCCAGTTTCATCCGCATCAGGGATGACAGTAATTTCAGACCGACCTGCCAGATAGCGTTAAATGAATAACTAGTGCTATTGAGTAAGCTCCATTTGGTAAACGAGGCGGAAGTAAATGATGCCGCATCAACAATGAAGGCACTGATTTTTTCCTTTGGTTCGTCTGTTAAGATTTTATATGTGGGCAGCGATGTAAAGGCGGGTAGAGAATAATTGCTGTAATCACCTTGTGCCTCTACAACTAGCTGGTCAAAAACTTTCTTGTTCTCGATATGCCCTGAATGATCAGCACTTTTTGATTTCAACAAATCCAGCAGTCCCATAATTATCCGCCTACAAGTGGGGTTAGCTTCACGAAATTTATTTTTGTCTCCTCGCTCAGCGTGATCATTTCATCAAGCGAATCCACCTGGTAATTATTGATGAGGATGAAGAATGCATTTTTTTGAAAGGCATCGAGTGCCACATACACTTGCTTTTCCGGATCAATTTTTTTTTTGGCGCGAAGCTTATATCCGTTGATCGTTTTTTCTGCATCCAGAGGTTGCACCAGTCCCTGAAAGTATTCGGGAAGTTTCGTGTTATAGGTTTGCACTTCTCGCATCACGCGTGCTTCGATCAACTCCTTTACAGTAACCTGTGTCTTTGCAAACGTCACATCCAGTTGGTTCAACACTTTGCTGGTTCCGGTAGTGTCTTCAATAAGCACCTTTATTTCACTCATGTTATTTTGAAATTGTTGCAGTGAAAGATAGCTTATTTGTGTGTTTCGTTCAAGGGGCTTTGATTGCTCTATAAAGCTCATTGAAGGAAGCGCTACACCACACACTGTCTTACCGAGCGCGAGCGAGAATGTGCGCAAGAAGTCCTGGTATCCCCAAGGTAGTAGAGCCAATGACCGATGAGTGACCTCTGTGAACGACAGAATATTAGCTTAAAAATTCAAGTATAAATGGATCTATCAACAGATTGGTAAACTGGAATGTTGAACTTGCCTTTTTCTTGAATAAAGGCTTTAGCAGCAGTTAGTATTCTTTTAATCTCAGGCCTGCGTCTTTGCCTTTCTTCTAATTGAGAAATATCAACTTCATTATTAAACCACCTCAGTGAAACATGCCAGAAATTTGAATTTGTTGGCGTGTGCAACACTTTACAAATTGGGTTCACATTAGACCCATCGGAATATCTTACTTCGTAATTGTGACATTCACTAATAGAGAGAAAAAAATAGCCTCTGTTTGTATTGAGAGCAAAGTCCTTATTAAATCGAGGAACACGTTCAAGGTCGCTTCCCTCAAGCCAATCGCCATTAAAATAATTTCTGAATTCTCCCTTGGTCAGTTCTAAGTATATATCTTCAAGCTCAAAGGTTCCAAGAAGACTATTTGAAAAATCTCTCAAGTGATCAGTTTGCCTGACAATCAAATCTTCTCGAATCTTGTTGTCAGCACCTTTGTTATCCTTAGTTTCGGTGAAATGAATTAGATGATGATTGTGAAGCTGTTGAATATCGTTAATTCTTCTAAAACTCGGCTGCGGTAAGATACGCGCTGGATATTGCATAGGGAATACTTGTTGACGCAGTGATTTTATCTTTTGCAACAAAGACTTCTTGAATTTTTTGAAAAGTTCGCTCAACATTTCCGCCATAGGCAATAACTACTTTTCCCTCACTATAAATATTTACAATGGCTTCGACACATCCATCAGATTCTTCATCAAAGAATAATTCAAGATAAACGTTTTTTTCTTTTACTAGAGCTTTAAAGAAAATACTGCAGTCATTAGTTAAGCTGAATGACACTTGATCAGGCTTAAGTTGAAGGAGTTGGTCAATAATTATTTTGAAGTTATTCCAAACAAAATCCTTCGTAAAAGAATTAAAATGAGTTTTTTTTGAATCCCAATCCTTTGAAAATTCTGAAATATACTCAACGTACTTTCTATTTTTCTTTTCCAATGCAGAAGCTTTAATAGAAGGTAGCGCAAGGGTTGCGATGTAACCTCTAGTTAAGAGGTCATCTTGAAAAGAATACTTAGGTATTCCAAGAATAGAATAGCTGCTGTTCTCTCCAATGGTTCCCGTTTTTATTGTCCAAATAGGCAAAGATGAATGAATTTCAACACTGCTAATTGGTGTATTCATTTTCGTTTCTATATACTCTGATGTATCCATTAATATTCAGGGTTCAATGTTTTTAAGAATTCATCGCTTAAAAGAGAAAAAAAAGTAGACTTTTGTTTGAAATGTGCCTTATCAATGCTGTCAACAATTCCTTGGACGTCTGCCAGTGAATCGTAAAATTTTATCACATCAATATCAACCGTTGAAAGCCTTGTCTGAACATTATTCTCTGTGCGTTCAAAATTGTTCAATAGGTTAAGAATTATTTTAAAACCGTCTTCGTCAAACTCAGATCGAATTTGTGTTGTTAAAAAGTTCTTGTTTGAAGTGGCTAAACTCAATGACATTTTTAGTTTTTCAAAAATAGCAATGCCTTCAAACTGACTTATATATCGTACGCCAATTCTTTGAATACTTTCGGCAATACCTTTTTCAAAAATTACATTGACAGTATTCTTTATTACAGATAGCATTAAGTCCCAGCCCGGATAATTTTTAAACGTATTGAAAACTAATGTGTTTGAATTTACGGTTACTTTAACAGATTCCTTTTTATCAAGAAAGAACCCGCCTTGAAAAAACCCTGATTGAAACTGGCCAAAATTTAACTCATTTCCGTCTGCTAATTTGATAACTTGTTTTGAAGGCGGTGCTCCCCCCTTAAATTCAAAAGTATTTTGGAGGTGATTTTCAAATCGTCCAATTACGAGTTCGGGTGGGCATGCAGGATTAAAAACAATTTGAACAACACTATCTTTTATATTATCAGGCGTAATTTTTCTAGGTATTTTCATCAATCTAATTCAAGTGCGCTTTTAAAACGCAAAATATACGTCATTCGTTTGATTGTTTATGTAAGTTATCCAAAAAAGCGCATTTTCAAAGACGATTTGGCTGCTATTTGCATCGAACATGCCTATCGTAGCTAACTAACTCTACTGATTGAAAAGCCCACTCGCGTGAGGTATCGCAGCGGCACCCCGCAGCTGCGTTGGCATTAGCGCGTGGAGCGAGGAGTATAACGGAGAGCATTGGTCCCGAGGAACGAGAGACACGCCAAAAAAACACTCTCACTCCATCCACATTAAATTCAAACTACTACAACTCCACTCTCCTCCCCGTATCATCCACCACCGTCCACTTCAATTGTTCACCCGTTGCCAGATCAGGTAAGGCCACTACACACTCACCCAATACATTCGCTTCAAAAGTTTGCGCCTGCACTATTTCACCGGAAGAAATGATCTGCACCTCTGATCGCTTCACGGCAAAATCTTTTTTATACACCTGGTAGGTAGTCGTTCCATTGCGTTGGCTGAGTGTCTCTACTTTGGGCTTGCGCATGTAGTCGGTGATGGCAGCCGTATAGGCGTTGGGCAAGCCAAGTTTCTTCGCTTTCTTTTGATAGTATGCTTTTCGTGCCGGGTCTTTGAGAATGATCTTCGCCCAGTGTGCCGCCTCCCTGAACTTGCTGCGGTTTTGTTTTTGCTGTTCACTTTGCTTCTTCTTCGGCTTGGCATAGCTGGCCACTATGGTTTTGTCGCCCCATCTTTTAAACACAAGGGTTTTGCCCAGCATGCCGCTGAGGCCGTTGATGATCGGGTTGGTTGCTACAGTTGCCATAGTCGTTCTTTTTTTACAAGTATATGTGCGCACACCGCCACCAGCTGTCGGGGTAAAATATTTTTTTCAAATAAAAAGGAGCAGCCCGACATGCATTGTCGGGCTGAAAGAAATTTTTAACAGATCTCACACTAGTCTATTACTTATGGCGCAGTAGTGACCAAGGCCACCGCGCGTGGAGGAAGAGTGGAGGACCAGTGGAGAAAAACAAGCTTTAAAAGCCAGTCAAAAGCCAGCTTCACTAGGGAAAGGAGCAATGCTCAAGCTTATATATATGAGTTTTCTCCGCATCGTTGATAGCTTTTATAAAAAAGGTGCTTTTCTCCCATCATCCTGGAGAAAGAGCACTAGGATTAGGTAAAGAAACAGAGAGAACATTTTATATCAATGGAAAAGTTTTGGAAAGACGGCTATTCTTTATACGTTTGACCGACCGTTCAGTCAAAAAAAATGAGCCCACGAAATAAATCGAAAAACGATGAAATAAGGCAGGAAACAATGAAAAGGATAGCGAAGGCTGCATTTTCGTTGATCGCCAAAAACGGATACGAGTCCACAAGCATTGCTGTAATCGCCAAAGAAGCGGGTGTGTCGAAGGGACTACTCTATAATTATTATGAGAGCAAGGAGTCTTTAATGGAGAGTTTGGTTCGTGATGTCATGTCGGAGGGCGATCAGGCCATCTCGTCAATTTTTGCGGAAGATCCTGCCGATACATTGGCAAACCTGATCCGATGGTTTTTTAATGAAATGAGAGAGCGGCCCGATCACTGGAGGTTGATCACGGAAGTAATCCTGAAGACTGACAAGTATAAGTTTGTTCGCGATATCACGATAGAAAAGTTGCAAGCCTATGTTGGTCTGCTGCAACAACTGTTTGCTCAAATGGGATATGAAGACCCCATAGGTGAAGCTCGGTTGTTTGCCGCCTTGTTTGATGGGATTGGCGTGCAGGCCGTGGTCATGCGGGAAGACTATCCATTGAATGATCTGGAAAAAATTATGATTCATAAATATTGTAAACAAAAATCAAAGGGATGAGAAAATTGCTGCTTATTCTTCTAGCTGTCTCTGGTTCACTTTATGCGCAAACCGCGAAAGAGATCATCAAAAAAATGGATGACAAGATGCAGGGCAACTCCAACCACTCGGTGATGAAGATGACCATCGTGCGGCCGGATTGGAAGAGGGAGGTGACTATGAAAGGCTGGTCGCTCAGCCGGGAATACAGTTTGATTTTGATCACATCTCCTGCCCGCGACAAAGGTCAGGTATTTCTGAAACGCAAAAATGAAATGTGGAACTGGCAGCCTTCCATTGATCGCGTGATTAAACTTCCGCCTTCAATGATGCTGCAGTCGTGGATGGGGTCCGACTTCACCAATGATGACCTGGTGAAACAATCTTCGATAGTGGAAGATTACAACCACACGCTCAAGCGCGACACTATCATTGGCGGCTTGTCGGCTTTTCAAATTGAGCTGATCCCAAAACCAAATGCGGCAGTAGTGTGGGGAAAAATTGTGGCCTTCATTGACAAGAAAGAATACAATCAATTGCTCGTGCGCTACTATGATGAAGAAGGCATGCTGGTAAACACGATGGTGATGTCTGACATTCGTCCGATTGGTGGGCGTGTGTTGCCATGCCGTCTGGAAATGATTCCGCACGAAAATCCCAAACAGAAAACGGTGATCGAATACATCGAGCTGGAATTTGATCTTAACCTGAAAGAGGATTTTTTCTCGATGCAAAACATGAAAAGAGTACGGTAAACTAATTACAAAGATCAAATGTATTTTCTGCTCGCCTGGCGTAACATCTGGAGAAATAGAAGAAGGTCACTGATCACCATTCTGTCCATCACGTTTGCAGTGCTGCTGGCTTGCGTGATGCGATCGATGCAGTTGGGATCGTATGCGCGTATGATTGAAAACTCGGTACGATTTTACACTGGCTACATTCAATTGCATAAGAAAGGTTATTGGAATGACAAGATCATCGACAATAGTTTTGAATACGACTCACTGCTTCAGCGTAAAGTTGAAAACATAAACGGAGTTATGCTGGCAGTACCACGCCTTGAGTCTTTCGCGTTATCTTCGATTCACTCGCAGACAAAAGGAGCGCTGGTAATGGGCATTGACCCGGTGCGCGAGAATAAGTTGACCCGCATAAAACAAAAGTTAGTCAAAGGATCTTACCTGGCTAATGATGACGAGGGCATTCTGTTAGCGGAGGGATTGGCCGATTATTTAAAAGCAACGGTAGGCGACACGCTGACTTTGATTAGTCAGGGATACCATGGTGCCAATGCAGCCGGATTATTTCCTGTGAAGGGCATCGTGCATTTTCCTCTTCCACAACAGAACAATCAAAGTCTTTACATGACGATGGCGAAGGCGCAATGGTTTTATGCCGCACCTGGTTTGATCACGAGCACTTCACTGTTGATCAACAATCCCGATCATACGGATCAGATTGTTGCCCAATTAAAAAATCAGGTTGACAATGACCAAATCGAAGTGATGGGGTGGAAAGATCTGGTGCCCGATCTTTTACAAAGCATCGAGTTGGACAACATCAGCGGCAAAGTGATGCTGTGGGTTCTTTATTTTGTAATTGGCTTTGGAATGTTTGGCACCTTTCTGATGATGACTGCAGAGAGGCGGTATGAATTTGGTGTGATGCTGGCGGTGGGCATGCAACGCGTGAGACTGCAGACACTGATCGCGCTCGAGATTTTGATGATGACGGTGGTGGGCGTGATGACAGGAATTGTGCTCGCACTTCCTATTCTTACCTACTTTCACTATCACCCCATTCGGTACAGTGAGGAAGCCGCCAAAGCTATTGAAAGTTTTGGCGTGGAGGCGGTCTATCCGTTTTCACTTGATACCGTGATCTTCACGAATCAGGCCTATGCGATTTTTATCATGGCGATTTTGCTTTCGGCTTATCCCATGTGGTCAATATTCAAAATGAAAGTTGTTGAAGCAATGCGAGCCTAACCCCAAAACAAAGAATGTTAACAATCATTGCATGGAGAAATGTCTGGCGTAACAAAGCGCGTAGCCTTGTTGTGATAGGAAGTATGGTGGTCGGCATTTGGGCGCTCACGTTTGGCGGAGGGTTTATGCAAAGTTTTATGACCGGATATATTGAATCTTCTATTCGTCATGAAACATCCAATGGCCAGGTACATCATCCCGAATTTTCAAAAGACCAGGACATCAACTTCACTATTTCGGAGCCTGAAAAAATTCTTTCTTACTTAAAACAGCAGCCACAAGTGAGAAACGTTTGCGCGCGCAGCGTTGTGAATGGCATGATTTCGTCAGCGCGGCAAGCTACAGGGGTGCGAATTGTTGGGGTTGATCCTGCAGATGAAGCGGAGGTAACGCAACTCGATTCACTTGTGCGCAGTGGAGAATATTTTGATCATGTCACACATCCTGTGCTGATTGGCGAGAAGCTGGCAGAGAAGCTGAAGGTAAAAGTGAAATCAAAAGTAGTGCTCACGTTTCAGGATGCGAATGGCAACATCACAGCGGGCCAATTTCGTGTGGCGGGCATTCTTCATGCTGCTTCGCTGGTTATAAATGAGTCTTCAGCGTTTGTAAAACGCGAAAGCATCAACCATTTGCTCGGTATTCCGGAAGCGGTGCATGAGATCGCCTACACCACTACGCCAGGCACTGATGATCAACTTTTTGCCGATGAGCTCACAAAAAAATTTCCGACACAAAAAGCAGAGTACTGGGGAGAACTTTCACCCACGCTGGTGATTATGCAGCAGTGGATGGGCGCCACACTTAAAATACTCATCTTCATCATCATGACTGCGCTGGCGTTTGGAATCGTGAACACGATGCTGATGGCAGTTCTCGAGCGAGTGCGCGAACTCGGAGTGTTGATGGCTTTGGGCATGAAGCGCGGGCGGGTATTTACGATGATCATGATCGAAACGATTTTCCTTTCAACGGTGGGAGGCCCAATGGGTCTGGCAATTGGCTATGTTACCATTGCTTACCTAGGAGAAAAGGGTATCGATTTATCAGACTACTCGAAAGGACTGGAGGCAATTGGATATGATAACATTCTCTATCCAAGTTTAGGAACCGGTGATTACGTACAAATAGTTGCGGGAGTTTTGATCACAGCCTTGCTGGCTTCTGTGTATCCGGCATGGCGGGCCATTCAATACAAACCTGTGGAAGCAATTCATACATTTTGAAATTTTAAAATTATTTGTTGATATGTCGACACTCATTCAAGCAGCTCAAGTCTCAAAAGTTTATCATAAAACTTCGGTGCCTGTGCAGGCGGTTAACAATGTTGACCTTCGCATTGAAGAAGGCGAATTCACCGCCATTGTTGGACCCTCAGGTTGCGGAAAGACAACCTTGTTAAATATTCTTGGCGGTCTCGACCATCCGTCATCAGGAACGGTGAAAATTGCAGGCACGGATATCACCAACATGAACGACAGTGATCTCATCGATTTTCGGCTGCACAATATTGGTTTTGTTTTTCAGGCATATAATCTTATTCCGGTGCTCACTGCTAAGGAGAACATTGAGTTCATCATGTTGTTACAAAAGAAGAATAAGAAAGAGCGCGAGGCACGCGCACTGGAGTTGTTGGAGCGAATGGACATCAAAGACAAAGCTGACAACCGGCCGGGAGAACTTTCGGGAGGCCAACAGCAGCGCGTGGCGGTGGCGCGGGCGCTAGCATCAAAGCCTCGCTTTATTCTGGCTGATGAACCTACGGCAAACCTGGATTCGAGCTCGACTGAAAATTTATTGAATTTGATGGCAGAGATCAACCGCGAACAAAAAGCAACTTTTGTTTTCTCGACTCACGATCAACGCGTGATGGACAAAGCGAAACGACTGGTAACACTGCGTGACGGTGCCATCATTTCAGACGTTGTTCGGTAGCGATGCGCTTCAGGTTACTCATCAGTATGTTTTTAGTTGCGCCACGACTTCTCGCGCAGGATCAGGAGGAAAAGCCCAGCAAACTTGCTTTCAAAGGTTATCTCAAAGAGATGGCTTCCTTCAATTATTATGGTGATAGCCTGCTCTTTCAAAATCTCATTCACAACAGGTTGAACTTTGCCTGGTACGCAAGCGATGAAGTGAAAGTTGTGGCGGAGTTTAGAACACGAATCCTGATGGGAGATTTCGTAAAGAAGGTACCGAACTACAGTGCATTGATAGATGCAAACAATGATTACTTTGATCTATCGACAAATCCAATCAATAACAAAACATTGCTTTTCAACACGATGGCAGATCGTCTTTATGTGCAATGGTCAAAGAATAATTGGGAAATAAAACTCGGTCGGCAGCGGATCAACTGGGGAGTGAACCTGGCATGGAATCCGAATGATTGGTTCAACGCGTATTCTTTTTTCGATTTTGATTATGAAGAACGCCCCGGCTCGGATGCAATTCGCATAAGCCGCTACACCGGAGTGGCCTCGAGTGTGGAAGTAGCAGCAAAAGCAGCCAAAGACATCGATCATTTTGTGAGTGCAGGAATGTGGAAGTTCAACAAATGGAATTATGACTTCCAGTTTTTGGGAGGCATTGCTCAGGGAGATCTTGCATTGGGAAGCGGGTGGGCAGGAAGTGTGCGCGGTGCCGGTCTGAAGGGTGAACTTACCTACTTTCATAAAGCGACAACTACAATTTTTAATAGCACCTATCAGGACATGTTTTTGGGAGCAATGTCGATGGACTACTCCTTCAAGAGCTCACTTTATTTGAATGCTTCAGTGATGTACAACTCGCAAGGCTCGTATCATCCGGATATTGGATTTACCGTGGTGGGTTTGCGCCCGGGCACGGTCAGAAATTTGTCAACTTACCGATGGTCATCATTTATTCAATCGACTTATCGCATCTCACCATTACTCAACAGCGGCATGGCGCTGATCATGTATCCGGGAAGTAGCTCCTTTTTTGTGAATCCGTCTTTAACGATTTCCGCAAAGCAAAACCTCGACATAGATTTGATCGGGCAGTTTTTCTACGGCTACAATCAATACGGTAATTTTGGCTCGCTGATTAAGGCAGCCTATGTTCGCTTAAAATGGAGTTTCTGAATTCATCTTTGTGTTGGAATCAGTTTGTCTTTTCTTGTTTCATTTCTAGCTTTAAACAAATCAATTTTCATGAACGAGAAAATAATGGAGGGGTTTCCTTTCGTACTCCACAAACCAATGTTGTACGAGGAATCTGAAATGGTAGTGCGGAGTAATGAGTTCTACCACTGGCTCGGGCAGCGCAGAACGGTGCGCGATTTTTCTGACAAAGAAGTTCCCTTTTCCATCATTGAGAATGTGATCAAAGCTGCGTCCACTGCGCCATCCGGTGCACATAAACAGCCGTGGACTTTTTGCGTGGTAAAAGATGCGTTCATCAAAAAACAAATTCGTGAAGCTGCTGAGAAAGAAGAATACGAAAGCTACAACGGCCGCATGACCGCTGAATGGCTCGAAGATTTGAAGCCACTGCAAACGGATTGGAAAAAACCGTTTCTCGAAACGGCTCCGTATTTAATTGTTGTGTTCAAAAAAGCGTACGACCTTTTACCTGATGGCTCGCATCGAACCAACTACTATGTGCAGGAATCAGTGGGGTTGGCGTGTGGATTTTTGCTGGCAGCCATTCATCATGCAGGGTTGGTAGCACTCACGCACACTCCGAGCCCGATGAACTTTCTCCAAAAAATTTTACATCGCCCGGAAAACGAGCGGCCTTTCCTGTTGATACCCGTTGGATATCCTGCTGAGGAAACCTACGTGCCGAAGCTTTCGCGGAAGAAATTGGAGGAGACGATGGTGGTGTATGGAGAGGTGAAGGTGAGTGAAAACAATCAAATTGTATAAATTGAATCTGTAATTCAACGTTAAATGAAAACTCTTGTAGTCGTATTCTTGGTAATATTCTCTCAAACCTTCGCCCAATCACAAGAAGAAGGTAATTGGGATACTTACCTGGCTCAATATGAGAAAGGAGCAGGGTCTACTACACTCAGTATGGACCTAGTGAAGACAGCCCCTGTCAAGGAATTGTGCTTTGTTGTGATCACCGGAGTGACTTATAAAAGGTGTAAGGCTGATGGATTTCCCGCGAAAGAGGAGTTCGAGAATCTTTATAAGATATCCGATGATGCGAACAATGCCATTTCATCCGTCACTAAGAGTGAGTTGGCGGGTACATTTACCAGTCAGTGCGAGCGACTCGATTACATTTACGTTGGCGACACAACCGCCATTCGTAGTAAACTCGTAAAACTTTACAAAGAAAAATATTCTTCCTACAAATATTATCTCAACATTCGGCCTGACAAAAACTGGGCTGCTTACTTGACCTTTTTATATCCCAATGAGGAGACGCAGGAGTACATGTCGAATCAAAGAGTAGTGATGCGATTAGTATCTGCTGGAGATAAGCTCACCAAACCTAGGCCGATTGATCATTGGTTGTATTTCAAAAATAAATCAGGCCGTGACTCATTTATCAAATATGCTGAGGGCATGGGTTTCAAAGTTGCTGGAACTGACTTTATCAAAGACTCCGAATTGGGTTACCAATTACACTTATTCAAATCAAGCAGCATTGACCTTGGCGCGTTAAGTAGCCTCACAATGCTACTTCGAAAAAAGGCCAAAGAACTCAACGGAGAGTATGACGGCTGGGAATCCATCGTGGTGAAGGAGTGATTCAATTTTTATGATCGGACTGCTACTTGAACTTGCGCTATCGTGGTTGCTGCTGTGGCTCGTTAGCAAAAAAGATTTGTCTGCACTTGGCTTCCGGCCAACATCTGCGCGACTTCTGCATTTCACCGGAGGATTTGTGGCTGCCGCACTATGCTTCACGATCTATTGTCTCATCACTACAACACTTACCGGCAACAGTTGGTCACTGAATAAAGATTTCACTATTGTACAATTTGTCAGTTCATTATGGTGGGTGCTGAAGTCGGTGTTATTTGAAGAACTACTTTTTCGGGGAGCCTTACTCTACCTACTGATTGAGAAAACAACTATGCGAACGGCATGTCTCATTTCAGCGTTGGCTTTCGGTATCTATCATTGGTTCTCATTCGGAGTGATTGGCAATGTGGTGCCAATGATTTACGTATTTGTTTCTACCGGAGTCTGGGGCTTGATGTTTGCCTTCGCTTTCGCGAAAACGAAATCTCTTTATTTGCCTATCGGACTTCACCTGGGATGGAATCTATTTAACATCGTTATTTTTTCGCAAGGACCGCTGGGTAAACAGTTGCT
>CAZECP010000092.1:0-19502 GCA_964510765.1 uncultured Ohtaekwangia sp. | reverse complement strand
AATTTTAATTGTGCCTAAAGGCGTTGAGCATCTCCCAAGAACAAATGGCGAAGAAGTAAAGCTCATGCTCATCGAACCGAAGACTACAAAACACACTGGAGACGTGAAAGTAGAACAGACGGTTGAAACCCAGGAATGGATTTAGGATGTTGAAATGCAAGAGGCTCTCATAAATCACATTCAAAAATTTACTCCTCTTACGAAAGACGAAGAGCAGATTCTTCTCGCCAATTTTGAGTTTAAAAGTCTTAAGCGAAAAGAATTTGCTTTAAAAGAAGGTCAAATTTGCGCTGCCAATCATTTCATAGTAAAAGGCGTACTCCGTATGTTTATTCATACCAAAGCCGGGGAAGACCACATCGTGCAGTTTGCCATCGACAATTGGTGGATCACGGATTTCAATAGCTTCGATTTTGAAAAGCCATCGCAGTTCAATATTCAGGCGGTTGAAGATTCCGAGGTAGCCTGCATTCAAAAAGACAAGTTGGAAGAGTTGCTTATCAAAGTCCCGAAGCTCGAACGCTACTTCCGATTGATTTTGCAGCGGGCTTATGCTGCTTCTGTAATGCGATTGCATTACATCTTTGATCAAACAGGTGAAGAACGCTATAAGCATTTCAACTCTGCGTTTCCTGACTTCGTGCAGCGTGTGCCTCAATACATGCTCGCTTCTTATCTTGGATTTACACCTGAATTTCTCAGTAAAATCCGCGGTAAACGCAATTGACCAAACTTAAACCGAGGACGTCCTGCCGTTCTTAATCTAGATTAAGTAGATTCATCCAAACCAGGTGTTCCTTTGAGTCATCAAAATACAACAATTATGAATACACGATTGAACATGCAGGAAACTGAGCCGGAGGCATACCGTGCCATGCTTGGATTTGAAAAATACCTGAGCAAAACAAATCTGTCGCCTGCGCACAAAAACCTGATCAAGATTCGAGCCTCACAACTCAACGGCTGTGCCTACTGTATCGACATGCACATGCATGAAGCGTTGGAGGCAGGTGAAAATCAAAATCGCCTTTTCCTCGTCAGCGTCTGGAAGGAGGTTGATTCATTCAGTGATGAAGAAAAAATCGTTCTCGCACTTGCGGAAGAAGTAACACTCATCGGAAATCGTCTCTCAGATTTAACATATGAGAAAGCAGTTGGAACTTTTGGAGAAAAATATACGGCACAATTAATTATGGCAGCGATCACGATCAACGCCTGGAATAGAATTGGCGTTGGCTTGGAAATGAAACCAGCTAGCCGATAAACAAGTGCCGAGGAAATCGCACCCAGGTTAAGATTCAATATTTTGAAGAGCAGATAAGAGTTTGGAATTCGATTCAAAACCAAAGTCAGACAATCTGCTCACGATTTTTATCCGCATAGTCCACGGGCCGAGGTTGTTAATGTGCGCGGCCAAACTCGCAGCTCTCTGACACAACAACTGCTCGCGCGCGAAGAGAGCTTCGCAATTTCCGCTAGATATTGTTCGCGGCCTGAGGGTGCGCGAACCTCTAGCCCGTGGGACTGCGGATTATCTAGACGCACACATTGTTTGCCGCACGGATTGCATGCATTTTTTCACAGCTCTTGCGCACTCACCATTAGCACGACACTCTGATAGCTGATAAGTAAATCTTATGCAAGCGGTTTTCCATTTCAATTAGGTTAGTACAAAGTTCTCACCGCGGTAATAAACTTAACCCAAAAGTTTCCAGAAATTCATTAACTTGAATGAAACCGAAACTTTCGTGGCTAAGGAACATACCAAAGACTTGCTTAAATTTTTGAAGGCATTTCCAAAAGATGTTCAACATCGCGCACTCTGGCTTCGCGATTTCGCATGGACGTTATATCCAACAGCGAATGAGTTGATTTACGACAACTACAATGCGTTGGCTTTCGGATGGTCAGCCACCGACAAAGTTGGCCACACATTTTGTAGCATTGCTGTCGGTCGCTCAAGCCACAATGTGCATTTTGGTTTTTATTGGGGATCAGAAATTTCAGATCCGAAGAACCTGCTGCTCGGTGAAGGAAATCAATATCGTTACATCCTCGTGAAGAATGTAGAAGATTTTCCCAAAGAATACATCAAGAGTTTATTGAAAGAAGCTCATGCGAACTCTCTTGCCAAGGTGAAAGACTCTAAACAAATCAAAGAGGGTCTTACGATTTTGAAATCAATATCGCCTGTGAAACGACCAGAAAGAAAAAAGATTCAAGTGCAAAAGAAAGCAGTCAAAACTAGGAAGGTCGCTAAGAAAGCTATCAAGAAGAAAGCCGCAAAGAAGAAGAGGAACTAAATCTTTTCGTAGTATTGTTCTAATTCAAAAATAAAATCCATGCTCAATAATTTACAGGCTCGCAAAGTAGCAGTAGTTGGCTACAATCGCATTCCCTTCGCACGACACAATACCAATTACGCCAATGCCAGCAATCAAGACATGATGGTAGCCGCACTAAATGGTTTGGTTGAAAAATATAAACTTCAGGGGCAACGATTAGGCGAAGTGGCTGGAGGAGCTGTGATCAAACACACACGCGAATTCAATTTGATGCGCGAAAGTTTGATGAGCACATCACTCGATCCATCCACACCCGCCTGCGATTTACAACAAGCCTGCGACACCGGAATTGAAGCAGCAATTTACATCGCCAACAAAATTGCACTTGGACAAATTGAAGTTGGAATTGCCGGAGGTGTTGACTCTACCAGCAGCGTGCCGATCGTCATCAATGAAGACTTACGAAAAATTCTATTGGAAGCACGTAGAGCTAAATCATTTGGCAGCCGACTTGGAAGTTTTTTAAAAATACGTCCAAAACATTTCGCTCCTGTTGCTCCAGGAATTGATGAACCCCGCACCGGACTTTCCATGGGAGGTCACACAGAAATCACTGCAAAATACTTCGGCATCTCTCGCGAGGAGCAAGATCAGTTTGCGCTACAAAGTCATCAAAAGATGGCGAAGGCTTATGAAGCCGGATTCTTCAATGACATGCTCACACCATATCTCGGACTTGATCGCGACAACAATATGCGCAAGGACACGAGCATTGAAAAACTCTCTAAACTCAAGCCTGCTTTCGACAAACAAAATGGAACACTTACTGCTGGCAACTCCACACCTTTCACAGATGGCGCTTCATGTATTTTATTGGCAAGCGAAGACTGGGCAAAAGAACACAATCTTCCTGTGCTTGCATATATCGTGAATGCAGAAGTCGCAGCAATTGAATACGTGAACCACAAACAAAATTTATTGCTCGCTCCAGTTTATGCAGCCACTCGTATGTTACAGAAAGCAAATCTTAAACTCCAGGATTTCGATTTCTATGAAATCCACGAAGCCTTTGCTGCACAAGTATTGGCAACGCTGAAAATCTGGGAGAGCGATGATCTGATGAAATCGTTTGGTTTTGATAAAGCGCTTGGAGCAATTGACCGCACGAAGCTAAACGTGAATGGAAGCAGTCTCGCAGCCGCCCATCCCTTCGCTGCCACGGGCGGACGCATCATCGCTACGATGGCAAAACTTCTAAATCAAAAGGGATCAGGCCGTGGATTTATTTCCATCTGCGCTGCAGGCGGACAGGGAGTGACAATGATACTGGAGAAATAAAATCGAACAAGGCTAAAATAAATGTACCTTCACTTCGTCTTCCATTGTTATTAACCAACCAAATTAAACCCAACCAACTATGCTAAAGAAAATACTGATCGGCATTGGCGTCCTTGTGCTGGTATTTGCTCTCTATGTTGCTTACCTTGTTATGTTTCCGGCATCACCCAAAGGCGATGCTTCCATAAGTGCAAATGGCCTTGACATCAAAGTAACTTATGGTCGTCCTTATAAAAAAGGCAGGCTCATTTTCGGTGAAGAAAAAGACAAAGCACTTCAGCCTTATGGAAAATACTGGAGGCTTGGCGCGAATGCAGCCACTGAAATTACTTTCAACAAAAATGTAAACTTCGCAGGTAGCCCGATTAATGCGGGAAGTTATCGCATGTACACCATTCCAGGTGCTGATGCGTTCCAGGTTGTTTTGAATAGCGAGTTAGGCGTAACCATTTCCGCAGCTGGTGAACCCAATCACGACCTCGATGTTTTGAAAGTAAGCGTTCCGGTAACAACATTGCCAACTGAAACAGAACAATTCACCATCAACTTCGCGAGTGACTCGATTGGAGTGAAAATGAATTTCCTTTGGGATAAGGTTCAGGTCGCTGTTCCAATCTCCGCACAATAATTATTCAATGATTTAAGATTTCGGACTAAGAGATTTCAATCTTCAATCCGAAATCTTAAATCTAAAATTTCACACCATGGCTTTCTCCAAGAGGAAATGGTTGCTGTTGCCTTTGGGCATTTTAACTTTTCTCGGCCTCACCTATTGGCTTATCGGTCGCATTCAGTATCGTTTGAATGTGATGGGCGTGGAAGAGTACGAACCTATCTCTACATTGAAAGTTCCGCAGCATCCACTCACTCACGCCAAGTTTCCGTTCATTGATGTGCACAATCATCAATGGGTGATGCCAATTCAAAACCTCGGCAACCTTGTGACTGAGATGGATTCGCTCAACATGGGTGTGATGGTAAACCTCAGTGGCTTTCGTGGAAAAATTCTGGAATGGTCACTGGATAATGTGAACAATCATTTTCCAAATCGCTTTATCTTATTTCTCAATATCAATTTTGAAAACCTGGATGACGAAGGCTGGCCGAATGAAACGCTGAAGATGATGGAAGAAGCTGTGAAACAAGGCGTACGCGGATTAAAAGTGTACAAAGGCCTCGGCCTCACCGACAAAGACAACAACGGAAACCGCATCGCAGTTGATGACCCACGACTCGATCCGATCTGGGCTAAGTGTGGTGAACTAGGAATTCCTGTGCTCATCCACTCAGGTGAACCCAACTCATTCTGGAAACCCAAAGACAAATACAATGAGCGCTGGCTTGAACTGAAACAAGAACCGAGTCGCTACCGCGATCCGAAGAAACTTCCCTCGTTTGATTCCATCATGAGTGAACAACACCATGTATTTCGCAAACATCCGGAAACAAAATTCATCGATGCACATCTCGGCTGGTATGGAAATGATTTGGAGAAGCTTGGAAAATTATTTGACGAACTTCCCAATGTATATACAGAACTCGGTGCCGTGCTTGCCGAACTGGGCCGCCAACCAAAATCCGCGCGCGCTTTCATGATCAAATACCAGGACCGCGTGATGATGGGCAAAGACACGTACAAAAAAGAAGAATACTACACCTACTTCCGCGTGCTCGAAACAGACGATGAATACTTTGACTACTACCGCAAGCGCCACGCCCACTGGAAAATGTATGGTCTCGCTCTGCCTGACTCGGTGCTGAAGAAAGTGTATTATCAAAATGCGTTGAAAGTAATTCCCGGGATTGATAAGAGTTTGTTTGAGAAGTGATTCTAAAAATCAAATTCAGTTTTGATTAAATTTGAAAGCTAATCTATTTCAATAGTGAAATATTTTCTGACACACCTCTTGATACAATTTACATTAACTGCATTAGGCCAGGTCAAAACCGACACCATTAAAATTCTTCAACTATTTGATGGTAAGATTCATAAAGAACGTAATACTTATTGGTCTGACAAGAATGAAATTGGCATAATTCAAAAGCATCGATATAACCCTGGAGACATTGATTCAGGGTATGAAGTTGATCTCAAATTAGTTTTCCTCGAATGGAATTCAATCGAGCTCAATAAAGAATACAATTTGAGAGATCTCAAAAATTTTAATGCTGAATGTAAATTGAAGGAGGTCTTCGGTGGAGAATCATTTGACATTATCACAGGCTCAATAAAACTAGTCAGCCAGACAAAAGACAGGCTTACTTTTAGTTTTAATATTATTGCTTCAACGAAGGATGAATCTAAGTGCATGCTCTACAAAGGCGAGAGAATCTTTCGGCCTGATTATTAATTCATCAAAAATCAAAAAGCCGGGACATAGCTCCCGGCTTTTCAGTTAAAAAAACTTACGGTCAGCGCAGCAAAAAATCAGTACTGCTTTTACAAATCTCTGACCGAGTAAGAAGGCACTCCGGCACCGGCAAAAAATTATTACTACCAACAACCACTACGAATGGAGTAAAACCAGTCGTGCCGGATATGCCATGTCTTTCGCCTCACCCCCGCCCTCTCCGGTGGAGAGGGATTTAGGGTGAGGCCTAATCCACATTGTCGTGCAAAAATTTATTATTGCCCAACAAATTATTATCGTCATTCAAATTATAGCGAGAGATAAAAGGTTCTGAGGAGTGCGGCACATTGCCATCTACTTTCACTCCTCTTCGCATGTAAGCAGGAAGCGTCCACTTCTCGTTGAACTCTTCCTTCGTCATCTCGTGCTTCTTGTTTGATTTCAGTTTCTCCCTCCGCTCCTTCGCCTGCTGCTCCAGTCGCTCCTTCGTCTTGCGCACTTCCATCATTCCTTCCTCGTTGATCACCTGGTCAGCAGCTATCTCGTTGCCGATGCTGAACTCGTCTTCTTCCGGCAACACCACCATCTCTTCATCTTCCGTAAGAGTCTGCTTCTTCTTGAAATCAAATTCATACACGCGCTCTTCTTTTTCTTCTTCCGGCTTGTTCAGCACAGGCTTTGAAACAATCGGGGTCACTTCCGGTTTTTGAATAGTCGGTTCAGCCGGAGTTTCCAAAATCGGTTTGTCATTTCCATTGTCTGATTTTACTTTCAGTTGAAGATCGCCAGTCGGTTGGTTCACGGTGTTGTCAATCACCGCTTTCCCAAACAACGGAATCTGGTTCTTGTCTATCTCCGCTACCTTCTTCTCTTTCTTCGCCATCTTGCCTTCAGCAAAGAAACCGGTGGCAATTACTGTCACGCGAATGCGATCTCCAAGATTTACATCCACACCATGACCGAAGATCACCTCCGCTTCATCACCGGCTTGTCCTTGAATATATTCTGTAATAATGCTAAGTTCATCCATCTGCAACTCCGCTTCTTCACCAGATATAATCGATAACAGGATTTTTTTCGCGCCCATGATATCGCGATTGTCGAGCAGCGGAGAAGCGAGTGCAAGTTGTGCCGCTTTCTCCGCGCGATGATCTCCGCGAGTTTCCGCTGAGCCCATCACTGCAGCGCCCGCATTTAACATCACTGTGCGCACATCCTGGAAGTCAACGTTCACATATCCGGCAAGCGTGATGATCTCGGCAATTCCTTTCGCAGCAGTCGTCAACACATTGTCTGCTTCGCCAAAAGCCTGGCCGATCGCGAGGTTGCCATAAATCTCACGCAGCTTGTCATTCAAAATCACCAGCACGGTATCACAGCCCGCACGCAATGCTTCAATGCCTGCTTCCGCCTGGGCTAATTTTTTCTTTCCTTCAAATCCAAACGGCACCGTCACAATTCCCACCGTGAGGATGTCCATGTCTTTTGCAATCTTCGCGATCACAGGTGCAGCACCTGTTCCCGTGCCTCCGCCCATACCTGCCGTCACGAAAATCATTTTCGTTCCTGCCAGCATTTCACGAATCTGGTCTTTGCTTTCCATCGCGGCCGCGCGGCCTACTTCAGGGTTCGCACCGCAGCCCAAACCTTCCGTAAGGTTCACGCCCAGTTGCAACTTATATGGCACCGGACTACTGTTCAGCGCCTGCAAGTCGGTGTTGGCCACTACAAACTCGACATCCTTGATGCCTTGCTTGTACATGTGGTTCACCGCATTGCTGCCACCGCCACCCACGCCAATCACTTTGATGATCGACTTGTGATGCTTCGGCAGATCAAATTTGTATGATCCTGATTCAAACATGATTATTAATTTAGTGGTTGTTACTTTTTGTTGTTTGTGTTTTGTTTATCGTTCGCCTCTATCAATTATAAAAAAAACCTATACTGCATTTCATTTGGGCGGCCATCGCGAAGCGCGCTGCCGGGCTATCCGCTACAAGTCCGTCCATGCGCTCACCCACACACTCCGGGCTTTCCGCTACTATCCCTGCCGCGAGTTTCATCCTCTCAATCAAATTCAGAATCCTAGACTTCCTTCTTTTCCTTTTCATAGCTAAAAACTTTTTAAACTATTAAAGTGCAATTATTAAAATCTCCTCATTCCAAACTCGTCATTCATCATTCGTAATTCATCATTCATCATTCGTAATCTTTCAATACTCATTCTTATCTCCCAAATCATCAATCAAAAGTCCCTTCGTCTTATTCAAAATATTTGAGAAGAAATCGGAAGTAGGATTTTGCTTTTTCGTTTTCACGCTTGGACGATTGGTTGTCTCCGCCATTTTTTCTTTGTAGCGATCTTCGCGCTCATCAAGAGAACGGAAACCGGAAAGCACTAATCCAACAGCCGTTGCATACATCGGGCTCTTCACTGCATCCAGTTTGCTCTTGCCAAGGTGCTCGTTCGGATAACCAACACGCGCATCCATTCCCGTCATGTACTCGACAAGTTGTTTTAAATTTGCGAGCTGCGCTCCACCACCGGTGATCACAATTCCACCCGCGAGTCTTCCATCATATCCGCTGCTGATAATTTCGGTGTGCGCCATCTCAATAATTTCTTCCATCCTCGCTTGAATAATATTCGCGAGCATTTTCACAGAAATTTCTTTTGCGGTTCTGTTTCGGATTCCAGGGATCGAAACAATCTCATTCGGGCTTGCTTCTTCCGCAATCGCTTTTCCGAAGCGCGTCTTCAACTGCTCGGCTTGCTTGCTCATCACGCCAAGTCCTTGCTGAATGTCAGTCGTCAAAATATTTCCACCGAACGGAATCACAGCCGTGTGACGAATGATGCCGTCATGGAACACAGCAATGTCAGTCGTGCCACCACCAATGTCGATCAAACAAACACCCGCTTCTTTTTCCTCTTCACTCAACACAGCAAGACTTGACGCAAGAGGTTCAAGGATCAAATCATCGATCTCCATCCCCGATCTACGCACACACTTGTTGATGTTGTTGATCGCGCTGGTCTGTGCCGTGATGATATGAAAATCCGCTTCCAATTTCATTCCACTCATGCCCACAGGATCTTTGATCCCCTCTTCGTAGTCAACTGTATAATCCTGCGGCATTACGTGAATGATCTCGCTGCCCGGGGGAATCACAATGCGGTGCATGTCATCTGTAAGGCGATTGATATCCTCGATGCTGATTTCCTCCTCATTGCTCAGGCGCGTGATACTGCCATGATGAATACTGCTGCGGATGTGTTGCCCGGCAATACCCACGTTCACCACGCCTACATCAATACCACTCATGTCGCTGGCTTCTTTAATGGCTTTGGCAATCGCAGTAATCGTCTTTTCAATATTGGTAACGATGCCTTTGATGACACCTTCACTCTCCGCCTTGCCCATGCCAAGCACTTCGAGCTTACCAAATTCATTCTTACGACCGACAATAGCACAAATCTTCGTTGTGCCAATGTCCAGGCCGACTACTATTTTTTCGTTTTCCATGACTTCCTATTTTTAGTGTTAGTGGTTTCTATTTTTTTAATCTTGCTACTTATGTCTTATGTCTAAAATCTATTCTGCTATTATCTGTCCTTCATATTCCAAATTCACTCTTTCATATTTTGTCCAGCCACGTGTCGGCAAAATCTCTTTATAAAAAATCATCAGCTTCTTGAACTTCTCCTCAATGTTCTCTGCCTTTCCAAACTGTACACGTTGGCCAGTCACTTGGGGATAAATTGTGATCCTTCCTTGCTTGTCAATATCCAACTGAGCAACCTGGGCGCGCCAGAACCTGTCTTCATTGATGAACTCAATCATCTCCATAATTTTCTGACCTTCTTCATTCTTCGTTAGATCTTGCATCGCAAGCAGTGTCTTCACATACGCACCACTCACCAGCACTACCCGCGAAGTATATCTCTCACTGGTGGACATCACCACACCATCCTGCGCGATGTACGCATCGGGAGCATCTTCTTGCACAATTCGCGCTACTGGTCTGCGCAATTCCACATTCACAATCAGGTTCCCTTTCAAATCGCCAAACAACTGCGCATCTGCAATGTGTCTGTCCAATTCCAATTTCTTCTCGATCTCTTTCAACGGAACGCGGTCGATGCTTATTCCCTTCACGGGCTGCCCGCCACTCTCCACCAACTGGATGATATCCGATTCATCCAAAAAATGGTTCTCGTTCAGATTATCAAGTTCAACCACGATATCTTTGCACACAGCTCCACCTTGCTTCCGTTCACTGAAAGCAATCAGCGATGACACCGCAATCAGTGCAACTGCAACTTTCACTTCCGTTCGTATGTTCAACTTCCACTTCATCTTATTTTTTCTTATTCAGCATTTCTCGAATCGGTTTTACAAACGTATCGATGTCACCCGCTCCGACCGTTGCCAGCACTTCAATATGCAGGTCTTCCAGTTTTTGAATCAAATCCTTTTTGTCGCAACGAATCTTCACAGGTGAAGTAATGTCTTTAAACAACATATCACTTGTCACTCCAGGAATTGCTTCTTCGCGTGCAGGATAAATATCCATCAGCAACAACTCATCCGCTAAACTCAAGCTTTTTGAAAATCCTTCCGCAAAATCTCTCGTGCGCGTAAACAAGTGCGGTTGGAAAACAACTGTAATTTTCTTTCCCACATACATCGACTTCAGTGATTTTAAAAATGCCTCGATCTCAGCCGGATGATGCGCATAGTCATCGATGTAAACCAAGTTGTCTTTGCGAATCACAAATTCAAATCTCCTCTTCACACCGCGGAACGAAAGCAATGCTTCGCGAATAATTTTTTCTGCAACTCCCAATTGCATCGCCACACGCATCGCAGCAATTGCATTCTCCATATTATGATAACCTGGAACACCAAGTTCTATATTTTTAATAGTCGTGTCAGGGCCGATCAAATCAAATTGAAAGAAACCACCTTTCGCCTGAATATTAGTCGCATGGTAGTTTCCTTTACCCGTTCCATACGATTCCTTGTGAATATTTTGAATCTCGTTTGCCAGCGAAGCAATTGACTCATGAATAATCAGGTTTCCTTTCTTCGTTATCTGGTGAATGAAATCCTTATAAGCTGACAACATCTGCAAATGATCGCCATAAATATCGAGGTGATCTGCATCCGCAGAAGTGACAACCGCGCTGTGAGGAAACAATTGCAAGAACGAACGATCAAACTCATCCGCTTCCGCAACCATCACTGTCTTTGCAGAAACTTCACCATTCATTACAAGATTTGAATCATAGTTCGCAGTGATGCCTCCAAGGAAAGCAACCATATCGATGTTGGCCACCTTCAAAATATGCGCAATCAATGAAGAAGTAGTTGTCTTACCATGCGTACCCGCGACAGCGACTGTTTTATAATTTTTCGTCAATAGACCCAACACCTCCGAGCGCTTCAGAATGGTGAAGCCTTGCTCTTTCAGGTAATTATATTCTTTATGTGTTTTCGGAATAGCCGGGGTGAACACAACCAACGTTTTCTCTTTCGTGATGTAGCCGGGAATGAATTCAAGTTTGTCTTCAAAATGAATTTCCATTCCTTCTTCCATCAACTCGTGTGTGAGCGGAGTAGCTGTTTTGTCATAACCCGCCACGCGGAAGCCACTGTGCTTGAACCAGCGTGCCAGCGCACTCATGCCGATCCCTCCAATACCGAGGAAGTAAATGCTATCGTAGTTGTTTAGTTTCACGCGGTTTAGTTGTTAGTGTGGTTATTAGCAATAATTTTTTCTATTTCATCAACGATGTCTTTAGTAGCATTTGGTTTGCCTAACTTCACAATATTGTTGCTCAACGTTTCGCAATGATGTGTATCAAACATCAGGCGAATTGCTTCCTCCACCAACTTCTCTTTTGCTTCTGCATCGCGGACCATCACGGCCGCTCCCTCTTTCACCAACGACATTGCATTTTTTGTCTGATGATCTTCCGCTACGTTCGGTGAAGGCACGAGAATGCATGGCTTCCCGACCAAACACAATTCCGAAATGGCCAACGCACCTGCGCGTGAGATGACTACATCCGAAGCTGCATATGCCATGTCCATTTGATTCAAAAAATCATGAATGCGGATTCGGTGTAAGTCCTTGTCTTTCACTTGTGCTTTCACACTTTCAAAATACATCTTGCCCGTCTGCCAGATCACCTGCACTTGTGATTCAATCAGTGTGTCAATTCCCGCAACAATACTTTCGTTGATCGTGCGAGCACCAAGGCTTCCACCAAGGATCAGCAGTGTTCTCTGATTCATCACCAATTGGAAATTCGCCAGCGCTACTTCTTTGTGAATATTTTTATCAGCAATTCCTTTACGCACCGGGTTGCCGGTGAATTTTATTTTCGCGGCCGGAAAATAGTTTTCCATCGCAGGATATGCCACACAAATGCTCTGTACTTTCGAAGCAACTTGTTTGTTCGTTAAGCCAGCATACGAATTCTGTTCTTGAATCAAAGAAGGAATCCGCTGACGCGTGGCAGCTAACATAATCGGTCCGCTCGCATAACCACCTGTGCCAATCACAGCATGCGGCTTGAATGACTTCACAATTTTATTCGCTTTAAAATAACTACTGATCAACTTGAATGGGAAAAGTAAATTCGAAAGAGTCAACTTGCGCTGGAGCCCGCTGATCCACAAGCCAATTATTTTATAACCTGCTTCTGGCACGCGTGTCATCTCCATTCTTCCTTCTGCACCAACAAAAAGAATATCTGCATCCGCATAGCGTGACTTGAATTCATTGGCAATCGACACGGCTGGAAAAATATGCCCCCCAGTGCCGCCACCGCTGATGATCAAACGATATGGTTGTTTTGTACTCAAGCTGCTTTTGCTTCTACGTTTTTATTATCTGCCTCAATCGAGGCATCTGCCTTGCCCCAGTTTTCTTCCTGCTCGCCACGACTCACACTCAGAATAATTCCAACTGAAATTCCTGCGAACACCATCGCTGTTCCTCCCCAACTCATGAATGGCAACGGTTGTCCTGTGATCGGACCAAGTCCAACTACAACACCCATATTCACCATCGCCTGGCAAACGAGATCGAACGCGAGCCCTGCGGATAATAATCCACCAAACGCTCGCTCACTATTATAAGCAGCTTTCATTCCGCGATGAAGAAGAATGAGATACAAAACCAACACCGTGATGCCGCCAATCATTCCGTATTCTTCAATCACAATCGCATAGATGAAATCAGAAAAAGACTCAGGCAAAATATTTCGCTGCTCACTATTACCTGGACCTTTTCCAAAAATACCTCCGGTTGCTACGGCAATTCTTCCTTGTCTTGCCTGGAAAGGAAGCTCCGATCCATTGATGAAACTCAGGATACGATTCTTTGCCGTCTCACCGCGTGTCCCGAACTGATACGCTGCTGCTCCGGCCAAGATTCCTATCAATACCAACATTGCAAGATATTTCACTGGCACACGACCAATGAACATCACCAGCATACATGTGGCGAACAGCAACACTGCGGTTGACAAATTGGTTAAAGCGATCAATCCGCAAATCACTCCACACCATATTAATAGTGGTATAAGCGCATCTTTGATATCGTCAATGTTCTGCTGCTTTTTAGAAAGCATGCTGGCGAGATTGATGATCAATGCCAGACTCGCAAAGTCAGAAGGCTGGAATGATCCTAGAAACGGAATGTTGATCCACCGCGAAGCATCATTCACACTCACACCGAATTTGAAAGTATATAGCAACAGCGGAACGCTGATCCACAAACCAAGTCTTGACAATTTTGAGTAATAACGATAGTCAACTTTGTGTGCGATCCACATGGCACCAAGTCCAAGAAAAACCATTGCTGTGTGCTTCAACAAAAACCATTCAGGCGAAGTAGCTTTACGATAAGCAAGTGTGCCAATCGAACTATACACCACCATCACACTGATCAACGATAATGCAAACACAACTGCCCAGATCACTCTGTCACCTTGTAAATTATTATCGGCCCATTCCTTAAATTTTTTCATCGCTCCTCCTTTCTATTGATGAACTTCTTCCAATTCCTTTTTCAATTCCAATGTTGCCTCACGAAACTGATTTCCTCGATCTTCATAATTTTTAAACAAATCAAAACTCGCGCAAGCAGGGGATAACAATACCACATCACCAGGCCGCGCTACTTTATAGGCAAGATCAATCGTCTCCTTCATATTTTGTGTTTCGCAGATTACCCTCACTACTTCTTCAAAAGCATCAAAGAGTTTCGAATTATCCTTTCCAAGACAGATTAACACTTTTACTTTTTTTCGAACTTGATCTTCTATCAGCTTGTAGTCGTTTCCTTTGTCAATTCCTCCAGCGATCCACACAAGTGGACTTTGATAACTTCCCAACGCATATACAACCGAATCAACATTGGTAGCTTTTGAGTCATTCACAAACTCAACACCATTGATCGTTGCTACTGACTCCAATCGATGTGGCGCATTTTTAAATGTTTTCAACCCTGCCTTGATGGACTCCATTGATACGCCTGCTGTGTACACCGCTGTCACAGCCGCCATCGTGTTAATGAGATTGTGCGGGCCTTTCAGTGTCGTATCAATTTGTGAGATGCTAAACAAGTTATGTCCAAGGTCAAAGAACATTACACGTCCGTCAAAGTGAGCGTCAGTCGATGCATCTGTCAAAGAAACTTTGTAGGTGTTGGGCGTAATCCTTCTTTTTGAAATTTCTCCACTGATCACCTGGTCATCCGAATAATAAATGAAGTGATCTTCCGCCTGCATCGATTGAATCAATTGAAATTTTGAATCGACATAATTCTGCATTTCATAGTTGTAACGATCGAGATGATCCGGAGTGATATTAAGTAAAATGCCAATGTGTGGGCGAAAAGTTTTGGTTCCATCCAATTGAAAACTGCTCACTTCTACGACATACCAATCATGATTTTCAAGAGCCACTTTGCGCGCGAGGCTCTCTCCTACATTTCCAGCTAGCGCAACATTCTCACCTGCTGATTTCATCAAATGATACGTGAGTAGTGTTGTCGTTGTCTTCCCATTCGTTCCCGTAATGGCAATCACCTTTCCCTTGAGAAAACGAAATGCAAATTCCAACTCGTCAATAATCTCAATACCTTTCTCTTTCAAATGCTTCACCACTTCTGCCTTGTCGGGAATGCCTGGGCTTTTGATCACAATATTGGCATTCAAGATTTTCTCTTCGGAATGTATTCCTTCCTCAAACTCAATCTGATGCTGAGCCAACTCCTCTTTGTATTTGTCTTTGATCGTTCCTTGATCAGAAACAAAAACATCGTAGCCTTTGACTTTCGCCAAAATCGCAGCGCCAGTTCCGCTTTCTCCTGCACCCAATATGACAACTCGTTCACTCATCTAACTTTCAACAATGCTAAAGTCAAAATAGCTAACAGTATTCCTATGATCCAGAAGCGCGTCACAATCTTCGCTTCGTGGATATTTTTCTTTTGATAGTGATGATGAAGTGGAGACATCAAAAATATTCTCCGTCCTTCACCATATTTCTTTTTCGTGTATTTGAAATATGATACCTGTAGCACTACGGAAGCATTCTCGACAATAAAAATTCCACACAGCAAGGGAATCATTAATTCTTTCCGTACCGCGAGCGCGAGCACCGCAATAATTCCTCCCATCGATAAACTTCCGGTGTCGCCCATAAACACTTGCGCTGGATAAGCATTGTACCAGAGGAACCCGAGACACGCGCCAACGAAGGCGGTGCAAAAAATCACGAGCTCACTCAGGTTTGGGATATACATGATATTCAGGTACGAACTAAAGTCAACGCGACCGGAGAGATAAGCGAAAATGGCAAGCGTTAAACCGATGATGGCAGATGTTCCCGCTGCGAGTCCGTCAATTCCATCTGTGATGTTCGCGCCATTTGAAATTGTGACAACAATCAAAATAACCATGAGAATGTAAATGATCCATGTGTAGTTCTTATCAAGCCACGGAATTATTTTACTGTAGTCAAATTCATTATTCTTGATAAAAGGAAGAGTTGTTTTCGTTGACTTCACGTCCTTATACTCAAGCTTTCGGTCGATCAACTCAGGAGACATTAATGAAGCACTTGCCAACGATGCCGGTTCTACTTCGCGAACAACTACGCTGTCACTGAAGTAGAGAGTTATCCCAACAATAAGTCCAATTGAAATTTGTCCAACAATCTTGAAACGACCTGCAAGACCTTCTTTGTTTTTCTTGAAAACTTTAATATAGTCATCCAGAAATCCGATCAATCCTAATCCCACGGTTGTTGCAATGAGCAGGATAACATAAACGTTATCAAGTCTTGCCATCAAAAGAGTTGGAACAAGAATGGCCGCGATGATAATCAGTCCGCCCATCGTTGGAGTTCCTTTCTTTTGTAATTGTCCTTCCAACCCAAGATCGCGGATATCTTCTCCAACTTGTTTCCTTCTTAAGAAAGCAATGAGATTTTGGCCGAACGTGATGGTGATAAGCAGTGACAAAATCGCTGCAACACCTGCTCGGAAAGAAATGTATTGGAACAATCCTGCACCGGGAATATCGAATGCCTTATCGAGATATGTAAACAAATAGTACAACATCAGTTCGCAAACATTTTTAACATCCGATCCAAAACTTCCTTATCGTCAAAGGGATGTTTCACTCCTTTTATTTCCTGGTAATTCTCATGGCCTTTTCCGGCAACGAGAATAATATCCTTTTCTTTTGCCAGCATGCACGCAGTCTTGATGGCTTCTTCGCGATCGGGCATCACTAGCGTCTTCTTTGCTTCAGCGGGTCCAACACCTTTCTGCATTTCGCGAATGATCTCGAGTGGATCTTCACTGCGCGGATTATCGGAAGTGAAAATCACTTTATTGGAATATTTGCACGCGATGGCAGCCATCAACGGACGCTTCATCCGATCGCGATCGCCTCCACAGCCAACTACGGAGATTACGCTTTCATTGCCCGTCCTGAAATGCTCGATGGTTTCCAATACATTTTTTAACGCATCGGGTGTGTGGGCATAATCAACTATTGCGGTGAACTTTGAACCCGGGCGAACTAATTCAAATCTTCCTGCAGCGCCAGTGATCGAAGAGAGCTTCATCAATACCATCTCAGGGTCTTCGCCCAGCAAGCACGCAGCTCCATACACCGCAAGTAAATTGTACGCATTGAAATCACCAATCAGTTTGAACCAAACATTTCTGTCACCTATTTCTAACTCCAATCCGATAATAGAGTTGGTTATAATCTTCGCTTTGAAGTCAGCCATTTTCTTCAAACCGTAGGTTAATTTCTTTGCTTTGCAATTTTGCAGCATCACCATTCCGCGCTTATCATCAAGATTCACCAATGCAAATGCATCGGACGAAAGTCCATCGAAGAAACTCTTCTTTGCACGGATATAACTTTCAAATGTGTGATGATAGTCAAGGTGGTCGTGCGTGATGTTGGTAAACAATGCTCCCGTAAAATTTAATCCCTCTATGCGGCCTTGATCAGCGGCATGTGAACTCACTTCCATGAACGCATGAGTACAACCAGCCTCAATCATCTGAATTAACAATTCATTAATCTGAATCGGATCAGGAGTAGTGTGCGTTGCCGGAATGTCTTTGTCCACAATCTTATTCACAACTGTGGATAACAATCCGCATTTATAATTGAGGGAGGTAAAAAGTTTGAACAGCAACGTTGCTACCGTTGTCTTTCCATTGGTACCCGTAACTCCAACCAGCTTTATTTTTTGCGAAGGATTGTCATAAAAATTTGAAACGATAATGCCCAACGCTTTTGCGCTGCTCTTCACGTTTACATACGTCACATTTGTTGCAGGCTCTTCCGGCATCTTCTCGCACACAACCACCGTTGCCCCACTTTTTATTGCCGTATCAATGAACAAGTGGCCATCTGCTTGCCGACCTTTTACTGCAACAAATAAAAATCCTTGCCTCACTTTGCGTGAATCAAATGCAACACCTTCTACGTCTGCATTCATGTCGCCTGACGTGGCAATGATTTTTACTTTATATAATATGTCGCGTAACGCCTTCAATTATCCTAGTATTAAATGAATTCTTGCTCCTTTTGAAATTCGTGTTCCTGGCCGCAGCGATTGATCTTCTACCCTTCCCTTCCCATCATAGTAAACACGCAGCCCTGATTTTTCCAACAAATAAATTGCATCGCGGAAAGTCATTCCGGTAACGTCCGGCACTAAGTCCTTCACCACCGGATTTTTTTTCCAGGTGATACCGTTTCCATTTTTAATTGCCTTCACATATTCCTCTTCAGTAGCCGAGTGATTGGACACACCTATTTCATTTGCAATCATCGTGATCTCATCTTGCTTGCCTGCGCGGATTGTCGGGAAGACACCAGGTTCAGTTGTTTTCTTTTTCTCCATGGCGGAGTGAAGATTGATGTCGCGCGAATAAATGTTATCTGCAATGTCTTTAAACACCGGGCCGGCCACGCTATTTCCGTATTGATAAATTCCTTTCGGGTTTTTAATCAAAACGATCGCTGAGTATTTTGGAGCATGAGCCGGAAAGTAGCCAACAAACGAAGTAATGTACTTCCTCTCGTAACGGCCATTTTTTAAAATCTGTGCAGTACCGGTTTTACCAGCGATGCGATAATGTTCATTCCGTAAATTCTTCGCTGTACCATGATCCACCACACCTTCCAATAAAAGTTTAATCTGATTCAACGTTTTATCGCTGCAAATGCTGCTCACCAAAGTTTCAGTTTCAAAAGTTTTCACTTCATCATCCGCCTGGCGAATGGCAGTTACAAACATGGGCTTAATCATCTTGCCGTCATTGGCAATGGCATTGTACAAAGTGAGTGTGTGAAGCGGAGAGATTTCCAATCCATATCCGTACGCCATCCAAGGCAACGTGATGCCGCTCCAGCCTCTGTCTTTTGGGCGTGTGATTTTGGGATACGACTCACCGTTCATTTGCAAACCGAGCGGAGTTGATAATTTCAAGTTGTCTATATACGAAAGGAATTTTTCCGGGTGAGCACCAAAATGTTTATCCGCCAATTTTGCCATGGCAATGTTGGAGGAAACTTCAAACGCATGTTGAACCGTAACGCGACCGTAGCCACCATCCTCATGATCACGCACTGTTTCTTTATAAAATTTGAATTCGCCCTTTCCTGTTTGAATTGTGTCGTTCAACTCAATATTGGTTTCGCCCAGCAGCGCAAGCATCGTCACCAATTTGAACGTAGAGCCGGGTTCAAACGAACCACCCACAGCGTGATTGAATTGTTCCGAATACTCATCATCGCTCATGCGCGTGAGATTCGAGATCGCTTTGATGTGACCTGTTTGTACTTCCATCACCACCACTGTTCCCTCATCTGCATCGTGCGAGCGCATGGCGCGGTGTAAAGACGTTTCGGCTACATCTTGCAGGTTAATATCTATGGTAGTTTGAATGTCAAGGCCATCAACCG
>CAZECP010000091.1:0-19614 GCA_964510765.1 uncultured Ohtaekwangia sp. | reverse complement strand
GTGAAATTGATTAAGAGCCTCTCCTCACTTATCTACCTATCAGAGACAAACTTTCACAAAAACTTTTGAACATGAAGCAGCAAAGTAGTTCGATCGACAGGCTTGGGAATGTAGTCATCAAAACCTTCGGACAAAAAACGATCCCTGTCTTCCGGCAATGCATACGAAGTAACAGCCAGTACCGGAAGCCCCTTAAGACTGGCTTTTATTCTCTTCATCGCTTCGATTCCATCCATCTTACCATTTCCAAGGTTGATGTCCATCAACACGAGATCCACCTTTTCTTCTGACAGTAAGAGCAAACCCTCTTCCCCACCCTCTTTATGCACAAGTGAATATTCTTTGCCGAGCAACTTCATAATCACGAAGGCGTTGATGGCATCATCTTCTATATACAGAATTCTTTTCACGAAGCCTTATAGAGCGGAAGGTGTACAACAAACTTGCTGCCTTTACCTTTTTTCGAAGTTACAACAATCTCACCACCTAGCAACTCAATGTATCGTTTGGAAATGGAAAGCCCCAAACCGGATCCCTCGTGCGTTCTACCCTGACCGGAACTCTCCTGCTCAAAAGCAGTAAACAAACGTGGGAAAAATTCTTCGCTGATGCCGATACCTGTGTCCTCTACAATGAACGAAATTTGATTAGACTTGTGTGAAGTCAATATGGTAGTGACGTGGACCCTACCCTTTTCAGTAAACTTAATGGCATTACCAATAATATTATTGAAGACCTGGTACAAAACCGTTTCATCAGCTAAGCAAAGGAGGGGTTTCGTAAAAAGGTCAACTGAAAATTCAAGATGTCTGGCCAACGCCATCTCCCGAAGCGGCTCCATATTTTCGCCAAGGAGATGATTGATATCCACTACTCTTAAAACAAGCTGTTCTTTTGCGGCCTCAAGGCGTGAAAGGCTCAGGATACTTGTGATTGTATCAAGCAACCTTTTTCCACTTTGCTTTTGTAAGGCAATATATTTTCTAATATCCGGATCGCTCGACTCCATTTCAATTATCTGGCTTATTCCCAAAATGCCATTGATCGGTGTTCGGATTTCGTGTGACATGTTGGCGAGAAAGCTGGACTTGAGTCGATTCATTTCCTCGGCCATGTCCTTTGCCTTTCTCATTTCTTCTACAGACTTGCGAACACTGGCGCGTGCTTGTTCATAAGCGCGGTGGTAGTGATAGATCAAATAAACCATCAGAAAAAAAACGAGAAAAAGTGTAACCACTAGTTCGGATGCGGGCATATACTGCGGAGCGCCTTGCTTGATGGAGACGCCCTTCATTTTCAATACAAAAAATAGACTCACAGGCACAAAATGCAAGGCCGACCAGATAAAACCCGCCCTTGTTCCTAGGGTATGAAAAGTGAATATGATATTAATAACCGTTATTAAAGCAATGAAGAAATTAAAATCCTGAAAAAGGTAGAGATTGATAAGGTTGTTGATCCATGAGATAGCGATTAATACCTGGCTCACCAACTCAATTGACTTTCGATATTTAATGTAAAACAGTGCACACGTAAAAAAAGTGATGATAAATGCATTCTTGATGAGCTGATAGTGCAGTCCCTTGCTCAGATAAACAAAAAATAAAAATGAAAGACAGAGAATACTGATCGACACCATGTTATAAACCAGTTCCACACTGGCTTGCTTCAGCGTGTCAGGCTCGGCTTGTAAGTATTCTCCAATAAAGTAATTCCGTAATCGTTTCAGCATAGGCCAGAAAAGAAAACTCTAAATTAATTGAGCGATTCAGGAAAGTCCGCATCGCGTACCTTTTTCTAAATTATAATCAGCTTAAATACTGCCAGTAATTATTTTATTGGAAATATCTGAAGGATTCTCGACTGAATTGTCGCGCCTCAGGACACACTTTTACCTGTTGATGAATTACCAGGTCAATTCGCTCAAAAAAAATAAAACCCACTGAGCCTGGCAGGATGTTTCTGAACCCCTATTACGACAAGTTTTGGGCTGCCACCGTCCGCAATCTTCCACTGTTATCCTGCTTTTCGGGCGAGGGCACACCGAAGTGTGATGAGGCCTGATTTTGTACGAAAGCTTTCGCCCGGAATTGTTTTTATTGTTAGGTTCAGCAAACGTGTCCCAAACTCAAGTGGGAATTATTTCACAAAAATAACGAATGGTTTAAAAGAACCTACAACTTAAATTACTCTTCAGATTTCTTACATTTTTCCAATTGTTTTTTAAGGTTAACAACCTCACTTGCAAGCTTTTCGCTAATCTTTTTTTGCTGCTCTGCCTCTCTAATAGCAGACTTTGCTTTCAATCTCCAATACTCTATGGATGTAGTATCTTGGGTGATAGTCAATCCAGTCAAACAGTAATCATTATAAACAGGTCTGTTAAAACTGCCAAAGACAATGAAAAGGACAGTGAGTGCATTCATAAAATCAAATTTAAAATTTATAACTTGTACAAGTAGTAAGGTATGAGGTTGATCCACCTAAAGTAAAGCATATGAAAAGTTCACAAATAACTCCGCTTGCAGGGTAGTTTTGAATTCCCATACTAGTACAGCTGTCAATGTTTTCAGTACGATTATTCTCCATCCTTGATTTGCCCTCACTTACATCAGTTACTATATATCCTTTTGCAACATAATATTCCTTAATGGCCATTTTTAAACGCTGAAAATTATCTGATCCCGAATTTAGAATAGTGATACGTGTATCGTCAACTTTTTTAGCCAAATAACCCTTTGATTTTAAATACACAATTATATCAGACGAATTGGTCATTTCAATCTGCTGACAAGAAATGAGATACAACATCATTCCTAAAATAATTTTTCTCATGATTTAAGATTTGATTAATGCCCAAACAATAGCAGATTTATTTCGAATGACTTTAAAAGTACAAAATTCTCATTTCGATTACAAAAGTCGTACACGTTTTAAACTCAAAAGTGATTCAACTAACAAAAGTTGAGAAATACCAACTGAAAAAGGAATATGTGTGGGAATTCAGCCTATTTTTGAGCATGAAGATTTCTGCAAACTTTACCCCTGGCCCTTCACAATTATACTTTACAGTAGAAGATCATGCCAAAAAAGCTTTTCGTGATGGAGTGCCCTCCATGACGCACCGGAGCAAAGACTTTGAAAATATTTTTCAGGCAACTACGGAAGGCTTAAGAGAACTCCTCAATGTTCCAAAAGATTACCACATTTTCTTTGCTGCCTCAGCTACCGAAATCTGGGAGCGTTCAATCCAAAATTTAGTGGCTGAAAAATCTTTTCATCTGGTAAATGGCGCTTTCTCTAAACGATTTTATGAAATCGCGACTCAACTTGGGAAGAAATCAGAAAAAAATGAAGGTACACTGGGTGAAGGATTTGATCAATCTATTTCCCTTCCACTGGAAGCAGAACTAATTGGTGTTACACAAAATGAAACAAGCACGGGCGTTTCTTTGTCTATCGATGTCATTAATTCTCTGCGTAAAAAAAATCCGAATGCATTGATAGTGGTGGATGCCGTTTCTTCCCTGCCCTACCCCTTGTTTGATTATTCAAAAGTGGATTCTGTTTTCTTTTCTGTTCAGAAAGGGTTTGGATTACCAGCAGGGTTAGGCGTTTGGATGGTGAATGAAAAATGTATTGAAAAAGCAAAGCAACTTCAGTCAAGTGGCCATTCAATAGGCACCTATCATTCACTTCCGTTCTACTTGAAAAATGGAGTAAAGAACCAAACTCCCGAAACACCGAACGTGTTGGGGATCTATCTGCTTTCAAAAGTAGTGGAAGACTTTTTGAGACGAGGCGCCAATTCATTGAGAAAAGAAACTGACTACAAGGCAGCCATTCTTTATAACTGCTTGAACAATCATCCTGTTCTCAAACCATTTGTAAAGAAGGCTGAATGGCAATCAAAAACAGTGATCGTTGCCGATTGTGGAGAACGCACAAAAGATGTAGTGAAGTTTCTCGAGCCTTTTGGCCTGCATCCGGGAGATGGTTATGGCGATTTAAAAAAGACGCAACTCCGGTTTGCCAACTTCCCAGCGCATTCAAAAGAACAGTTTGAACTTTTAGTGGATAGCCTGGAGAAATTTAGTTAACGAAATTAAACCTTCGTTTCAGGCTTTCATCTAAATTGAACCTTACACCAAATTGCCTTCCATTGGAAGACAAAGAACTACTACAAAAAATCCGAAATCCTGAAACCCGGAATTATGGTTTCAATATGCTCGTGCGCACTTATCAGCAGCGGGTCTATTGGCTTGTGCGAAAGATGGTAATCGATCATGATGATGCAGACGATCTTACCCAGGAAGTCTTTGTTAAAATCCATAAAGCGATCGACAATTTCCGCGAAGACTCGCAACTGTTCACCTGGATTTATCGGATTGCGACCAACGAATGCCTTTCCTTCCTGAATAAAAAGAAAAAGAGGTTCTTCTTACCCATCGAAGATGTAGCCGGTCAGCTCACAGCAAAGATTGATAGCTCCTCAGATATTGGTGGTGATGAGATTGAGAAGAAACTTCAGAAAGCCCTGCTCACTTTGCCTGATAAGCAACGGCTTGTGTTTAACCTGAAGTATTTTGAAGACATGCCTTACGAAGAGATGGCAGAGGTAACAGGCACCAGTGTTGGGGCTCTCAAGGCCAGTTTCCATCATGCAGTAAAGAAAATAGAGGAATTTTTATCGGAATAATTAAACTTTTGAATCGTAACTTAGTCATAACATCAAAATGAAAAAGCTGGAAGAAATATCAAAAAAGAACATTTTCGAAGTGCCGGATGGCTATTTTGACCGGCTGCCTTTGAAAATTCAGGCAAAAGTAGAGAGCGCCAAACCTTCAACAAGCTCCTCACCTTCTTTTGCCTTGGTTTTTCGGTATGCACTTCCATTGGTTTTGGTGGGCATCGCTGCCTATCTTTTCTGGCCAAAGCCCAATCAAAGTCAAGACGATCTGCTCGCCTCCATTTCCACTGAGAGTCTTATTTCTTTTTTGAATGAGACGGATATGTCCACAGAAGATTTGATTGAATTCGCAAAGTTGGATGAAACAGAAGCCGATTCACTAAACGCGATAGTGAATTCAAATTTTAAAATTGAGGATGTTGATTTAAATGAGATGCAAGATGTGCTGGACAATGAACTTTAAGAGCATGAACAGATTTATTTACATATTACTTTTTGGATTGATCAGTCTTTCCTCCTTCGCACAAGACACCGAAGACGAAATACCTCCTCAAGGCGACAAAGCTGCCAAAGAAAAAATCAAAGCGGCACGGATCGGGCTAATAACCCAACGCCTGGGATTGACACCAGAGCAAGCCGAAAAATTCTGGCCGATCTATAACGAATTTGCTTCCAAGCGGCAGGAACTGGTGAAGGAGTACAAGCAAGCCGAAAGAACAACACCAAAGGCAGACCCAAAACAACAAGAAGCTTTGGTGAATTTAGGCCTGAAGTTAAAGCAAGATGAAGTCGCCTTGGAAAAAGAATATTCAGGCAAAATGTTGAATGTGATCTCTGCTCAACAAATATTAAATTTGCGTCAGGCCGAGAAAGATTTTCGCAAGATTATACTCAACCAGTTGCAGCAGCGAAGAATGCTGCAAGACAGAAGGGAGAATTTCAGGGACAGGAATCAGAGACTTCGCGAAAAACACAATTAACACCCGGCCCAAATGCTGATTGATACGTAGAAGTCTGCTATTATCCATCTTATCTTTACTGCTGGCGCGCCCATCGCTAAGCCAGGTAACGGACACTACAAAGCAAAAAACAAAAGCTGACACGCTCGAGTTTTCTCCGTCTGACCTTTTTGGTGAAGCCGACTCACTCTCCATCTTTCAACTGATTGACAGTTTGCTGAAGGCACCTGACAAGAACGAGACTGGTTCATCCCTGGCTGTTCGCTTTGGTTATAATAGTAATGTTGTATCGTCCGGAAGGCCATTTGGGATCGATCAGTTCGGGCTCACATCCGGCATTTCTTACTATCACAAAGCCGGGCTTTACCTGGATGCCACTGGCTATTGGAGTCAACAGTATGATCCGAATTATTACCTCACCATTGCATCGGTCGGTTATTTTAATTCCCACAAAAAGTGGACATACAATGTTGAGTACAGCCGCTATCTATATAACACACCAAGCGGCTCGGATGTATATAATCCTTATACCAATTTCGCAGGTATAAGCAACTTCTTTTACGTCAAGCCTTTTATCTTCCGACTTGACTATTCTGTTTATTTTGGTGAGAAAAGTGCCCAGCGGTTGATGCCCTCTGTGATGCTCAATCTCTCGAAGAAAAACTGGCTGGGATTTACGCGTGTTTCGTTCTTCCCCTCGGCAACTGTACTATTTGGAACAGAAGTAATTGATCTTCCTCCAAAGCTAAAAATCCTGACGCTGAAACCACTCACATATACCATCATCCGATCAAGCAAAACAGAATTTGGCATCATGAATTATTCCTTTTCCTTTCCAGTCAGTATAACAATGAAGAATTGGAATCTCCTCATGAGTTACAGTTACAACATACCAAAGGCACTGCCAAATGAACAAATCAGCCTTGTCAACAATGGATACATTACCGTAAGCCTCACCCGTTATCTCAATTTCAAATCAAACATTCAAAAAGATTTTCTCACACTTCCAAAATAAAACTGCATGACAAAAAATATTACTGCCCTCCTGTTTTTTGCTTTCATTTTTCAATTCGGATTCAGTCAGTCAACTTATTGGCAACAACGGGTTGAATATACCATGAATGTAAAGTTGGATGTTTCAAATCATCACATTGATGGAACACAAAAGCTGGTGTATTTCAATAACTCGCCAGACACTTTAAGAAAAGTTTACTATCACCTTTACTTCAATGCATTTCAACCGGGAAGCATGATGGATGTGCGTTCGCGCAACCTTTCCGATCCTGACCAGCGCGTGCGTGATCGCATTTCAAAATTGAAAGATGACGAAATTGGTTATCAACATATCAACTCATTGAAGCAAGACGGAAAAGATATTACATTCAAGATCAACGGAACTATTCTTGAAGTTGAACTCGCCAAGCCGATGTTGCCAAAAACAAAAGCCATCTTTGAAATGAGCTTCTCAGGTCAAGTACCTGTGCAAATCAGAAGATCAGGAAGAAACAATCGTGAAGGCATCTCCTACTCCATGACACAATGGTATCCGAAAATGGCGGAGTATGATTTTCAGGGATGGCATGCTTACCAATATGTAGCACGTGAGTTTCATGGCGTTTGGGGAGATTTTGATGTGACAATTTCAATCGATCCGAAATTTGTGATTGGCGGAACAGGCAAACTTCAAAACCCATTGCAAATCGGACACGGATATGAAAGTGCAAATGCCAAAGTATCCAAACAAGATGGAAATTTGAATTGGCACTTTGTAGCAAAAGATGTAATCGATTTTGCATGGGCGGCCGATCCTGACTACTCGCACGATAAAGCACAAGTTCCTAATGGGCCAAAGTTGCATTTCTTCTATCAAAAAAATGAGAAAACAGCCGAGACCTGGAAAAAAATGGAAGAACATGCAGTAAAGTTTTTCCAATTGATGAATGAACAGTTTGGCAAATATCCATTTGATACTTATTCAGTAATTCAAGGCGGTGATGGCGGAATGGAGTATCCCATGTGCACTTTAATTTTAGGCGAAGGCTCACAGGCTGGCCTCACCGGTGTGATGGCGCACGAAGTGGCACACAGTTGGTTTCAGATGACACTTGCAAGCAATGAATCATTACATGCCTGGCTGGATGAAGGCTATGCAGATTTTTCCAGCGCAGAAGTAATGAGCAAGATATTTCCTGATCCTAACAAAGTAAATCCGCACGCAGGAAGCTATCAATCGTACTACAGCTTAGTTGCAAGTGGATTACAAGAACCGGCAAGTCAACACTCCGATCATTTCAATACAAACCGTGCTTATGGAACAGCCGCTTACAGCATGGGTGCGATCTTTCTTGAACAGATGAAATACATCATTGGCCAGGAATCTTTTGATAAAGGGATGTTGCGCTATTACAACACCTGGAAAATGAAACATCCTACGCCCAATGATTTCGTTCGCGTGATGGAGAAAGTTTCAGGTATGCAATTGCAGTGGTATTTAAGATATTGGATCGGCACGACAAAAAGAATTGATTATGCCCTTGGCGCGATTGCCGACAAAGACGATGGTGCTGTTGTAGAACTTCAACGCATTGGCGAATTTCCCATGCCTATTGAAGTAGTTGTAACTTTGAAAGATGGGACAAAGCAATCGTATTATGTACCTCTGAATGAAACTCTTGGCAACAAACCAAAGAGTCCCAACTCAAATCGCATCGACAATGTTGCCTGGCCGTGGGTAAATCCTACCTACGATTTGAAAATCAACACTAAGACTTCAGATATCCAAATTATTGAAATTGACCCATCACAAACCATGGCCGACATCAACAGGAAAAACAATAAAGTGGATTTTAGCCTGCTGGTACCTTATCAAGCGCCCACAAAATAAATTTCATTTTGATGGAACAATGTTCAAATTTGTGTATCCTTGAATAAAGTTTTGAACCTTACCTTATGGAAAAGAAAGCCGACATACACAAAACCATTTACGACAACGCAAAAAGCCACTTTCTTGGCAACTTTCCTGATTCATTGCCGATCGAGCAAGCTTATGTGCACATTGGAATGTATCTCGGATGGGTAATTGAAGCCGACCTCTACTCTGAATATTTTGAAGAAGAGGCTTCTGTTCAAATCTTCCGTTTCAAGCGCAGAGAAATTTCCTGCACTATTCTAAGCGAAATCTGGGATGGATATCTGGGCTTCGAACTTTTCAATCGCGAAGGAAACATGTTTACTTACTACTATTATGGTGGCGGCTTGTATCGTGCCGATTATGACGAAGTTCTTGTAAAAGCTCTTCCTTCCATTTATCATGTAAATGATAGCTGGGAAAACTACGATAAGATGAAAAACAGGATTGACCTCCGACATCAGGATTGGAAGAAGTTGACGGGAAATTGATTACTGAATCAACTTCCCTGCTTTATCGATCAACACAATTTTATTGGAACCATCTAAAGCCGTAAGCCGCACGGAGAGTTCACCATTATCCGCATTATAAGATATTTCGGAAGGGATTTGGTCAAAGATGAAGTCATTGCTCCATGCGAGTCCATCTGCGCGATAAATTTTTGAAATTGTCGCAGGGAATTTATCAGCTACCTTTTGCGTGGATAATATCATCGAAAAATAAATATTACCCTTTCCATCTGAGGTCGATAAACCTTTAAGCATCGGCAGGAATGCTTTCTTAAAGTTTATTTTATCAACAGGAAAATTCACCTTAACATCAGGAATACGCGAAGGCGTGATTGTGTAGAAATAGCCCGTTGCAATTGTATCCTGGTAAACCAAACCAATAGTGAATTTCTCTTTTTCAATTACCAAGGGCTTAAAAGGATACTCGTGCTTGGTTTCATTCGTAAGCGGCACAGAATCACTGGCAACTATTAACCAATTGAGAGACTGGTTAATCATATCCATCTGCAGCTGTCGCCTGGCTCTCTCACGTTTGGCAAACTCACCTGTGCTTGTTATCAAGCTTTTCAGAACATTGGTTGTTCCATAAGCTTTTGAAATGAAGTGATCGTAATCCTTTTCCTCCACAGAAAAATCACGCTTTGATAAATTGGTAGCGAGGCTATCAATCTTTACCAGGTCCCCCATCTCTTCTTTCAGTGCCCTCAGCCTGGTTGCCAGGTTGGTCGAATCGCGAAGTGGTTTATTGGCGATCACATTGGAGGTATATTCCAGCTCAGCAATTTTCATTTCAAAAACATCCAAGGGCAAAGGATCATGATCATATTTTCTCAATTGCTCTGAAAGCATCTTGTTAACCAGTTTTGCCAAATCACTTTTTACGGAAACCGAATCTGCTTTTAAGCGATCTCTCAATTTATTGATCTCAATATCATAAGCTACAAGATTATTGCGCATGGGCTTGATTTCCTTTTCAATCACTTCCGTGGAGTGATTTGCCCAACGCGTGTAATCCCACAACTTTAAGTCATCCTTCAAAAAATCAGCCATCAAAGATCCATCGCGTTTAAAGTCTTTGATTTCCTGAAGGTCAATAACTTGATTGTAACCCGTTCTGCCCATCGTCTTATTCATCGCCTTATATTGATCGAAAGCGACATTCATAGAATCGAAAGCCTGAGAAATAGATTTTAGCGTTATGATCATCGCATCATCAGATCGCAGAAAAAATTCGCGCTCACTTCCATATTTCTCGTGGAGCGTTCTGAAAAGTGTATTGGCGCGCTCGTATTTTGTTACTGCCAAAACGAAATATTGCTTCAACTTGATGATGTTATCTTTTCTCTCCTTCAGTGTTTTGGTTCTGGTTTCTATATCAAGCTGAACATCAGACAGCTTAATTCCAAATTTTCCTGTGCGCAAATCTCTTTTCGTGTAAGCTTCGTAATACTCATCGTTTTTCTTTACTTCCTTTTCTGTAATTGTTTTGAAAGCCTTATCAAAATAAAGCAGTGATGAATCGATTGTCATCGTCAGCACGCCAGTGTGAAGTAACGGATCAATGTGCCCGGTTTTATCCTGATAGATAATTCCCATGTACAGATAAGAGTTGGGGTTATCAGGCGTTTCTTTAATGTATCTTTTCAGAAACGGCTCAGCCTTCTCAAAGTCACGATTTATCAATAGTTGGATCAAGTCCTTATACTTCACCTTTTGGGCGGAGAGCGGAAAATGAAACGCAGCCAAAATCAAAACAACGAGTAACCTTTTGAGCATTTTTGGAATTTAGTTTGTGTTTGTTTGATCAAAATTAAAGACATTTGGTGAATAAGAAAACATTCAGAAAGTAACCGAAGCTACCGCATGAATTGGTTTTTAACTATGATTAAAAAGAATCGCTCCAACCTGATTCTTATTGTCTTCCTGGCCTTTCTTTATTTCACCGGACTGTTGGGGCACATCGCAAGCTTCTCTCAATCCATCGTTGTTTCAAGTGGGTTAATGAACGCAGATAGTGATGAATCGATGTCGGAAGAATTTGATTTTAATTTCAGCATCAAAGATCTGGAAAACAACAACCAATCATTTGATCAATTTAAAGGTAAAGTAATTTTCCTTAACCTGTGGGCAACCTGGTGCGGTCCCTGCAAAGCAGAAATGCCATCCATTCAAAAACTATATGATCAGTTAGATCATGACAAATTCAAGTTTGTGATGTTATCGATCGATCGTGATAGAGATTTTGAAAAAGTAAAACGATACGTGGCCGATCGGGCATTTACTTTTCCTGTCTATGCCAATCAGGGGCACTTAACAGATCAGCTTAGTGTTCCTTCTATTCCAACAACATTCGTCATATCTGCTGAAGGCAAAATCGTGATGAAAGAAGTAGGGATGAAAAACTACGACACGCAGAAATTCAAAAAGTTCTTAGAACGACTCGCTGATAAAAAATAGAGGAGCACCTCTGAAACTAAAACCTGGAAACACGAATTAAACTATGTTTGAACTAAAGGACAAAGTGGCCGTCATTACAGGCGCAGGCAGTGGTATTGGCCGCGCCATTGCATTGAAGTTTGGCCAACAAGGCGCTCTCGTCTGCGCCATTGATCGAGACAGTAATGGTGCAGATTCAATTGTGAAAGAAATTAAAAATGCCGGTGGAAAAGGAGAAGCATTCGTTGTGGATGTCTCCCGCCAAAGCGAAGTGAAATCAGCAATCGAAGAAATAAAAAGCAAATTTTTCAAGATCGACATTCTTGTCAATAGTGCCGGCATAGCTCACATTGGCAAAGTAGAAAACACAAGTGAAGCCGATTTCGAAAAAGTCTTTTCTGTGAATGTGAAAGGAACTTACAATGCAATCCATTCAACTATTCCATTCATGAAAGAAAATAAAAGTGGGGTAATTCTGAATATTGCTTCCGTTGCTTCCAGTGTAGGAATTTCTGATCGTTTCGCTTATTCAATGAGCAAAGGTGCAGTCTTGTCAATGACGTTGTCGGTGGCAAGGGATTATGTGAAAGAAGGAATCCGCTGCAATTGTATTTCCCCTGCGCGTGTGCACACACCGTTTGTGGATGGGTTTTTGAAAGCAAATTATCCTGGCAGAGAAGAAGAAATGTTTGACAAACTTTCAAAAACACAACCTATCGGCCGCATGGCAAAACCGGAAGAAATTGCGAGCCTTGCTGTTTATTTATGCTCTGATGAAGCATCATTTATCACCGGCACCGATTATCCGATCGATGGCGGATTTATAAAGCTGAACAATTGATTCTTTATTTGATTATTTGCACCCAACCCTTGCAGGTGGCAACATCTCTTACTTCGGTCTCATAATAATAAACTCCTGCATCCACATCTTTGGCCGTCCAGTCATTGCGATAATCGTTATTGGAATAAACCAATTTGCCCCATCTGTTATAAACACGAATTGAAACCGGAACAGACGGTTCAGCTCCCGGCACGATCGGATGATCGATGTACTTGATTTTAAATGAGTCGTTGATACCTTGCGATTGATCAGGTGTAAATACATTGGGCACCAGAAGCTGGTACACGGGAATGTTTTGAACCTGATCAAATATGCATCCATTTGTGATACCGACAAGCTTCACCTGATATGTACCATCCTTCTGATATTGATGCGAGAGATTTATTTCATCGGACGTTGTACCATCACCAAAGTCAAAGAACAAATTCAAAGCAGGATCGCTAAGATTGGTTGCCACAAGTGTTGGACGATCAACACAATTAAATATTAATTGTGTTTTCATTTTTACATCCAATGCACTGACAACTTTTACCTTTACTGTATCCTGCACTTCACATCCGTGAACATCTGTAATGGTAACAAAGTAATCGGTAGTGGCGGCCGGGCCAACTGTCGGGTTTGCCTGGCTTGATGTAAACGAATTGTCAGATGTACTCCACTGATAATTAACTCCACCTGAAGCTGTGATCTGAGTAGTTGTATTGGCGCAAATCATTTGGTCGGGACCTCCCACACCAACTGGTTTATAAACATTTACGATGACTTGAGTAGAGTCAACTTTAGCGCAAGTGCCCTCATCCACTACTTTTAGCCTGACCGTGTACTGCCCTTCCTGTGAGTATTGATGAGCTATCAATGAAGTATCCGTCTTTGTTGGTGCAGTCCCATCTCCCAGGTTCCAATAGTAATACTGACCGCTGATACTCTCGTTCTGAAAAACAATTTTATCGGTCAAACACACCTGTGCAATACCTGGCTGATTCAAATGAATATTGTTGGTTTGAATGTGCGCTCGTAGTGACGCCAAATCAAATTTGAATGCTGCATTGTTACAGTTCTGACTGCCGTTTACTCTGCTCCAGGCGTTCACTGTCGTGGGGAAGTCTGACGTGGAATGATTCACCGAGTTTAATGCCCAACATCCTGCACACACAGAATGATATACTACTCCTCGCTTGTCAAAGCGACATGTTCCTCCGTCCACATGCGTCCCTGATTGACCACCTCCCAGGTAAGTCGCATATACCAAATGTTTTGCATCGTCAGCAAGCACCATGAAGTAGAAATCAGATCCGTTGGTAGTCTTCTGAACAGCGTCTGGCGTCACCGACATATTATGTGTTGTGCTATTCCAAAAACCAAGTCCATTATTAATAACCCCACCCCAACCGGCCACGTAAATGTTATTACAGTCATTCACGAGGAAAGCTGTTGGTGAAATATTCGGAATTCCGATCCCACTCCCAAACACAGTAGAGAATTTAAGTTGATCTAAATTATTGCTGAACTTCTGAATGAATTGCCCGCTCTTTGGATTTGAATACACACCTGAAGTAACCGGAAACGTACCACTCGTTTGCCCATACACATAAACAAATCCACTTTGATCGATATCCAGAAAATAGACCTGGTCAAAACTGCTTGTGCCTGTAAACGTTGAACTCAAAATTTGTGATCCATCCCCTTTCATCTTTGCTATCCATCCATCAGCACCACCCGCATGTGTGCTCTGATAAGCAGTTGATACAATCGGAAAATCAGAACTGGTTGTACCGCCTGCTATATAAATATTTCCAGCATTATCGATTTGTATTGTGTGGGAGGAATCATCACCCGAACCACCCACAAAAGCTCCCCACACCAGTTGACTCAAATCACTTTTAAATCGCAAGATCATGGCATCTGTGTTACCACCATGATAAGTCGTATTAAAACTATTGGAAAGTACTAAACCACTGGAGGAGGATACGGTACTAACGAAAATATCACCTGACGTTTTTTCCGTTATAATATCTCCTCGCATGGGGTCACCATAGTTTTTTACAAGCTCCCCATCGGAAGGATTCAACCCATCGTTACTGGCCCCGCCAAAGTAGGTGCTGGCCAGCAGGTTCGTTCCATCAGGGGAAATCTTGGCGATAAAAATATCCGAGCCATTTTCGTATGGGATGGGTATCTCGCGATTGCGTGTTTGAAAAATAGTTACACCTCCACTATAGGATTGACCCAAAGCTCCTGCTGTGACCGGAAAATCAAACGAACTTGTGGTACCGAGTATCAGCAGGTTATCATCCTCATCCAGTACGAGACTATGCGGAGACTCCGAATAAAACCCGCCAAGAAAGCAAGTGTAAATCAAATTGTGGCCAATGGAATCATATTTGTAAATCGCCACATCGTAGTTACCTCCGTAATTGGTTTGAAAAGTGCCGGGCGTTGCAGGAAAGGTTCCTCCTACATTTCCCAGGTTTACGACTCCCGAAGAATATAACGTCCCATGTTCTCCGGGTGTAGCTGTACTTCCCCAATTGTCGGCACTGAAACCGGAGTAAGTCGAAAAAATCAAAATCGGATCGATCACCAATTCATAACATAAATTGTATTCGCCAACCGAAAAAGAGAAAGTGCCATCGCACAACACATATTCGCACTTCACAAGCACTTTTTTTCCATCAATGATTTGATAGGCCACCGGCCTCATTTCTTTAATGGAGGTGATTGAAGTGTTAACTAGAATCTCACCATTCCTCAGTTCAACTTGATCCGTGCCAGCATATTTCCATTGTATTTGTCCAACGCTTACTCCGGGTGAAACAACAAAATCATATTTTAAGTGATCACCACTTGAATACACTTTTAAATCAATGCCATCATAGAAGGAGGAATAAATTCCACCTTGATAAACATACGCTTTGGATTGCCAATTTTCTTTTCCCAGAAAAAAATTGAAATAATCGGAGGATTGACCAAACCTTGACAAAATAGATTTCTCATTTGATCCTAGAAATTCAGTGCGCACTATGTGGCCGCAAATTGGGTTGCCGGAACTCACTCTGTCACGTTCATCATATCCTTGAGTGGGCTGATGGTGATTAAACCTGGACTGATCAAGAAATGAATATTCAAATGTTCCCTTTGAAAGCTTAAGGAACCCTCCCGGAATCCTCGCACCAAAATCAAAACCTCCCTTCCACTGACCTTTGTTTTCGATCAGGCGAATAGGATTGCCATTGGACCAGTATGAAATAAAAGTGAGGAGAATTACCAACCGCACCACGACCCTTTTATTCAAACACACCATGGCTAAATTTACAAATTCGAAACCGACTATGAAAACTCAGTCTTTCTTCACTGCATTTCTGTAGAGGATAATTCCCATTGCAACGAAAGAAGCAGCGCCAAGAATTTGATATCCGCCCTTGCCTAGCATCTCGGTAAGCGAATGCTCCAGGCTGATGGAATCCAATGCTTCATAGAAGAACACAGCAAGCACCGCTACTATTACTCCCGATAATGCTCCACCGGCAATGAGTCCCGTAGCAAAAAGATTTCCACGGCTCAAATCATTCTCTTCTACTTTTTCATTCTTGCGTTCTGCTCTCCAATCGATGAAAGCTTTTAATGCACCTCCAAGGAAAATCGGAAGCGTAGTCGCGAGCGGAAGATACAAACCAATGGCAAAGGCAAGTGCTTTGATACCGCAGAGTTCTATCATCACTGCGATGAACATGCCCACCATCACATATTGCCAATCGAGGTTGAAAGAGAGAATTCCTTTCGTCAATGTGGCCATGAGTGTGGCTTGTGGGGCTGGATATTTCGTACTGCCGATCGCGTGAGTAAATCCTTGTTGAACCAAATCAGGAGTTGGCGTATCCAAAACCTTTATGATAATGCCGATCGCGAGAGAAGAAACCAATGCACCGATGAATAATGCATATTGCTGATACTTTGGTGTTGCTCCAACAATGAAACCTGTTTTTAAATCCTGTGATGTTCCACCCGCATTAGCGGCTGCGATACAGATGATTCCTCCCACAACCAATGCCATCGGTTCGTAAAGTTTTCCGGTCCACCCTACGGAGGCGAAGATCAAACATGTTCCCATTAAAGTGGCAATCGTCATTCCGCTGATCGGAGAATTGCTTGTTCCCACCAACCCCACAATTCGGCTCGCCACCGTCACGAAGAAGAATCCGAACAAGATGATGAGAATACTCAACAGAAATTTCTGAAGAATACTATCGCCTGGAATATTCGGGAGTAACACGATTACCAACACGAGTGCCAAACTTCCTATAATCACGACTTTAAATGATAAGTCGCGATCGGTGCGAAGGATGCTTGCTTCACTCTTATCTTTGAGTGAACTCATGCTTTCGCGGAATGAGCTTACAATAGTGGGAATGGTTTTTACCAACGTGATCAACCCACCGGCAGCAACAGCACCTGCCCCAATCTGTCGGATGTAAGCGAAATACAACGCACTCGATGGATTGGCAAATGTCTTCGTTACCGGATCCCAATTACCACGACCGCCTGGTGTTTCAATATCTTTCAGATAGCCAAGCACAGTTAATTGCTTCGCTACTAACTCAAACGGAACCAACGTGGCCAGCAATGGAATAATCACCCACCACGCAAGCACCGAACCTGCAACCAGTACGCCTGAAATCCGAGGCCCAATAATATAACCAACACCCATATACTCTGGCGTGATCTCTCCATTGATAGTTGCAGATGGCCAGAATTTGTTTGCTTGCTTTGTTACGAAGGCAGGAGTCTCCGCGATTACATGAAAAACTTTCTGTAACATCGCGTAAGCAAAGGCAACACCCATTCCCACAAAAGCAGTCCTCGCGAATACTCCACCCTTCTCTCCCGCCTGCAACACAGATGCGCACGCTGTTCCTTCCGGGTAAGGCAACACGCCATGTTCTTTTACAATTAATGATCTGCGCAGTGGCACCATCATCATCGTTCCAAGCATGCCACCTAGTGCTGCAAGGGAGAAGATGGTGAAATAATTGAAGTAATCAGCGCCAAGTACCACTCCATTTTCATCCGTGGAGAGAAACAAAAATCCAGGCAAGGTAAAGGCAACACCCGCAGCAATTGACTCACCGGCAGACCCTGTTGTCTGAATGATATTATTTTCAAGGATCGTTGTCTTAAAAACTTTTCTTCCCAGTGTGATGGCTATCACCGCGATGGGAATAGAAGCTGTCACTGTCAAGCCTGCTTTGATAGCTAAATACACAGTAGAACATCCGAACACAATTCCAAAAAAACATCCAAGCAAAATGGACTTGATGGTAAACTCCGCAATACTTTGCTCCGGAGCAATGAAGGGTTTGAATTCAGAAGACGCCATTGGGTAAAGGGGTTTTATTAAATCAATAATCTAAAATCACAAATCAATAATCACAATTAAGTTCGCATAATTTTGAACCACTAAGACACAAAGACACTAAGTTTCACAAAGAATTCTTCGTGCTTCTTTGTGTCCTTCGTGCCTTTGTGGTTCAAATTGTATTTCCGTATTCAAATTTTATAAATGACTAACCCGATAATCTAAAAATCACAAATCAATATGCACTAATTACAATTCAAATTTATCATTCAACATTCATCATTCGTAATTCGTCATTCGTAATTCGTCATCACTTCACCTCTCCCATATACTTCCGAATAAACCTGCTAATCACAAGCACTGCGAGAGCTGCAATGAAAAGCACCTTCACCATAAACCAGAAAAGATCAACCATCAGTTGAGGATTTGCTTTGATAGCAGTGCGATCAAATTCACCACCAAATAGTCCAGCTGATAAATTCCCTAGTGCCAATGACATAAACCACACTCCCATCATTTGGCCCAGCAGTTTCTTGGGAGCAAGTTGTGATACGGCACTCATGCCTATCGGGTAGAGACAAATCTCACCAAAGGTGTTGAATACATAGGTGGCTACAAGCCATGTAGGCAGCGCCTTTGTGCCATCCGCAATCACTTTTGCGCCAACCATCATCACCAAAAATCCAAGCCCCATAAACATAAGGCCCATCGATAATTTCACCGGAGTGGATGGATTGAGATTTCTCTTCGACAACCAAACCCACAGCCAGGCAAAGACAGGAACGAATAAAAGCACCGCACCGGCAGGCACTGTTTGAAACCATCCCGCAGGAAATTCAAAACTACCAATGAACCTGTCGGTGTAAGTATCGGCAAACAGGGTCAGTGAAGAACCTTGCTGCTCATAGCCGGCATAGAACATCGCACTTGCCAAAAAGAAAACCGCAATCACTTTTATTTTATTCTTCTCGTCCGGCTGCAGCTTTTCAAACAATAAGATATAAGCAAAGTAAAGCACCACACTTCCGCCAATCAGGAACAATGCACTCTGCGCGATCGTTACCGGGTTCACTTTGATCACTCCGGTCAACAACAAAGACACGAGCAGCGCAAGCAACACTCCTGAAATCACAAGCCCTCTTTTAATCTTCTTCTCACTGGCTTGTTGCTCCTTTGCGTCAGCAAGTTTGGCTGGCTCAAGACCGGCATCGCCCAACGTGCTTTCGGTGAGCTTATATTGAATCGTTCCCAGCAACATTCCAATTCCCGCTGCTGCAAAGCCGTAGTGCCAATTAATTTTCTCACCGAGATAACTTGTGATCACCGGAGAGATAGTCGCACCGATGTTGATGCCTAAATAGAAAATGGAATACCCCGAATCGCGCCTTGCCTGGTCGGTAGATGAATACAACTCTCCTACCAGGCTGCTTGCATTAGGCTTAAGCAACCCCGTGCCAAGCACGATGAAAAGCAGACCAATGAAAAAAGTTTCGGTGGTAGGAAACGCAAGACAAAAGTGACCGAGCGTGATAATACATCCGCCATAGAACACTGACTTTCTCAGTCCAAACAATTTATCTGCGAGCCATCCGCCCGGAAGAGCCAGCAGGTAAACAGACATGGTATATAATCCATAGATAGCCCCGCCCGTTTTTTCATCGAGGCCCATCCCGCCTTTCTCCGCTTCACTCACCATGTACAGTAGCAGCAGTGCGCGCATACCATAGTAGCTGAAGCGCTCCCACATCTCCGTGAAGAACAAAGTGGCCAGTCCGCGTGGGTGCCCCAGGAATGTTTTATTCGAATCCATTCAAAATAAACTAATGTCTGTTCGGAAAAGTAGAAGTATTAATTCATTTGGGCAACTATGAATGATAAAATGAGTGGCTGATGTGGATGGTGGGACAGGCCTAATAGA
>CAZECP010000090.1:0-19795 GCA_964510765.1 uncultured Ohtaekwangia sp. | reverse complement strand
TTCACTTCGGTGTGATCGATGATGATCCGGTCAGTGCCGGCCCACACGTAGGTCATCTCCGCTGCGCGCTGGCCGTCTTGCTCAACATAAAATGAACCCTTGGATGAATCGTCTTGCTGAAGGATTTGCATAGGATAAAGATACCGGAATTAATCTCGTTATGAAATTTCAATATCGTATTTACCAAGAAGTCCGGGGGTGCCATTCAATGAGAACTTCGCTTTCTTCATTTTGTTGAGCTCAGGATTAATGCTAAAATTGGAAGCAGTTCGGAAATCAACCTGCTCCAGAACAGTATTTTCAAAAGTTGCCCTCAAAAGATCACAGTTATCAAAGATCGCTTGTGTAAGATCGCATTCTGCAAAGTCCACTTCCTGTAGTTGGCAATTTTTGAAATTTGATTTCTTGATTTTCGTTTTGTAAAACGAAGAGTGATTCAGTTGACAATTAAAAAATGAAAACGAGAGTCCAAATGGGTTACATTGGTCGAATCTTACACCTAACAACTTACAATCTTGGAATTTGATATTTTGAAACATGACCTGGTTAACTTTTGCCAAACTCAGGTTGCAAAATTTGAATTCGCATTCAATGAACTTGAATCCGGAAAGTAGCGTATTGGCAAAATTGCAGTTGGTAAATGAGCAGCATTCATATTCACCTTGCGACAATGGCTTCTCCTCGAAGTTGCATTTGTCGAAATTTTTGTCCTGCTCGTAAACTTCAGCCATTTTAGATCGTGATGTTCGCTACTGCGCTCAGGTTTTTTGAAATTTTGATCTTGCGTTTTTCAAGTTCTTTGCTATTCAAATCAAAACGTAGCGAGTTATTGTCGAGAATAACAAAACTCATGGCCGCTCCCTTTTTGAACAAGCCCTCGCGTTCGGCAATGATCATGATCGACTTTTCTTCTGTGGCTTGTTTGAGTTCTGACAGTGATGAACTCTTGCTATCGGCAACAAAAATAATTTGGGCGTCCATCGCTTCAGACAAATTCTCCACTTGTGTTACACTAATCTTAGATTCACCAATGGATTTTCCTTCCGAACTTTTTGCCAGTTCTTCATAGATTTTTGATTTGCCGAGCACAGCGATCTTGAATTCCTTTGACTGATTTTCAGGCCACGAAGAAAAGCGAGCGATGTTCAGAACAAACAAGGAATAGACTTTGTAGTTGGTAGTTTGAGCGTAGGTAATTACGTTCACAACGTACATCAATAAACTGATGGAAATTATTTTTTTCATGGCGTGATCAGTTTTTAAAATTCAATTGATACGACAATTTAATAACCCATTCACGACTTCGCCCCGGAATGGGAGCATAACTGCCGTTGTAAGCCTGCGGTATTACCGGTTTTTCATTCAGTAAATCATAAATTCCGAAACCGAATGTTAGTCCTTTTAAAATGTCTTTGTAATTCAGAAATGTGTTAATCAACGAATAGGATGGTAATTCAGTTGATTCGGGATTGTTACTTGCATCAAGGCCCGTGTACGCGTAGCGTTTTCCAACATTGACCAAGGTCGCATTTAATGAAAGCATTTCGGTGAAGAGATAATTCGCCTGAACGACTAACTTGTTGCTTGCCATTCCGGCAAATTGAGAATTGGTTTGTGGCACGCGATAGTCATCAACAGTCGAATTAGGATTAGCTTGATTGAATGTGTAGTTAATGTTTGCGTTCCATTTCTTTTGCCGTACACTATAAGCCAATTCAACACCGCTTGTTCCGCTCAATGGATAGTTATCGTAATGCTGGGTTCCATCCGATGAGTAGATGTAGGTAATTACGTTTTCAGTCTTGATATAAAATCCGTTAATGGACAATAGCATTTCCGGAGTGAATTGATAACCTAACTCTAATTCCGCTACGCTACTTTTTTCAGGAATTACTTTTCCTTTCAAAGCGAGATGTTGGTTTTCAATTCCCGGAGTTCGGAATGCCTGACTATACAAGACTTTAAAATGAAAGTTTTCTATTTTCTTGGTAAGTGCTAAACGAGGTACAAACGCATCACCAGCGCGGTTGTTGGTTTCATAACGTGCACCGAAGGTGACGTTAGCAAGTCGATGTTTGACCAATGCCTGCGCAAAAATTGCTTTGTTGTAAAGCATGTATTTATCTTCTCCAAAATAGTTTGTGTTATTTACATCAGTTGCTTCGTCTTGAAAATAAACAGCTCCTCCATTGATATTTACTTTGCGGCTTGCATTGTAATTCAAAACCACATTTCCCATCAAGCGAGCAACCCGTGCGCGCAACGAATCAGCTCCGTCAAAAGCAGATCCATACGCCCATGGAACTTGATTCATATACACCAATTGTGGTGTGATTGTGAGTTTATCATTTACGCTCGCTTCATATTTCAAATCGGCCGAATAATTTTCATTGCTCATGAACTCAATAGGGTCGGTTGCTTTGTAACCGTTGTACATGCCCCGAAAGGAGAGACCTTTTGCGCGAATACCAAGATTAAAATGAGTAGGGTCGGATTTTGTACTATTTTTCAGATCACTTGGACTGTATCCGATAAATGGATCGGTATAATTAGTCTGATCACTGATAAAGGACTTCCCGGTGAACGCACCAAAATCCCATGAAAAATCTTTTCCATTTTTAGCGACCATCATGCCTACATTCTGTCTTCCGATTCCTGAAGCGTGAACCCCGAGCGTTCCATAAACAGAAACTCCGTTGAGTTCAGAGGCTTGTTTAGTTGTAATATTCACGACTGCGTATTCAGCGGAGCCACCATATATGGCCGAGCCTGGCCCGCGAATGATCTCAATTTTAGCGATGGCGCCTATAGGAAAATTATTTAGTAATGGCACACCTTGGTAAAGTAAGTCATTGATTTGTTGTCCATCGATGAGGAACAATACCTTTCCTTCATTTGCCCAGTTGCCGCGAAAACTTACCCCGGTGACAAACTGCACATCTTGAGCAATGTCAAAGCCGGGAACTGTGCGCAGTACATCCACAATATCTCGCGCACCCATGGTTTGAATATCATCAGAAGTAATCACGCTTAAAATGCCTGGCGTCTCGCGTGTAGTGAGTGCTTTGCCCGAAGCGACTGTGCTTTTCTTATTCAATTGCTTTTGCAAATCGCTCTCAGCTGTAAAGGCGCTCATATTCAGTAGTGAATCAAGGTCCTGGGATTTAAGCTGGGTGGAAAATAAAGTGGAAAGAAAAAGAAAACAGAATAGAATTCTCTTCATGGGGTGTTGGTGTGTGGTTTAGCCAAAATTTAAGTTTTTGGCATTCTCAAAAATAATGAAAGTTATTATCCGGCAATCTTATGTGCCGTATAAAAAATAGTTGGATTTTTTTTTGAAATATGTCAGTGTTACGACTTTGATTAAAAGTCTCGGTCGCGGTGTTTATGAGACAGGACTACTCCTCTGCCTTCTTCTTCCTAAATCCACCAAACCTTCCTTTCTTTTCAGGGGCATTGGCTGCAAGGGTTACACACTCTTCAAGTGTAAGGTCGGCTGGAGTTTTTCCTTTTGGGATTTTCACATTTTTCTTTCCTGCTTTAATGTATGGACCGAAACGGCCATTCAAAATTTGAATGTCAGGATTTTCTGCGAATACTTTTATGGTCTTGTTCGCATCAGCTTCACGTTTGGCTTTGATGAGCTCTACTGCACGATCGGGGGTGATCGTGTAGGGATCTTCGCCTTTGGGGATGGACACAAATTTCTTGTTATGCAAAATGTAAGGTCCAAACCTTCCGATGTTGGCGACTACTGGTAAGTCTTCAAATGTTCCGAGGTCGCGTGGTAATTTTAAAAGTTCGAGCGCATCTTCGAGCGTAATGTTTTCAATGAATTGCCCTTGGCGTAGTGCAGCAAACTTTGGCTTCTCTCCACCGTTGTCATCCGGGTTCTCACCAACCTGAACGTAGGCGCCAAACTTGCCGAGTTTCACATAAACGTTCTTTCCGGTTTTCGGATCAACACCCAGTTCGCGGCTCTTGTTTTGAACGGAACTGCGCTCAACGTTTTCTGTTTTTGAAACTGTTTTATGAAATGGCTTGTAAAAACCATCGAGCATCTTCTGCCACTTCAATTTACCATTGGCAATCTCATCAAACTCTTGTTCGATTTCTGCTGTGAATGAGTAGTTTGTGATATCAGGAAAATGTTCCACCAAAAAATCGTTGACAATCATTGCCATATTGGTGGGGAATAGCTTATTTTTTTCCGCTCCGGTGATTTCCGTCTCTGTGCGCGAATTTACCTTGTCAGATTTCAGCACAAGCACTTTATACTGTCGCTCATTTCCTTCGCGTGATTCCTTCAAGACATAACCACGTTTTTGAACGGTGGAAATTGTTGGTGCGTACGTAGAAGGTCGACCGATACCAAGCTCTTCCAGTTTTTTTACAAGGCTCGCTTCCGTGTAGCGTGATGGATGACGCGAAAAAGTTTGCGTTGCATCCATCTCATTTAAATCCAACACCTGCCCGACTTTGAGCGGAGGAAGTGTTTTGCCGCTTTCTTCATCCTCGTCTTCATCTTGCGATTCAAAATATACTTTCAAAAATCCTTCGAACTTCACCACTTCACCTTGTGCAGTGAGTTGACGATCGTTGGTTGAAATGTCGATGAGGGCAGTGGTACGTTCCAATTCGGCATCCGCCATTTGCGATGCAATCGCGCGCTTCCAAATCAATTCATACAAACGTTGACCATTCCGATCTGCGCCCGCATTCATAACTGAAAAATCAGTAGGGCGAATTGCTTCGTGCGCTTCCTGTGCGCTTGCCGATTTGGTTTTGAATTTGCGTACGTTCACATATTCTTTTCCGTAAGCCGAAGTGATTTGAGCAGTGGCTCCGTTGATTGCTTCATCAGAGAGATTGACAGAGTCAGTACGCATGTAACTGATCTTACCGGCTTCATAAAGTTTCTGCGCCACCAACATGGTTTGTGAAACAGAAAAACTGAGTTTACGTCCTGCCTCTTGTTGCAATGTGGAGGTTGTGAAAGGTGGCGATGGCGATTTCTTTGCCGGCTTCTTTTGCAAGTCGCCAATTGAAAATTTAGCACCTTTGCACGACTCCAAAAATTTCTGTGCTTCGGCTTCGTTTTCAAATCGCTCAGGAAGCTCTGCGACAAGTTGTTTGCCTTTCCCTAAATCAAAAATTGCCGAAACCTTGAAAGATGATTTTGCTTCAAACTTGTCAATCTCACGTTCGCGTTCTACGATCAAACGAACGGCCACACTTTGAACACGGCCCGCTGACAAACCGGTCTTAATTTTTTTCCAGAGAATGGGGGATAGTTCAAAGCCAACAAGGCGATCCAGCAATCGCCTTGCTTGTTGTGCATTTACCAAATCAATGTCGATACCGCGTGGGTTTTTAATCGCATTGAGAATAGCATTCTTCGTGATCTCAGTGAAAACAATTCTGCGCGTATTTTTATCATTGAGATCCAGTACTTCTTTCAGGTGCCAGGATATGGCTTCCCCTTCGCGGTCTTCATCGGAAGCGAGGTAAACCATCTCTGCTTCCTTGGCCAATGCCTTTAAACTTTTGATTACTTCCTTCTTATCGGGTGAAATTTCGTAGGTAGGTTCAAACCCATTTTCAATATCAATCGCGCCTTTTCCTTTCGGTAGATCGCGAATATGGCCCATGCTGGAGGCTACTTTAAAATCTTTTCCTAAATAGCCTTCAATGGTCTTGGCTTTGGCAGGAGACTCTACTATCACTAAATTCTTTGGCATGAGTAAAAATTTCGGTTCAATGCCCTCAAATATCTGCATTTTTTATAAAACCAAAATTTAGATGCCTTTCCGGAACTCGCCAAAGCGACAATTGAAAGGCTGAATTACTCTACTATAAGCACCGAATCCGGTTGAGAATCAGCGCGATTGAGAGGAGAATTTACTACTAATTAGAACTTCTGTTGGATTCTATAATATTTTTTAATTGAGTAGTCGGAATTACGCCTGATTGCCGCCATACTTGCTTTCCATTTTTGAATAAAATCAGGGTGGGCACGCTTTGAATTTGATACATCATCGAGAGATTTGGATTACGATCTACATCAATGGTGAGGATTTTTGCCTTCTCACCAATGCCCGATTTTACTTCTTCCAAAATTGGTTTCATCATCTTGCACGGGCCGCACCACTCCGCAGAAAAATCCACAAGCGTTGGTGTTTCACTTTCAATCAATTCTGAAAATTTTCCTTTTGCCATTTTTTAAACTGTTACGGTCTCAACTTCCACGGTCGGATTCATAACAACGTGCGCCTTCACAGAGTTCGAAATCAAACAATTTTGTTCTGATTTTTCCAAGACGCGTAGCGCCTTTTCTTTGTCCTTTTCCTCTTTCACCGTTACCACCGGATTGAGCACTACTTCCGTCATCAGAAATTTACCATCCACCTTTTCAAGTTTGCCATCGGAGCTACAGCGAAATGAAACAAAGTCCAACTTTGAATTTTCAGCGATTGCCAAAAAAGTGGTCATCAGGCAACTTGCAACAGATGCCGTGAACAAATGTTCAGGTGACCAGATGCCTGGCATTCCCTTGGGAAATTCAGGCGGTGTAGCCACTTCGATACAGCCGCTTTGAAATGTTCCTGAATTATTTAATTCGGGTGAGCACATCATCCCTTTGCGATCGTTGCTCCAGGCAACATCAACATGATATAAATGTGAGTCCATATAAAACCGGTTTTAGAAATTTTTATTTTCAGCTTATAAAAAAAGTCTTTTCAACGCTCAAAAGTCATTACAATCATTTATCAATAAAATCATGTCAAAGTTTGTATTGGAGAGAGGCCCAGCTTCCACCGTTGTGAACATTCTGATAGCCGCTTGACTCCAGAATACTTTTTGCAGAACCACTTCTCATTCCGGATGCACAGCACGTGATGATGGTTTTTGATTTATCAGGAAACCTGCCAAGATTATTTTTCAGTTGGTCAACCGGAATATTGATCGATCCCTTTACATGTCCACCCGCATATTCACCTTTTGAACGAACATCCAAAATAATTGCTCCTTGCTTTACCAGCGCTGCATAATCAACTGTTGTCATACCTAACATTTTTTTGAGTGCGTCTAACATAATTTATTTTTTATTTGATTTTCTAAACATATCGCCAATGAGTCCGCCCATCATGGCACCGTAGAGTGAAGAGTTGACCGGTTTTGAGGTGATCGCGCAAGTTCCAGATGCGCAGCCTACATATTTCCAATAGAGAAATCCAGCTACTGCACCAATCGCAATTCCAATCAATAAGACACTGTACTTCTTAAGCATTTTCCTTTTTCTTCTTTGTACTGATGCCGAAGATGGTGTAGAGCGGGCAGAAGCTCACAAAGCTCGTCAGCACAAAAACTGCCGAGAGAACGATTAAGATGATTCCGATAGTTCCCGAAATCACATTGTTGTAATACAAGGCGAGTAAGATGGCTGCAACTATAACTCGTATAACCCTGTCAGCCGAACCCATGTTTGTTTTCATAGATGTCTTTGTTTGTTAATAAGTCAAAGGTATTCGTGCCTCCAAAGAAGTACAGTGACTTTTGTCACATTATGAAAAAATGTTGGGCGGAATTAAAGAAATCCGTTGCTCTGCATCCAGTTTTGAAGGCGTTCTATCCAAAGATCGTTTGTGGTCGGGTTTTTCATGCCGAAACCATGTCCGCCTTTTTGATAAATGTGCATTTCAGCTGGCACGGAGTTTTGAAGCAAGCGTTCATAGAAACAGAGGCTGTTTTTAACATTTACTACATCGTCATCGGTAGCGTGAACAAGAAAAGTGGGCGGTGTGTCTTTTGTGACTTGCAATTCGTTGGAATACAAATCAATTTTATCCTTCGATGGATTCTTGCCGATTAGTTGATCGCGTGAACCCATGTGAGTAATATTTTCCTGGAAAGAAATAACCGGATAAATTAAAATCATAAAATCAGGACGGAGGCTTGTTTTTCCTTCGTTGTTGATCAAAGCTTTTGAATAATGAGTTCCTGCTGTCGAAGCCAAATGCCCACCCGCAGAAAAACCCAGGATGCCGATGCGATCAGGTTTAATGTTCCATTCGCTGGCACGTTGCCTCACAACTTTAATTGCTTGTTGCGCATCCTGGAGTGGTCCGATTTCTTTGTTCTCCATAGTGGCATCATTCGGTATGCGATACTTCAAAACAATTGCAGCAATTCCTGATTCATTCAATTTCTTCGCCACATCGATTCCTTCGTGGCCGCTCGCATTGATCCAATAGCCACCACCGGGCACAACAATCACCGCTGTGCCGTTTACTCTTTCCTTTGCGGGAAGAAAAACCGTTAAGGTTGGATGGGTGATTTTACTCACAATGGTAATGCCATCATGTACTTCTGTTTTTTCTTCATTGGGCGATGGCTTGCTGTTAGGGATTTTTCCAGGGTAGAGATCAAAGGTGGTTTGAGCGATTGACATTGAGGTGCTTAAAATCAACATGGGCAATAATGAAAAACGTAACTCCAACATGGCTTTGATTCTTTTTTATAAAAATGACAAATGGAGAATTGAAATCAAAATCCCTTTTATATCTTGAGCCATTAAATATTTCTCATGAGATACATTGTTTTATTTTGTTTTCTTGCAGTTAGTGTTGCAGCCCTTGCCCAGCGCCATCTCAAGCCATCTGACATCTATAAACTCAAATCCATTTCCGATCCACGCGTTTCGCCAGAAGGTAAGTGGGTGGCATATGTTCTTTCTACACCTGATTCGGCAAAGGACAAATCGGATTCGGATATCTGGATGATCAGTTGGGATGGAAGTGAGTCAGTCAGATTAACGTCAAGTCCTGATAGTGAAAATCATCCTCGCTGGTCGCCTGATGGTAAATATCTGACGTTCCTTTCTTCACGGTACGAAACCAAGTCGTCCCAAATCTGGCGTATGGACAGGCGTGGAGGTGAGGCCGAGAAGCTCACCGATTTGAAGCACAGCATTGGCGATTATGTTTGGAGCCCGGATTCAAAAAGGATTTTGCTAACTATTCAAGATCAGGAATCAAGTGACGAAGCTGACAAGAAAAAATCTACCAAACCCATTAAAATTGATCGCTATCATTTTAAATCGGATGGGGAAGGTTATCTAGAGCGGAAGCGCAACCATTTATACTTGTTTGATATGGAGACGAAAAAACTGGATACACTTACGCGCGGAGATTTTGATGAAGAGCAAGCATCCTGGTCGCCAGACGGAAAACGGGTTTTATTTTCAAGCAACCGCACCTCTGACGCTGACCGCAACAGCAACAGTGACTTGTGGACGATGGAAGCAAAGAAGGGCGCAACCCTCAAGCAACTTACAACATGGAAAGGCACGGATCATTCACCCGTTTGGAGTCCGGATGGAAAATGGATTGCCTATTTGAAATCGCAGAAGACAGAATACAGCATGTATGATCAACCGCAATTGGCAGTCATTTCAGCGGAAGGAGACGAACCCAAAATCTTAAATCCAAAATTGGATCGTGATATTTCGAACCTTCATTGGGCAGCCGATAGTCAATCCATTGTGGTGACAGTGGACGATGATCGCAGAACATATGTCTCGTCATTTGATCTACACGGAAATCAAAAAGTAATTGCAAAAGGAGATCGTATTTTCTTTTCACTTAACAATGCAAAAGACAATTGGGTGGCAATGTCGAGTGATCCGCAAACTCCTAATGAAATTTTCGCATTGGAAAATGGGACCTATCGCAGACTCACGCATGTTCACGATGATTTTCTGAAAGGCCTTGCGCTCGCCACTGTTGAGCCGTTCAATTCAAAAAGCAAGGACGGCACCGATGTAGGTTCCTTGTTATATCGCCCCTATGGAAAAGCAAAAACAGAAAAACTTCCACTGATATTATGGATTCACGGTGGGCCAACTGCGCAGGATGATTATAGTTTTGATTTCATTCCTCAGTTGTTTGCTGCAAACGGATATGCTGTAGCGCTCGTGAATTATCGCGCGAGCAGTGGCCGCGGACTTGCTTACAGCGAGGTTGTGTCAGGAGACTGGGGAAATAAGGAAGTAGTTGATTTGATCGGTGCGGTGGATCATTTGATCAAGACAGGTGTTGCTGATCCTGACAAACTTGGTATTGGAGGCTGGAGCTACGGTGGGATTTTGACGGATTATGTCACGGCTACTGATCCAAGATTTAAAGCTGCTGCAAGTGGTGCAGGCAGTGCGTTGCAGTTAAGCATGTATGGCACCGATCAATACACATTGCAATACGAAAAAGAACTTGGACAACCCTGGAAGAACATGGACAAGTGGATGAAAGTATCGTATCCGTTTTTGAATGTCGAGAAGATTAAAACACCAACACTCTATATGGTGGGTGAAAAAGATTTTAACGTGCCGGCTGCCGGTGGCGAGCAAATGTACCAGGCATTGAAGTCGCTTGGTGTGCCAACCGAGTTCATCATTTATCCAGGTCAGCATCACGGCATCGGAGTCCCAAGCTATCAGATCGATCGCTACACAAGATACCTGGATTGGTATCAGAAATACATGGGCATGCCGGCAAAGATGAAAGAGAAATTGCCGGTGAAGAAGTAGGTTTCTGTCGTGCGAAGTACTTTCTGTATTTCGCACGATGTTTTCTTAATGAGAAAGCGCCTCCAACCTCTTCAGCAAAGGCGGATGCGAATAGTGAAAAAACACATACAGTGGATGCGGATACAAATCGCTCAGTGAATCAACAGATAATTTCTTAAGCGCGGTGGACAGCGCGTTGCCATCGTAAGTTTCTTTGGCGTAGCGGTCGGCTTCAAATTCATTTCTGCGGCTATACATGCTCATCAATAATCCAGTGATTCCTGAAATAGGAGAGAAGAGGATCATGAAGGCAATCAGGTTCAGATGCAAAGTTGTGTGAATCGCGCCCATTGACTGCGAAAGATTTTCGTTATAAACCATCAGCGATAATATCCACAGTGTAAAGAAAACCTGAAACACCGAGAGAACATAGCTGAAAATGATGTGTTTCTTTTTGAAGTGTCCTACTTCGTGCGCCAATACTGAAACTAATTCTTCTGTTGTGTGATTGTTGATCAGTGTATCGTACAAAACAATTTTCTTTTTCCTGCCGATGCCGGAGAAAAATGCATTTGCTTTTGCAGAGCGTTTCGAGCCATCCATGACAAAGATATTCGTCAAAGGGAAGCTTACTTTTTTGGCGAAGGCCTCAATCGATGATTTCAAATCTCCATCCGGCAACGGAGTAAGTTTATTGAACAGCCGAAGAATCAGTGAAGTATAAAACAGATTCACCAACAGAATAAATGCCGAAGCGATCAATCCAAACCAAATCCAGAAATTCGGACCGATCTTGCCGATAAGATAGATCAGCAACGCAATCAGGCCTCCGCCAATGATGGCTCCAAGAATGTAGCCTTTGATTTTATCCGTAATGAAAGTCTTCACCGTGGTTTTGTTGAATCCATATTTTTCTTCAATCACAAACGTGCCATACAACTGGAAAGGGATTGCGAGCAAATCAGAGATGAGCGCAATTGTGCCAAAGAAGGCAAGAGCACGAGTTATTTCTGAAGAAATGAAATCGCGTAGTAACAAATCAAGCCAGCCAAAACCCTGAAAATAAAGCATCAGCAAGGTGAGTGCGGTACTTACGGCCGATGTCAAAAATGAAAACAAGGTCTGTTCGCGATGATAGTGCAGCGACTTCAAATATTTTTCCTTGTCGTAATAATAAGCTACTTCCAGTGGAACATCCGGCTTTTGATGTTTCAGGTTCAGATAGTCAAGAAGTTGGTCAAACAGATAGCTAACGAAAACGATACCGATAAGAATATTGAGCAGAACAGAAGAACTCATGAATCGATTGGATAATTTTAAAGACAAATTTAACTCTTTATGCAATTCTCCATCAATACACCTGCGCTCTTGTTTCCCGCGATTACACTTTTGATGCTTGCTTATACGAATCGTTTTCTCGCGCTATCAACCTTGATCAGAAACCTGCATGCAAAATATAAGCAGGTGCCGGAGGAAAAATCAATTATTCATCCCCAGATTAAAAATCTGAAACGCAGACTTGTCTTGACAAAGCAAATGCAGGCGGGCGGTATCATCAGTTTTTTCTTGTGCGTGTTGTGCATGCTTTTCGTTTACTTTCAATTGGATGTATGGGCATTCACTACGTTTGGTTTGAGCCTGGTGTGTTTGCTCTTGTCGCTGGTACTTTCCCTCAACGAGATTTTGATAAGTACGCGTGCGCTGGAAATCGAATTAAAGGACATGGAGTCCGAATAATTTCATGCGGTATCTTTCTTAAAAGCATTTATATTGCAATAACCTAATCTAACCATTATTCCTATGAGAAGAATTTTATCCCTCGCGCTGCTGCTGCTTTCGTTTTCGCTTGTGGCGCAAAAAGTTGACAAGCGTCAAGCTACGATCAAGTCAAAAGTAAGTGAAGTTGAAAAGAAGGTGATCGCCTGGAGGCGGGATATTCACGAGCATCCCGAATTGGGCAACCGTGAGTTCAGAACGGCTGAGTTGATTGCCAAACATCTGCAGTCATTGGGTATTGAAGTGAAGACAGGTGTTGGAAAAACAGGTGTGGTTGGATTATTGAAAGGTGCTTTGCCTGGGCCGGTAATTGCATTGCGCGCGGATATGGATGGACTTCCTGTTTATGAAAAAAATGATTTGCCCTTTGCATCAAAAGTAACTACTGAATACAACGGCATGACGGCAGGAGTGATGCACGCCTGTGGCCACGATACACACGTGGCCATGTTGATGGGTGTCGCAGAGATTTTAAGTTCGATGAAGAAAGAGTTGAAAGGCTCAGTGAAATTTATTTTCCAACCTGCCGAAGAAGGGGCACCCAAAGGAGAAGAAGGCGGAGCGGAGTTGATGGTGAAGGAAGGTGCTCTGGAAAATCCGAAGGTAGATGTGATTTTTGGGTTACACATTCAGTCCACGATGCCGGTGGGCAACATTAGTTATCGCCCCGCAGGTTTGATGGCCTCTGTCAATGATTTAAAAATCACCGTAGTCGGAAAGCCCTCACATGGTGCGGCACCTTGGTCATCAGTGGATCCAGTTCTTGTTTCAGCACAGATTGTAACGAGCCTGCAAACTATTGTGAGCCGTAACGTGAACATCACAGAGAATCCTGCGGTGGTTACGATCGGATCAATTCATGGCGGCAATCGTAGTAATATTATCTCTGAGAAAGTAGAAATGCTCGGCACTGTACGCACGTTAAGCAGCGAAGATGAAAAGTTGGTGATTCGCAGGATCAATGAAATTGCTACGCACACCGCAGAAGCAGCAGGAGCGAAGGCGATTGTGGAGTGTCCTTACTCCACCCGTTATCCGGTTACATTCAACAATGTTGATCTCACGAATAAAATGCTGCCATCAATTGAGAAATCTGCTGGCAAGGATCATGTTATTCTTGTTCCACCAATGACAGGCAGCGAAGACTTCTCTTATTTTGCAGAGAAAGTTCCGGGTTTGTTCTTGTTCCTTGGGGGGATGACAAAAGGTAAAGATACTAAAACAGCAGGCCCTCACCATACGCCTGAATTCGCGATCGATGAAAGTGGAATGAATTTAGGTGTTCTCACCCTTTGTAATCTGGTGTTCGATTACCCTGAACTTAAGAAATAGTTTTTACTAAGCGTTGGAGATTAATTTTTCCATCGCATCGTTTACTTTACCGAATTCAAATGAAGCGAGTGTCTTACCAAAAGCCTCGCTTATTTTATTGTTGCAAAGATTTCCGATACTTCCTTCGTGCGTATGGTCAACTTTCGTGGAATAAGTAAAATTACCTTGTTCGATTTCTATCCCGATTTTCTTGTAAGCATCGCGAAATGGAATTCCTGAAAGCACAAGCTTATTGACTTCCTCCACACTGAAGAGATATTTGTATTTCTCGTCTTCAAGAATATTCTCTTTCACTTTCACATTGGAAAGCATCAGGGAGGTCATCACTAAACAATCTTTCAAAGTTTGAAAGGCAGGAAATATTTTTTCCTTTAACAATTGAAATTCCCGATGATAGCCGCTTGGTAAGTTTGTGGTAAGCATGGCGATTTCATTGGGAAGAGCCTGAAGTGTGTTACACTTTCCGCGGATCAATTCAAAAACATCTGGATTTTTCTTGTGAGGCATGATGCTGCTACCGGTTGTCAATTCCTCTGGGAAAGAAATGAACCCAAAATTCTGATTCAGAAACAAGCACGCATCCATAGCTAGTCTTGCAAGTGTGGCGGCAACGTTAGCCATAGCTTGTGCCACAATGCGTTCGCTCTTTCCGCGGCCCATCTGTGCATACACAACATTGTAGTTCAAATCTTCAAATCCGAGAAGTTGTGTTGTCATTGTTCGGTTTAGTGGAAATGAGGAACCATAACCCGCTGCTGAGCCCAGTGGATTTTTATTAGTGATGCGATAAGCTGATTGCAAGGTAATCATGTCATCTCCCAGGCTTTCAGCGTAAGCGCCAAACCAAAGCCCAAACGAAGAGGGCATCGCTAACTGCAAATGCGTATAGCCGGGAAGAAGTTTGTCTTTGTGTTCTTCACTTTTCGCGATCAGTAAATCAAAAAGAGATTTTATCGATTGAGTGAGTTCCTGAATTTTATTTCGCAAAAAGAGTTTTATATCAACCAGAACTTGGTCATTACGACTTCTTCCGCTGTGAATTTTCTTCCCAACATCACCAAGTCTTTTTGTTAGCAGCAATTCAATTTGCGAATGAATATCTTCCACGCCTTCTTCAATCAAGAATTCTCCTTTTTCGATTTCTGAATAAATTACTCTTAACTCTTTTGAAAGGATTGTCAATTCATCCTTTGTCAGCAATCCAATAGACTCCAGCATTTGAATGTGGGCGAGTGAGCCAAGCACATCAAACCGTGCGAGGTAAAGATCCATCTCCTGATCCTTTCCTGTAGTGAACTTGCTTACTTCAGCGAGCGAGTCTTTATCCTTTTGCCAGAGTTTCATAAAAAATTCAAGTTAAAGGATATTTTCAATTTTTAGATATTGAAGCAACATGATGGTTTTTGCGTCCTTGATCTCGCCAGTTCTTATCATGTTCAAGGCTGATTCAAAAGTTACTTCCATCACTTCAATGTTCTCGTCTTCATCCACACCACCGCCTTCAGATACTTTCATGTCATGGGAATATTCAGCGATGAAGAAATACAAGATTTCTGTCACCGAGCCTGGTGACATGTAGGCTTCATATACCTTCTTTACGTCTTTCAATTTGAAACCCGTTTCTTCTTCGGTCTCCCTGCGAATACAATCTTCCGGATTATCTAAGTCTAGCAAACCTGCACAAGCTTCGATTAATAAACCCGTTTCATTTCCATTAATGAACGTAGGCATGCGAAATTGACGAGTGAGAATGATGGTTTTTTTTTCTCTGTTATAAAGCATGATCGTAGCGCCATTCCCCCGATCATACGCTTCCCTGCTTTGCTGAATCCAATTTCCTTTTCGCGTGAGAAAATCGAAAGTTACTTTCTTCAGTGTGTACCAATTGTTTGAAAGTATTTCGGTCTTATGAATTTTTACGCCAGGGTTCATTGAAGTAGATTTTTCAAAAGCGAAATATACTTGTTAATTCCGTCTTCTATTTCAGAAACATAAATGAATTCATCTGCGCTGTGCGAGCGTGCAGAATCACCGGGACCGATTTTTATTGAAGGCGCAGGAATCAATGCCTGATCGGAAGTCGTAGGTGATCCATACATATTCATCCCAAGTTTTTTGCCTGATAAAACGATTGGATGATTCGCATCAATGCCTGAAGGACGAAGGCGCATCGAGCGCGGGGTGACTTCACATTTTACATTTCGCTTCACTTCGGCAAGAACTTCTTCCAAAGTATAGGCATCTGTTATGCGGCAGTCCACAGTGAATTTACACTCGGGAGGTACTTGATTGTGTGCTTGCCCTGCGTTGATCACCGTCACGGACATTTTTACTTTTCCCAAGGTCTCGGAGACTTTAGGGAATTGATAATTTCTAAACCAATCTATATCGGGCAGCGCTTCGTAAATCGCATTCACACCTTCTTCACGTGCAGCGTGTCCGGCTTTTCCTTTTGTGACACAATCCAACACCATCAATCCTTTTTCTGCGATGGCCATTTCCATTTTGGTTGGCTCGCCAACAATCGCACAATCAATTTTCGGAAGATCACTCCAGACTAATTCGATGCCACCCGTTCCTGATATTTCTTCTTCCGCGGAAGCGACAAACACGAGATTGTATTTCAAATCCCTCTCGCCATAAAAATAGAAATAGGTGAGGAGTAGCGAAACGAGTGGTCCACCTGCATCGTTACTTCCCAAGCCAAATAATTTGCCGTCTATGATTTCTGGAGAAAACGGATCGCGTGTATAACCTGGATTTGGTTTTACAGTATCATGATGCGAATTCAGAAGTATAGTTTGCTTGGATGGATCAAAATGCCTGCTCTTCGACCACACATTATTTCCCTTTCTGAAGACTTCCATCGTGTGGTACTTGAAAAAATTCTCAAGCAAAGACGCAGTCTTGTCTTCTTCCTTGCTGAAGGAAGGGATGGTAATCAACTGCTGCAACAAATCGATGGCAATATTTGCAAGATGCTCTTTCATTGCAAGGTGATCAAAGTGCCGCGTGTATCATAACTTGTGTTCGCCAATAAATGAGAATGCTCTCCGATTAAAACCTCTTTCACACCTGAACGAATTGCATTGAACGAGTTTTCAAGTTTCGGCAAAATGCCATCGCGGAAAGAACCTTCCTTCAATAGTTTGTCGTACAATTCTTTATTCAGATTTCGGATTACAGAGTTTGAATCATTCACATCTTTCATCACACCTTCTTTTTCAAAACAGAAAATCAGACGAATGTCAAAATGCTTACTCATCGATATAGCAAGTACGGATGCGATTGTATCTGCATTCGTATTTAAAATTTCTCCGTTGCAGTGTGTGAGTGGTGCGAAGATGGGAACTGAATTTTGCTTCAAGAGAAAATATAGGAATGTTGAGTTTACATCCTCCGGAGTAATGTCGCCCACAAAACCGTAGTCAATTTTTCCAGCGGGTCGTTTCACTGCTTTTAATAAATTTCCATCAGCACCCGTTACGCCAATTGCGTTGCAATGAAGAGCCTGAAGTTGCGCAGTGATTTGTTTGTTGAGCAAACCTCCATACACCATCGTCACCAAATCGCGTGTAGGTTCATCCGTGATGCGTCTTCCATCTACATACCTGGATTCGATACCAAGTTTGTTACCAATGTTGGTCGCAATCTTCCCGCCACCATGAATCAAAATCTTTGGCGCTTGAATGGAGGCAAAGTCTTTCAAAAACTTTGGTAAAGCTTTTTCGTCATCTAAAACATTTCCTCCAATCTTGATGATATATAACTTGTTCATGATACTCGATGCTTGATGCTTGATACTGGTTACTTGATGCTGAATAGAATTTCACTTAAGACCGTTTGAGCTGCCCATACACGATTGGCAGCCTGGTGGGTGACGAGCGAGTTTGCGCTGTCGAGCACTTCATCGCTAAGTTCCACATTTCTCCTTACGGGAAGGCAGTGCATCACTTTTGCTTTATTGGTGACTTTCAATTTTTTCTCTGTCAGCATCCACTGCGGGTCGTTGCAGTAAATTTTTCCATAGTCGTTATAAGTACTCCAGTTTTTCACATAGACGAAATCCGCATCGCGCAAAGCTTCTTCTTGGTTTTGAATGATCATGGCGCCCTTGGTGAATTTTTCATCTAACTCGTAATCTTCCGGATGTGTGATCACGAAGTCGGCTTTGCCCCACGCATTCACCCATTGTGAAAAACTATTTGCCACACACTGAGGCAATGCTTTCACATGAGGTGCCCACGTGAGCACAATTTTTGGTTTGCGTTGTTCTTTGAAATTTTCAGTGATCGTAATTAGGTCGGTAAGACTTTGTAACGGATGCAATGTTGCACTTTCCAAACTCACCACAGGAATACCTGAATATTTTATGAATTGGTGTATATACAATTCACTATAATCGTCTTGTTTATTTTTAAGCGAAGGAAATGTTCTTACCCCAAGCACATCAAAATATTTTCCAAGGATCGGAGCTGCGTCTTTCACGTGTTCTACTGTGTTGCCGCTCATGATTGCTTCGTCTTCAAACTCCAGCGCCCAGCCATCCTGGCCCACATTAAATACAATTCCTTCCATTCCTAAATTCTGCGCGGCAATCTGTGTGCTCAAGCGAGTGCGCATGCTTGGGTTCAAAAAAAGCAAACCCATTCGTTTTCCCTTGCCAAGAGTTTGATCTTTCAATGCATTACTTTTGTAAGAGAGTGCTTTTTCAATCAGCGAGTTGATATTGACCGTGTCGTGCACAGAAAGGAATTGCTTCATCAGGCAACTGTTTTTAATTCGTGAGATAATGCTTCGATAAATATTTCGGCTTCTTCTTTTCTTAATGCAAGTGAAGGTAGCAAGCGAACGGTATTCGGTTTTGCTTCACCCGTGAAGATATGATGTTTTAACAGAAGGTCTTTGCGCAAACTCGAAAGTTCCTCAGGTAAGTCAAAGCCAATCATCAACCCGCGACCGCGCACTTCAAGAATGGATGGAAAACTTTTTAGTTCATTCATCCAATAATTACCCAACTCCAATGCATTCTGCATCAGGTTTTCTTTTTCAATTACTTCAAGAACGGCCAGTGATGCAACGCACGCCAAATAATTTCCACCGAAAGTTGTTCCGAGCATTCCACTCCAAGGCTTGATGTCAGGATGAATCAACAATCCTCCAACAGGAAAGCCGTTGCCCATGCCTTTAGCTATAGTAATTAAATCAGGTTCGATGTTGGCGTATTGATGAGCGAAGAATTTCCCTGAGCGACCATATCCTGATTGAATTTCGTCAAGGATGAGCAGCGTTCCATTCTCTTTACATTTTTTGGAAATGAATTGCAAGAAAGAATCATCCGGTACTTGAATGCCGCCAACACCTTGAATACCTTCGATGATTACGGCCGCTATCTCGTTGTTGATAGCTTCTGTAAAAGTCTTTTTGTCATTTAGTGGAAGAAAAATGATTTCATGATTGGCATTGAAGGGAGCAACGATCTTTGGATTGTCAGTTGCAGCGACAGCGCCTGAAGTTCTGCCGTGAAATGCTTTTTTGAATGCAATCACTTTTTTTCTCCCGTTCACAAACGAAGCGAGCTTCAAAGCATTTTCATTTGCCTCCGCACCAGAGTTACAGAGAAACAGTTGGTGATTTGGATAACCGGAAAGTTGTCCAAGTTTCTCTGCTAGTTTTTCTTGCAGAGAATTCTGAACACTGTTAGAATAGAAACCAATTTTATCCAGTTGACTTTTCAATGCTTCAACATAATGTGGATGACTATGTCCAATTGAAATGACAGCGTGACCTCCATACAGATCCAAATATTTTTCTCCATTCTTATCCCACAGCCATGAGCCCTGAGCTTTTACTGGTTCAATAGGAAAGAGGGGATATACATCAAACAATTTCATTTCTGATTTTTAAAATAATGATTTATTAAAACACGCCAGCTTTCAGTTTCAAACCTACACTTTCATTGAGGCCAAACATCAAATTCAAATTCTGCACGGCTTGCCCGCTGGCGCCTTTCAGCAGATTGTCAAGCACAGAATGAATGGCGAGTTGATCACCGACTTTCTCAATGTGAATGAGACATTTATTGGTATTCACTACTTGTTTCAAATCAACCATCGAGTCAGA
>CAZECP010000089.1:0-19841 GCA_964510765.1 uncultured Ohtaekwangia sp. | reverse complement strand
TTCAAGACAAAGCCAGCGGGTATCGCCATTACAAAATAGCCAATGTAAAATGCGGAGTCAACAATTCCGGCTTGTGCTCTTGTGAGTTGCAGCGCAGTTTGAAAATGTTTGATCAAGGTTCCGTTCAGACTGTTGGCAAGCCCCCACAAGAAAAACAAGCTTGTGACGAGTGCGAGGGGCAACCAATAGTTTCCTTTTGCAGGTTGCTGAAGTGTTGAATTGTCAGAACTAAGAATTGGCATTGGAATTTTAGATTGTTGATTTTAGATTTAGATTTCTGATTAAGATTCAGACTATGTTAATGCTCTGTCAAGATGAGTATATCCGCCATCCACGTGAATCCACTGCCCGGTGATGTGACTGCTTCGATCTGAAAGCAGGAACACTACCATGTTGGCGATTTCCTCGGGAGTTGTAAAACGCTTTTCGAATGGAATTTTTTTTTCGATCTCTTTCTTCTTTGCTTTTGGATTGGGGAAAGAACTGATCCAACTTTCATAAAGAGGAGTCCACACCTCGGCAGGGATCACTGTATTCACACGAATAGAGTAGGGAAGGAGTTCCACCGCCCACTCGCGCGTGAGCGAAAGCACTGCGCCTTTCGCAGCCACATATCCTGAAGTATTTCCCTGTCCCGTTAAGGAAGTCTTTGAGCCGATGTTGACAATGCTTCCTTTTGATTTTTTCAAATGCGGTAAACTAAAATGAGCGAGCGCATAGAAGTGAGAAAGATTATCTTTCAACGACTTTTCAAATTTATCAGGCGATCCGTGTTCCAAACCAATGCCGTCATTTCTTCCTGCATTGTTGACGAGGCCATCAATCTTACCGAACTGTTTTGAGATTTTACTGATTGAGTCTTTACAAACTTTTTGAGATGACAAATCACCAGCGATGAATAGGATTTTCTTTCCAAATTTTTCAATGAGGTCATTGCCAGCATTCTCGTCTTTGTCGATGATGGCAACCGAGCTGCCTTCTTCAATTAACAATGCGGTTATTGCCCGACCGATTCCTTTTGCTCCGCCCGTTACGATGAAGACTTTATTATCCAAGTGAAGGTTCATGCCTAAAGATTGTAAATTCTTATTGCATTTTTATTAACTCCAGATAATTTTCCGGCTTGTATTTAAATATTAGGTAAATGAGGTTTGTGTCTTTATTCGGATGCGGTAGCTATCGCCTTCCTTCTGCCTTCAGTACGACTGGCGAGTGCCATCAGATAGTGATGCTTCAAATCCATATTTTTAGAAAAATAATTGCCGTAATACATGGACTACGAAGCCTCGAAGTAGCCTGTTCATTGGGAGGAGTAGCCAGAACATTGGGAGGAATAGCGTGAAGGTAGCGTGGACATAGCATGGCAGTAGCAAGCCAGTAGAATGGCAATTGCTTGAATATAGCATGACGATAGCATTAAAGGTTATAGAATAGCTTTGCGGTTCCGCCCATTACAGCCATTCGCTCTGATTGAGAAAGGTGTGCGATGAAGTTTTGAACAATAGACAATTGCTGATCGTAGTTGGCGGCCACCAGACACACAGGCCAATCGGAGCCATACATAATCCGCTTTGTTCCGAATTTTTCAAAGATAACATCAAGATAGGGTTTGAATGTTTCTTGAGTCCACATTGACCAATTCGCTTCTGTCACCATTCCCGAAATTTTGCAATAAACATTTTCACATTGCGCTATCTCCGTCATCCCTTTTGCCCAGGGTTCCCATTCGTGTTTTGAAATCACCGGCTTGGCAATGTGATCAATTACAAAGTTTTGATCTGGAAATTCTTTTACGAACCGACTTGCTTCAGGTAATTGTCGCGAGTAGATTAGAACATCATAAGTAAAGTTAAAATCCCTCAATAATTTTATTCCTTTCCTAAAAGATGATTGATCTAAGAACCCATCCGGCTCCGCCTGAACAATGTGCCGAAATCCTTTGATCTTTTTGAATCGGGAATAATATTGTAAACCTTCTGATATATTTTCTGCTCTTAAGTCTATCCAGCCGACAATACCTTTGATAAAATCATTTTCATGTGCAAGTGAAAGAAGAAAGTTGGTTTCATTTTCTGATTGATCAGCCTGTACAGCAACAGTTCCATCAATTCCTTCATTCGAAAGAATAGGAGCAAGGTCCTTTGGAAAGAAATCGCGTTGAATGACTTTCATCTGATCATTGATCCAGGCATCGCGAAGGGGATCAAATTTCCAGAAGTGTTGGTGGGAGTCCACTATCATTATCAATACTCCTCCAGGGGAAAGATTTCTTCCAGGTTGACAGTAAGCTCAGGTAGTGTGACGGGTTTCACGCGATCGGTGCGCACGTATGGTTTTAATGTACTTTCGTATTTGCCTTCGCTGTTAAGAACATAAATGATAATAGTCTGCTCTTGAGGATAAACGACCCAATATTCCTTTACACCAGCTTCTTCATAGACATCAAACTTCTCGCGCAGGTCTTTTGCAGATGTGTACATCGAAAGAATTTCTATTATCCAGTCTGGGGCACCTAGGCAGCCTCGTGTGTCAATTTTAGCGGAATCACAGATCACACACAAATCAGGTTGAACAACAGTCGTGATTTCTTTGTCTGTTTTTTGATTGGTGGAAAGCGGAAGGCGCACGTCAAAGGGAGCTGTGTAAAGCTTGCACTTCTTTCTCTTTAGAAAATTTCCAATGGCCAGGGTTAAGTTTAAGGATACCTGTTGGTGTCTGCTACTTGGCGCTGGCGACATCTTAAAAATCTTACCTCGGATCAACTCCACCATTTCAGGCATTGTCCAGGTGAGGTAGTCAGCGTAGCCGTAGGTGCCTGCCAGATCGGGTTCTTCAACTTTCATGCATTCAAATTTAAGTGGGTCAGTATCGAAATACAACGGGCAGAAACAATAAAAAAAGGCTTCCGGAAATGGAAGCCTTTTTACTGGTTATGAAAGTGACTATCGTCTGCTCTTTTTCTTTGCAGCCTTCTTCGTTACTTTTTTGACGATCTTCTTAACCGCTTTCTTGGCTACTTTCTTCACCACTTTCTTTGCGGCTTTTTTAGCAACTTTCTTTACAGCCTTCTTTGGAGCGGCTTTCTTTTTAGCAGCAGGTTTAGCCTTTGCTTTTGGCACAGACGCTTTGGTCTTAGGTGCAGGAGCAGGTTTTGCTTTTGCTTTGCCCATTGCATTTAATGCGCTACCCGCTTTGAACCACTCAATTTGATTTGCATTGTAAGTGTGGTTTGCTTTAATCTCTTCGATCTTGCCATCGCTGTGATGGATAACAATGGTAAGTGGTTTCTCAGGTGAGAAGCTCATTAAACCTTTGATATCAAAAATATCGTCTTCACGAATTTTATCGTAGTCAGCTTTGTCGGCAAAAGTCAATGCAAGCATTCCCTGCTTCTTCAAATTAGTTTCGTGAATACGCGCGAATGACTTTACGAGAATAGCTCTCACACCTAAGTGGCGCGGCTCCATAGCTGCGTGCTCGCGGGATGAACCTTCTCCATAGTTTTCATCGCCCACCACAATGGAACCAATGCCAGCAGCCTTGTAAGCGCGTTGCACTTTTGGCACTTCGTCATAATGACCAGTCAGGCCATTGCGTACTGCGTTGATGCCATTATTAAAGTAGTTGGTCGCACCAATCAACAAGTTGTTGGAAATGTTGTCAAGGTGACCACGGTACTTTAACCATTTACCAGCCATCGAGATATGGTCAGTAGTACACTTGCCTTTTGCTTTGATGAGTAAACGGAGACGGTGAATATCTTTTCCTTCCCAGGGTGCAAATGGTTCAAGCAACTGCAGGCGATCTGAGTTAGGATCTACTTTCACTTCTACTTTGCTTCCGTCTTTTGCAGGACCTTGATAGCCAGGATCTTTTACATCAAATCCTTTTGTAGGAAGTTCATCCCCGGTTGGCGGATCGAGTTTCACCTGTTGACCTTGCTCGTTTGTCAGCGTATCGGTCATTGGATTGAAACCAAGATCACCGGCAATGGCAAGCGCTGTCACTAATTCAGGAGAAGCAACAAATGCATAAGTATTCGGATTGCCATCATTTCGAGATTGGAAGTTTCTATTGAAGGAGTGAACGATTGTGTTCTTTTCTTTTTTATCAGCTCCCACACGGTTCCACATACCGATACATGGTCCGCAGGCATTGGCAAACACTTTCGCTCCGATCTTATCAAATGTTTCGATGAATCCGTCACGCTCAATAGTATAACGAACTTGCTCTGAACCGGGAGTGATGGTGAACTCAGCTTTAGTCTTCAAGCCCTTTTCAGAAACTTGTTTTGCCAAACTTGCTGCACGTGAGATGTCTTCATACGAAGAGTTGGTGCAAGAGCCAATCAATCCTACTTCCACTTTTAAAGGCCAGCCGTTCTTTGCCGCTTCTTCCCTTACTTTTGAAATAGGAGTAGCAAGGTCTGGAGTAAATGGTCCGTTGATGTATGGCTCCAGTTCTGAAAGATTGATTTCGATTACTTGATCAAAATACTTTTCTGGGTTTTTATAAACTTCTGGATCACCAGTCAAATGTTCTTTTACTTTGTTGGCAAGCTTGGCAACCTCAGCGCGACCAGTTGCAATCAAGTAACGTTCCATTGAACTGTCGTAACCGAAAGTAGAAGTGGTTGCTCCAATCTCAGCGCCCATGTTACAAATCGTTCCTTTACCTGTACAGCTCATAGATGTTGCGCCTTCTCCAAAGTATTCAACAATGGCACCAGTTCCACCTTTCACCGTAAGGATACCGGCCACTTTCAGTATTACATCTTTTGCAGAAACCCAGCCGCTCAACTTACCGGTAAGTTTTACACCAATCAGTTTAGGGAATTTCAACTCCCACGCCATTCCGCTCATCACATCCACTGCATCTGCGCCACCTACACCAATCGCTACCATGCCAAGGCCACCGGCATTAACCGTGTGGGAGTCAGTACCTATCATCATTCCGCCAGGAAAGGCATAGTTCTCCAATACTACCTGGTGAATAATTCCGGCCCCTGGTTTCCAGAAGCCAATTCCATATTTATTAGAAACGGAAGCTAAGAAGTCATACACTTCTTTACTTTCAGCATTGGCAATTTTCAAGTCATCGCCCGCGCCAGTTTTGGCTACAATGAGGTGATCGCAATGTACGGTTGATGGTACAGCTACTTTCGGCCTTCCTGCCGACATAAACTGGAGCAACGCCATCTGGGCTGTTGCATCCTGCATGGCTACACGGTCGGGGGCAAAGTCAACATACGACTTGCCTCTTCCAAAATTTTCAAGTTTCTGATCCGAATGAAGATGTGAATAAAGAATCTTCTCCGATAATGTGAGGGGTTTGTTTACTGCCTTTCTAGCTTTAGCTATACGGCCAGGCATGGCACTATACAGCTTTTTGATCATGTCTAAGTCAAAAACCATAGTTGTTATGATATAAGATGAGGTGCTAAACTAAAGAATTTCTTTTATCAAACAGCAGGATTTTATGCCAGACTTGCTTTTTTGGTTTAGTGTAAACGTCTTAAGTCCTCATTGTGAAAGTTATAATTGCTGACTTGCTACTTTCGGGATAAAACTGTTAACCAAATGGCTTAAGGGATGATAAATTCGGTTTGCCTAGAAATTTTGAAAAACGGAAAATATGGCGATATTTGCAGCCTGTTTTTAAAAAGTACGAATTTAAACCCAAAGAGTGGCATTAAGACCAAGTAACAACTTTAACCGGCCAAGGCCCGCCAATAGCAATAACAGGGGCGGATTTCGGCCGAGAGTAGTAGAAGAACCTTACCGCATTAATGAGCGGATAACTGCACCCAGGGTGCGGGTTGTAGGTGAAGACATTAAGGTGGATGTATATCCGATTGCAGAGGCCATCAAAATGGCTCAGGCACAAGGACTGGATCTTGTGGAGATTTCGCCAAAAGCCGAACCACCCGTTTGCAAAATCATTGACTACTCTAAGTTTAAGTACGAACAGAAGAAGAAGCAGAAAGAAATCAAGGCCAATGCCCAGAAGTCAGTTTTGAAAGAAATCCGTTTTGGCCCTAATACGGACGATCACGATTTCAACTTCAAGGTTAAGCATGCCGAGAACTTCCTTAAAGAAGGAGCAAAGGTAAAGGCCTACGTTCATTTTGCAGGAAGATCAATTGTATATAAAGAGCGTGGCGAAATATTGTTGTTGAAGTTCGCGCAGCAATTGGAAGAGTTGGGAAAGGTAGAATCGATGCCAGCGTTAGAAGGAAAGAGGATGTACCTGATGCTAGCACCAAAGGGAAAGAAGTAGTTCAAATTAGATTATATGCCAAGTTTAAAAACCAAGTCAGGAGCTAAGAAGCGTTTCAAGATTACCGGCACAGGTAAGATCAAGCGCAAGAGAGCTTTCAAGAATCACATTCTTACTAAAAAAGAAACCAAACAAAAGAGAAGACTTAGTAAGCAGGTGACTGTAAAAAAATCAGATGAAAAGAACATCAAATTGATGTTTCCTTATTCACTGTAAGAAGTCCGGAAAATCCGGGCAGGTTCTATGTTTAACCCGGCCACAGGCTCTAAGCGTTTTGAAATAGAAAACCGCCTCAGGTCAAAAATGTAAAAGTATGCCACGTTCAGTAAACAACGTAGCGTCACGTAAAAGGCGCAAAAGAACACTCGAACTGGCCAAAGGTTACTTCGGAAGAGGTAAAAACGTTTGGACAGTAGCCAAGAACAAAGTTGAAAAAGGTCTCGGATATGCATACCGCGATCGCAAAGCCAAGAAAAGAGACTATCGTTCATTGTGGATCGCCCGCATCAATGCAGGTGCTCGTCAATTTGGAATGTCATATTCTGAATTCATGGGCAAAGTTAAAACCGCTGGTATCGAGTTGAATCGCAAAGCACTTGCTGATTTAGCAATGAATCACCCGGCTGCTTTTGAAGCGATTGTTAACAAATTGAAATAAATTAGAATTCCGTTAAATGAAAGGCTACCGCAAGGTGGCCTTTTTCATTTTGTTCCTATTTGACTTGGCATAGTTATCGCTATCTTTGATTTGCAATTTGAAATATTCTTGTGAAACGACTCCTGATTTTTGTACTGGCGGTTTGCATCGGTTGTGCCTCCGCATCTCAGACTAAAACATCTAAAAAGAAAAAGGGAAAGAAGGATGAGAATCCTCAGCCTGCATGGCTGAGTGCCAAGCCTGACGAGAATTTTTATTATGTTGGTATTGGCCATGCGCTGAAAGACGGCCAGAACAATTACATCCAGGAAGCTAAGAAAAGCGCGCTGGAAGATCTGGTTTCAGAAATTAAAGTCAACATTTCTTCAACCTCTGTTTTGAATCAGCTAGACAACGGAAAGGCGTTCCAGGAGAAATACCAGCAGATGATTCAAACCACGGCTGCCGATGAGATCGAAGAGTTTGAACAGGTGGATGTTTGGCAAGACGATCGTAATTATTGGGTTTACTACCGACTTTCAAAACAACGTTATAAAGAAATCAAGGATCAACAGAAGAGAAATGCTGTTACGCTTGGTTTAGATTTTTTCACAAAGGCTCGGCAGGCTGAAAAAAGTGATGACCCTGTGACAGCTTTGGGTTTTTATTATCAAGGCTTTCGTGCTGTCGAAAAATATTTGGCGGAGCCATTACAAATCCAATTTGAAGGTCAGGATATTTTGCTGACCAATGAGATCATTGCAAGCATGCAGTTGCTTTTGGATAAAATGGAGTTGACTGTAACGCCAAGCCAAATCCAAATCAATCGGATTGTAGGAAAGAGCGATCAGACCGTTTTTTCGAAAGTTATAAACAAGAATTCACGCAAGGCCATTCAAGGGTTGCCTTTGTTGGCCTCGTTTGAGAAGGGTTCCGGAGATGTGTTCCCCGATTATAAGACAGATGACTCTGGGATTGCAAAAATATTACTGACAAAAATAAGCTCGCGCGATTTAGAACAAACACTTGCCGTGAAAGTGAACCTATTAAAATTTGCGGGCGATAATCCTTCAGATATTTATTCTTTGGTCGCACAAAAAATTGTCGTCCCGAAAGGTGTAGTGGTGATGAAGGTTTCTCGCCCTTTGGTTTTTATCAGCGCTGTTGAGAAAAATCTTGGTGTTGATAAATCAAACCAACAAGTTGCAACTAAGATCAAGAATTATCTGGCAAACAATGGGTTTGAATTCACTGATAATAAATCGGCAGCGGAGCTTTCACTTGATGTGAATTCAAATTCAGAGAAAGGTGTAGTAACCGGAAGTATTTATATTACGTATGCAACTTCAATAATTCGTGTTTCTTCTGTTAAAGACAACAAGGAAATCTATGCCACTACGTTGGATAGAGTGAAGGGCTTCAGCCTTGACTATGAACGCAGCAGCCAGGAAGCTTATAGAAAGTTATTGGACACGATGGATGCACAGACTTTACCCGAAATGCTGAATGCAATCCTTCAATAAGTAATGATAAATTAATTGAGTCGGAGAATGGCCTTATAATTGCTTTATACTAAATTGCATAACTAAAATACCAACTGAATATGAAACGATTTGTAAATTTTTCGATGGTTGCAGTAGCATTTGCTGCTGTTTTAATCGGAGGCTGCAAAAGCGGCAAGAAAGATAAAACTCCTGCTGGAGAAACGGAAGTAGTGGTTCCTTGCTCAGGTCCTGATTACTTTACCAACAACAAGGTCTTCCGCGCGAACTCCATTGGTGAGAGCATGGACCAGGTTACTTCTAAGAAAAAGGCGTTGACGAACGCACGCAATGAATTAGCTCAAGCCATTCAAACAACCGTGAAAACAGTAACTGATAACTACACAAATTCCACTTCGGTAGATAAGCGTGAGCAATTGGAGCAAAAGTTTGAGAGCCTGAACCGTGAAGTAGTAGATCAGACACTGCAAGGAATCCGCACCATTTGTGAGAAACTCGTACAAACCAAAGATGGCAACTACAAGACTTACATTGCTATTGAGCTTTCCGCTGATGACTTGGTGAAGCAGTATAATAGCCGAATCACTGCTGACGAAAAATTAAAAGTAGATTACGATTACGAAAAATTCAAAGACACTTTCAATAAAGAAATGGATAAGATGGCAGCTCAAAAGAATGGGGGCAACTAATCTAATTCTTAATTAACTTGAATCCCGACTCATAAGGTCGGGATTTTTTATGGCTGGATATTCCTCAACACCACTAGCAAAGAAGCTTGGCATTAAACCAGGTTTTCATATTCATGTTTCCAATGAACCAAAGAGTTATTGGAAAGATATATCACCCCTGCCAGAGAAAGTAGATGCTGTGGATAGACCCACGGGTGACCTCGACTTTGTTCACTTGTTTATTTCTGAAAGGAAAATTTTTGAGAAGGAGTTTTTAAAGAAGAAGAAGCTTATTAAGAAAGATGGAATGCTTTGGGTTTCGTGGCCAAAGAAATCATCTGGTGTTGCTTCCGATCTGGATGAGAATATTATCCGCGAATTCGGATTGAAAAATGGATTGGTGGATGTGAAGGTCTGTGCGGTGGATGAAGTATGGAGCGGACTGAAGTTTGTCTATCGCCTCGTTGATCGTTGATAAATAAACACGCGCATCATAGAGGTGCGCATGCTTTACTACTTCTGTTGGTTCTTAAGAAAACGCTGCGATTCCGGTAATCTGATTGCCCAAGATCAACAAATGAATGTCATGCGTTCCTTCATACGTAACCACACTTTCCAGGTTCATCATATGGCGCATGATCGGATACTCTCCTGTAATGCCCATGCCTCCATGAATTTGCCTCGCCTCACGAGCTATCTCTAATGCGACTTGAACGTTGTTTCTTTTGGCTAAGGAGATTTGTTGCGTTGTTGCCTTTCCTTCGTTCATCAGCATACCCAATCGCCAGTTGAGCAATTGTGCTTTGGTTATTTCGGTAAGCATCTCCGCTAACTTCTTTTGTACCAATTGGAAGGATGCAATGGGTTTTCCAAATTGAATTCTTTCTGCTGCATACCTTCTTGCAGAATCATAACAGTCCATCGCTGCGCCTATCGCACCCCAGGCAATTCCGTAGCGTGCTGAGTCAAGGCACATCATGGGAGCACCCAAACCATTTTTACCAGGCAGTAGATTTTCTTTCGGAACTTTCACATCATGAAAAACCAATTCCCCTGTGGCGCTTGCACGCAGGCTCCATTTGCCATGTGTCTCAGGCGTTGTAAATCCTGGCATTCCACGCTCCACAATTAATCCGTGAATTCTTCCGGCTTCATTCTTTGCCCACACCACCGCCACATCTGCACGCGGAGAATTCGAAATCCACATCTTTGCTCCGTTCAAAAGATAGTGATCACCAATGTCCTTGAAATTGGTGACCATGCCCGAAGGATTTGAGCCATGATCAGGCTCAGTCAATCCAAAACATCCGAGCCATTCACCACTGGCAAGTTTTGGTAAGTATTTTTTACGTTGCTCTTCACTTCCGAATTTATAGATCGGATACATCACCAATGACCCTTGCACCGAAGCAGTGGAGCGCATACCTGAGTCTCCACGTTCAATTTCCTGCATCAGAATTCCATATGAAATATAATCGAGGCCACCGCCACCATATTGTTGAGGAATCGTTGGACCGAATGCGCCAATTTCACCAAACTTTTTAACCATCTCATAAGGGAAATGCGCACGCTGTGCCCAGTCTTCTATATTTGGAGAGATTTCTTTTTTTACAAAATCGCGAATAGAACTGCGGATCAATTTGTGTTCTTCGGTGAGCAAATCATCGATCGCATAGAAATCAGGTTGCTCGTAGTTATCCTGCTTCAATGATTTTTTTGCGGGTGCTTCGGTGATTGCGTTCATGTTGTTTTGTTTATTCTTTTGAAAGCCACAAATTTACACGACTAATTTAAGAAAATTGAATTCTCATCAATGAAAGATTCTCTTGACCCGCAACTGGAAGAACAACTTCGAAAACTTCAACAAAAATATGCTGCCATGGGGCAGGATTTGTCTTCTTATCTCGATGGTTTATTGTATGCCGATTATCTCACCTATTGGGATTACATTCATCTGGATACGCTTTTAAGTTTGCAGAATCCGAAGACTCATTTTCCGGATGAAAAAGTTTTTATTGTTTATCATCAGATTACAGAACTTTATTTCAATTTGATCTTGTGGGAGATTGAACAAATTTCGACTGACAAAGGAAAGGATCAGATTTTTTTCGTTGAGCGATTAGATCGTATCGTTCGCTACTTCAAGCAATTGGTCGGTTCGTTTGAAATTATGGTGGATGGATTGGATAAAAACCAATTTTTAAAATTCCGGATGTCGCTGCTTCCTTCTTCGGGATTTCAATCAGCGCAATATCGACTTATTGAGATTGGCTGTACCGATCTCCTGAATTTAGTGGCGGCTTCAGATCGGAATTCATTGACGGAATCAAGCAACATAGAGGAAAAAATATTAAAGCTTTACTGGCGAAGCGGGGCAACCGAATTGGCCACGGGTAAAAAAACTTTAACACTACAGCAATTTGAAGACAAGTATTTGGATGAATTCAATGAGGCCGGAAAAAAATTCGCACCTGCAAATTTGAATATGATTTATTTGAATCAATTCGCAGGTGATGTCGAAATAGAAAAGCGTCTTCGTGAATTGGATCAATTGGCCAATGTTCATTGGCGACTGGCACATCTCAAAACGGCTGCTCGTTATTTGCACAAAGCACCTGAAGATATTAAGGCTACCGGAGGTACCAATTGGCAAAAATATTTACCACCCCGCTTTCAACGTATCATGTTCTTTCCGACACTTTGGAGCGAAACAGAAAAATCAGATTGGGGCAAAGCAGCTGTGGTAGCCAGTTTTAACATGTGAGGTGATTTTCTTCCACTGATTAGTTAACTTTGATACATGTTCGGGCGGGTTGCAAAAATTGTACAGGTTACTTTAATAATTCTTTGCCCTGTTTTTGTTTACTCCCAAGGCTTTACCCGCACTACTTACCACGATGCTGCAAAAAAAAACCTAAAGGAAATCTATCAGGTAAAAGACACCATCAACAACATACTTCAAGGGCGATACATTTCTTATTTTCTCAATGGCAACATTGAATCCAAAGGTCAGTTTATCAACAACGAGACTACCGGAGTTTGGGAGTTTTATTTTGAGACGGGTAACCTGAAGATGCGCGGCATCCTTCGTCAAAATTCCAATTATGGATTGTGGGAATATTTCTATGAAAATGGAAATAAGAGCATGGAAGGCTCCATTGATGGAAAGATGAAACAAGGCAAGTGGAAAATTTTTTATGAGAGTGGTGAACTGCGCGAGACTGGCGAGTATGTTCAGAACAAAAGGGCAGGACTTTGGACCACCTTTTTTGAAGATGGAGTTAAACGTGGTGAAATTGATTACAAGGATGACTACGGTCGATACACAGAGTTTTATCATTCTGGAAAAGTGATGGCAGAAGGACCCAGGTCGGGAATAAAAAATGTTGGCCATTGGCGCACGTTTGCTGAAGATGGCACTCTTGAAAGTGAAGGTGATTATACCAACGGAAAAAAAAATGGCAATTGGAATTTTTATTATCCATCAGGAAAAACCTCCTCATCAGGAAAATATGAGAATGATGTGGCAGTTGGTATCTGGACCTATTATTTTGAAGATGGGAGAGTGAGTTCAAAAGGTGAATTTGTTTCAGGACAGAAAAACGGTTACTGGAGTGCTTTTCATCGCGATGGTACGATCCGCAGCGAAGTAACTTACAAAAACGGATCAGGTGATTACCGAGAATATTATCAAGGAGGAAAATTGAAAGTGAAAGGCCAGATTATAAATCACAAAGACCAGGGTCGTTGGGAATATTATTATCAGGATGGAAAACTGGAAGGTGAATGTGAATTTGATAATGGCAAAGGGATTTATTTTGGATATTATCCAAACGGTTCGTTGCAAACAAAAGGTGAGATTGAAGATGACATGCGTGTGGGCACCTGGGAGCTTTATGAACAGGACGGTAAACTTACCGGTTATTACAAACCTTTTTATGAAGACAAAAATTTAGCAAATGACATTAATGCTTTGGTGAATAAATCCAAACTGCCTGCTCCTGTTGTGAAGAGAAGGATGAGGCATGGATTCGATTATTTTCTTGTTCGCTATCCTGAATATAAAAGTGTAATCATTCAAGGAAATCCGGCTATGGCTTTCATTGGATCAATGCCTTTTGGGATTGAGTTCTACAACCAGGGTAGGTTGGGGCATGAATTTTCTTTTGATGGAATACGCGAACCATTTTTCTTGTCTGATTCAAACGTGCCTACAGATCGACTGTACAAACGAGGCTACGCTATAAGTTTGAAACAGAAATTTTATAATCCGATGAAATCAGGGCTGTGGTACTTTGCGCATGAAATCCGGTTTGCCAATCTGGGGCATTTTGCAAATATTCAACTTCCGTCATCACCACCCATGACGAGTACTTTTTTCACAGCAAGTGCAGAAGAGCAGCGAGTGCAGTATGGAATTTTGGGAGGTGTGCGCTTGATGAAAAAAATTGACCATGATGGCTTTACGATCGATGCCTTCGTAGGTTATGGCATTGGCTATCGATATCTTTCAGTAGATCACCAATATGAGAGTGTCTTTAATTCGCTGAGCAAAAGTAATTTGGCGGGCGAATTTAGATTTGGGATAAATTTTGGATACTCTATCAACTTTGACGGCAGCAAAGGATATTGAGTTTATTAGATTCTGAAATACTACTTCTTCAGAAAATTTGAATTCAGATTTTGCTTTCCTCTCACGTTTTTTTTTCCTTGCTTTCGCCAAAAGACAAATAAATAAAATGAACCACCCCGAATCTTTGCAACTGGTAGCCGAATTTCACAAAACATTTAAGCACCCCATTTTGACAGATCCAGCTATTCCAGCTGAGGAAAGGTGCAAACTACGCGTGGCACTTATTGCCGAGGAATTGAAAGAATTGGAAACTGGAATTAAAAACAAGGATATCGTTGAAGTGGCCGATGCCTTGTGCGACATACAATATGTTTTGTCTGGCGCCATACTTGAGTTTGGACTTGGAGAGAAGTTCAAGGAATTATTTGAAGAAGTGCAACGCTCCAACATGAGCAAGGCTTGCGTCACGGAAGAAGAAGCCATTAAAACAGTTGAGTATTACAAAGCCAAGGACGGTACCGAGTGTTATTACAAGCAAGAGTCGGGCAAGTGGCTGGTTTACCGAACTTCCGACAATAAAACGATCAAATCCATCAATTATTCTCCGGTTGATTTAAAGAGAATATTAAGTGCCGACAAATAACCGGAAAACCTTCCCCAAATCGGGTGAACATGCTGAATAATGGCCTTTTGCCCAAACTGATTTCGATTTTATTTTTACCTTTAAAAGAAAATAATTCTTATGCAACCTAAGCCTAACCCACTACCATTTCTTGAGACCTGGAACGAAATAATGTTTTATTCCACGATCGGCATGGTGGTGTTGGCGATCCTCGTTTATTTGATTTACAAAGTGAGGGTGTCGGCAATAAAGGAATTGAAGAACAAGTACGATTATATCAATGCAAGTGAGATCAAATGGTTCAAGTGGGTGTTCATTTTTGTAGGATTGGCGCTGGCTTGCATGATCAACATGTATGGTCAGGACAAATTTACCGAGATGGGCGTGTGGTTTTACGTGCGCCTGTTCATGTCAATTGCCGGTGCTACATTGGTATCTTATGTAGCTTCCCTGGTTCTTGATTTTTATTATCCAACCGTTCTGAACGTGAAATTGAGAAAGCTTCGTTACACACCTCGTGTTAATCCGAAGACGGGTAACAAAATGAAATTGCTTTCTGAAGATGAGGAGGATGTTCACCTCAATGAAGGAATGCAAGCAGAAGAAAATATTTTCTCCATCGATTATGATGTTTGGATTGATGAGCAGAATAATGACGTTCATATTGAAAAATACAATGGACATTTAGTTGCCTTGCAATGCCACAATTGTGGATTTTATACGATGCGTGTGACCCGGGAGGAAATTGTTGAGCGGGATGAAGATGGCGCACCAAAAGAACTCTTAAAACATTATCAATGTTCTTACTGCAAAAATATCAGAGCTACGCAGTTTATCGTCACAAAAAAAGAGGAAGCGGATTACAAATTGCAGAAGCCTAAAGTGAAGCGCAACACGCGAAATATTGATTTGGTTAAGGTTGATTTTCTATCCTCCTTGGGCGAAAAGAAAACGTTCGAATTCAAATCGATTGAAGAACTGGAAAAATTTCTTAAAGAGTTTGATTTCGAAAAGGTCTCTTGAATTCTGCCCAATAACCTCATACGTGATTCGTTCGTTTAAGTAATATTAAAATTCAAAAAAGATGAAAAGATTCGTGTTGTTGTTCTTATCGGTGATTTCATTTCTGATTTCTTTTGCAGGCGTGCGCGATACGGTGGTGCTGAAACCAAAGGCTGTTTATGGTCGCGAAGCCCGTGTTATCTCATTTATTCTGGATAGCTATCACTATCGGAAAATTTCTTTAAACGATTCACTCAGTGAAGCGATTCTCAAACACTACGAAAATGAGTTGGATAATAATCGCACGGTGTTCCTCGCGTCTGACATCGAATCATTCGATAAGTATAAAAACCAAATTGACGATTATACTCGAAAAGAAGATGTGTCGATTGCTTATGATATTTATTCCGTATTCATGGCACGCTATAAGCAACGAATGGATTACGTGATGACTACTTTGATCAATCAAGACTTTGATTACTCCTTAGACGAATACTATGAACTGGAAAGAGATAAAGCTCCTTGGGCAAAAACGGAAGCGGAACTGAATGATATTTGGAGGAGAACGATCAAAAGTCAGGCTTTAAGTTTGAAACTTGCCGGAAAAAAGCCAGACGAAATCAAGGACGTGTTGAAGAAAAGATATGAACGACTGATTAAATCTTTTAACCAGGTTAATTCAGAAGATGTGTTCAGTTATTACATGAATAGTATCACCGAAGCATATGATCCACACACCAATTATTTTTCACCGAGAACTTCTGACCTATTCAAGCAAAGCATGAGTTTGTCGTTGGAGGGAATCGGGGCTTCGCTGATGACGGAGAATGACAACACCAAAGTCGCAAAGATTTTGCCGGGAGGTGATGCCGAAAAATCGGGAAAACTTCATATGAACGACTACATCATTGGTGTGGCGCAGGGTGTGGAAGGAGAAATGGTGGATGTTGTAGGCTGGAGAATAGATGATGTGGTAAAACTCATTAAGGGACCGAAGGGTACCATCGTGAGGTTGAATATCTTACCTGATGCAGGTGGAGTGAAAGGCAAACCTCAGGAGATCAAACTCGTACGAGACAAAATTAAGTTGGAAGACCAGGCAGCGAAGAAGAGTTTGATGAAATATCACGCTAATGGCAAGGAGGTAAAAATGGGAGTCATCACTTTGCCCGGATTCTACATGGACTTTGAAGCTTACCAAAAAGGTGATCCTGATTATAGAAGTACAACCCGCGATGTTAAAAAACTAATTCAGGAATTGAAGGGAGAAGGTATTGATGGTTTGGTGATGGATTTGAGAAATAATGGTGGAGGCTCTTTGGTTGAGGCAATTGATTTGACTGGTTTGTTTATTAAAGATGGACCTGTAGTCCAGGTGCGTGGTTCTAATAATCAAGTGCAGGTAGGTGCGGACGAAGACAAAAGTGTTGTGTATTCTGGCCCGCTAGTTGTGCTTACCAATCGGTTCAGCGCTTCCGCTTCTGAAATATTTGCCGGGGCAATCCAGGACTACAAACGTGGAGTGATAGCAGGTGAATCTACCTATGGAAAAGGAACTGTACAAAGGGTTCAGGAACTCAAGCAGGTGATGGGGGAGAAGAATAATCCCGTAGGTGAATTAAAATACACTTTTCAAAAATTCTATCGCGTAAGTGGAAGCAGTACACAGCATAAAGGTGTTGAACCAGATATTAAACTCCCAACCGCTTTAGATCCGGAGCAATACGGTGAAAGTTCTAACCTTAGCGCGTTGCCTTGGGATGTGATCAATGCAGTTTCATTCCAAAAGACTTCAGATGTTAACGATAGAACCATTTCGAATCTGAATAAGGCGTATCAGGAGCGAGTTAAGCATGATGCTATTTTGAAAAATTATATCGCTGAAACGGACGAGTTGAGAAAGAACATTCATCAGACAAAAATTTCATTGAACGAGGCTAAGCGCAAGCAGGAGCTGGATGAAGCTGAAAAGAAAAAGGCGGCCGCCAAGCTGGATACTAAGCTCACCAACAAGGAAGGAATTTCAAAAGATGAAGTCCTGGATTTGAAGGATGAATATCTCCGCGAAGGTCTTTTAATCCTTTCCGATCTTGTCTTAAAAAGGGTGGGCTGATTCTTAAAAAGCAATAGGCGCACTGAGGCAACTTTCAGGAATATTGAAAGAATCGACCAATGGCACGGCATGCTGGCGAATGTCCCAGCAAAGTTGATTCACAAGCTTTCTTATTGCTTTGGTTTTCACGGGCTCCATGTAGCCACTTTCCAGGTACCACGCTCTGTTCTTTTCTATTTGCGACAAGGCAAATAATTGACAAAGTTGTGTAAGTATAGATTTGATTTTTGAATCTTTTGTATTCTCAACCTGCCAAATGAATTGCTCCAGAATCACTCGCTCAACATGTGCAAATCCTACTTGAACTAAATGATGCTGGCTCACATTAAATGCATCGAATGAATCCATACCATCGCTGATAAGACGTTTCAGGCGCTTTGCTGCGGAAGTGAGAATGTCTCGCTCACGATATTCAAAAGCCTGTTTGTAGAACTCAAAATCAAGAAGGTGGTCTTCATCGGTATTGCGTGTTGAAAATGGATTTTTTTCTGAGATAGTAGTGGTTGCCTGTTCGGCAATGTAATTAAGCATGCCAAACAAGTTCATGTGGCTGAATTCCTGTTTAAATTCCGTGAGCCTGCTTTTGGCTACCAACTGCATGAGCACTGTATTATCGCCTTCGAAAGTGGTGAAAATATCAGAGTCATTCTTAAGTGTGCCGATCCGGTTTTCAAATAGATAACCTTTTCCACCACAGCATTCGCGGCACTCCTGCAATGTTTGCGTTGTATTCCAGGTGCTAAAAGCTTTCAGGCCGGCAGCAAGAGCTTCTATTTCCTGCATATCTTTCTCACTGCGATTGATAAACCGTTCTGTCAAATATTGAAGAGAGAAATGTAACGCATAAGCATTCGCCAATAGTGGAATTAATCTTCGTTGATGCGTTCTATAATTTAGGATAGGAACTTCTGATGCCCCTTCTGGCCCGAATTGTTTTCGTTTATCGCTATATCGAATGGCAATTGTCAATCCTGATTTAACTGCGCTCAAGCCAGCCCGCGGGATTCCAATTCTTCCTCCAACCAACGTTCCAAGCATTGTAAAAAACCTTCTGTTGTCACTTGCGATTGAACTTTCAAATTGACCTTGCTCATTCACAGAAGCGAAACGATCCAATAAATTTTCTTTTGGAACGGTCACCTGGTCAAAATAGATAACGCCATTATCAACTCCATTCAAACCCAATTTGCGTCCGCAGTCCTTGATCGAAATTCCCGGTAGAAGTTTTCCTTGTTTATCGCGAAGTGGAACAACAAAGGCAGTAACTCCATAATCTTTTTCATCAATAATCAGCTTGGCAAAGACTGTTGCCATCTGACCATGAAGGGCTGCATTGCCAATGTATTCCTTCCTTGCTTGCTCGAAAGGCGTATGAATCGTGAATGTTTTGCTTTGATGATTATATGTTGCAGTGGTTTCAACTCCGCGCACATTTGAGCCGTGACCTGTCTCTGTCATTGCAAAGCAACCGGGTAAATCAAGCGTGCCAATATCCTTTAAATATTTCTTGTGATGTTTTTCGGTACCTAAAAAATAAACACTCATTCCCCACAGGCCAAACTGAACACCAAACTTCACCACCAGGCTCAAGTCGTGATAGCTCAACGTTTCCATCACGGCAAAGTAGGAGCGCATATCATCTTTCCCACCAAATTCTTTCGGATAAGCAATGTTGCCAAAACCTTGCTGGGCGAGGAGTTTAGCCCACTCCAAAACTTTTGTCCGGTACTCATTCAGGTTGTCTGTCTCGATGTATTTGAATGCAGGATCAGACAATAAAGCTTTTACTCTACGAATGATGTCTGCATTTTGTCCGTCTAATATTTTTGTAAGCGCCTCAACTTCGAATTCACTTTGTGTAGCATGTTCTTGTGTGCGTGTTTTTCTTTTTTCCGGGTAAAACGAATAAACGGATTCGTGGCTGATAATTCCGATGGCGTCCTCTAACCGTGCGAAAGATTCCCGACTATTCGAAAATGAAAAGGATTTCTTATCGGAGTTTCTTTTTACCAGCAATGTTCCGATATCAATTAAATGAAGATTCTCTTGGTGACCTATCGCCTCCCTGATTTGCTCAAGCCATTGTTTTAAATCATTTGCTGAGGGCGAAGCCGATGGATCAAGTTGATTCTTTAAAAATTCCTTTTCAGTATTTAAAAGCCAGGATTGTTCACTGATAAAATCCTGCATTAGTTTGATCTCTCCAGGTGTAAGAATTGAATCTGACCAGACCAGGTAGTAGATGGGAAGGAATACGTAAAGCTCAGGGTTAGCTTTTAGCTCAGAAGATGAAAGCATAATAATTCGTTGTCGATTCTCAATAAGTTGAAAACTAAATTAATGAGATTAAGCCATGACTCATGACAAATGCAACTATGAGGATAGACAAAATTGTACTAGCCCCCTAATTGACTGGACACGAATCTGAAAACAGATTTGTAACAA
>CAZECP010000088.1:0-20128 GCA_964510765.1 uncultured Ohtaekwangia sp. | reverse complement strand
ATTACTGGCCACAGGATTTTAAGTCCTGCGTGTCTACCAATTCCACCACCAGGGCAGGTGATTCAAGTTAGTTGTTAATAGAAAATAGTTAACAGGATATTCTCAAATAAAAAAGTGTGAGGTTGATCTCACACTTTCTTCTATTAACCGATAACGATTAACTTCCAAAACTGAGCGGGAAACGAGACTCGAACTCGCGACCCTCACCTTGGCAAGGTGATGCTCTACCAACTGAGCTACTCCCGCTTATCTCCCCCGAAAGGGAGTGCAAATTTAATGGGCACTTTTGAAATTCCAAATTAAAGCTTGTCCGTAAAGTGCCTAATTCCCTTTTCCTGTTCAAATTTTTTCTTGTTGAAATCGGAGGAGGCGCCTTTCGGAATCGACAATGACTTGAATCCATTGCCTTTCAGCGCCTTGGCCTGATAAATAATCTGGCCGATATGGAGGGAGTAATGCGCAAGCTGCCTTTGAATAGCCTCCAGCACCGTCTGGCCTTCATTCCGGATATAAATAATTTTTAAAAGATCTTCAGGCTTGAGTGGCTCAACGGCATTGAAGAAACAATTCCACCCTGTATCCCATGCTTCCATCATTTCCTTTTTGGAGGGGTACTCCACTTCAAACTCTGCCTCACGGTTGCGCCACGGTTTTTCGCCATCGGCAGTCAGGAAGTCGGTGAAGCGCGAAAGCATATTGCCACTGATATGATGCACGATCAGCGCGATGCTGTTGCTCGCTTCGTTTGGCTTCACTAGAATTTCTTTGTCATTCAGCTGTTCAATTGCTTTTTCGGCTGATGATTTATAATACCGAAAAAGTTTGATAGCACTTTCAAGAAAGTTTTGCTCAACTGATGAGGGCATCTTCTTCTATAGATTGTGAATCGGATTTTTTCTCAAGTTGCTTGCGCAATTCTGCAGCGTGCTTTTTGTTTTTCGATTTAAGGATATGTTCAGGAACTTCTTTCAGATCCCAGATCAATCCAACCGAAGCTAATGCGCGAAGAATGTAATAGGTGATATCAATTTCCCACCAGAAAAATCCCTGGCGAGAAGCCACTTCATAGTAGTGGTGATTGTTGTGCCAGCCTTCTCCCATCGTTAAGAGCGCGAGCCACAAACTGTTTTTACTTTCATCGTTTGATTCGTAACGTTGGTTGCCAAACTTGTGCATGATCGAGTTGATTGAGAACGTGCCATGGTACAGTATTACCGTGCTTAGGAAAAATCCAATTAGCAAAGTGGAAAGTCCGGCAGAGGAGAACATCAATAAAACACTTCCACCATTTACATAAGCACCAAGCGCAGTGACAAAGATTGCAAGAATTGTTGGAGGCACGAGATAATGTTTGTTTAACCAAACAAGCTCGGGATATTTTGCATAGTCGCCAATTGTTTTGAAATCAGTTTCTTTGAAATCGGGACCTACAATCCACCCAACATGTGAATACCAGAAACCATAAATCTTCATTGAGTGTGGATCAGCCGGAGTATCGCTGTGGCGATGGTGATGACGATGATGCGCAGCCCACCAGAGCGCGCCCTTCTGTGCCGATGTTTGCGCCATGAAGGCAATCACAAACTGAAACCAACGCGAAGTCTTATACGACTTGTGTGCGAAGTAGCGATGGTATCCGCCTGTGATCCAGAACATGCGGAAGAAATAAAGAAAAATACACACCATCCAATCAAAGAAAGTTGCACCTGTCCAAATCGCGGCAAGCGGGATGAGGTGCATCGCACCGAAAGCCAACTCTTGTTTCAAGATCGGTTTTCTGCGTGCCTCGGGTTGTAACTGAACTGCTTCCATTCCTAATTCAAATGACTATTAAATTCGTTTGTTATCGTAAGACAAATCAGCAGTAAAGCCGTGACAAAAGAAAGATAATTTATATCAGTGCCAGCAAAGAGGTTCAGATGTGCTTTTTCAATTCAGCAACGAGGTGACTCGGATTTCCTTTTTCGCATGCATCAAGAAAACTCTTCATCAGCGAAGAGCCGTCCGGCAAATTGAAATGAATTTTGGAAGTTTCTTCTTCCAGTTTCTTTTTCGCCCGGCAAAACAACTGGCGACAATGATCTTTCTTTTTATTCAGGAGCTGCTGCAGCTCATCATAATCAAAATCAAACGCTTCCTTCAACACATACACGGCTCTTTCCACGGGGCCAAGTTTATCTTGCATCACCTTGAACGCAGCCGTCAGGTTTACATCCAGATCAAGTTTCGACAAATTGGTTTCTTTGAACTTTGTGAAGATTTCCTGCAGGTTGATGTGATCAAAATACTCCTCCTTCTTTCTCTTCAATGCATTCAAATGGTTGAGGCAATTGTTGGTAACGGCCTTGATCAAATAAGCTTTGGTGTTCTCAACTTTTTTATGATCAACGGTCAGCCATTTGGCAAATGTTTCCTGCACAATATCTTCCGCATCTTCCTTGCAGCGCACCAGGTTATAGGCAATGCGGTGCAGAAGCGGTTGATAGAGTGTAATGGTCTGAGCGTGATCCATAATTAGTCCCGCAATTTAAAGCAATTTGAGGAAATTTTTGAGCATATTTTTCTTACCGTGATGAACTAATGCTCGTCAGTGCTTTTGATTTTGAGTAAAAGCAGGCTAGAAATAAGAACCGCGAGACTTTTTATGAATTTTTATCAACTGAGTAAACGATGCCCGCTTTCTTTCTGACACGATCCAGTGTCTCCATCATTAGCAGCGTGTCGCTGAATTTCAAAACCGGACTTTCCGTCAGGCCCTTTAAAAGACAATCCGTTACATGCTGTGTTTCATATTCGTAACCAAAACCCTTGGCTTGTTCGCAAGGAATAATTTGCCTGGTATCAGGTGTGGTTGGATAAAATTCGATGCTTGCCGCGGGTGAATAAAACCTGTGTGTAAGACGGATTCTTCCCTTGTCTCCAGCAATGTCTGCGAAGGTATCAAGGTTGGAAGTGAATGATGAAAAAAGATTGGCCAGCACTCCGCTATCGTATTTGAAAATCATCGAGCACTGACTGTCGGTGCCTTGTGATGACTGAACCATTGTTGATTCGATTTCATCCGGATTGCCAAGCAAATCGAGTGTCAGAAAAATGGGATAAACTCCAATGTCGAGCAGTGATCCGCCACCGAGCGCGGGGTCATACAATCTTGAAGCCACTGGTGGTCCAGGAAGAAATCCAAATGTGGAGGTGATGCTTTGAATCTTCCCGATCTTTCCTTCTGCTATCAAATTTTTTGCAAGCTGATAATGAGGAAGAAATTTCGTCCAGAAAGCTTCCATCAAAAAAACATTCTGGCGTTTTGCTTCATCGATCATTTCTTTTGCCTGAGAATAGTTAAGGGCAAACGCTTTTTCACACAACACTGCTTTTCTATTTCTTAAACACAAAAGTGTATGCTCGTGATGAAGTCCGTGTGGTGTAGCGATGTAGATTGCATCTACTTCATTATTTTTTACCAATTCATCATAACTTCCATGTTTGTATTTCGCAGGAAATTCCTTCGCAAAATTTTCCGCGGTTGAAAGTTCACGCGCCCCAACGGCAATCAACTCAGCATTTTGAACATGTTTTAAATCAGAAGCGAACTTGCGCGCAATTTTTCCGCAGCCCAGAATCCCCCAACGAATTTTTTTCATGACTGGATATTTTGAATTCATTCAAAGTTAGAAAACGGATTTAAATAAAAATGGCGCCCTTGCGTGAGCGCCATTTACTTTTTTGGGTAACAAAATTATTTTAGCCCAGGTAAATTCTCAGGCTTCGATTGTTCATTCTCAAAAGAAGGAGCTTTGCGAACGTTCGGATAAGCCTCATCCAACGTATTGCCATCATACAACCTTCCGTTTTTCATCACTTGAAAGATCGTGTTTGTATTGCGGATATTTTCCAATGGATTTTTATCCATGATGATCAGATCAGCGAGCTTGCCGGCTTCGATGCTTCCCAAATCCCCATCAAGGCCAAGACCTTTCGCTCCAAGTATAGTAGCCACTTTCAGTGCATTGTGATTGGTAATGCCACCGGAGGCAACACTCCACAATTCCCAGTGGTAGCCGATGCCCTGCATCTCACCGTGAGAGCCAACACCAGCTTTTCCGCCTGCATCAACGAGGTCTTTCACAAACTTTGCATGTTTGGGAAATACTTGCTCTTCGGGCATAAACCAACCTTGCACTCTTCTTGTCTTCGCATCAAGTTCTGACTTGGCAAAAAAGTGATTGAGTTTCGGGTCTTTATTCGGGTTTTCGGTTTCCCAGTAATAGTTTTCGGCAAACGGTCCGCCATAGGAAACCAAAAGCGTAGGTGTATAAGTGGTTCCTGATTCGGCAACGAACGTGGTGAGATCCTTATAGAGTGGATTGATAGGGAAAGCGTGCTCGTGACCTGGGTAACCATCGATCATTTGCGTGAGATCGAGCTTCATGCTCAACGCGCCCTCCGTGGTTGGCAACAACTTTTGCTCTTTCGCTGCCATGATGATCCACTGGCGTTGTTGGCGGTTACCCGCGATGTACATTTTGATGTACTTGGTGTTGTAGTATTCTGAATATTGTTTCAAAATGTCCTTTGCTTGCTCAGCATCTTTGACATTGTAGGCCCAATAACCAACACCTGGGCCAGTTGAGTAAATTCTTGGACCAATCACTTGCCCGGTTTCCACCATATCTCCATAAGTAAGCACATCCGTGGTTGCTGTTTGAGGATCGCGCGTAGTTGTAACTCCATATGCAAGATTTGTTGCATACACCCACACTTGATTTTTGTGAATGCCCCATGCCGGCCACATGTGCGAGTGGGTATCGACAAAACCTGGTGTGATTGTCTTTCCTTTCAAATCGATCTTCTTTACAGACGCATCGACATTGATTGAACCTGAAGTTCCGACTTGCTTGATGCGATTGTTCTCAACCAAAATGTCTCCGGATTCAATCACTTCATCGCCTTTCATGGTAACGATGCGCGCGCCTTGCAACAAAACTTTGCCAACCGGAATATCTTTTGTTGCCTGGACTTTTATTCTGATTTCATCTGCCTTGTAGCCTTCGTCTTTCTTCTCATCTTTTTTCTCGTCCTTTTTGTTATCTTTCTTTTCGTCTTTTTTCTCAGCATCTTTCTTGTCTTTCTCTTTTTCTTTCAGCTCTGCTTCGGCTTCCTTTTTCTTTTCTTCTTCGGCTTTCTTTTTCTTTAGCGCAAGTTCTTTCGCTTTCGCGGAGTCAAGATTGTAAGTAAAGAAAGCATTGCCCAGCGTGAAGTAAACAGTTCTTCCTTTATCGCCCCAGCTTGGAAACTCACCACCAAGTTTTGTGAGCTTGCGTGATGGGAACTGAGCGTTCTCTGCATCCGCTACGTTGATCTTCGGAGTCTCTCCACCCACTTTGGGAATCGTGATCGCATAAATTTCATTATTAATTTTTGCGAGCGCCTGATCCCCTTCCGGAGCGATCAGAATTTGTTCAGCAGGCGATGGTTCCGGATTAGGTTCTTGTTGTGTATTCTGCAGCTTGCAATCAAAAGCTCCGATGGCAATTCCCACCGTGGTAATACCGGTTACTTTCAAAATTCCTTTTTCATCTGTTCCATCCCAACGCATCGACATCAAACCTTTCTGAAAATGATTCAGATAAATCCGGTCATCGCTCTTTACAAAATGAGGGGAAAATCTTCCGCGTGATTTGTCGATCACTGTAATTGCTCCGCCATCACCGGAAATCCAGGCGAGGTTTGTTTCAGAAAACCCAACCGGGCCATCCTGATCACGGTAGTATTGTGCGGGAGATTGTGAGAATGCTATGCGGTTATTTTTGTATGACCACGCAAGCTCAGTGTAAACACCTAGTTCATTCGTCAACTTTTGAACAGTGGGAGCTTTTGCCTTGAAGTTGTATTTGTAAATATTTCCGCCTTTTGTTTCCCAGCTGCTCCAGGCAAGTTGTGATCCATCGGGGCTCCATGCAGGTTGTGCTTCAGTAAAATTGAAATTGCTCACGCGCTTCGGTGTGCCATTCGGTAAATCCATTACATACAGTCTGTTCAAAGCTGTGAAGGCAACTCTTTTTCCATCAGGAGAAACTTTTGCATCACGGATTTGAGTAACTGTAAATGTCGCATCGTCTTTAACCGGGTATTTGAAATCCAACTTCGGTCCAAGCTCTACTTCTGTTTCCATTTGGAAAGGAATCTCAACGGCATTTCCTCCTGCAACGGGAATTCTCCAAAACTTTCCACCATATGAAGCAATAACTTCCTTGCTATCGGGCGTGAATGACATTGCTGGAAGAACACCGAGTGTTGCAATTGATTCTTGCTCATCGCGCTGCACAGGGTAAGCAAGCCAGCGCTCTTCGGCATTTTGCAAATTGCGCAGTACCAGGCCAGTATGTTCGTTGTAACGTGAACCATACACCAACCACTTACCATCAGGAGAAAGAGTGGGAGCGAAGGCGGATCCATAGCGTGAAGTTCTTTGTTCACTTTCACCGCGCTCACGATCGTAAACAGCAAGTTGATATTGCGGAAGCATCGCGTTGTAATTCCATCCGCCAAAGCGTTGTGAATACCAGATGTATCTTCCATCTGGGCCGAACGCTGGCTCAATTGTTTTAAGTCCATCCGGTTTGCTGATCAATTGAGCTCCGCCACCTCCATCTTTGTGATAGAGAAACAACTTCATGATCAACTTTCCTTTTGAAGTAACGATATAGTTGCCATCAGGTGCCCATTCTGCAGACTGGTGGCTGTCGCCACTTCCCTTTGTTACTTGTAGGGAATCTTTCTTATCAAGAGAAAACCACCACACATTGTCAGCACCCGTTCTGTCGGAGATGAATAACAGTTTTGTTCCATCCGGGCTAAAGCGAGGATGAGATTCAAAAGCCATTCCTTTACTGAAGGCGGTTGCCTTGCCTCCTGTGATAGGCATAGTGTAAATGTCGCCCAAGAAATCAAAAGCAATTGTTTTTCCATCCGGGCTCACATCGAGAGACATCCAAGTGCCTTCATTTGTTTTGATGGAAATTTTGCGATCGGCTTCCAGCGGAAGATCTTTTTTCTTCTTTGGTTTTTCTTTTTTGACCGAGTCGGTCTTGGATTCTTTTTTAGGTTCTTGTGCAAACGTGAAGCTTAAAAACAGAAGCATCACCCACACAGTGGTAAAAAGTTTATTCATAAAAGATAAAATGAGTTTGGTTAGAGGCAATTTACTGAATCGCCACGCGAAGGTTACAGAAATTATTCAAATGGAAAAATAGGCGGACACCTACATAACCGTGGATTTTGAAATCCATTTCTTGTCAATCCAATTCAATAAGAGAATGAAGATTACTACAAACACAATCAGACCGGGATACCCTGAAATAAAAGAGAAGACGCCCACAGAGAATTTAGGATGAATGGAAGTAATCGCATAAATCAGCGCAAAGAAAAATGAAATACATCCGCCTATTAAAAAGAATTTATCCCAGCTAAATGTCTTTGCCTGCCCAGGAGCCATTGCAGCCACTCGATGTGCAAAGTTTGTAGGCAACTTCAATTCAGGACTTTTCTTAAGCGCACTGAAAATAACTTTGTACGATTCTCCGTCCAAACCTTCAGGTGCCTTGCCCTCTTCAATTTGTTTTTGAATGATCTCGTCTGGGTTTTTCATACTTCTTTGCCAAGATACGATTTTACTTTCTCCTTCAGAATTTGCCGCGCACGAAACAAATAATTTTTTACAGTTCCCTCTGGCATTCCGGTCGCCTCGCCAATTTCTGCGTAGTTCATGTTTTCAAGATGATACATCGTCAACACAGCACGGTATTGCGGAGGCAAATTTTCAATCAGCTTCAAAACCATCGCTTCCATGTCATTGTCTTCCATTTCTGCGTCTGGTTGATCAGAAGAAATAAAGTGCTTTTCAAAACTTTCTTCTTCGGGAATATCCCTCACCTCAATCTTTCGCTTCCGCAAATGGTTGATCGCATGACGATAAGCAATCGTGGCGATCCACGTGCTCAGCTTCGATTGGAAATTGAACTCGGAAATCTTTTCATACACTTTTAAAAACACATCCTGGCAGATTTCTTCCAGGTCTTCCGAGTTGTTGATGATGCGCCCCACCATGTGCGTGACCAGCCGCTCGTGTTTGCGTATGAGCAGCTCAAAAGCATGTTTATTGCCTTGGGCTACGTCCGCAGCCAGCGCCTTATCGTCATTCATTTCGGGGTGTGACACCGGGGTTGCTTAAAATGTTGCAGAAGTTCGGGATTTATTTTTCGATAAAAAATGAAAAAGGTTGCAACATCGGGAAAAGAGCTTGTGTCTCACGGAGTGAAATCAAATTTGTAAACTCAAAATTCAAAAAGTCATGGATCATAATTTAACCCAAGTTTTAATGCCCATCACCATTATGGGGAGTTTTGGCGGAGCTGTTTATTTTTTCACAACAGTAATGACTAATTACATTCTGAAAAAGAAAATGATAGATAAAGGATATGTGAATGAAGATACACAGGCCATCTTCAAACAATACACGTCCGACAATAAATATTCATCGCTCAAGTGGGGACTGATTGTTTTCTTTGGTGGGTTGAGTTTGATTCTCATGGAATACATTCCAGTGGAGCCACAATCACCACTTCCTTATGGATTGTTTGCCGTGTTTGTTTCTCTTGGCTTCCTTATCTATTTCTATGTGGCCAGGAAAGATTCCGGTAACAAATAATTGATCACAACGTCTAAGACTTTAAAATGAAAGCAATAATTGTATTTTCATTGGTGCTGTGTGGTTTTCTGAGCGAGGCACAAACAGCCAAACGTGATTTACTCACCAAGCATGCGTGGACATTGAAGTCAAGCGGAATGGCGGGAATAGGAATTCACAAACCGCTACCTAAAGGCTCTGAAGTTTCATTTTATGTTGATGGAAAATGGAAGTCTTCTTCACCGTGGGAGAATTCATCAGAAGGTACGTGGGCAATTGTGAATGAAGGCAGAACGCTCCGTATTTTATTTTCAAATCAAACTGAACGCGACTTTCGCATCGATAAACTCACGGAAGAGGAAATGAGATGGGAAAGCAAAAAACTTGCGGCCGTTTATATTGACACCTGGATAGCTTCCCGAAACAACTGATTCTCTAAACTTACATTTTATGTTCAAAAATTATTTCAAGACTGCTATCCGCAGTCTGTTAAGGCATCGCTTTTTTTCTGCCATAAACATTTTTGGTTTGTCTGTAGCAATGGCGCTTTCCATGGCGATCATCATGCTGGTGGCCGACCAGATGATGTACGATCGCTACAATACAAAGCGTGACCGTATCTATCGTGTAAACTCCATTCCGATCGCTGATAACGGAGCACTGATGAATGAAACTGCAACCACTACGCTTCCGCTCAAAGAGGAGTTGTTCGCAAACTATACGGGTATTGAAAAAGCTACGCGCATCGTTCGTGGTTTTGGCAACATGTGGATGGAACTGGATAACAACAATGTCAATATTCCGATTGCGGGCTATTATGTCGATCCCGATTTCCTTGAAATTTTTGAACACGAATTGGAATACGGAAATCCGAAGACGGCACTGGTAGAACCTTTTTCTGTAGTGCTTTCAAAAAAGACTGCGGCAAAACTTTTTAAACAAGACAATCCGATTGGAGAAAGTTTTAAAGTTGGTGAAGAAGGTCCGTACAAAGTCACGGGCATTTTGAAAGAGACGAAAAACAAAACACACATCGCATTTGATGCACTCGCAAGTTTATCATCCGTCAAAAGTCTGGAAGCGATGGACAAGCGCACCAAAAATCTTGACAATTGGTACAACATGTGGCAAGGCTGGGTATATGTTCTCGTGGAAGAAGGAAAATCAATTCAGGATATTCAAACTAATCTCCAAAAAATTGAGAAGAAACATTTCACCACGTTGCCCAAACCAGACACCCAACAAAAAATAAAATATTCGCTGCAACAATTGATGAGCATCACACCAGGAGCCTTCATCAACAATCCGATCGGCCCATTCCTTCCATGGATATTCGTTTATTTCTTTATTGGACTTGCTGCAGTGGTGATGCTTACATCGTGTTTCAATTTTACCAACTTGTCCATTGCCCGCTCGCTTACACGGGCGCGTGAGATTGGCGTACGCAAGGTAACGGGTGCGATGCGTTGGCAAGTGTTCGTGCAATTTTTGTCAGAGTCGGTGATGGTTGCTATTCTCTCGCTTGTCGGAGCCATTGTGTTATTGATTCTAGCTAAGCCTTTGATGCAGCAACTAAGCTTTGCGCGACTGATGCGTTGGGATCTGGAGGTGAACTATTTTGTGTATGGAGTATTTGTTGTCTTTGCGTTAGTGGTCGGTATTCTTGCCGGATTTTTTCCAGCGGTTGTGTTGAGTGGTTTTCAGCCGGTGAAGGTTTTGAAAGGAATGAATTCGATGAGATTATTTTCCGGAATTAAACTGAGAAAAACTCTTTTGGTAACTCAGTTTACTTTCTCTTTGATTTTCATAATCTCCGTGATGGTAGTTTTTAATCAACTACAACTTTTCCTTCGAGCGGATCATGGATTCAACATGGAGAAAAAAGTGGTTGTCGGCTTGAACAATACCCGTTTCGCTGCCTTAAAAATTGAATTGTTGAAAAACAAAAATATAGAAAGTGTTTCTGCGGTATCGCACGTATTGGCAGCGGGAAGTAGTTATGGCGCTGATTACAAAAGATCGTTGGAAGACAAAGACTGGATTGATCTGAATTATTACTCAACTGATGAAGATTATTTAAAGAACCTGGAAATACCTTTGGTGGCCGGTAAGTATTTTTCGCCTGAAAACGGAAACTCAAATAAGAATTTTGTCGTGCTCAATGAAAAAGCTGTGGAGGTTTTTCATTTCAAATCTGCGATGGACGCCCTGGGACAAGAAATCATTTTACATTCCGATTCATCGCGCAAGCTAGTGATTGGAGTGGTTAAGGATTACAATCACCAAATGTTGGTGGAGAAAATGAAGCCGCTAGCTTTAATCTATAATCCGGACGAATACAAATTACTTCAAGTGAAATACTCAGGCAATTTTGATGATGCAGGCAAGACAATCGAAGAAGCGTGGGCAAAAGTAAATCCAAATCTTAAAGTGGACTACAAAGACTTTTACGCAGAAGTTCATAAAATCTATGACATCTTCTTTGGTGACCTGGTAAGCATTATTGGTTTGATCGCCTTTCTTGCCATTGTGATTTCTTGCCTCGGGCTTTTGGGAATGGCCACGTACACAACAGAGACTCGCATCAAAGAAATATCCATTCGCAAAATCCTTGGTAGCAGTGATGGCTCTTTGATTTATCTTCTTTCAAAGGGATTTGTATTGATTTTAATCATCGCCATTTTTATAGCGGTGCCTTTGGCTTTTTTCATCAACAATCTGTGGCTTGAACAGCTTGCCTACCATGTGTCGGTGGATGCTGCGACAATAATAACCGGAGTGTTTGCTTTAATCTTCTTTGGTATCATCACCATTGGCTCGCAAACGTGGCGAGCACTGTACGTGAACCCCGTGAATAATCTGAAGACCGAGTAATTCCACTTTATTTCAATCAGGAAAATGCGCTATACTTGTGGCGCATTTTTTTATGAGTGAATTCTGGTTGTATTTTGTCTTAGGTCGTGAGCATATCCTTGATTATGCAAATGGATACGATCATATTTTGTTCGTAGTTGCTTTGTGTGCGCTTTATGTTTGGCGTGATTGGAAAAAAATCCTGATCCTCGTTACCGCGTTCACTATCGGTCACTCCATCACACTTGCGCTTGCAACGCTGCAATTGATTTCTGTGAAAACGGAATTGGTTGAATTTCTGATTCCGCTCACGATTTTCACAACGGCCGTTTCCAATCTTTTCAAAAAGGAAGACTCTTTTGGTCACAAAAATGTTCAGATCAATTATGTGTTTGCCCTATTCTTCGGACTCATCCACGGCATGGGTTTTTCTAATTATTTACGCGCGCTTTTGGGGAAAGCACAAAACATTACGTCACCCCTATTGGCCTTCAACTTGGGACTGGAGTTAGGTCAAATAATTGTTGTCTTCATATTTCTAATTATCAGTTATATTTTGGTCGATTTGTTAAAAGTGCATCGCAGGGATTGGAAAATGATTATCTCATCCGCCATTGCCGGCATCGCCTTTATTTTGATAAAGGATCGAATCTTCTTTTAAATTAACCAAGTCTTAATTCAAAAAACCATAGAACAATTTTTATGAAACGACTATTACTATTTGTCTTTGTGCTGGCAACAACAATTGCGATGGCGCAAGAGCAGCCAAAGCCAGAACCGAAGTGGCAGGGAAAATTCGAGCAAATGGATCAGATGCTCCCCACGCCAAATGAGTATCGCAGCGGCTCAGGTTCACCAGGCCCGAAGTACTGGCAACAGCGTGCCGATTACGTCATCAATGCCGAATTGAATGATGAAAACCAAAGCATCACTGGCACGGAAACAATTACCTATTTCAACAATTCACCCGATGCACTAAAATACTTGTGGTTGCAGTTGGATCAGAATATCAACGCAAAAGACAACAACACATTGAAGACATCGACAAATTCGGTTCGCGATTCAGTAGATGCCAAGTCAATGGCGAGCACTCTTGGGCTTCACGATTTTGATGGCGGACATAAAATCAAATCGGTGAAGGATGCCTCCGGCAATTCCATTCCTTATACCATTAACAAAACAATGATGCGGGTGGATCTGGCCAAACCTTTGGCAGCGGGAGAAAAAATTTCTTTCAATGTTGAGTGGTCTTTCAACATCAATGACCGGGTGAAAGGCATGACGCCCAATGATGGCCGCAGTGGAATGGAATATTTTCCTGAGGATGGTAACTATCTCTACATCATCGCCCAGTGGTTTCCGCGCATGTGCGTGTATGACGATGTGGTAGGATGGCAGAACAAGCAATTCCTCGGACAGGGAGAATTTACCCTGTCGTTTGGAAATTACGAAGTTAACTTAACCGTGCCTGCTGATCACATCATGGCTGGAACAGGCATGGTTAAAAATTTGAAAGAAGTTTTAACTGCAGAGCAATACGCTCGCTTCGAGAAAGCAAAAACGTCTTATGACCAACCAGTGGTAATCTGCACGGAGGCTGAAGCTATTCAACGAGAGAAGCAACATTCAAAAGAAAAGAAGACCTGGAAGTTCACCGCAGAGAACGTTCGCGACTTTGCTTTTGCTACATCACGCAAATTTATTTGGGATGCGCAAGCTGTGAAACTTGCAGGTAAGACTCCGCTCGCGATGTCGTACTATCCGAAGGAAGGAAATCCGCTTTGGGAAAAGGAATCTACGAAGGCAGTGAAGAACACGATTACTACCTATTCAAAATACACGGTGGATTACCCTTATCCGCAAGCGACTTCCGTTCACGCAGCAAGTTTGGGTATGGAGTACCCGATGATTTGTTTCAACTTCGGTCGTCCTGCAAAAGATAAAACGTATCCTGATCGTACCAAGTGGGGAATGATTGGAGTGATCATTCACGAAGTGGGGCATAATTTTTTCCCCATGATCATCAACAATGACGAACGCCAATGGACTTGGATGGACGAAGGTTTGAATACGTTTGTTCAGTACAGAACCGAAGTAGAGAATTATCCCGACAAACCAGTTGGAAGAGGGCCTGCCGCCAACATTGTTAATTACATGAAAAGCTCTCAAGATTTACAACGGCCCTTGATGGTGAACTCAGAGTCGGTGGTGCGCAGAAATTTTGGCAATGAACAATATGCCAAGTGTGCAACGGCTTTGAATATTCTTCGCGAAACGGTGATGGGTCATGAATTATTCGACAAGTCGTTCAAAGAATATGCACAGCGTTGGGCGTTCAAACATCCAAAGCCGGCTGATTTTTTCCGCACCATGGAAGATGCCTCTGCCGTTGATCTCGATTGGTTCTGGAAAGGTTGGTTTTATACTACAGATAATGTTGACGTTTCACTTGATCAGGTAAAATGGTATAAGTTGCGCACAGACAAAGCAAACGTGGAGGGCCGCGAGAAGAACGTGACTAAAGATGATCTCGCATCAGGAAAAGAAGGTGAAAAGAAGGCGGAGGAAGATTTCAGCAAGGGACCAAGCTACTTCAGTGTGATTCCAACCGATGTTCGCTTCAATGGTGAATTCAGAAATGCAATTGATGACAAAGCCGTTGTGAACAAGCTTGAGAATAAAAACTTTTACGAAATCACTCTTACCAATAAAGGAGGTCTCGTCATGCCGGTGATCATTCAATGGAATTACAAAGATGGAACGAAAGAAGTCGAACGCATTCCCGCTGAAATCTGGAGAACGAACGAGAGCAAAATCACCAAGGTGTTTATGAAAGAGAAGGAAGTGGCCAACGTGCTCATCGATCCTGATAAAGAAACAGCGGACATCAATGTGAATGACAATTCCTTCCCGCGCGTAGCACAGCCTTCCAAGTTTGATGAAATGAAAAAGAAAACAAATTGAGATTTGAACTGACAATCATGAAAAAGATTTTTTTAGCAATTGTAATACTAATAATCACGCTTCAAGCTGAGGCGCAAGAGCAGCCAAAGCAGGATCCGAAATGGCAAGGCAAATTTGAACAGCTTGATCAAATGTTGCCAACACCCAACACCTACCGTGCATCATCAGGTGCGCCTGGTGTGAGCTACTGGCAGCAGCGTGCAGATTATGACATCGATGTAGAGTTGAACGATGAAACACAAGTTCTTACTGGAAAAGAAACGATCACTTATTTTAACAATTCACCTGAGACGTTGAAATTTTTGTGGTTGCAATTGGATCAAAACAATTTGTCGAATGGAAACATGACAGACAAAACCGAAACCAATCGAATCCGTGATTCAATTCCTACACGCTGGTTCCCGCTTTCACAGGATACGTATGGTTATGAAGGCGGATTCAAAATCAAATCCGTGAAAGATGCGGCTACCGGAAAAGATCTTCCTTTCATTATCAACTTCACCATGCTACGTGTGGATGTTCCAACTCCGATGAAGACAGGAGATAAGTACAGTTTCAAAGTAGAGTGGAGTTATGTTGAGAAAGATCGTTTGAAGTTTGGCGAGCGTGGAGGCTACGAATATTTTCCTGCAGATGGAAATTATCTCTACACCGAGGCACAATGGTTTCCGCGCATGTGTGTGTTTGATGATTACGAAGGCTGGCAAAACAAACAGTTTCTTGGGTCAGGAGAGTTTACCCTTGTGTTCGGGAATTACAGAGTTCGTCTCACCGTTCCTTCCGATCACATTGTTGGGGCAACCGGAGTTTTACAGAATCCGAAAGCAGTTTTGACTCCAATTCAGATTGAACGATTTGAATTGGCGAAGAAGACATTCGACAAACAAGTATGGATCGTGACAGAAGATGAAGCAAAGCAAAAGGAAAAAGAACGTTCAAAAAAGAAGAGCACCTGGGAATTTTATGCAGAGAATGTGCGTGACTTTGCATTCGCCACTTCACGTAAATTCATTTGGGACGCGATGGCCGTGAAAGTAAATGACAAAACGCCACTCGCGCAATCACTCTATCCAAAGGAAGGAAATCCGTTGTGGGGAAAAGAATCCACGTTTGCCATCAAGAATACTTTGGAAGTTTATTCCGCACGCACTTTTGATTATCCTTATCCTACTGCTTATTCCGTACACACGGCAAATCAAGGAATGGAATACCCAATGATTTGCTTCAATGGAGGAAGGCCAAAAGCAGATGGCACTTACTCTCAGCGCACATTCGATGGAATGATCGGTGTAATCGTTCATGAAGTAGGGCATAATTATTTTCCGATGATCGTAAATTCGGATGAGCGCCAGTGGACTTGGATGGACGAAGGTTTGAATTCGTTTTTAGAAAAGGAAACGATTCGCGAACGCTATCCGCAATGTGATTTTGTTTCAAACACTCCGAAAGGTATTACTGCCTTTATGCGTGGCGATAAAAATATCATGCGACCGATTATGGCTAGTTCAGACAATCAAGGAAGAAGTTTTGGCCCGAATGGTTACAGTAAACCTGCGGCAGCGCTCACCATTTTACGCGAGACGGTGATGGGCCCGGAATTATTTGACAAAGCATTCAAAGAATATTCTCAACGCTGGGCATTTAAACATCCCAAGCCTGCCGATTTCTTCCGCACCATGGAAGATGCATCTGCTGTTGACCTTGATTGGTTTTGGAGAGGATGGTTCTATTCAACCGATAATGTGGACGTTGAAGTAGATGACGTGAAATGGTTTCGCCTGAAGGCCGACAAAGCAGATCCTGAAAAGAAGACACCGAAGACGCAAAAAGGTGATCTGGCAAGCAAAGAGAAAGCAAATGACTTTAGCCAAGGACCGCAAGAGTTTACAATGATCAATACACCAGATAATGGATACGGTGATTTCAGAAGCAGGATTGACGATAAGGATGTGCGAGCTAAATTGTCAGGCAAAAATCTTTATGAGATCACACTCAAAAACAAAGGAGGTCTCGTAACTCCTATCATTATCGAATGGACTTATAAGGATGGTTCCAAAGAGCGGGAAGTATTGCCAGCAGAAATCTGGCGCATCAATGAGAATGAGGTGAAGAAAGTTTTTGCGAAAGAAAAAGAAGTGACCAACATTGTGATTGACCCCAATGGTGACACAGCCGATACCAATACGAACAACAATGTGTTCCCCAAGAAGCCAGGAGAAAGCAAATTCGATCAGTTCAAGAAAAACTGATAAATCTTAAATAATGAAATCAGGCGAGCTACAAATTTGTGGCTCGCCTTTTTTGTTTTCCTTTATTCAGCAAGTATGCCGCAATTCGATTATCTTACAGTTAGAACATGAATAAGTTGGCGCGCTTATATCTGCGGTTTCTTTTTTTTTGGCTGATGATCTTTGGCTTTTCTGCACACGCACAGAAGCCGGGTTTCTCACCAGCCTCGCTTATTTCACGCACATCTATTACCCAATTCACAGGAGACAACGGTCTCGTTTCAAATAATATCTTGTGGGCGCTACAGTCAAAAACCGGTTTCATCTGGATGACTACGTTTAATGGCGTGATGCGGTTTGACGGACGCAAAGTGGATGTGTTTGATAGAAGCAATATTCCATTCTTGACCACCGATGCATTTTATAAAGTATATGAAGACAAAGAAGGCACACTTTGGTTTGCCTCACAGGGAAATGGTTTGGTAGTTTATAAAGATTCAAAATTTTCGCGTGTTGATTCTGCAGGTGAGGTTTTGCCAAAATCAGTACGGTCGTTGTTGCTTGAGCCTGATGGAAAAGTTTGGGTGGGTACTAATAATGATGGTTTGTTCTCCGTGCAAAATGGTAAACCAAAACAGTATGATTTTCCCGAGCTGAATCAGGTGGGCATCCTCGACATGGTAAAAGATGCAAATGGCATGCTTTGGATTGCGACTGATGGCCGCGGCCTCTACAAGTTTGATGGTAAGAACGTAACGCTTGTGCATGGCTTGTTAGGCAAAACAATCAACGCCCTTTTATTAACTAAAGACAAAACCCTGTTGGTCGGAACCACCAATGGATTGAATTACATCAGAGACGGGAAGATCAACAAGTTGGATTCATTGAAGAACTTTCAAATCAATTGTTTCGCAGAAGACAGTACGAAAAAGGTTTGGGTGGGCACTGAAATTGGACTTGCGCGCATTGGACTTAATGACAACGCTTTTGAATTCCTTACTGAACATGATGGATTTCCCCTTGCTCGGGTGAATGCACTTTGTTTTGATCGCGAAAAAAGCCTTTGGGTTAGCACAGGAAAAAATGGCCTTGTGCAGATGAGGGAATCCAGCATTGTTAACTTCAGCGTGAACGATGGACTTTCAAGCGCAAAAGTGAACGTGATCCTCGAAGGACCTGATCACAAGTTTTACATTGGCAGTGACGCTGGAGTTGTGGATGTTTACTCGCGTGGAGAAATCAGGCCATTTCCGTTGAAAATGATTTCACCAGATGCTGGTATTCGTGACATACTTATTGATCAGGAGGGTAATTATTGGATTGCATCCTACAAAGGTTTATTAAAAGTCACCAAAGGACAGGAGCGACTCTTCACTGAGAAAGACGGGTTGCCGGCCATTGATCTTCGCAGAATAATTCAGGATCGTGAAGGAAATATTTGGGTTGCAACCCGTTCTTCTGGATTGGCGAAATTCAGAAACGATGCTGTCGCACGAACGTACAACAAAAGTAATGGGCTAAAATCGAACTACGTGCTTGCTCTTGAAGAAGATCAAAATGGAAACATTTATGCGGGAACCCATAGTGGAGGACTTACCATCATCCAACCCAATGGTGAGTTCACCAATTACAACATTGCAAAAGACGATGCCGGAATTTTGATTTTCAACCTTCACATCGATGAAGAAGGTCGCATATGGGTGGTATCCAACTTAGGGCTTCTTTATTTCAATGGAAAAGAATTCATTCCCCTCACGATTTCAAAAATTGCAAAAGGTGAAACCTATTTTGACTGGCTGGAAGATAAAACTGGCAACGTGTGGATCACGACTAACATAGGCGTAATCCAGTTTGCAAAACAAGATGTTTTAAAATTTCTTGAACGTAAAATCGAGATAATCCCGACCAAGTTGTTCGACAATGCAGATGGAATGAGTGCCAAAGAGTGCACAGGAGCAACACATTCCATCATTTCTTCCAGCGGCAAACTTTGGATTCCAACGATTGGTGGAGTTTCTGTTTTTTATCCTGAGAAAATCAAAACCAATCCTACACCACCTCCGGTGTATATAACATCGCTGATGGCCGATAGTCGTGAGGAGATAAGCTCTTCACAAATTGAGATTGCACCGGGTAAGCTCAGATACATTTTTCAATACACTGCCTTAAGTCTTGTTTCACCAGGAAAGATTCGGTTTCGTTATAAGTTAGAAGATGTGGATGATGAGTGGATCGATGCGGGAACCGATCGGCAAGCAGAATACACCAACCTGCGGCCGGGCAATTATACCTTTCGTGTTCTAGCCAGCAACAGCGATGGAGTTTGGAATGAAGAAGGCGCAAGCATCCATTTTTCAGTTAAGCCATTTTTCTATCAAACCACCTGGTTTTATTTGATTGTTGCGCTGTCGCTTGGATCACTTTTGTATTTCATTTATAAATGGCGAATCAGGGTGGTGGAGAAGAGAAATGCCGAGCTTCGAAAACTCAACAATGAATTGGATCGCTTCGTTTATAGCGCGTCTCATGATCTGCGTGCGCCACTGGCTTCTATTCTTGGCCTCATCAATGTAGCCCGGATGGACGATGCCGAAAAAATGGATGACTATCTGAAGAAGATTGAAACGAGTGTTCACAAGTTGGATGGATTCGTTCGCGACATAATCGATTTTTCAAGAAACGCCAGAACAGAATTGGAAGTGGAGCTGATCGAGTTTGAAGAACTGATTCATGAAATTCTTGACAACTTCAAATACCTTGATGAGAAGAATCAAATTAAACGAATTGTATATGTAAAAACAGCCGGAGTTTTCTACACGGATCTGAAACGATTGACCATCATTCTCAACAACTTAATTTCAAACGCGGTAAAATATTTTAATCCCCATGCAAATGGGCCCTTCATCGAAGTGGATGTGAGTGTGAGTCAGGATGCGGCAAAAATAATTCTTAAAGACAATGGTATCGGCATAGCGCCTGAGCATGTAAATAATATTTTCAAAATGTTCTATCGCGGAGATGAAAAGAGCCGCGGCTCCGGTCTTGGACTGTACATTGTAAAGGAAACAGTGGAAAAGCTCAACGGCACTATTTCAGTCACTTCAAAATTCGGAGAAGGAAGTTCATTCACGGTAACGATTCCATCATTGCCGAACGCGAGGCACCGCAAGAAAGAAGTTGCAAAAAACTTCATGAAAAAAGTATGACGTCAATAGTAAAGCCAGAACAAAACAGTTGATAATTCTGATCACAGGTGCTTTCAAAAAAAAAGAATTGACCGTGAATCTTAAGAATTCAGACCGAAGCCATTCAGCGGGACGTACAAAATTTTTTAAAATTATTTTTCTTCGAAGGTTTTCACTACGAACAGTCCGCAGACGATAACGATGTTCTTAAT
>CAZECP010000087.1:0-20226 GCA_964510765.1 uncultured Ohtaekwangia sp. | reverse complement strand
AACTTAAACCGCTCAAAAGCAAAGCCGCCTCCGGGGTTATAACTGAATTTGGAATTCCCAATCTGTACCGGGTAGTGGTAGTAGATATTTAACGTGCGCGACCCCCAAAAACCCTGATTAAAATAAGCCGGACGGCTCTGCCCGTTATTGAACCCGAAATCAATCATAAAGTACCCCGGAATATCAGGGCGATAGGCTTTCTTCTTTTTATCTTGTGCCTGGGCGGCAGAAAAAATAAAAAACGCTATAAGAGTAATGGCAAGACAATTCCTGATCATTTTGATTTTTTTGAACCGGCAAAAATACATTTTTAACTGACAACTATTACTTTTTGTTTATAGAGTAATGAACGAGCCCAAAGGTTTTACATTTGTATTGATTTTTCAAACCAGCCCTTTGGCTTTGGGGGTTTTACCAAAGCAAACGGGAGACAAAAAATCGAGTATCCGGATCGTTTGGCAAACGGATTAATTCTTTTAAATTTGCCGCTTTAAAATTTTTAACCGGGCCCGTAGCTTAACTGAATAGAGCATCTGACTACGGATCAGAAGGTTGGGGGTTTGAATCCCTCCAGGCCCACAAAACAAACCCAAATGATTCGCATTTCTTGTAAAATCATTCTGATTGAGCAATAAATTTCCACGAATGCGGTTTATCTAAAACTATTTTTAACGAATAATCATCAACAGTAAAAACTAAACTAAGGCATGAGAAGCAGGGTTTTCTTGGGGGTTGTGGTAAGTGCATTCTTGTACCTTTCTTGTGAAGATCCTGTAGCTCTTTCTGTGAGCAGAACATTCGGAAACAATGATTTGGTTACTTCTTTTGTTGATACATTTTCGATTATCACCAGCACGGTACAGTTAGATTCAATTCTTACAGGTGGAACGGGAGTAGCATTGCTTGGTAGTTATACTGATGATACTCTAGGTTCTGTGAAGTCTTCTCCGTACTTCCAGTTTGGTTACAATGGTACTTTTGTGCCTGGTTTACAAAGCACATTTGATAGCATCGTTTTAATATTGCCGTACAATGGTCAATACTATGGAGACACGACTCAGGTAGCGCAGTTCGATATACATCAATTGACAGAGATTCCTCTCCCCGGAACGAATCCACCTACCCCCGACATTAAGCTTTCAATATTTAACTACTCATCAGGATTTTACAATAAAAGGACAGCTCCTTACGATCCCACTCCTTTGTCATCTCATTCTGTTTTATTTTTCCCTCATCGCGATTCTGTACTTCTTAAACTACCAGACTCCTTTGGGTTGAAGTGGTTTAACCAGGCCCAACTTGAGCAGCGTATGAAAACAGATAACGGCACTTTCCCCTCGGACAGCACTTTCTTCAGCAACTCTTATAATTTCACTCAGAAATATTTTTATGGGCTTCATTTAAAAACCGCCCCTAGTAGTGGAAATATTATGGTTGGTTTCAAGGCTACCACAGCTTCATCTTCCAACAATTCAACCAGATCCAGTCCAGTTCCTACAATACGGATTTACTATAAGCACCTGGTGAATGACATCCTGCTTCAAACTCATTTTGATTTTGTTTTACAGAACTCTCCTTATCAGTTTCAAAACATTGTTTATGATCGAACTGGCACGCAGCTAGATGGTTTACAACCACGACAGAAAATATCTTCACTGGCTACCAATAACAAGACATTTGTTCAGGCAGGAACCGGATTGGTCACTCGACTGGATTTTCCTTCTCTTAAAAGTTTCTTTCAAGATAAACGCAATATCTTCAACGGAGCGTATCTGGAGGTCTATCCGGTACAAGGCAGTTATTCAAAAAACATTGCGCCACCATCACAGCTTTATCTGTTTACAACGGATGACTCAAACGTGCCCACCGGCAGTGTTACAGGGGGACTGGCAACCATTCAGTATGATAATGAATACGGCATCAACACTTATTATTCATTTCCGCTATTCAATTATTTTGAACAACAATTTTCATCATCCACTCTAACGGTAACGCCTATATTGATCTGCCCTCCACAGGGTCAGTTAGGTAATAATGTGCAACGCGTTTATATTGGAGACCGTTTTCATCCCATAAGTAAAATCAAACTGAAAATTTTCTATTCCTATGCGCCTAATTAATTTATTCATGAAAAAAATAACATTGATCGCCTCTATTGCGGTGATTTTGTCACTACAAGTATTATTATCGTCATGCGGATCTTCTGCAACCACCACGACCAAGCAAGGCTCATGGGACAGAGCTGGCGACTTCGATGGAATTGTGCGGAGCAATGCGGTTGGCTTTGTAATCAATGGAGTGCCCTATCTTGGCATGGGATATAATGGTGGTCTTAACAAACGCCAAAGTGATTTCTACAGTTACGATGCTGAGAATGACTCTTGGGCCAGCGTTACAAGTTTTCCCGGAACTCCACGCACCAATGCAGTTGCCTTTGTCATTAACAATATTGCTTATGTTGGCACCGGCTATGATGACAACCAGAACGTACTCAGTGACTTTTGGCAATATGATCCTTCTGTGGGTACTGGTGGAACGTGGACTCAGATTGCAGACTTTGGCTACTCCGCTACCAACGGAACTCCAGCCATTCAGCGCTACCAGGCACTTGGCTTTAGCGTGAAGGGAAGAGGCTTTGTAGGCGGTGGTCAGGATAAATCGTTAACTGCCTATAAAGATTTTTGGGAATATCTCCCGACAACAAATGAATGGGTAAAAAGACCAAGCATGGGTGGATCAAAAAGGAGGAATCCATTTGTAATGATCATTGGCGACTATGCCTACATTGGTGGAGGCTATGATTACGGATCTTCTACCTACCCAACAGACTTCTGGAAATTTGATGTGTCACAGGTTGACAGTGGTAATCCCTGGATTGCACTCGATGCGCTTGACCAAAGAGACAACGTTGGAAATGCTGAGACCGAACCTAAATCACGTGAACAGGCCGTAGCATTTGTTATTGGAGGGATGGGCTATATCACGGCCGGAACTCTTGGCTATGCCCAGGGTGATACCTGGCAGTACGATCCCACTACGGATAACTGGTTAGAATTTTATTCGCTTAATTCAGAAGCATCTTCGCGTTATGGAGCCTTTGGTTTTGCTGTAGGTAATTATGGATATATCACTACTGGAAGCAATGGAAGTCAACAATTTGATGATGTTTGGAAATTTGATCCTACCGGAGTAGAGCCAAACTATAAATAATCCTTCTTTAAGGGTAAAAAAATCCGGGAGTTTCCCGGATTTTTTGTTTTAGGACTTCCAGTTTTTTATTTAAGGTTAGGCCAAACAGCGGCTTTCTTTGACGCAGGGAATTAAATAATAAATGGTATCTTAGAAAAAATCCATTTTCTGCACGGACCATGAATCGTTTCCTGGCCTTATTGATGTTTGTACTTTTTGCGATAAGCACGCGCGGCCAAAATCAATATCTTATCGATAGCCTTTCCAAACTTGCCCCTTCAAAAAAAAGTGATGAGCAATTTAACATCCTCAATCAACTTGCTTGGGAGTATCGCTTTTTGAATCCAGACAGTACGATTCGGATTGCAGACCGCGCCTATCAGCTTGGAAAGAAATTGAACATAAAATCAAGACTGGCGCGGCCTCTTAATTATGCCGGTGTCGCTTACGAATACAAAGGGGAAGTGCTGGAGGCCTACGATTTTTATAAGCAAGCAATGAATGTCGCCACGCAGCAACAGGATGCCATTGAACTTGCTTATGCCAACAATAACATTGGCCGGCTCTTTCATGATCAGGGGAATACGGCAAAAGCCCTTAGCTATTACGAAACTGCGCTAATGGGGTTTCGGCAGGTGAAAGATTCCCTGGGTGTAGGCTACGTTTACCTGAATTACGCACAACTGTATCTGTCGGAAAAGAAATACGAGGAAGCTGAAAAATATTTTTGGAAAGTACATGACATCCGCCAGCACATTGAAAAAGAAACAAACATTTCATCGCTCTTGCAACTCGGTCAGTTTTATCGCAAGTCTGGAAACCTGCAAAAGTCCACGGCACAATTTCTTGAAGCAGATTCTATCTGCGAAAAAAGAAAGGACTTCATCACATTGGGCGAAGTTGATTTGCTATTGGGAGAAAACTATATCCTGCTTCATCAACTTGACAAGGCTACTCGATTTACTCAAAACGGCTTTCGTATCGCGACCACCAAGAATCTTCCGCGGCTTTTTTCCAGGTATTATCTCCTTTTTGGAAAGATAGCTTTTGAGAATAAACAGTTTGTGCAAGCCACTCAATACTTAAACAAGGTTTTGGAATCAGCCCGTCCATTCAAAGACTTGCAGCCTAAAATGGATGCTCATTATTATTTAGGTCAGATCTATAATCAGCTTGGCCAGCGGGAGAAAGGTCTTGAAAACCAAAATGAATACCTAGCCATTCGCGATTCACTTAAAGAAATAGAGTTGGCGGCCCAGGTTCAGCGGCTGAAATTCCAATTCGCTTTGGAACTGGAACAAAAGGAAAAGGAAAACAAGCTACTGAAAGAACTGGAAGCGCAAGATGAAGCAATCATCCGCAAGCAACGGACACTCAATTTTTATTATGCATCGGCACTTGTAGTGGTGGTTGTAATTGCTGTGTTGCTCTACAGGAATATTCGGCTTAAGCAAAAGCACAACGATGAACTGAATCAAAAACAAGAACTGATTGTGAAACATTCAGAAGAACTGGAAGCCAAAAATTTGGAGATTGAAAAAACAAATTCAAACCTGGAAGAACTTGTGCAACAGCGCACACAAATGATCATGGAAAAAAACCATCTGTTGACCGAGTATGCTTACTTCAATTCACACCGTGTACGTGGGCCACTCGCAAGAATATTGGGATTGTTGGTGGTAATGGATTTAGAGCAGCATTTGAACAATTCCGACTACGTGGATATGCTGCGCCATGCGGGCCATGAATTAGATAAAGCCATCCGTGAAATCAACGACCAGATTGCCAACACGGATGAGCAAGTAGCCTAGCTGCGCGGATGAAATTCCTGAATTACCTGTCGTAAATAATCTCGGTCGAGATGAGTGTAAATTTCTGTGGTAGTGATGGAGGAGTGGCCGAGCATTTCTTGAACTGCACGAAGGTCAGCACCGCCTTCAATTAAATGCGTAGCGAAGGAATGGCGGAATGTATGTGGGCTGATATTTTTTTGTAGCCCAATTTTTGAAGCCAAATCTTTGATGAGCAGGAAAACTGAAATACGTGTAAGCCTCCCCCCTCTTCTGCTCAAAAAAACAAAGTGCTCTGATCCTTTTTTAATTTTTGTGTGTACACGAAGTTGCTCAATGTAAATCTTCAGAAACTTCATGGCATCGCGGCCGACTGGCACGAGTCTCTCTTTGTTTCCTTTTCCCACCACACGCACAAATCCGATATCGAAATACACATTTGCCATTTTTAAATCGATGAGTTCGCTTACTCGCAGCCCTGAGCTATACAACACCTCCAACATCGCACGGTTGCGTCCACCTTCGGGAGCAGAAAGGTCAATTGCTTCCAAAAGCTTAACAATCTCCTCGTACGACAATGTATCTGGAAGTTTTCTTCCAAGCTTCGGGCCTTCCAACTGGGAAGCCGGATTTTGGTCAATCAATTCTTCGTAAATCAAATATTTGTAAAACGCTTTGATGCCGGACAGGATGCGCGCCTGGCTATAAGCACTCATACCGATTTCACTGATGTATTGCAGAAAAGCCTGGAGGTCTTTCCGATTCAACTTGAGTGGACTTGTTGCGTTACCTTTCATCATAACAAACTGAGACAGCTTCTCCACATCATGAAGATACGCCTCGATGGAATTCTCGGACAGCGATCGTTCCAATTTTAAATAGTGACCAAATTGCCTTATGTACGAATCCCAATTCAAAGTTTCCTAAATTTGCCTTTGCTCATTTGTAATGCAAGTTAGCAGGGGATTGTCAAAAAAAACCAGCAGTGAATCTTATAAAATGAAAATACAAATCATCAACGGCCCTAACCTGAACCTTCTCGGCAAACGCGAGCCGGATGTGTATGGCAAAGAAAGCTTTGAAAGTTTCTACGAAAAATTAAAACAACGATTTCCCTCCGCTGAACTACATTACTATCAATCCAATGTGGAAGGAGAAATTATCAACAAGCTGCATGAAGTAGGTTTTGGTTTTGATGGCATTGTGCTGAACGCAGGCGCCTACACGCACACTTCCGTTGCTATCCATGATGCCATTGGCGGTATTAAAACACCGGTGATCGAAGTTCATATCAGTAATGTATATGCGCGCGAAGAATTTCGCCACAAGAGTTTGATCACTTCCAAATGCATTGGGCTCATCACAGGTTTCGGAATGGAGGGCTATGCGATGGCCATTGGCTATTTGCTCAACAGGCAATCGTCTTAGTTTCCAATTAAATATCTACGCTATGAATTTTAAAGAAATATTTTCCGTCACACTTATTCTTTTCTCCGTCATCGATATTATCGGCTCGGTGCCCTTCATCATTCTTATAAAAAAACGAGAAGGAAGAATCCATGCCGAAAAGGCTACGATCATATCTGCAGCGCTAATGGTTGTCTTCCTATATTTAGGTCAATCTATTCTTACTTTGTTTGGATTGGATGTTGCCTCATTTGCTGTGGCTGGTGCAATAGTAATTTTTATTGTGGCGATGGAAATGATTCTTGGCATTACATTAATAAAAGACGATCCTGAGGCAAAAGGTTCCGGCTCTGTTGTGCCATTGGCGTTTCCGCTGATTGCCGGTGCAGGCACACTCACTACCATTCTTTCGCTTCGCGCTGTATATGAAGAGAGCAATGTACTGATAGGTATTTTATTCAACCTGATATTTGTATATATCGTGTTGCGTTCGGCATCCTGGCTTGAGCGCGTGGTAGGCAAATCCGGCTTTGCTGTTTTACGAAGAGTGTTTGGGGTGATCCTCCTTGCCATAAGTGTAAAGATTTTTAAATCTAACGCATTCCCGCTTTAATGATTCGCATTTATACAGACGGAGCCGCTCAAGGAAATCCCGGGCCCGGAGGCTATGGAACCATCTTAAAATTCAATCAAGCCGAAAAAGAATTGTCGGAAGGATTTCGATTGACAACCAATAACCGCATGGAATTGCTTGCCGTTATTAAAGGTTTGGAAGCAATTAAAAAAGAAGGAATTCCAGTCACGATTTATTCGGATTCAAAATATGTGGTAGAAGCAGTTGAAAAAGGTTGGTTGTGGAATTGGGAAAAGAAGAATTTTAAAGACAAAGCCAACCCCGATTTGTGGAAAAGCTATATTCCATTGCACAAAAAATTCAAACCAAAATTTATCTGGGTCAAAGGTCATGCAGGCCATCCGGAAAATGAACGATGTGATCAACTTGCCGTACAAGCTGCATCCGGGAAAAAATTAGCAATTGACTTTGAATACGAAGCGGCACAAAAAAATAAGCAGTAGGTTTGCCACTGCTTATTTTAATTTCCCATGCTAATTATTTTGTTCCTGCCTTCAACTTATCAAGCTCTCCCTGATATACATTCAAAAACTGTTTTTGATTTTCTGGGATGTTTTTAATAGCAAGTTCCCAATATTTAATGGCGTTCTTTGTATCTCCCAGAGCAGTATAGCCGCGAGCAAGCCCAACATTTGGTGTGAATTTTTCTTCGGGGAAGCGTTGCGAATTGTATTTGAAAACCTCCATCGCTCTTTCTTTTTTTCCTGCATTTAAAAGTCCACGTGCATATTGATGAATCTCCGTCACGCCTGTGGAAGGAAGTTTAATCGCCTTATCAACAAGTGCATCAGCATCCGCATCTTTTCCCATCGCACGCAACACGGCAGCTTTCGCTTGATAAGTATTCATCTCTTCTTTGCCACCCTGGAATGGGTCAGTCGCGCGATTTGCCCACGTCAAAGCTTCATCCAAATTGATCTTATTTTGCGCGCAGAAGTTAGCAGCTTGCGCATAGTTGCGATAGTCAAACCCAACCGTTGAGCGTAATTGGTTTCGGATAATCGAAATATAAATATCATTGACATTTGGCGCTTCTATTTTAAACGGAATTCTTTTTTTCTCCCACTGCAAATAAGCAGTTGTTGAGTTCGGGGTGCGATCATCAAAACCATACATTAAATATTCCGTGAAGGGTGCATCGGTTGTTGATACATCCACACGCAGCACATCTTCCTCCGGTTTGTAAAAGAAACTTCCCCAGCTTGTTGAGTTGCTTGAAAATATCCATGTCCATTGCCCATCTTTGGAAGGCGCGAGGAATAATCCATACGTGCCTGCTTTCAACTCTTTACCTTCCAGTTTTACATCGTGTGAAAATTTAATAACCGTATTTTCATTTGCTCCCGCTCTCCACGGCATGGGGTTAAATCCTCCACCTTGTGGCTGAAATCCATATGGTACCAATTCACCCCAGATGTGCCCTGTACGGTCATCACCTTTAGCCGTATGCACGTGAGGACTGCTGTAGGTGATTGAAATTTCTACAGGTCCGATAAACTGAGTTACCTGCGATTTTTGATTGTTGCCATTCGGAGGCAATGCAAGACTTTGGGCCTGGGCAAAATAAACTCCCAGCACCAACATGATCGTAAATATTTTTTTCATACCTAATTGGATTTTGGTTAGACAGTTCTTTAACGGGAAACTAACCCAAACCGATTTAACCCTTAATAAGGTATTTATTTACTTGATTGATTTCGGAACGAGAACATGGAGCGTAGCCGGGTTAACGTAAATTTCAAAATGCGAATCAGATAACATCGCCTCTCCATCCACATGAAAGGAAATCGCTTCTTCTAAATCGATGACGATCTTCTTCGCTTTTTGAATTTTGACCAATGAAGATTTATCAAGATTGCCCGTAAACATTTTTGTGGCAAATCCTGCTGCCTGCGTGAGCGGCACTTTCTTAACTAAACAAACATCAATCAATTGATCAGTCACACTTGCCTGCGGTGCTATGCGGGCGTTGTTTCCAAACTGCGATGAGTTGGCAATCGCGATGATGAACGGTTGCTCCACCACGATTTCATTTTCATCCAATTTTATCTTTGCTATAAACTCCTTGAAGCTGAAAAATTCTTTCAATGTCAATTGTGCGTAACCGAGTAATCCACGATTTGCTTTGTTGGCAAACAAATTGGCAATATGTCCATCGAAGCCTATGCCCGACACATTCACTGAAAGGTTGTCGTTCACACGCATCGTATCCATCGCGATGATGGAATGGTTTTTTAAAATATTCAATGCCGCTTTCACTTCTACAGGAATTCCGAGGTGCCGCGCCAATCCGTTTCCGGAACCTTTCGGCAAAATACCCATTGGAGTTGCACTGCCGACAAGCCCTTGCGCTACTTCATTCACAGTTCCATCTCCACCCACGGCAAAGACAACATCAAAATTATTGGCAGATGCGTTTCTTGCCAACTCGATCGCATGGCCTTTGCTTTGTGTAAATTCTATGTCGCTTTCAATGGCAAGTTCTTTACACACGGAAATAATTCGCCCTTCAACTTCCGGCCGGTATTTTCCACCGGAGTATTTGTTGATCACAAAAAGCGCTCGTTTGATCGAAGTCATCACGAAGAATCGGACTGGTCAGTTTGAAACAAAAGTTGTACTTTCAATTCAGGATTCAAACGTAACAGAAATTAGCGCACCTTGCAACGCACGATGGAAGAATTCACACCACGACAAATAAAATTTAAAGCCTGGGACAAAGAGAACAAATTGCTGATGCGGCTCAATAGCATTGAATGCAGCAAAGGTGAGCTGATCAAAAAGAATCACATACTGTTGCAATTTACCGGCTTATTGGATATGCAAGGCGAAGAGATTTATGAAATGGATATCCTCTTTGTCTCATTGGAAAAGTTTATTGTTTTTTGGAATGAAAAACAAAACTGCTGGAGTTACTCTTTACTTTCAAACCGAAACAATCATTCGCCTTTTCTGGCCAAGGACGCGGAAAAAATGAAACGTTTTGGAAATTTTTTTGAACTTTCTACCGAAGCCCTGGAGCTAAAGAAATTTACTTCTTGACCTTTGATTCAATATAGGCCACTGCCTGCCCGATCGTCTGCATTTTCTCGGCATCGTCATCGGGGATGCGAATATCAAAAGTTTGTTCAAACTCCATCACCAACTCAGCATAGTCAAGCGAGTCAATTCCAAGATCGCGAACAAAGCTGGCATCGGGGGTAATTTGCGAGTCGGGGATACCCAACTTTTCGATAAGGATAGCGTGGATTTTTTGCTGAACGTCTTGCATCAAAGCATTTGTTTTTCAAAAGTAATTCTTTTCGGGTTTTTGGCAAAACTTTAAAAGTTCAAATCAAAAAACTCATAGGGATCTCAAAATATCAACTAACCACCGACCATCGTATGTCGTAAAAAAGCATTCACTTCCATTTGCTCAACAACTTCGCGCCAGTCATAACTACTCCAGAACTATCCCGCGTTTAAGAAATTGAATTTAAAGGGAGTCATGTCATTGCAACAGGATTCAATTTCTATTTAAAATGAGAGATGCAACCTCTTAAGGTTACCAAATCATGTGTTGGTATTTAAAGATTCATGCGTGATCTCTGAAATATTTTTACAACCGGCAAGCGCCATCGTCAGTTCAAAGTCGGCAAGAAAATTCTTGAGCACTTCTTCCACTCCGGATTTTCCGGCAAGGGCCAAACCATACACATAAGGACGACCGATGCAGACAGCATTGGCTCCCAGCGCAAGTGCCTTGAACGCATCCGCACCTCCACGAATACCGCTGTCAAGCAGCACAGGAATTCTTTTGTCAATCACCTTCACAATTTCGGGAAGTGCATCAAGTGTGGCAATAGAACCATCAACTTGCCGTCCACCGTGATTGGAAACGATGACGCCATTCATGCCATAATCAATTGCCTTGCGCGCATCATCAGGATGTAAAATTCCTTTCAATAATACAGGAAGCTTTGATCGCTCTCGCAGAAATTTCAAATCATCCCACTTCAGGGCTGGATTTGAATAAGTGCTGATAAATTTTTGAACAGCTTTGATCGGTCGCCCTGATTTTAACTTTACAAAGAAATTTCCTCCGGGATAATTCTTCACCATCTCACGCAAGCCCATGAGCGACTGCCATGAAATATTTTTTTCGGACCGAGGTTCCGCAATGTCCATCAGATTTTGAAAGACAGGATCGGAAGTATATTGAGCGATTCCTTTGCCCTCGAGAAACGGAAGATAAGCGAGGTCAAGATCGCGTGGGCGCCATCCGAGAACTGTTGTATCAAGTGTAACTACAATCGCTGAGCAGCCACACCGTTCTGCACGATCCACAAAACTTGCAACGAGATCATTTGATTTACTCCAATACAATTGAAACCAGCGCGGACTTGCTCCCATCGCTCCTGCTGTTACTTCCATCGGTTTCGAAGCCTGGTTGGAAAAAATAAAAAGGACATTTAAAGCTGCCGCTGCTTTTGCTACCGCAACATCGGCTTCTTTATTCACCATTTCCAAAACGCCAATCGGGCAAAGTAAAAACGGGGAAGGAAGTTTCTGTCCGAACAATTCAATACTCGTGTCGCGAACCGAAACATCGCGCAGCATGCGAGGAACAATTTTAATTTTCTCAAATACTTCACGATTAGCCTTCATCGTACTTTCATTTCCCGCACCGCCTGCGATATACGCAAAGGCATGAGGTGACATCACGGCTTTCGCAGCTTCCTCCAGTTTTGAAAAGGAAACCGGTACCGAGGGATACGATCCGGAAAAACCTTTCAGGTAAATCTCGCGTTGGCGGTTGAGGGCGGGAAAATTCATGATTGAACTTTTACGAATCTACAACCAAAGCAGCAGATTTCAATTCATTAATCTTTCAGATATTTGCACCCAAAAATTTAAAGCGAACTTCAAATCTCCATCTTTTAATTAAGCATTAATGAAACCCATTCTCGCAGAACTCCTTACCATCGGTGATGAAATTCTTTACGGACAGATTGTTGACACCAACTCACAATGGATGAGTGTGGAACTTGATAAAGTCGGAATCAAAGTAATTCGAAAGACTACCGTAGGCGATGTAGAATCGGAAATTCTTACAGCCTTCGCGGAAGCAGAAAACCGAGCCGATATCATTTTGATTACCGGAGGACTTGGACCAACCAGTGATGATTTGACCAAACCGCTACTTGCAAAATATTTTAACTGCGAATTAAAGCTTCATGAAGAAGCCTTGGCAGAAGTGACTGCTTTCTTTAAAAGTCGTGGGCGGGAGTTGACAGAAACCAACAAGCAGCAGGCCTTTCTTCCGGTGTGTTGTACGAAAATCACAAACGCTATCGGCACTGCTCCGGGCATGTGGTTTGAAAAAAAAGGCAAAGTATTCATGTCAATGCCGGGTGTACCGCACGAGATGAAAAAGATGATGGCCGAGCAAGTGATTCCAAAACTCAAAGAAAAATTCAAGCCACCTGTAATTGTTCACAAAGTAATTCGCACGGTTGGGATTGGTGAATCTATGCTGGCTGATAAAATTGAGAGCTGGGAAAAGTCATTGCCTACGCATATCAAGCTTGCTTATCTTCCAAGTATTGGCGAAGTAAAATTGCGTCTTACGGGAATGGGTTCGAGTGAAGCTGCGCTAAAAGAAGAGATTGAAGGTCTTTCACAAAAGTTGCTACCCTTTGCTGGCGATTATATTTATGGCTACGGAGAAGAACCCTTGGAAGTAGCAATCGGAAAACTATTGCGCGAAAAAAATCTTACGATCTCGATTGCCGAAAGTTGTACAGGCGGATACCTCTCCCACCTCGTAACAAGCGTGCCGGGAAGTTCACAATATTTTATTGGCAGCATGGTGCCTTATGATTACCAAATCAAAATGCGGCAACTAGGAGTGCGTCCGGAAGTGCTTGAACAATATGGTGCGGTAAGTGAACCCACCATCAAAGAAATGGCCAATATTGTGAGGGCTAAATTCAACACTGACATTGGAGTAGCCACCAGCGGCATCGCAGGCCCAGGCGGAGCAACACCCGAGAAGCCCGTGGGTTTAGTTTGGATTGCTTATTCAGACAAACACCATACAGTAACAAGGAAATTGCAACTTACCACAGAGCGTTTACTGAATATCAAAGCGGCATCCAATGCTGTTTTGAATTTGATTCGATTGAGTTTGCCGAAGTAAATGATAATTTAGCAACTAAGCATGTTAAAGTAAAACCCAAATGAATTCAAAGGCGACCTTAACATTGCTACTCATCTTATTAATTACAAATGCAATATGTGCTCAAAGTAATTCGCCTGATTGTTATGATTCTATTAAGACGAAACATCTTTCCCTAGGATCAAAAGACTTTGGAATTGGATTGGGTAGTTTTAAAAAATATAACGGCCTGGATCTTAGCATCAATAATCGGACATGTAAATTGAACGGTGTCAGTATCACAGCTCAATCCGATTATAAATCCAGCATCAATGGTTTGAACTTTGCACTAGCTTCATGGGGTCCAAGAATAAATGGACTAAATGTAAATTTGATCATGTCAGAGGATTCAATTGTGAATGGTTTGAATTTCGGTTTGTTTGCAGCCGTAACTAAAAAAGTGAATGGTCTTAACTTTAGTTCTTTTATCGGAAAATCAGATAAGGCTAAAGGTGTATGCATTTCAAGTGCCGAGATAAACGAAAATATTACAGGCTTATCTGTTGGAGCCTTGATAAATATCTCGAAGGAATCAAGAGGCCTAATTATTTCAGGGATCTCATGTCTCTCAAAAAAAAACAGAGGCGTTCAAATTGCCCCCATTTGCATCATTAAAGAAGAAGGTATTGGTATTCAAGTGGGCGTTTTTAATAAAGCGACTAACATCAAGGGGGTACAAATTGGGTTGATCAATATAATTAAGGAAAATAGAACAATCTTTAGAATCTTGCCCATACTGAATCTTCACCTTAAGAGAAAACAGAAAACATAGATTGCTTCAATCCATTACGAAAAAGCCACAGATTCGCACATTAAATCAGTGAATCTGTGGCTATAATTTTGATCAATAATTCAATTCAAAATCTTCCCATTCTTAATAATAATCGGCCCATTGAAATTATTCTTCTTCAACAAATCCTGAAAGGCCGGTAAATCTTTTTCAAGAAGTTGATTGAATTTGGTCTGGCTGTCCTGCAGTCGTTTCTCTAATACTTGTTGTACTTCTTTGTGTTGATCAGCCGGAGCAAAGTCCGCTGTTTCAATGGCGCCACCTAAGTATTCGAGCTTTTCAACAACTTGTGCCGGCCAACGGATAACGCCTTGCCCTTGTGGTGTTATTTTCAATTGAATCAAATCTCCTTCCACCTCAATCAATTTTTTCTCTAGTCCCTCCACTGCTTTGGTTACGTCTGAGTTTTTCTGATCCTCGGCAATGGATTTTAAATCGGCAGCTTGTCTTCGCAGCCACTCCATTTGATTGACGATCTCAGCGGCATTTGACAAATCTTTCTTGATTTCGTTCAGCACAGTCTTTTGCGCCATAATATCAGCATCCGTTCCTTCGGAGTTGGGATCGCGCAACACTTTCAAAGGCTGGCTGTATTCTTTATCGCCCACTTTCAAAGTCACGGTGTATGTTCCCGGAAGTACCAGCGGAGCAAATCCCTTCGGAGCAGTAGGCGCCTTCATCGTGCGCTTGTCGTTCAGCGTAATCCATTCTGCATGCAGCGGTTTATTTCTCATCACAATTTCTGTAGAAGGATCTTCACGCAAGTCCCACCAAATACGGTTCACTCCTGCTTTTCCGTGATGATACATTTTCCGAACCACATTATTGCCTGCATCTTTGATAGAAACCATCACACTGTCCTTTTCTTTGGTATCGGTTGACAACCAAAAATTGATGGATGCTCCAGGGGGTGGATTGTCACCATCCGATTGATCATCAAACATAGCGAAGGGAGCAGTGATCGGGTGAAAACGGTATGCATTTCTCGGTGCAAACAAATGAGCCGCTGAGGCTGTGATTTCATTGTTCATCTGTTGCAATGGTGTTATATCATCCAACACCCAAATGCCGCGGCCGTATGTTCCGATCACAAGGTCATTAAAATTCTCCTGCACGGTAAGCCAATACATTGGTGCAGCAGGCATGTTGGTCATGATCGATTGCCAGTGCGCCCCATCATCGAAAGATGCATAGAGTGCATTCTCCGTCCCAAGATAAAGCAAACCTTGCCGTGTCGGATCCTCTCGAATATTGCATGCAAAGCTTAGGTTGCTTTTAGGAATTCCTTCGGTGATCTTGGTCCACGTCTTTCCGAAGTCTTCTGTCTTGTAAACGTACGGCTCAAAATTTCCTACTTGATGAAAATCGATAGTGATGTACGCTTTGCCTGCTTTCCACTTTGATGCCTCAATGTTTCTAACCGTTCCGAGCGGTGGAAGGCCGGTGATATTCTTTGTGATGTTTTCCCAATTCGTACCACCGTCTTTGGTAACTTGAACCAAACCATCATTTGTACCTGCCCAGAGTAATCCTTTTTGAACAGGCGATTCATCCAGCGCATAAATCACGCAGCAATATTCAACACCAATGTTATCTGGTGTTAAACCTCCGGAAATATTTTGCTTGCTCTTGTCATTGGTTGTTAAATCGGGACTTGCCAATGTCCACGTCTGTCCACCGTTGGTAGTCTTGTGAACATTCTGGCTTGTTACGTAAATGGTATTACGATCATGCGGAGAAATCAATACCGGGAACGTCCACTGAAAACGATACTTCACATCCTTGGCAGGTGAACCAAACGTTGCTTCCGGCCAAACTTCAACCTGTCTGAACTGCCTGTTCTTTTCATTGTATTTTACAACAATGCCTCCACCTGCGCCAGAGCCTGACGCACTCGACCACACAATATTAGGATCGACCGGATCAGGTGTGGCAAAGCCGCTTTCTCCTCCGCCTACATCGTGCCACTCACCCCGTGGAATGCCGACATCAGGATAGCTGCCAGTATAAAACCGGCTCGGTCCTTTTGCTGAGGGACCATCCTGGCGATTGGCATAAACATAATATGGAATCTGGTTGTCAACTGTCACGTGATATAACTGTGCTACCGGCAATTGAACTCTAAACCAACTCTTGCCGCGATTGTTTGAAATAGAAATTCCACCATCACCGGCCACGGCCTGGCGACTGCCGTTTGTCGGATCGATCCACATATCGTGATGATCCCAGTTAGGCTGGGATGGAGCCGAGTGTGTGGAATATCCGCCATCTAATGAGAAGCTGTAATCACTCGCCATAAAATAGATTTCATTGGGATCATCTGGCGTGGCCCGGCAACGGGTATAATAAGCTCCCCTTCCACTGAGTGCCAGATCCTGGCTTACAAGTTTCCAGTTTTCACCACCATCGCTGGATCTCCAAAGCTCACCACTCTCCCCTTCTTTGCCATTCATGGGAATGCCATCGGAAGTTTCAATCAATGCATACACCACTTTTGAATCCGCCTTCGACATAGTAAGTGAAATTTTACCTACCGGATTTTTTGGAAGGCCGTTACCGGAAAGGCGCTTCCAAGTGTCGCCACCATCGCGTGTCATATAAATGCCACTGCCTTTGCCTCCACTTTGGCGACCCCAGGTTTTGATATCGAGTTGCCACAAGCCCGCGAAGATGATGCGCGAATTGTTTGGATCCATTACCATGTCGGAAACGCCCGTGCTATCGTTCACGAACAAAACCTTGCTCCATGTTTTTCCTCCATCTGTTGTTCTGAAAACACCACGATCTTTTTGAGGAGCATAAGCATGACCAAGCGAACCCACATAAACAATATCCGGATTGCTGTTGTTGATCAATACCCGGCTGATGCGAAACGTGCTTTCCAATCCCATCTTGTTCCAGGTTGTACCGCCATCGGTCGATTTCCAAACACCGTCACCTACTGAAACATTCGAACGAATGAATGACTCGCCCGTGCCGGCCCACACAATCTGCGGATCGGAAGGAGCCACCGCGAGCGCGCCAATGGAATGAACTGGTTTGTCTTCCATCACCGATTTCCAATTGACACCACCATCTTCGGTTTTCCACAAACCGCCTGAGGCAGCACCTACATAATAGACAAGAGGATCATTGGGAACCCCCGCAACGGAAATCACCCGATTGCCAAGCGGACCGATATGACGATATTTTAACTGCTTCAATTGAGCTACATCCACTTTTTGTGCGACTGCAATCGAAAGCGGCAATACCAGAAAGAGTGAAACAAAAACGACTAAGAATCTTTTCATAGAACGTAGATTTAGGATTTAAGAAAAGATAATCTTATCGCACGCCTAAAGCAAGACGTTCGTGTAAATATTGATAAATGATTTGATTAAAGTGACAATGATCGTCAGCGGCCAATGACCTGCGTCATCAAGATGAGAATTACTTTCAAATAAAGTTTCTCAACTCTTCGGCAATCTTCCGGTCATTGCTCAACCTCGGCACTTTATTTTGCCCCCCCAGTTTGCCTTGCGACTTCATGTAATCGATGAACGCATTCTTTCTTAGCGAGGTGATGATGAGCGTTCGTAAAATATTGCCTGAGATAAGGTCGTCATAGTACACATTCAACTTTCGCAGGTTATTGTCCAGCTCGAGCGAAAATACGCTCATGTCTTTTGGTGGATTCGCAAATTCAATCAACCACTCGTGGTGCGGCATGCCTTCTTTCGGAGCTACATTGGGAGCGACAGTAAATTCCACCAATTGCGTTTCAGGAAATTTTTCAATAGTTAGCTTCATCGCCTTCTCTACTTCCTCGCCAATTACGTGCTCTCCAAACGCGGAGATAAAATGTTTGATACGTCCACTTACGATGATGCGGTATGGATTCTTTGAAACAAACTTAACGGTGTCGCCAATGGAATAACCCCACAAGCCCGCATTGTTATTAATAACGAGCGCATAGTTCTTTCCGAGTTCTACCTCTTCAATGGAAAGTCTGCGTGGATTTTCGTTGAAGTATTCTTCTGCGGGAATGAATTCAAAAAAGATTCCGGTGTTTAACAGCAGCAACAAACCTTCGGCAGTTTGTGAATCCTGATAGGCAATGAATCCTTCTGATGCCGGATAGGTTTCGATTGAATCTACTTTCTTGCCAATGGTTTCAAAAAGCTTGGCGCGATAGGGCTCAAAGTTTACACCGCCATACACGAACATCGAAAAATTAGGAAACACATCTTTCACCTTCTTGCCGGTCTTCGCCACGATGCGATCGAAATACATTTGCGCCCATGGTGGAATGCCGGAGATCAGTGTCATATCAACCTGCAATGTTTCTTCGATGATCTTGTCAAGTTTCTCTTCCCAGTCTTCGATGCAGTTGGTTTGGTAGCTTGGCTTCTGATTGCTGCGCAAGTAGCCAGGCACGTGATGATTTACAATTCCTGAAAGGCGCCCGGTTTTTATTCCCGCCTTCTCGCTTAGCTCCGGGCTACCTGAAAGAAAAATCAAACCCCCATCCAGAAATTTTCCATTGCCTGTTTCGTGCACATAACTAAGCAGTGCATTGCGCGCGCTGTTGATATGATTGGGAACCGAATCCTTCGTGATCGGAATGTATTTCGTACCGGAAGTAGTGCCCGATGTCTTTGCAAAGTAAGCAGGCTTGCCGGGCCATAAAATGCTTTCTTCACCATGAAGCACCCGTTCGATGTATGGTTTCAGCAACTCATAGTCTTTGACGGGAACTTGTTTTTTGAAGTCGTCATACGTGTGGATGTTCGCGAAGCCATGATCCTTTCCGAAGGCAGTGTTCTTCGCCTTCTGAATCAACTGATGAAAAGTCTGCTGCTGATAAAACCCCGGCTTGCCCGACCACTCTTGTGTTTGCTTGTTGATGCGAGCAGCAAACGGCTTCGCTAAAACTGAACGAATTCCCATGCGGCAAAAATAAGAAATGAATTAGTAGTGTTAACAATTCACTTGCCGGCTCAGGGACAAATCACAAATTGACTTCCTCCAAAACTTTTCTAAACACCGGATTTGATCTTGCTCCATTGCAGGCCCAATCGGTTCCCGCCATATCATAGTCCGAGTTTCCTTCAATTAATACCGGCCCTGATTCACTGATGGCTACGTCCCACCCGATCAACCTTAAATCAGGAACAAAGCCGGCCACCTTAATGACCAATTGTTTGGCCTCTTCAAAATACGGAATAAGAAAATTATGAAAAGTTGTTTGAGTAACCGGGTGCTTCGCTTGAAGTTTGATCCCGCCATCCTTTAAACTCAAATAACCAAATTGATCAAGTCGCCCGGTTGTAAGATCAACCACAATGCCGCACCCACCGGAGGTGATATTATCGATATAATTATTAACAAGGCTTAAGCGCAAGTAGGCGCTGATGATTTCAATTCTCCCTTCCAGGTCAATAAATGTATCGAGCCTCAGTGTATTTAAACAAGAGGCATTCAGCTTATTCATTTCAGGATGCTGCCTTACCGTTTCCTGGAACAGGTAACCTGATTGAACCACCTCTTCATAAAGGTCATACACCGCCTCTGAATCGGATTCTAACTCGGTTGCCAGGAGTTTAAAGACTTTGTCTCCACCATAAGTTCCATACGTTCTCTTGATAAAAACAGAGTCGGTGATTCCATTATTCCCAAACACTCTTTTCAACAGCGAACTGAATTCAGAAACTGAACTTACGTGATACGGTTTTCCATCGACCACGAAAACATGACGGTGATTATACATTACAATTTTGGGCAGGCTAATCGTAAACTGGCCAAAGAAGAAATTAAAAAACAGTTTATTCTCTACCACTTCGTTGGGAGCAGCTCCATTGAAATGAGGCTTAATATGGTACAATACGCTGCTTGGAAAATAGTCCGTGATGTTAGTCCTGTCCTTTTTAAAAAGAAACCTGGAAAAATAATGTCTGGGTAATTGGCCGAAGAGAAAGAAAAGGTAAATGAGTTCAACAGAAATCTTTATCAATGATTTTCTCTCCGGATCTTTCAGCAACTGCCGGATGAGTTGTATTGTATTTAGTTTCGATTGATTGTTCACATCGAAGTTTTTAATCTTTGAAAGGACCTACAATAAAGAACACATTATCAATTTATCTCTTGCCGGAACGTTCCCATCATCTTTCAGACTCAATCATTTCCTGTTAAACAACACCAGCTTCGAATAAAAATCTTCCAGCAACGTAGGCACATC
>CAZECP010000086.1:0-20234 GCA_964510765.1 uncultured Ohtaekwangia sp. | reverse complement strand
GGATCTTTTCCCGCAAGGAGACGATAAACTTTTTTGCCATTGACTTCGGTCTCCGCTTTACGTGCATAGTGACCTGTTGCCACGTAATCTGCTCCAAGTTTTACAGCTGCATTCAAAAAAATATCAAACTTTATTTCACGGTTGCAAAGCACATCCGGGTTGGGAGTTCTTCCGCGTTGATATTCAGCAAACATGTAATCAACAATCCGCTCTTTGTATTCTTTGCTGAGATCAATCGCCTGGAAAGGAATTCCAAGATGCTGCGCCACGATCATTGCATCATTGCTGTCATCAAGCCACGGGCATTCGTTACTGATCGTCACGGAGTCATCGTGCCAGTTTTTCATGAACATGCCGATCACTTCGTAACCTTGTTCTTTCAACAAGTACGCAGTTACGCTGCTATCAACACCTCCCGATAAACCGACTACTACTCTTTTCCTATTCAACATACGTTATTAAATGCAAATCTGATTGGAAAAGTTTCCTAAGCAGGAAGGACTTTTAAATCCTTTACTCGTTTAAAGTCTTTGTTGTTTAATGTTAACAGAGGCAAATCATTTGCCAGGGCAGTAGCTGCGATGAAAATATCTCGATACTCGATAACCTTGTTTGACCTTCGAAGATCATGATAAACTTTAGCCGAGAGCGTTGCGATTTTTTCCGAGAGACCTAACACGGGAATATCTTCCGTGAGTTTTTTTATCTCTTCCCATTTGCTTTCGGTTGTCGCGCCCATCAAGAGTTCAAAAAGTGTAATTGCTGAGATGAATATTTCGCTGTCGTCAGGAAGGTTTAGGAAAATGGTGTCGCTTTTCTTTTTTGACCTGAGATAATCAATAAAGATGGAAGTGTCCACTACCATTCGGTTGGCTTCCATGATTTGAGTTTTCCTTTGCTTAGATTTTTGATGTCACTTTCGCTCCAGACAGAAATGTTTTTGATTTTTCTTTTCCATTCCTTCATGTTAAAGGTCCTTTTCTTCCTTTTCGTCAAAAGAAAATCTACAAAATCTTGCACTTCTTGCTGGTTATCTGGCGGTAAGAGTTGATATTTTATTCCGATGTCTTCCACTGTTCAAAGTTAATTATTTTTTTAATGCAAAATTTTCTGCCAGCAAGTCATTGATCACTTGATTAAAACGCTCTTTGTATTGCTCGTAATAAATTCCTGTGCCGGGTCCTTCAAATCCGGTGTGGATGTTTTTTACTTTTCCATCTTTGCCAATGATGATAGTGGTTGGGAAGCCCCAGATTTTGTTTAGCATCGGCAATGTTTGCGCTGCTTTCTCGTTGTCGTTCACTCCGGCAATTACGAGGTCGTAAGGAATTTTAAGTTTGTCTCTCATCTTGATCACGCGCTCACTTGCGTATGCCCAATCGTCTTTACGCTCGTACGAAAGTCCTATGATCTCCACTCCGCGCTGATGGTTTTCATTGTACCACGGCACCAGGAATTTTGTTTCGTCCAAACAATTCGGGCACCAACTTCCCATGATCTGAAGGATCAACACTTTGCCTTTGTATTTTTCATCGGAAGGTGTGATCAACTTTTTATTCAAATCAGGAAAACTGAAATCGATTTTGTCATAACCTTCTTTTAGATACGTGAGCGATTCGGCATCGGGCATTTTTGCATTTTCGTTCTTCACCGCTTTCAACGATTCATAACCAAGCTTGCCGGAGTAATAATCTCCTTTCAGCGAATCGCCTTGCTGATTGATGATAAAAACATACGCATGATTTCCATCAAAAGTGCTGAGCATTAGTTTGCTATCCACCACATTTCCTTCGAGGTACCGGAAGTCACCAGTAGGGCGCAAGAAACTTCCTGTTACATGATTGCCATCTTGTTCAAAGATTGCAACAGATGGAATTGCTTTTCCTTTTGGGTTTCGAAACTCCACTTGATACTTGCCTGAAAAATCGCTTGTCTTTTCGCTGGAGTTTTTTGCAAACCGAAAATCTTCACCAAAGGTTGCCCTAAAAGGTTGATTCGCTTCGGGTGCATAGTTTTTTACAAATGTTCCGCTGAGGTTATCGCCATCAATTTTGGCGCGAAGTTCTGCATCGAAAATATGCATCACTATTTTTACGGAATCTCCAAAGATTGAAACCTCATCGAGCAGCAAATCTTCTTTGTCATTCTTTATATGAACATTCAATTTGTCTTGAACTTTAACAACTTCAAAAATGAATGGCAGATCATGTCCCTGGCAATCGATCACACCGCGCCACGTGCCGGTTTTTAATTCGGCTGGTTTGCTTTTGCTGCATGAAATCAATGAAAGGAACGCTGAGATTACGATTAAAAGACGCATCTTGAATCAAATTTTTAAAGTATTGAATGGAAAAAACACCGCAAAGAAAAGAAATGTTCGCGGGATTTCGAGTATTGGAATTGGCTTCTGTGTTGGCCGGCCCAAGCGTGGGACAATTTTTTGCTGAGCTGGGCGCGGAGGTAATCAAAATCGAAAACCCAAAAACAGGAGGCGATGTTACAAGAAGTTGGAAATCAGCAGGCGAAGAAACCGATGATCGCTCTGCGTATTTCTGTTGCTGCAATTGGGGCAAGAAATCAGTAGCACTTGACCTGACTTTGAAAGAAGATCTGGAGGTTGTTAAAAAATTGTCAATGTCGGCAGACTTGATCATTGCAAGCTACAAACCCGGTGATGCCGAAAAGTTGGGTGTCTCCTACGAACAACTAAAAATCAACAACGCAAAACTAATTTATGCTCAGATCAGCGGCTATGGACAAGACGATGATCGTGTCGGTTATGATGCGGTGATTCAAGCGGAGAGCGGCTTCATGGAATTGAACGGTGATAAAGATGGAACTCCAACCAAGATGCCAGTAGCGTTGATCGATGTGCTAGCGGCCCATCATTTGAAGGAAGGAATTTTACTTGCGTTGCTAAATCGAGAGCGAACAGGCGAAGGCGATTTGGTGGAAGTGAGTTTGTTGCAAGCAGCTATTGCTTCGTTAGCGAATCAAGCTACGAATTGGTTGGTTGGAAAAAGACTTCCATCGCGTCAAGGTTCGTTGCATCCAAATATTGCACCGTATGGAGAATCATTTGTCACGAAAGATGGAAAGAGAGTTTTGTTGGCCGTTGGCAGCGACAAACAATTTCAAATGCTTTGTGATTTTTTGAAAGTAGAATTTGATCAGGATTTGTTTGTGACTAATGAAGCCAGGGTGAAAAACCGAAAAGAGTTAGCGGTTATCCTTTCGGAAAAAATCAGTTTGATGTCGTCTGAAGAATTTCTTCGTCATTGTAATTCCAAGAAGATTCCGGCAGGCATCATTCAAAATATGAAAGAAGTTTTTGAATCCGCGCAAGCAAAGGAAATGCTGATGAAGTCTTTTGATCGGATAGGAGCGAGGACATTTGTTGCGGTACCTTCATCATTTGAGGAGAAGCAACTTTCGCCTCCACCACATTTGGGCGAGCATTCTGCTGCGATAATTTCCGAGCTCCGATCGGTTGAAGGAGAGCAAAATTAGTTTTGAAAATAAAGCAGTACCTTTCAATACCTAAAACACTCAAACATGAAATCACTCATCGCCTTATTGTCATTCGTAATTTTAACTTCACCGCTTTGTGCGCAAAAACAGAATCTTTCTTTCAATCTGCAGAAGGGAAGTACCTACTTTCAAACCATGACGGCCAACTCGGCCATCAATCAAAATTTTGGTGGCCAATCAATGGATATCAAAATGACCATCGTTGGAAAAATGTCATACAAGGTGAACGATTTCAAAAACAATCTATATTCGATGGATGTCAAGTATGAATCGATGACGATGAAGATGGGAATGCAAGGCATGAATATGGAATTCTCATCAGACAAGAACGAAGGAGGCGATCAGCTTTCTGTGATGATGTCTAAGCTGCTTGGCGCGCTTACCAAATCTCCGTTTCAAATAGAGATGACAAACAAAGGGAAAATACAATCGATCAAAAACATTGATGTTCTTTTTGACAAAATGTTTGATGAGTTTCCGAGTTTGTCGCCTGAGCAAAAAGCGCAATTGAAAGGACAGCTTGCGCAATCTTATGGAGGCGATGCATTCAAATCCAATTTTGAAATGGCGATGGCCATTTACCCGGAGAAGCCTGTGGCAGTGGGGGAGAAGTGGATCGTGAATTCTTCGAGCAAATCAGGTATGGATTTAAAAATTGTGAGCGAGTATTTATTAGCTGATGCTACAGGTTCAATCAATACGCTGAAAGGAGCCTCCAAATTGGAAGTGGCCGACAAAAATATTTTCACACCTTCCAATGGTCTTGAAATGAAATTCGATGTCAGCGGAGACATGGCAACCGAATTGAAAGTAAATAAGCAGACCGGTTGGATCGAGGAAGGAAAACTTACACAAACGCTTAAGGGAAATGCGCAGACAAAGGACTCACCTCAAACTCCGGGTGGAATGACCATCCCGATGACGATTGAAACCAATATGTCAATTTCAGGAAAGTAAACTTTACTCCAGGGGAAAGTGCAGAATAACTTCTGTTCCTCCCGAGGATCTCATTTCAATAGTAAGCGAGCCATTGATTTCAGTGGCTCGTTTTTGCATGTTCTTTACTCCATAGTGAATATCTCCCGCGCTTTGGTTGGCATTGTCTTTATAACCCGTTCCATCATCCAGGATTTTTATGGTTAGCGTTTTCGAGGCAAATTCAAGTGAAAAAATCACTTCAATATTTTTTCCTTTGCTGTGCTGCACGGCATTCTGCACACCTTCCTGGATGATCCTGAAAACATGATTTGCCTGGGTAGGTTTTATCTGAAATGATTTGATTTCGTCTGGCACATGAAGTTTGAAATCAAAACCATAAATTTTTTTACGATAAAGAAACATCATGGTGTTGATCTTTCCTTCCAGGTCTTTGATCGTCACCTCATCGTTTTCAAGCACCCACACAGTGTCGCGCAGGCGATTAATAATGGTGTTGATGCTTTGACGGAGAGAAGCGATTTCCGGGTCTTCTGTTTTGTGCACGGTGGGGTTACTCAGTTCAAGAGCAAGCACTACAAGTTGAGAGCCAATGTTGTCATGAAGGTCACGGGCGATGCGCTCCTTCTCTTCCTGGATTTTTCGTTCACGCTCAAATTTCAATTGCTCTTTTTCTACTTCTACCCTTGTCACTTCCTTCTTCAGTTGATAGAAGCGATCGGTTATGCCAACCGCAAAAATGATGGAGCGTATGGCTTCACCAAAATAGTGCAGATCCGTTTCACTGGTTTTGTAGTGTAAATAATTTGGAATCGGAACAAGATAGATAACTGGAATGAGTGCCAGAAGAATGAACCCAAAGAACACGTAAAGCGCAAGTCGGTTTCCCCGCCTGTAACTACGAATGGAAGCTACAATCACCACACTTGTTGAAATAATTCCGATTGAAATACTTAAAAGATTCATTAAGGGGAGTAATTGCCATGAGAGCATGCACAGGGCGATAATCCCAAGTACTGCCTTCAAAACATTCATGAGCTTGTGAATGTTCGGATCAGTTTCACGTGTTGACAAGAACGATTGAGAAAACCAAACAGCCGTTAGACTTATTAAAACTCCAAGCGGATCATGTAAATAAGTAAGAGCGCCAAACAGGGGAGAGAGAAAACTGAATTCGAGTTGATAATTTTTTCGGAGTAAGAGATAAATCAATGTGAGTACCACGTTGATCAGAAATATCAGATAGGTTGTGTCTTTGAAGAAGATGTAAATGAAAATGTGAAAAACAATAATGAGTGCAATCATACCAAGCATCAGTCCCTGGTAGAATCTTACTTCTAAAAAGTAGTTCAAAAAACGCTTCTCCTCCGCAAGGCTGAAGATGATACTTGCCATTTCGCGGCTCCACTTGGAGAAATTTGCGAACCGCACATATACTTTTGTGACACCTTGCTGCAGGGTAATGGGAACCGACAGTACCTGGCTTATATAAACCGGACGATCTGTGGTAGCCTGATTCGTGAATATCCGGCTAAGAGTAGAAGTATGATCGGGATTGAAAATAAAGATTTCTATCGTATCAATTCCGGGATGAAAGCAGAGTAATTCCTTTAATTCTGTGTGAGTAAGGTTTTGAAAAGTGCAGCGCAGCCAATATGCTTTTACATTTTTATCAGCATTTAAATTATAAATCTCCTCTTCGATGAGTTCAAATTTTGAATCTGATTTTAAGATGCTATCAATTTTTAATTTGCCCTGATTGTCCTTTAGAAGAAAAGAGGTTTTATTGAGCGGAAAAAAATCTTTGGATTCGGTAATCGTAAAGATGGAATCAACAGGATGGCCAACTGACACCAACGGAAATAGAAGTGTGAGTGCAAGTACAAATCGCAGGGGAAATCTCATCCTAATTCTTTGATCTTACCAATTAGATTATAAAGCCTTGGATGAAATATAGTTTATTTTTTGGGAAATCCTGATGTAATTTTTTTCGAGCTGATGGTGGCTTTTGGAAGCAATAAAATGAGTTGATCAATGTTGGCAACCCGAGTCATCGCCTTTCACAAAGTAACTTTTATAATTCTTTGCTTTTGGATCTTTGCAGCCTTTGAGATTGAGGAGTTCTACTTTTCTGAATTCAACAGGATGCGATTCGCTTTGCAATGAAATGAAACCTTCTGCGAGTGGAGTGCCATCTCTTTTTATATTCGGGTCGAAGTTACTCACCCCACCATCACCTATTTCCGGTTTTGTGTATTCAAGAACGGATTGTCCTTCTACCGTATGTTGTATCAGCGAATCGCCCAGTACGAGAAACTCTGCGCGCACCCATTGGTCGCCATCATAGGTCTTTGATTTGGAAGAAATACAATGCGGTGTGAAAAGTGTATCGGCAAAATGAACGTTGGTTCCGGGTGTGCAGAGATTAGCGGTTGTGCGTGGCCCGTTGCCAAGTCCGCCTAAAAGTTGAGCCTCAATGCTGATCGGGAAATCCTGGTCTTTGCCCATCGTGGCCGGGTCTTGTGAATGGAGCATCGCTCCACTGTTGCGCTTTGCCCAGTCAGGTCCGCCTTTACATTGCTCTCCGGTGAACCGATATTCAAGTGCAAGAAGATAATAAGAGAATTTCTTGTTGTAGAAAATGTGTCCGAACTGCGAGCGGAAAGAATCGTATTGATCGTATCTTACTTTTAGCAAACCGTCTTCCACCCGAAATGTATTTCCAAAATTGTCATTCAAATCATGGCCGGTGATTTTAATTTTCCAATCGGTGAGGTCTTTGCCATTGAATAGTTGAATCCATTCTTTTTTGTTTGGATCATTGGGTGGCTGGCAAGAGTGTGTAGTCAGAATGAGAAAAAAGAATGCAACAACCTGAGCAAGTTTGCAGGAGAAATTTGTCATCAGAGAATAGGATTACGATTATTTTCTTCCACCCGTGGAGCTGGTGTTGGAATTGAGGTAAGGCGATTTATATTGCCTTTGATATTCATCAATCGAGCGGATTTTTTGATAAAAATCACCACCAACATAGCTTAGGAAAATATGAAACTCCTCAGGTTTGCGATAGCCCGGCAATGAGTAACTATTCGGAATAACCGGAATAATCCTGAATTCTTCGTCAAGGAAAACAAAGTTGGGATAGCTTAATTGATTATTGAGCAAGGCTGCTGCCAATTGATGGACACCTTTGTTTCCATAGGGAACAAATTTGAAAGTAGTGCCGCGAAAATTGATATCGGCTGTTTGTTCGGCATCCAGCTTTACAGCATAAAACTTTTCATTCAGAAGTTTGGCAACCTCAGGATCGGGAAACGTATTTTTATCCATCACCTTGCACCATCCGCACCAATCGGTATATACATCGATGAAAATTTTTCGTTTCTCGGTTTTTGATTTTTCAACAGCTTGTTCGAACGACATCCATTTCACGGGGCTGTCTTTCACATGATCTTGTGCGAATGATGCCACGGAAGCAGCCATCATCCACATCGCCAACATGATTTTGCTTTTTAAGGTTACCATACACAAAATTAAACATAAAAAAAGAATCGCTCGAAGCTTGTAACATTTTGGCTATTTATGGGTACTAATGGTGTACGCAATGGATGTAATGAATTGTACGGTTTTGAACAAGAAATGAAGGCTGCATTTGAATTTGCCCCAGAATGGGCGATTTAAAAATTGGCATATTGTTGGCAACTTTGTCTGACTGCAAAAAGAAATGAAAACCCCCTCACATAGAAATTTGCTGATCATGCTTGGCGTGGCGGTTGCAGTCGTCATCCTTTTCACAGCTATTTATTTTAAAGATGGCGCATTGACATTTGGTCGCCCGGTTCAAAATCAAAATCAGCCTGTTCCCAAGAAGACAAGTGAGGTGGTTATCAACAAAGTTTCAAAAAAGGTAATTCCTTTTCTTCAGCATCTGAAAAGAGCGGTGTCGCTGTAAGCTGATGAATCCTTTTCCCATTCGTTTCAACGATAGGCAAAATAATGTAGCACTTCCTCAATGGCTTTTCGAATTGCCACATTGATCGGATAAAAATCTTTCGTTAGCTCAGGATCGATAGAGTGCAGTTGCATATAATATTGATTCATTACCGGAATCTCCTGTTCAGCATTTTCAATTTTCTTTGAAGCGCTTTGATAAGCGGCCTCTTGTTCCGTTTTGATAATTTGACAAGTGATCAATTCCTTTGTTCCGTATTTATTCGTTCGGGCGGAGTACCCAAATAACCGGCAAATCAATCCTCGATGATGATATTCCGAACATAAGCCGGCACCCGCCTGCGTAGAATTCAAAATTTTGCAAATCGAATCGGGATCATTTAATTTTTGCAGCCAGGCTTCGGCCATTTCATTTTTATAAAGCTGATAGGCGAAGGGAAGAAATTCTAAAATCGTTGCCTCAATGTCGGGTTTGAAACAACATTTGCCACAGCCAAACTTGCAATGCAAAGTTGACCACGATTGAAATTTTTCTATTTCCTGGTCGAGCTTTTTGAAAACAGCCGCAACTTGCTCCGCTTTTTGTTCCAGGTCTTGCATCAAAAGTCCAGGCCAAGTTGATTAGCCGGTTTTTTCTTTTCTAATTTTTTCTTCCCGACTTGAATTACTTCACCATCGGTTAAATAGAGCAGGTAACCTTCTGTTTCAAAACCCATTGCTCTTAGCAACTCGCAATATTCAGAAACCTGAGATTGATCTTTCCTGGTTGCGTTTCCTGTTTTGAAATCGATTACCCGAGCTTTCTTTCCTTGCGTGAGCAGCCGGTCAAAGCGCACGCTGTTTCCATCCTGAAGCAAAACGGTAGCTTCGGTTTGTACATTCCATTGAGGCGAGAACCAATCTGCGATTAAATCATTTTCCAACCAATTATTCAAAACCTTTTCAAGGTTTGTCTTTTCCTGCAAAGTCACTGAGCCATCATCCACCAGTTTTTGTAAAGCGGATGGAATATCATTAGCATATCGAACCGAAGAAAGTGCAGCATGAATGTAAATACCTTGAAGGATCTTTGCCCGGCTCTCGTCAACTACTTTGAGTTCACTCCAACTTGATTTTTTAATGACCAATTTTTCACGCCAGTCGGAGACCGGATAGTGTGGCAGCGAAGTTGAAACGTTTTCCTGCTTTTGATTTTCTGACGTTGCCACAGAAAGTGCCCCTGACTCCCATGCAAGTTCTTTTGGATTCCATTTCTCCTGAAGGGGGAGCGAGGATTGAATGGAATCAATCACAAGCTGTGAAGTTGAATTTCTTGAACCAGCCAAGCCGAAAAGAGCAAGCCCATACTCAGCGCGCGTGAAGGCAACGTAAAGCAAATTCAAATTGTCAAGAAAAATGTCTGCGTGCTCGCGCCTGTAGGCATCTGCAAAAAAAGTTTCTTCTAGTTTGGAGCTGTATCGCACGGGCACATACCCGATGTCTTTAAAAAATGATTCATCCGATTTCACCCACAGGTTAGGCCTTTTCATATTGTCATGATCCATACTCCACGTGCAGAAAGGAATGATTACATATTTGAATTGGAGACCTTTGGCTTTGTGGATCGTCATCAACTGCATGGCACTTGAACCTGACGGAGCTACGATGGACTTCTCAGTCTTTTGATCTTCCCACCAATCGAGAAATGCACCGAGGTCATTTCGTTCGCGATTTACAAATTCAAGAATTGCGTCTTGAAAACCGAGGAGGTAAGGAAGTTCATTTGTGTTTTCTAAATTGAAAATGTGAATCAGGTTTTCAACCAGTTCAAACAGCGGCAATTTCCTCAACTCTATTTTTCTCGCAGCAAATTCAGACGGTAAACCGCTTTCAAAAATAAATTGGTTGGTAACTTCAAAAACCTCCGGCAGTGCAGTTTCCTGTTTCTGATAGCGGGCATTTTCATACGCAAGTTGAGCCCGGGCAATGTCATTCGTTGGATTATGTAAATAGCGCAGCGCTGCGATCAGAAAATTGACCACCGAGGCACCTGAAATCAACAGCGATTCACTTGAAACAACATCATATACCACTCCTTCGGCAGACGCATTCATTTTGCGATCGAGTAAATGCGAGATGATATGTTTGCCTTCTTCTTTTTTCCGAACGAGGATGGTGATTTCTCCGGGCTGAACTCCCAACCTCTGAAGTTGCTCGATGTAACGGGTTGCTTGTGCGAGTGCAGAGTCTTTCCATTGATCTTTGTCCTCAAAAAAATGAGCATGTACAAAACCTTCTTGCTGTCGTGTGACAACTTGCTCCACATCTTTGTATTCAGCAGCGTTAACCAATGTTCCTGTTTCCTCACTTACCTTTATCGCAGCCGATTTGAACAATTCATTATTGAATGCAACCACCGCAGAGGCGCTTCTGAAATTTTTATTTAACAACTGAGTTTGAATCCGGTTGTCGCCAATTTCATTATAAATATTTTGTTGCAACAGATTTTTATCTCCGCCACGCCAGCGATAGATCGATTGCTTCACATCGCCAACCACTAAGCTCGGATAACCACTGTCAAGGTTGTTGGTGACCAATGGAAGGAAATTTTTCCACTGCATAAACGATGTATCCTGGAATTCATCGATCAGAAAATTCTTATAAAACGAACCTGCTTTTTCATACACAAATGGCGTATCGCTTTCGCTGATGATTTTGTTCAGGAACTGCGGTGCATCCGCCAGCAACATCAGGTTGTTTTCTTTTTTGTATTCAATCAGCTTGCGCGAAATGTCGGTGATCAATCCAAAAGAATAAAAATTCTTGAGCGCCTCCTCGGCAGAGAGGGCCGCTTTGATATTCTTGTTGCGATAGTTAACCAGGTCATTGAGCAGCGGCATCCATCGCTCTGCTGCTTTCATGATTTCCTTTCGCTTATAATGTGTTTTCGACACCCAATCTTCTGGTGAAGACATACATGATTGCACGCGCGTGCCTACATCCCCAAAAACATTTCCTTCTGAAAATTTTTCAAGGAATCCGTAAATGCCGGATTTTTTATAGACGAAGTCTTCAATTGTAAAATTGTGGGCACGAATATCTTTCAATATCTCGCTTGCTTTTGATGTAAGCACGTTTATGAATTCATGCTTCTTCTTTTGGAGTCCGCTTTTTGTTTTACTGAGAAAACCTTTGTTGGAAATCGCGGCCACCTGGTCTTCGATCAGTTTGAATTCATCGCGAAAGAGTTCAGTTGAAAATTCCATCAGGCTTTGACGCATGTCCCAGGGCTTGTCATCTTCCAGCTTTTGCAGGGCAAGTTCTACAATCCATTTTGTAAGGTCTGCGTCAGTGCCAAGGTCCGCTACGAGATTGGAGATCACTTCTTCCATCACAGGATCTTTGTCCACCTCCAATCGATAATCACCCGAGATGCCTGCCTCATAAGTAAAGGAGCGAATCACCCGCTGAAAGAATGCATCAATGGTGCTGATTGAAAAATTTCCGTAGTCATGTAAAATGCTTGACTGAACTTCCAGTGCACGTTGCTGAAATTCAGTTGCCGATAGTTTCAATTCTTCCTGAAGTTCTTGAGCGAGGTCACTCGATTTGTTTTGTGCGAAGTCGCTCAGGTATTGCATGATGCGGTCCTTCATTTCCTGCGTGCTCTTGTTGGTGAATGTCACTGCCAGGATGTGTTTGAAGTAATCCGACCTGAGTTTGAGAGCAAGTTTTAAATACTCTTTGGCGAGGGTGCGTGTCTTGCCGGAGCCTGCAGAGGATCGGTATATCTGAAATGTCTTAGCCAATTTTTGATCGATGAAATTACTTTACAATGCTGCGCAGATAAAACCAAAAATACAATTCAAACCAAAAATTTATATCGAACTTACATTAAGCTTACATCTCTTTTTTGCCCGGCAGGTTAATGGCTTCCAGCCTGTCGTTTGTGAAGACGTTTTGGCGATACACCATTCAGCTCGTTCAGTTTTTCTGTATCCACAACGTCAAATGCAATACCTATGTGCATTGATTCAATATGAAAAAGACCACGCTATTCGTTATTCTTTGTTGGCTCGTAATCTCTGCAATCACTTCGCAAGCCCAGCTGGCGGGGAGTTGCTCCACCTGTTTTGACTCGCAGATTACGAAGGCTACCAAAGTAGATGACCACTGCACAGACTATGAGTTAAAGGTTTTTTACACCGGCAAATGTGCGCATGCACTTTCCCATTTCACCGTTGCCATTCCTGCTTGTGCTACGTTAAGCAATTTGAATCATCATTCGAGCTGTACATCACAAGTGGGTTATGATCCCACCACGGGGCTTACAGGTTTTAAAATAGCTGCACCCAATAATTTTGGAAAGTCATCTACCCAGGATATTACTGTCACATTTCGCCTTTGCTCAAATGGTTCGTGCGATCAGGTAGCATGTTTGTCCACCCGGATTGCTTATAAAGCGGGCAACTGTTTTGAATTGGATACTGTAAAAGCTCCGTGCACAACTACGCAACTCAAGGCACATCTTCAAAAGAAAAATATTTCCTGCAATGGCTTATCCGATGGGCAACTCACGGCCATTGTGGATCAGGGCACTGCACCTTATCATTTCAGCTGGTCAAATGGCTCAACACAATCCTCAGTTCAAAATTTAGCTGTTGGTGTTTATTCAGTCGTGGTGAAAGACACTACTGGCGCGCAGGTTACTTTAACAGACAGTATTCAGCAACCAGGTGCAATCAAGATTACGCCTAGTATTACCAGTGCTTCATGTTCAGGACAGTCCAACGGGGCAATCAAAGTAACGGCTTCCGGTGGAAATGGCGGATACACTTTCTTATGGTCAAATGGAAGTACTGCTGATAGTCTGACCAATCTTCCAACCGGAAATTATTCAGTCACAGTAAAAGACTCGGTTGGCTGTTCAGCTACTTCAACATTCTTCATCGATGTTCAAAAGAAATTGATATTGAATGCATCCAATCAATTGCCATCGTGCGGTCAATCCAACGGAAGTTTATCAGTAAGCGCTTCAGGCGGCACTTCACCTTATCATTATGTATGGAGCACGGGCGATACTACCACCACTATTTCAAAGCTTCCCCAGGGAACCTATTCGGTTACGGTAACCGATGCGCAGGGATGCTCAACACAATCCACTTACTTTCTGCGTGAAAACAACACCCTTGCCTTGAGCGCCTCGATTACACCAACTACCTGTCTTGACAATAATTCCGGTGCTATTGATTTAACAGTGAATGGCGGCACTGCACCTTATTCCTATGTTTGGTCGAATGGGAGTACTTCACAGGATATCTCCGGCCTGGCAGCAGGTATATATACAGTGACCGTTACAGATGCTCTGGGTTGTCAGCGCACGACTAAAATCTCTGTCTTCAAAAAATCATTTGATGTGAGTGCGAATGTAATTCAGCCCCTTTGCTCTGGAAATAGCACCGGTTCGATTTCGCTGACTTCTTCTGGTGGAGTTGCTCCTTATACTTATGTCTGGTCAACGGGTGAGACCACTTCTTCGATCCAGAATCTTGCGCCCGGCACATACAAGGTGACGGTGACCGACAATACAGGCTGTTCGAAACTCTTGACTTATTTCATCACCGATCCGGCACCCATCTCGGCATCCAGCATCGTTCAAAATATTTCGTGTACTAGTTTTTCAATTGACCTCACCGTATCAGGCGGCACTGCGCCTTATCAATACAATTGGTCGAATGGTGCACAAACGCAGGATGTAACGGGTGTGACAGCAGGCAGCTACTCCGTTGCTATCACAGATGCGAATGGATGCTCCTCCACAAAACAAATTCAAGTGGACAGCACAGCCACATGGTCATGTTTGATCAATCCACTTGTCTCTGCCGTTACATGCAGTTCTTCGGGAAATAAAATTTTCACTTCTGTAGCAGGAGCCACTTCCTACTCATGGACGATCGCAAGCTCTGACAGCTCGTGGGTTGTTGAATCAGGTGCTTCTTCCGACACACTTCAATTCAAAGCGGGAAATAGTAATACCACCGCTACATTCACACTTACCATTGTGAAAGACGGATGCACGCAAACTTGTTCTTACACCGCCAGCGCTTGCACTTCCGGAACAGGAACAGGCGGCAGTGGTGGAGGCAACAATGAAAGTTGTGGAGATTGCTTCAAGAGCACCATCGTTAAGAATTCTGACAATGGTTCTTGCGCAACATATACAGTTGATATCACAACAGATGGAAACTGCCGCTATGATCTGTCGCACTTCGTGATTGCGATTCCCTGCGGAGAGATTTCAAACTATTCTGACTCCGGCCATTGGCCGCTGGTGCTTGGAAAGGATCCGACCACGGGGCTCACAGGTTTGAAAGTGGATAATGTGAGCAACTTCGGAAAAGCTGTTGGCGCGTTCACGCTTCAGTTCTCGGTTTGCTACTCAAGTGACTGCGAACAGACTTTGAAAAACTGGAATCCGGTGGTTGCGTACAAGGCAGGTCAATGTGTATCGTATGATACATTAAGTATGGGGTCAGGTTCAGGTTCAACATGCCACGTTTACCCAAATCCTTGTAAAGATCATTTCACCATTGAAGTTCAGTGTGACTCTCCGGACAATGGAGCGGTAGAAGTGTATGATCAATGCGGACGAAGAGTTTGTGAGCCGGTGTCGGTTTCGCTGGAGTCTGGGAAGAATCAGATTCCGATGGATGCTTCACATCTGCCGCAGAATATTTACTTCTACCGCGTGAAAACTTCCAGGGCAACACACCACGGGCGGATTTTAAAATCAAATTAATGGATGCGTAGCAAATAAATTACCTCCAGGAACTAACAAAGGGATTTGGCCACAAAGAAATTGCCGACAAGGTTTGAAAAGTAATCCTGGACTGTTGTGATTTACTTTCGGATTGTGATTCTTAAATTTTCTATTACTGCCGCTGATGCGCGCGTAAGGGCAAGTAATTAATCCCTTTGTGTGAACCATTTCACCACTCCATAGATTGTGCGTATCTTGATTTAAAAAATCACCTGAAACGCAAGTCAACTAAAAACAAGGGCAAGGATCACCTACTCAAGGTGAAGAAGCAACATCGCATGCAGTTCTTTGCCAACCTGAAAAAAGCCTGCAACTTAATGGCGGGCTACGATCTTTATTCTAAAATTACACCTGATCACCTTGAAGAAATTTATTCTTCCCGACTTCGCCAGGTGCGGGTAGGCTGCGATGACGATTCGCTTACCAGGAGCGACTTAAAAAAGATTTCTGATGTGTTGCATGTGGTTTCGGAAGTCATTCAGATAGCACTTCCGAGCCATCGAGGGCATCTGTCAGCAAGACTCGAGTTGGATGTTGGACATACGCTCCTCCTTCACGCAGCGAGACTAAGAGATGAGCAGTTTCCTTCCGCACGCGAAGTGCGCGAAACCATGAGTATTTACCTACAGGATGAATTCCAGCAAGCATCTGAACGGGCTTTGAACCAGGTGCTTTTTGTGACTAATATTTGGTGCAATGATTTCAGCACTTACTTTGTTTATGCGAACCTGCTCTTCGAAAATGCTGAGAATAAATCCTATTTCCGATTCATTGTGCGTGCGCGCAGAATTATTGCTGTCAAAGAAAGGTTCATCATTGATCAACATCCACGGCCAGCGTTCCGCGTAGGGTGGCCGCTGCCTGTACAAGAGATGTCCTGGTCTTCCTTCAAATTAAAGGAGGAAGCAATGCCGGTGTTTATTCAATCGCACGCACTACAGCGGCTGGATGAGCGCATGGATTTGCAGCGCGGCCCTATGCACTATTACGTGTTCGAGTCCCTGCATAGATCAACCTATCATGTGGACGAGCACGGCAGGATACTCATTGATTACGTTTTCCGTAATGTGAAAACTGGCTACCTCGTGTGTTCGGTGGAAGACAAGCGCCTTCTCATTCATACGTTTTTGTTCATCACCGCCAGCGGTACGCCCGAAGGAAAAAAACTCTCGCAGCTCACCGGCTTAAGGACGTTGGATAAAAAATATCTCGCCATAGATCGGCTCAGCACCTTTCTCAGTTACAAAATCCAGGACAACGAATTTGTAAAAAACATTTTTGAACAAGCCGGCTGTGGCCACCTGCTCACCATTGAAGATACCGCGCCTTACCTAAACAAACCCAAATACTCCGGCAGCATTGAAACATTGGTACATTACCTGCAGGCGGTGCAGGTGAAGTAAGGAGTATCCCTTGAAGTCTCGGCCCAGATTCGTGTTCTCACGAACTCAACTCAACCATCACCTTTCGTGCTCTTTGAATTTTTCTACCTTCATTCTTGTTATCGTGTCTATATCTTGTAAAACCACGCATGAAATAACAGTATGAAAATACTTTACAGCTACCTGAAAAATTACAAAGGACTCATTCTCACCGCTTTGGTATTGGCTGCCACCAGCCAGGTGTTCTCGTTACTCGATCCACATATCACCGGTAAGATTGTCGATAATTTTATTGAAAAGAAGGGCACCCTTTCCCGCCCAGATTTTATAAAAGGAATCCTCTACCTCGTGGGCCTCGGCATCGGTGCCGCCATGGTATCGCGCATTGCCAAAAATCTGCAGGATTATTTTACCAGCATCGTGGTGCAGAAGTTAGGCGCCCGCATGTATGCCGATGGGCTCAAGCATTCGCTCGAACTTCCTTACCAGACTTTTGAAGACCAACGCAGCGGAGAGACCCTCGGCATCCTTCAGAAAGTACGCACCGACTCTGAAAAATTTATCACTTCATTCATCAGTATATTATTTGCTGCCCTGGTGGGAATGATCTTTGTGATCGTTTACTCGCTCACGGTAAGTTATAAAGTTACCCTGGTGTACTTTGCCGCCATCCCCATTATCGCTTTTACCAGTTGGCTGCTGAGCAAGAAAATCAAAGTAGTTCAAAAAAGTATTGTGAAAGAGACCACAGCGCTCGCAGGCTCCACCACCGAATCGCTGCGCAACATTGAGCTGGTGAAAAGCCTCGGACTTGCCAACCAGGAAATTAATCGCCTGAACAATACCACCTATAAAATCCTGGGCCTTGAATTAAAGAAAGTAAAATTTGTGCGGGGCATGAGCTTCCTGCAGGGAACTACGGTCAACTTCATTCGCAGTGTGATGGTCGTGATCCTGCTGATCCTTATTTTCGACAATGAAATATCGGCTGGTAAATATTTTACGTTTCTATTTTACTCTTTCTTTTTGTTTAACCCTTTACAAGAGCTTGGCAATGTAATCATCGCGTATCGCGAGGCAGAAGTATCGCTTTTAAATTTCGATCGGATTTTAAAACTTCCGAAAGAAGCAAAGCCGCTGCATCCTGAACCGGTGGGCACCGTCACCAATTTGAAATTTGATAATGTGAGTTTCAAACATCAGTCGGCAAGCAGCAATGCATTGAATGAAATTTCATTTGCAACCTCCAGCGGAGAGACCATCGCTTTTGTAGGGCCTTCCGGCTCCGGCAAAACTACCTTGGTAAAGTTGTTGGTTGGTTTGTATCATCCCAAGCAAGGCGAAATTTTATACAACAATATTTCCAGCACGAAAGTGGATTTGAATGAGCTGCGCGAAAAGATCGGATTCGTTACGCAAGACACCCAACTCTTTTCCGGAACGATCCGCGAGAACCTGCTCTTCGTGCGACCGGATGCCACAGACGAAGAATGTTTAAGCGTACTGGAAAAAGCAGCTTGCCAGAGTCTGCTGGCCCGCGCGGATAATGGATTAGATACGCTGATCGGTGAAGGCGGTGTGAAAGTTTCGGGCGGAGAGAAGCAGCGCCTTTCCATCGCACGCGCCCTGCTGCGCCAGCCCGACATTCTGGTTTTTGATGAAGCTACTTCTTCACTCGATTCTATTACCGAAGAGGAAATAACAGAAACCATTCGCAATGTGTCGGTGATCAAAGATCACATCACTATCCTGATTGCGCACCGCCTTTCTACCATCATGCATGCCGATAAAATTTTTGTGCTCGAGCGTGGTCGCATTATTGAATCCGGCAAGCACGAGCAACTGCTGCATGAAAAAGGATTGTACTACGCCATGTGGCGACAGCAGATAGGAGAGAAGAGCATGGAAGTGGCAATGGCGTAAACTGGTTTTTTAGAAAGTTGGCGGTGCGGTGTTCTGCACTCTTTTTTATCAAATGGTTTTGTTTTGATTTTGGAAGTGTGCCTTTGGTTGAAACCGGGGCAAAAACTCAGAAAAAGTACTGCGGTCAATGGCGTTATCAAGAAAGCTGCTACAGGTCATGATTTTTTCAAAAGTGTAGTCGTGCAACAGCTACCATTGTTGGCTGCCGTTTTATTTTCAAAACTCTATTTCGTGTTTCTTACAATACCATGAAGGGTCACAGTCTGTCACGATACATCCACCAAGTCGTACCAGTCCCTTGGCCGATTTGTTCATTAACTTTTTTCCTGGCAGTCCATATACAATTGGTATCAAGCCGTCCGTGTGTCCCCGTGGGCAAATCTTTTTAGATTTACCGCAAGAGTCCGGATAAACTAAATTCAATTCTTCGAACTTGTCGGCAGTGATTATTAATGGCTTTTGTAAATAACTTTCCCTATAACCCAGAAGCTGAAGTTTAATTCTATAAGTCCCCGGTTTAAGATTATTTATTTCATAGTCCCCCGATTGATTTGTTATTGTCCCTGAAACCGTGCTGTCGTTATTCAAAATAAAAATTTTAAGTCCAGCGAATCCAGATTTATCAGTTCGATCAGTTACGTGTCCCCTGAGTCCACCGTTTTGACAAAAGGAAGAAGTCAAAATAAAAGTCAATGATATTGTCGCGAGTGTTCTCATAAAATGGCAGCCAACGTACCTGTGTTTATGGCGGCTTGGGATTAGGAGCGCTTGGCAATGACGATAGGAATGCCAAGTGCGACCTTCTACGCCTTGTCCACCGAGACAAAACTAAATAAAGAAAACTAAACTACGATCTACTACGAGCCCCAAGCTGACATAAACATAATGTGCTTGTTGCACGACTAGGTTTTCTTGCCCTGCACAAAAAAATATCCGCTAAATTACTTCAGATTCGCACCTGAATTTTCTACTTAAAGCTCATTTCATAGTTGTGCAACAGCTACTAATGTTGGCGGCAGTTATTCAATCACCAAAACTCCTTCAGTCTCAAATTTGTCCAAGTTGTTGGGTTTGAATTTGTCGTCACAGCTTGGTCTTACCATGTAGAATCTTACAACACAACCTCCATAAGTTTCAATCTCTTGTCCAGCGTGAACTGTCTCATTAAATGAAACGATTATTCGAAAGTTGGTTTGGTTGACTCTCTTGAGTCCATTGTTTATTTGCTTCGCTGTCTCAAGTCCGACTTTCAAGTATTCAAATTCGTCTGCAGGGTCTGAAACGTAGTTGTCAATGTGGATGTCATTCAAGAATTCTTCGTACTCCGTTTTCTTCAAGTCCGAGTCAAGCAAACCTGGTCCGAAATAATCAAAGTCTTTAAGTAAGATGCAGTCCTGTTCGTTTCTAAATCCAGAATCTAGAATTTTTTTCAATTCGGTCGGAAGGGTCACGTTCTCTTTCAAAAAGTCATGTCCTCTTTGTCCAAGAGTCCGCTCCATTATTTTGTTTGTCCGAATCTTCATTTGAATAATTGCCGCCAACGTCTGTGCATAAGCAGTGGCGGGTATTCGAAGCACGTCACCGTCCCATGAAACTAAACGTATTTTAAAAAACTAAACTACAAATTTACACTGAACCCCGCCATTGATTATGCATTTTGTGCTTGTTGCACAACTAAGATAGAAAACTATTTTTGTGTTCATGCAAGGACA
>CAZECP010000085.1:0-20393 GCA_964510765.1 uncultured Ohtaekwangia sp. | reverse complement strand
GATAATAGCGCCACCGACAATGCCGCCTTCCGATTTTCATTCAGGAAGAGAAAAACTGCAACTGCGTAGAAAGAATTTGCAATTAAATAGGAGTAATCACGAAAAACTAAGCGTACAGTATTTGAGCTTAACTCTGTAATCGTTATGTAATTTAGAATTAAGAACGGGATGATCGCCTGAACGATTCCATAGATGATTAACAGCAAAAGTATTCTAACTAAATGATCACCAATTATTCTCATAAGCTGTTTTGCTCATTAAGTTATACAATAATGAGTTCTTGCCAAAAAAGAATAATTGACAGGAATTAAAAATCAATACGACCCCGAAACCAGCAACCTCTCAAGCTCTTCCTTGTCTTTCATGTTCACACCCTTTGCTGTAACCGTTTCATTTTCCTTTGCTTGATTCACAACTAACGTTATCGGCTGTGAAGGCACGTAAATAATCTTCTCCTTTATAATAGTATCCGGCTTGGAAGCAATTCGGATGGTATCAATTCGAGGAACGATTTTCTCAACTAAAACCTCTTCAGAACCGAACTTGGCTCCACTCCACCAACCCGCAACTCCGACAACAATCATCAACAACGCCATCGCATAAGCAGGAACAGTTGGGCGTAACCAGAAGGACTGTGTTGGAATTATTTTTTCAGCGCGACTTTGTTTGATCCTCAGCAAAGTTTCTTTTCGCGGATTCAAATCCACCTTCGCATCAAAAAACTTTTTCAATTCAATTTCAGCACTTCGAAGGGATTCATACTCTTCTTCCGAACTGATAAATTGAAAAACAAAACTTCTTTCTTCTTCATTCAAGCTTTTGAAGGAGCACTGCTTTAGCAATTGTTCAAATCGATTCAAATCTTCCATACTTATTTTTCTAAAATTTCTTTGTAATACCCCAGCTTGGTAGCGAGGCGTTTTCTCAAATTAAAAAGTCGCGTACGAACGGTCCCTTCAGGGCACTTCACAATCTCAGCAATCTCTGTTGAATTCATTTCCAGTTCGTAGCGCATCACAAACATCGTTCGTGTTTCTTCGTCTTCCGTTTTTAAAATCTCTTCGAGTGAATGTTGAAACTTGCGCTGATCCATTTCTCCACTCACCTTCTCCTCAACTCCTTCTTCGTGTGAATGCCTGTTCATTGCTTGTCGAAAAGATTGCTTGCGATATTCGTTCTTGCACATATTGTGCGCCACCGAATAAATCCATGTTGAGAATTTTCTTGATGAATCAAATCGTTCGGGCTTCTCCAGAATTTTCACAAACACATCATGCAAAAAATCTTCCGCTCTGCTGCGGTCCTGCCACAACATGCGAAAGAAATAGCGAAGGAGGGGCCGACTGTAGCGCTGGTAAATTTCTTCCAGCGCACGGTCGCTCCCTCCCTGTGCTTTCTCCATCAGCTCTTTGTCTGATAGAGTCTTGTACGATTTTCTAAACAGCATTCAAATTTTTGCCGCTTACTTTTCAATCACTTCCATAAATACTCTGAACCCAATATCGGACTGCGCTTTGTCATAATTATTAACGCTGCGGATGGTTGACTCATTCGGAAGATGATTCCAACTACCTCCGCACGCCTTTCCTTTTTCGCTCGTCATCTCGGCTACGTTGCCAACTACATCATACAAGCCAATGTTATTTGGAAAGTATGCACCAACGAACGACATCATTGTAAATCCATCTCCAGCGATATGAGGCATGGCACAAGGCTTACAATTTTCAGGCACTCGGATATTAGCCAGAAAACAGTTTTTCCGATTCTGCACTTTGTTTCGATAATTGTGCGCACCCCACCACGGATACGAAACATCTTTAGCAGAAACTTTCATGGTCTTTCCTTTCGCACTAAATTCCATTGTAGAATCAGCGGGTACCCCAACAGTCAAAGTATTTTCATCAAGATTCCACGATGTGAAATTCTTGAAACCCAATGCTGCAATTTGCCATTCACTTATGGTTGGCAATCGGAATTTTACTTTTTTGAATTTTTTCTCCGCTGCATGGTTGTATTGTTCAGTCAGCCATTCGCAGTAAGCGTTCGCAGCTTCATAGGTCATGCTCACCGCAGGATATTGAGTGAAGAACTTATTTTTCTTTGTGGTCGGGATCGGCATAGAATAACCTTTCATGAAAGAAAGTGCCGGCTCGGTGTAAGAACTCAGATCGAATTTATACTTCTCTAAAAGATCATCAAGAGAATGTGACTTCAAATAGCCGAGAAAAATATTGTATTGCTCGTTGGTAACTTCCGTGTTCTCTGCATACAGTTTGTTCTCTGTAATTGGCCGCAGTTTTCCATCAAAAGATTTCGCATCGAAGGACGTTGGGAAATAAGGAATCACATCTCCCGGCATTGCTCCGAGGTAGTTTGAAATTAATTCTTCCTTGCCGCTGGTGCGAGCTACTTGCTCCATCAACTCTCTGAGCGCACTGGCTTCCGTTAATTTATTTTCTTTCAAATAAGATTCATACAACAAAATCATTGGAACGAGATAGTTGGCACTAAAGACTTTCCCGGTAGCATCTCTTGATTCTCCATTGAAATCAACTTTGAGGTAATCCAATAAAAATTGCTTCTCAAAATTCTTTTTGATGGTGGCTACATTATCAATATTGTTAAGGCTGTGCAAAGAAGCCAGTCCCACCACGTAAAGATTTTCTTTCAGGGAAGAGAGATTGTCTTTTGAAAGTGTGAGTGCATAATAGAATTTTCGACCATTGTTCTGTAACGGAAGCAATGAACAAATTGCATTTCGGATATTGGCAGTCTCCATCGGTCCATTCAGTTGCAAACCCAATGACTTCAACTTGTTCTCGAGATACGTTTGATTAGAGAGGAGATCAAGGCTAAGCACGTTTACATCGTTTCTCATCTTCATCACATCTTGCAAAATAAATAATGGAGTAGTTGTACTCTCACCTTCCGTGATCAAAACGGCTGAAGGCTCTACCGACATCAGTACATTGTAACTATAACTCAGCAGCGAAGGCGACACTTGAGATTGTTTTAGCAACTGCTCACTGAATGAAGTGCGATTTGAAGTTTCAAAATTCATTTCTGAAAATAATTGCATCAGTCCGAGTGCTTCCGATTTTTCAGGATGCAAGTCATAAGCTTTTTTCACAGAGACGAAAGCTTCGGGTTTGAAACCTTCGTTCCAACCTTTCACCAAAAGATATTCATAAGAGTTGCCGGCTTCTTTTGCCATCGCATTCACAATCTGGTTCAAATTCATTTGCGCTTCTTGCGAGAAATAGGAAGCAGCATAATAATTAAACCAAGCCTCCGCACTATGATTTGATTTCAACTCATTGCTCCACGCATCTGCTTGCTGGCGATACCACACTGCTGGTTTGAGTACAAGTGTCTTCGGCAAAATCCTTTCAGGATGTGCCTGTCCGAAAAAAGGAACAATCAATAAAAGAAAAGCAAAACGTTTCATAAGTTTCAATTTAGTGCTCTGTACACCTGAAACCTGAAAACGTTCATGGAAATTGAAAATTATTCAATACTTAAGAAGTCGCAGTTCCTTATCCGGATGCCCCTGACGTGATCCTATAACCGCAACACAGTTCTCCTCAATTCTTCTCGCTGAAAAGTAAATACAGTGTGACAATCACTGCGATCCCAAAAATAATAGCGCCAATAATTTTACCAACACTGTACGGTCGCTCACCTTGTACTTCGCCTGTTCGTGCATTTACAAGAAACTGATATACTTTGCCATTGAATCGATAGGCACTTACCCAAACCGGCAATAAAATATGTTTGAAAGTAGGATTGTGATAAGTAGTGCTTACGGAGTGAATCATCTGCCGATCACCTCCGATGTTTTGTCGAATCGTTGACTCAATCACCGGACTCATCCGTTGCTTCGCTTCGCCATAGCCCGACTTCACATCAACTGCAAAGCTCTCGCTTCGGAACCCACTCAGGTATTTATCGTCATAGCTCACCAGGTTTTTTAAATCCCAGGGCTCGAGTGAGCGTAACTTCTTTTTGTTGAGCGAAGTGCTCGCTTCTATCAGCAAATTCTCAAATGAGTTTGACACGTTGCCGAAAGCCGGATACCATCTCGTTTTTGTTACCTGTCGTTGCTTCGTCACCGTCTGTCCGTTCTCGGTAGTTGTGTAGGATTCGGTAAGGTAATAATCTTCACCGCGCTGGCCTGTGTAGTCGCTGTCGGTGGTGCAGTTATAGGTCCAGAACGGGAGATATACACCATTCAATCCTCCAGCACTCTCAATGTACGATTTCAAATTACTTGGTGCGAACCAAAGTGAATTGATCCACTTCAAAAAATATTCCTTCGCTTTGTTAAGATCGATACCGAATGGAAGGACATACTCCGGCTTGATAATCCGGGAAGTACTTCCGGTTGTAATCACCAGCGGTGATCCGCAAAATGCACATTTATCAGAAACGGTTTTTGGATTGAACGTATTGATGGCATGACAACCATCGCACTTCACTGTCGTGACTTCAATCTTCTCTTCTTGTTGTGCATTCTGCGCAAGAAAATCTTCGAGGCTACGCTCTTGTATTTCCGTTTTGGCTTGTGGCTGAGCGATTTCATTTTTCGCTCCGCAGTATTCGCACACCAAAGAATTGGTGCCGGGCTTGAACTTAAGCAAGGCTCCGCAGTCTTTGCAACCCAACTCCTGGCTGATCGACTTGGTAGTTTCTACAAATGAAGACATGAAAGCAATTCTGGTTTATCCGTGAAGAATGGTTGACTTAATTATTTTGGAATGGGCGGAGGCATTGCGCCAAATAAATCATGCAATTCATTCACATCGCCAGCCTTCAGCCATGCGCTCATGCCTTGCCTCCACACCAGCGTGTCGCGGGTGAAGGTGCCTTGCCCCAACATCTGCTGAAGCACCGATACTCCAAACGGACCTTGTTGTTGTCCATTCACAGCAATAAAAAACTGCGGTGCATTCGGAATGGGCGGAGGCATGTTTGAGTTTTGATTCTGCTGATTCTGGTTTTGGTTCTGGTTCTGGTTTTGATTTTGGTTCATCATGTTGGCCATCTGTTGCGCCATGGTGATGCCCATGCCCATCTCCAATCCTGCATTGCCACCACCCGGATTTTTCGAAGCATTTTCCAATGCATTCGCGGCCTGGTACTGCGCATATTGGCTCAGGTTGCCAAGTATGCCCATGCTGCTGCGTTTGTCGAGTGCAGTCTCCACTTCCGGAGGAAGCGAAATATTTTCTACCAGAAATTTCGTCACAGATAAACCATACTCACCAAACTCCGGATTTATTTTTTGGGTGATGAAATCAGAAAGCTCGTTGTAATTCGCGGCTAAATCCAATACCGGAATTTTACTTTCTCCGATCGCATCGGTAAAGCGCGTTACAATCATGTCGCGAAGTTGTTCCGTTACTTCATCGGTAGTAAAGTGTGATTGCGTGCCCGTAATCTCTTTGATAAATTTTCCTGCATCAATCACCTTGATTGCATACGTACCAAATGCACGCAGGCGAATCGGGCCAAACTCCGCATCGCGAAGCATGATCGGGTTTTTTGTTCCCCATTTGTTGTCCGTAAAGTTTTTCGTGTTCACAAAAAACACATCTACTTTGAACGGGCTATTGAAGCCGTACTTCCATCCCATGATGGTAGTGAGGATCGGCATGTTTTGCGTGGTGAGCTGGTACCTACCGGGTTGATACACATCCGCAAGTTTCCCTTCGTTGAGGAACACGGCCACCTGGCTTTCGCGCACCGTGAGTTGCGCACCATTTTTAATTTCATTGTCCTGGCGCGGAAACTTCCACACCATCGTATTGGTAGAGCTGTCGGTCCATTCAATGATGTCGATCAGTTCACCTTTCAGTTTATCCCAGAGTCCCATAGTAAATTGAGTAGTTTGTAGAATTTGAAAGTTAAGGATTTTGAATGATTCTCCGAAGCCAGAAATGAAAAGTGCACTTTAACATTTATTAACTTGCCTGGCATGCGCATCGAAGAAAACAAGCTCGCCCACTGGATCGACCATTTTTATGGGTATGGTTCATGGAGCGCGCGCACGTGGTTTATCGCACATGAAGACAGTGGCGGTGATTTGCCGGAAGAAGTGGCCGAAAAAATCAATTACTTTTATCATGCACAGCCGACTGTCACGGAGCCGGAGTTGTGCAGCTTGCACGAATTTTATAAACACATGTCCTTTATTGCCGATGAGTCGAAGGCAGCAGCGTATAACAACCTTTACGACTTCCGGTTTGGCACAAAAGCAGTATCAAATACGATTTGGAAAAACCTGGTCTCCTTTGCGCATGGTTTTCGAAATGAACCGCTCCCCGATTTACTGCAATATCAGAAAGACAAATTGGCACAAGCCGCTTTACACAATGAAGCCTTGCTCCGCTTGTATCCATTGCCTGCTGCCAATCATCATGCATGGTATTACGGCTGGCTGGAAGTACCGCAACTTCCCTTTCTCAAAAGCAGGGAACAGTATGAAAAACATGTTTATGAAAAGCGGATGAGCACGTTTCTTCATAACATTCAAACTTACAAACCGGAAGTAGTAGTCATGTATGGCATGAACAACATCAACAAGCTCAAACAATCTGTCCAGCAATTTTTTTCCAGTACCGATTTCAAAGCAGTGAAGGCAGTGAAGCAATCCATTCCGCAGCATCACCGCGCACGCATCGGTGCTACCACACTGGTCATCACCACACAACTTCCCACCCTGCGACATCATCGCGTAGAAACCGGCTTTGATTGGGAAGCTTTTGGAAAGGCAGTGAAAGGTTGATCAGAAAGCAAGGTCATAAAAATAAAAAGCACTCTTTGTAATTGAGTTACTTACCGCTAAACTTTTTGATCGAATCTCCCGGAGGCAAGTGAACTCCTTCTCACCCAACCTTGTTGGTAAGCACATGAACATCCATCTCAAAGATATACCCCTCTCCTTTCTCGACCTCGCCAACCTGCTGCAGGGTGACACCTCTGCCGGAGCAGCCTTCAAACGCAGTCTCGCTTTTGCGCAGCACGCAGAAAAGCTGGGATTCAAACGCTACTGGTTTGCCGAGCATCATAATATGGAGAGCATCGCCTCCGCTGCTACTGCATTACTTATTGGATATGTGGCACAAGGCACCAACACTATACGCGTTGGCTCGGGTGGCATCATGTTGCCCAACCATGCACCATTGATTATTGCCGAGCAGTTTGGCACGCTTGAATCATTATATCCTGGCCGCATCGATCTTGGCTTGGGGCGTGCGCCCGGCACTGACCAGGCCACAGCATATGCCTTGCGAAGAAATTTACATGGTGAAGTGGATGCCTTTCCCAACGATGTAGTCGAGCTGCTTCAATATCTTGGCCCCGCTGACAAACAAGGAAAAGTGCGGGCCATCCCAGGTGTAGGAACCAATGTGCCCGTGTGGCTGCTCGGCTCCAGTACTTTCAGTGCACAGCTTGCCGCAAAACTTGGGTTGCCCTTCGCATTTGCTTCGCACTTTGCTCCCGCACAATTGTTTCCGGCCATGCAGATTTATCATTCCACCTTCAAGCCTTCTGCTTTCTTAAAAGCACCCTATTCCATGGCTTGTGTGAATGTGATTGCAGCCGATACCGATGACCAAGCGCGCTATCTCGCCACCTCTGCCTATCAGTTGGTGCTTGGCTTAATTCGCAACAACCGCAAGCCGCTCGCACCACCCACAGCTAACATGGATGCACTGTGGACTGCCGAAGAACGTGCCGCTGTAAACCAGATGTTCTACTATACGTTCATAGGAAGCACCGACACGTTGAAAACAGAATTAACTTCTTTCATTGCCGACACCGGAGTAAACGAACTCATGATCACTACGCATGTGTTTGATGTGGCAGCAAAACTTCGCTCACTTGAACTTACCGCCTCCTTGTTCAAGACAAGCAATGTGGAAGCAATTGCTGTTTAAGTGAGGCAAATTTTAGTGAGCTGTAGTTGCATGGTTCTCTAAATTTTTTTCTGCACTTGCCAATAGTGCCCGAAGGGATCTCTGAACATCCCTTGCCGATAACCATAATCATGATCGGTCACCGGGTTGATTTCGGTGGCACCAGCCTCTATCGCTTTACTCATTACTGCTTGCACATCCGGAACAAATAAACCGATCACTGCAGTCACTCCTTTTGCACCAATAGGTTCAATCGCATCGCGCATGGTTTCGTGCACATGAAAGACGGCACCGTTGAAATCAAGTTCAGCTACATGAATGCTCCCGTCATCGTTGCGAAAACAGAAATGTTCTGTTGCCCCGAATCTTTTGTAAAAATCAATATTGACTGTGCCGTTAGGAATGTGCAGCTCGGGAGCGAAGTGTGTTGTGGTGTGTGCCGTCATCATGTTTTGTCTTTATAGGTGTGCCATGCCGCTCTTTACGACTACCAAAGTACGCATTGCTTGCAAGCAGTCAAAACGAAGACTTCTTCAATCACCGATAACCTCAATTGAGAATTCAAACGTTTCCACGAGTTGGATAATTTCATTGTAACGAATCGCGCCTTCCCGGTTTTCCACACGCAATATTTTATCGCAATCATCCAGATCAAAATTGATCTGGTATCCGGGAAATCGTTTTAAAATTAATTCGATGATTCCCTTCGCCTCGGTTGCACTGCAAACATTTGTTTTGAAAACCTCTACCATATACCTTTTCGCACCTCAAACAAACCGGAAGGAAGCCAACACAATAATGATTGCGAATAACGATAGTTGCACCACATGAAACAGACTCAGGCTTTTTCTCAACCGCGTAATATCCAGTTCGCCCTGGCCTTGATTAATTAATTTACCTAGCCTGGACGAGGCAATCCTTCCGAACGACAAAGCATTTACAAAAATCAACAAGAGGCAAATCATTTTAATTCTGAACCATAGCTGCGGCCCATAGGCAAAATGATATAATGCAAGCAGCACTACGCCTGATATAATCAGTAACAATAATCCGATTCCGCCCACCACCTGAAATTTTCTTATTCCTTTGAACCCCACAATTCCATGCTCAGGGTTGACATCATAAATCTTCCAAAATTGACGCAGTGCAAATGCGTTGGCCGTTGTTGCACCTACCGCCAGGGTTAGGGCAATTAAATGTAGGGTCAGAAAAAGGTGTAGTAAAGTCTGGGTACTCATGATGAATAGTTTGGTTTATTTCTTACACCAGCATACGGGTGGCGGTGAATGCTGTTTTAAGAAATAGACCAGCACAAAGGACTTCGAGATGAAGCAGGAAAATGTTGCGACAAGGATTATTTATTGCCCGCAGTTATTTTTTCCAATGCACTTCGGTACGATTCACTTACGGGTACTTCGATTCCCTGAATGCAAACCATGTCGCGTTTGATGGATTTTATTTTAGGAATGGACACAATGTAGGATTTGTGGGTGCGCACGAAATGATCACACGGCAGTTTCTCTTCAACAGCCTTCAGGCTCATGCGGGTGATGACGGGCTTAGCCGTGTTGATCAGATGTATTTTAATGTAATCCTTATAGCCTTCAATGAACGTAATCTCTTCTGCTATAATTTTAACGAGACTATATTCAACATTAACGAAGAAATGATCGGCCTGCTTGGTTTCATTTCCTGCGGGACCGGAGTTTTTAAGATTGTAAAACGACTGCGCTTTATTACACGCTTTTATGAATCGCTCTACCGTAACCGGCTTCAATAGATAATCGACAGCAGAAACGTTGAAGCCCTCTATGGCATATTGATTATACGCTGTCACGAAAATAATCATGGGCGGCTGCGGCAGCGTTTGAATGAACTGCAAGCCACTCAAGCCGGGCATTTGAATATCGAGAAAGAGCAAATCAATTTTTTCCTTGTGCAGCACTTCAATAGCTTCCATTGCATTTTTGCAACGGGCGATCAATTCAAGAAATGGAACTTGCCGGATATTGTCCACCAATAAGTCCAGCGCCCATTTCTCATCGTCAATAGCCAGGCAGCGTATCATCTCAGGTGCAGGGAAAGGTTAATACTAAAAATAGTGTCCTGTTGGAGAATTGTTAACTGATGCCGGTTTGGATACAAGAGATTCAAGCGCGCTTTCAGATTGGAGAGACCAATTCCCGAACTTTTATCTTTCGATTGATTTCGTGCATCAAATTTATTTTCAACAATAAAATGAAGTACATGATCTGTGATGGCGAATTGTATTCGAATAAACGGACTCTGTATTAATGTAACACCATGTTTAAATGCATTCTCTACAAAGGGAATCAAAAGCATTGGCTCTATTGAGCCCGCATGCGTACCCGACTGAAAATCGGTGACGATCTCTACGTCTTCTTCGAACCGGAGTTTTTGCAACTCGATATAACTTTTGATGAATTCGATCTCCGATTCAATCGATACTTTCGCCTCATCCGATTCAAATAATGTGTAGCGCAGTAATCCCGAGAGCTTGAGCAGCGAGGGCTCCAACTGATCGGATTTGTGCCTTGCCATAGAAACCAAATTATTCAACACATTAAATAGAAAGTGAGGGTTGATCTGAGAACGCAAAAATTTTAATTCCGTTGTCAGCAAATCAGCTTCTCTTTTTGTCTGTTGTTTGTCGTGTTCTATCTTATCGCGCACAAGGCGGTATGTTGTACTGAGCCCGAGAAAGAATATGGTTGGAAAAAATGAGTAACGGAAAACTGCATCTCCGGTGCCAAAGGAAGGAAACCACGAAGTCAATATCCACAACTTCAAATAATAAAATACAAGAATTAAAGCCGCGAGACACAAAAGATAAATCCACCACCTGTCGCGTGTCATTAAATGGGTGTAGAGGAAGAATGCATTAAAATAGAACAGGCCGAGATGAAGGATATTGGTGATGGTAAAAAAATTATATCGAATCGGGCCAACTTGTGCAAAGTGCTCCGTTGGTGAATCCATGAATAAAGGCAGGAGCAGCACCGCTCCCCACAGCAGACCATGCAGTGCTAAGGTAGCGGGCCTCGATTTACTAATGGCACTGAGCTTTCCCATGGCCAGCAAAAATAATCAACAATCAAGCTTTAAAACGATGTTGCGACAAACTGCACAACCACGTCTTCGAGCGAACAAAGTTTGGCGACCAAATCTTTAAACTCATGCTCATCTCCGCACAAGCTTTATGCGATATGAATAACGCCATTTAGTTGCAGCGGGTGACACCACGGAGAATTGAATGGGTGGTGCGGTGATAACACCGACCACGAGCAAATTAGATGCGGTAAATTTTCCCGATCTACTTTCAACTATATTTACCCGATGATGAAAATAACGCGAACGAATTCCGATCATCCTGACTTCATAGCCTTAGTGAAACAGCTTGACGCACTAATGGCTGTAGTGGATGGTGAAGACCATGCATTCTATTCTCAATTCAATAGCCTCAACAAAATCAACCACGTGGTACTCGTCTATGAAGATAAATCAGGCGCTGGGATGCGGGGCGATCAAAGAATACGAAACGGGTACGGTGGAAATCAAGCGTGTGTTTGTGTCGCCAGCAAGCAGAAAAAAAGGAATTGCTTCTGCCGTTCTTTCGGAACTGGAAAGTTGGGCGAAAGAATTAAAATACAACCGATGTGTATTAGAGACCCACAAGGGCCTGCCTGAGGCCATTGCATTTTATAAAAAGATCGGCTACCAACAGATTCCCAACTACGGCCAATATGCAGAAGCGGCCAACAGTGTTTGCTTCGAGAAGGAATTGGTAAAGTAAACGGATCTGACGATCAGATCTTTTCCTGTATTTGTAAATAGTAGCAGAAGAATCTTTCCTCGAGGCGAGAGACGCTTAGAATTGAGAGCATACAAAATAGGCCAACAAGAATTTTCCAATTGAATCAAAGGCACGCGATACACAATCGCGCGCTAACTAGGGGAAAATTTAAGCCGTAAGAAAAATTTTGGATGCAGACATTTGAGACTCCCTTTCCTTTACTTGGAATTCTCGTCTAACATCCTGCATGTGCTTGTTAATCGTAGAGATTTTTGCAAGATCACTTGCTGAATTTAAAATTTTGGTTCTCTGCTCAGACTTAAGTTTATCAGTGACTTCTTTAGTCTTGTTGATGATAGTTGCCATATCAGAAACCTTTTAAATTATTAGTGAAAATATTGAAGTCGCCCAAAGGTAGTGAATTTTTACTTAAGCATTTATCTGTGGCACTGTAAGCTATATAATCTCCTTTGTAAGCCGCTATAACCAAAGCTTTCAACGAAAGCGGATTTGCCTCGGTTGCATCTATGATAACAAGCCCATTAGCCTTCCGCTGCTTTATTAAAGTTTTCGTTGAGATCTCACCAATCCAAAGAAACTTAGACATAGGTATCTCCAAAATCATTTCTCTCATAGTAGTATCAAACGAAGAATTTAAAGCAAGGCTATTTTTGTAAGATCTACTTGATGTTAGAAAGAATCTAATGAAGATTTCTTCGCCATTATTAATGGTGAACGATTCAAGAAGTAGCTTTTTGAAAAAGCTTTTTGCTTCAAAAGCCTCTAAATAAATTTTGGGGTACAATGGAACTATGAAGTAGCTAATTTCGCAGTTGTGCCAAGCAGCATCTGGATAGTGCGTTGCTGGAGAACTCAGCCTGTTGAGCTGGTAAACAGGAAGGTTATCATCTATAAATACGAACTTCTTAGTTATATCGTCATTGTCATAGAGACTGATGCCTCCTTGTTGGAGTTGCGTTTGAATCGTTGCGTTAGTTTCAACTGTTGCTGCCAAGCCATCAATATCAGCGTCCGTAATCTTTTCGTGGCCAACGCACAACAGTGCATGTGCAATGGTTCCACCGAACTTAATATTTTCCATTGCCACAATCAGTGGTAACCCACTTTCAATATAAGTTGAAAACAATTTGCTGAACTCCCCCTTAAATTCCTGTCTGGCATAAATTTTTGTTCCAAAACCAAACTCCTTAAGTGCGTACGCCATCTGCTGGATATTAAGACCTTTAGAAGGAACTTGTCGTTCGGCTGAAACGCGTTTAAGTGCATTGATTATTTGTGAGGGCAAAACAGGTTTGTATTCTGGATATTTATTACCGAAATACTCCATAATTGCCCAAAGGGTAGTCTCTGCGCACGTGATTGTCTCTATGTCCTGAGAAGAATGTGGATATGCATCCACAAAAAATTTTAATGAATTGGATGTTGCATGTATGGAGGCCGTAAGGCATAAAAAACTATTGTTCTTAACCGCCTTGGGTGAGATTGCACTTCGTCCCACAATGTTGGGGTCTGTTGGTCTAAGGATTATAAAACCCAAATATCGACCCTGAAGATTTTTATAGCCATCTTCTGTTGTGAAGTTGTCTGATTTTATCTCACCGTCAAAGAAGGATAATCTTAGGCAGTCTTTTGCGTACGCACTTAGCTTGGAAGAGAAGTAGGTATAATAACTATCGCGATAGACTTTATCAGTATAAGGACTCTCAATCAACACCCATGTAGAATCGATAAGTTGATCTACATGCTTGTGAAGGTAATCTGAATACACCATTTCGGAATAATTTACCTCAAGAGTAAAATCTTCAGAAAGAACAGGAACTAAATTTACTTTAAGATCAGCCTTGCTACTAATAATCCTCCTAATAGACATGCGGTTTTTTAATAAAAGTAGTAATATTTTAAAATATTACGGACGGCAAATGATCGAGGAAAAATAGCCTCCTAATAATTGGAGTCTGAGTAATTAACAACCTCAGGCCAATGAGACGGGGCTGAGATCAAAAAAGCGGAAGAGTCTTGATCTGCGCAACCAATAGACTTTTGACATGTGCATGAAAAATCCATGGGTTCATCACGTTCGACAAGAGTAGTCCCCATAATTCCCATATTAAATTCCAGACGGTTTTTAGGCATTGAAAATCTACCGGTCACATACCCAATACAAAAACCTGCGACCATTCCACCGGCAGTGGTTGTCAAATATCCTACAGTATTTAATTGAGGAGTGTCTATCCAATATCCATTTGGATTCGCCCCTTCCTTTTTTGCTTTCAACGCCTGCGCTTTTCTCTCTTTCTTTTCTTCATCGGACATCAATTCTTGACCGACAATTCTCATCGATACCATTTTTCTGCAATGAACACATGGGTCCCTTGGTAATAGCCTGTTGATCTGGATCACCTGCCCTGTAACGCTACCATTTGCTCCTTCCATCACAACACCGACATCAATCACTGGCACAAGATATCTCGTGCTGATATCAGTTAACGCCACTCGCGCTGAGTGCTGATCTGTACAACCTAACACCATGTCTGCAACAAGAAGGTGATCTAAGATTTCACTTTGTGGTAAGCTGCCTTGTAGAGCAATAACCTCACAATTTGGATTGATCGACTCAATGTGTCGTTTCGTTAAAATGCACTTAGGAGTACCCTTCCCTAGATCACTTATCGTGCTTGCATGATTTCGTTCTAAATTGGAATCCTCAAATACTTTGGGATCGACTACAATAAGCTTGCCTACGCCAGCGCGGGCTAAAATTTCTGCTATTGGAGAACCCGTACCGCTAACGCCAACTATACCTATGGTGGCGTTGGCCAAGGCTTCAGCTGATTCAGCACTCAATTGCGAAACTAAACGAGCTACCCTATTGAGATCTTCTTTTGAAAGCTTCCGAGGCCGTTCAAAGTTGTAAAGACTAACTGAGCAATTTTCAATAGCAAACCGAGTAACATCATGCCATTCGTTTTTCCACCAGACTCTTCCGCTGCCGGAAAGGATATCACCAAATTTCGAAAAGATCAGACTTAGAAATGGGCGATCTGGAGTATACCCTTTAAGCAAATCTGAATAATATGCTTCCATATCATCGTCAGATAAGCTGGGAGTAGTAAAATATTCCTCTGGATGAGAATGAACAACACCCACACCAAATGAATGTTCTTCAGTCAGCCTTACAATTCTTCTGGTGTACTGACTTTGGAACACCGTTATATCGCTCTCTTCATCAATATCTCCTTTCAGTGGTCCATCAATAAAATTAACTGTCAAAACTAATCCCTGTGGAGAATCCCTCCACCCAAATCGAAAAAAGGAACCCCATTCTTGTTCCGGATAACGACTGAACAGAATCTTCCAAAGCTTGTCTCTCTCAACGCTGGATATTCTAACAATGACTGGCTTTGCAGCTAACTTAGTTTGTGCAGCCATACGTACAGTTGGTTATAATAGTCATGAAAGCCCAGTTCTTTTGAATCCCATTGAGGCCCGCCACCATTTGCATACGGGTGAAAACTTAGAAATCTCCAATCGCGACCCTTTACCGTTACAACGCTCTGAAGGTTAGAACTGCCAACGACATGAGATAATAGCTTTGAATCAACTGGTAAGGCAGGCATGTCAATTGCAGAACTCGGATATCCATCAGGAATTAGGACAAGTACATCCGTTTTTTCAGGCAAGTCTTTCAATAAGCCCGATGTTTCTATCCCTTCATACAAGACATACTCCTTGCCATCTGCCTTTACATAAGAAGCCTTAACGGTAGTATTTTCGCTTACCCAAAGTAGCTCCTTTTGTATGCGCAGGATATAAAGAGGTATTTCTTCAGTTACCGCCTCCATATCAAAATCCAGCCTCAACTGTTTTTCTGATTACTTCGAAGTGATCCCCATTCTTTATGTGAACAGTCTCATCGACTCCAATTTTCACATCAGAATTCTTTCTTGTTATATCAGCATTTTCTGCCGGTATCTTGACCAAATTCGCAAGGTCCCTTCCCAGCATAACTGGCTTAACCCCTTGTTCTTCACTGAACTTAATACCGTTAATGAAGATGTGCAATTTCTCATGCCCCTTGTCACCGTGTTCGTTCTTGTCCTGTGCCATAATGTTTAGCGTTTGTGTTTAATTATGACTCAAAGGAAGGGGTTCTGGTTTTAATTGACAATAAAAATACATAATTTATTTTGTATAATTTTACAAACTGTTTGTATCATTCTACATTTCTGTATATTTGATCCCACAAAAGATGCTTCCAGACAGACAAATCAAATATCTCTACGAAGAGCTAGGCCTGAGAATTAAAAACGGGAGAACTGCTCAGGGTTATAAGCAAGAAGCTTTTGCTAGCTTACTAAAGATCAGCCGAGCGTCACTTGTTAACATAGAACAAGGCCGCCAGCGCCCACCACTGCATAATTTGTACGAGATTGCGCGGCTCATTAAGGTTCCTCTTGCAGATTTACTACCGACATTGGTAGAGGAGAATCAGCTAACTTCAGATTCTAAGTTTGAAAGCGAAGTCAAACTTATGAGTAGAGGCAATTCTGAAGTTCAGCAAAAGCTTTTGAAATTTATCAAAACACAACAGTCAACTAATTCGAAATGAGTAAAAAAATTGAATCACAAGTTCTAGAAATTTTACAGCAATTTAAAATTAGTAAGCCGCCCGTACATGTTGAGAAGATTGCATTAAAAATGGATATAGCAGTAAGTCCAACTGATTTGGGTCCTGGTATATCAGGAGCTTTAATAGTAAGTGATGGCAGGGCTACTATTGGTGTCAATCCTACTGAATCGAAGGTGAGAAGGAGATTCACAATAGCTCATGAGTTAGGTCATTTCTTGTTGCATAAGAATTCTCAAAACTTATTTGTAGAGAAGAAAGTGTTTTTTAGAGATGAAGAATCATCGCTTGGTGAAGAGAAAAAAGAAAAAGAAGCAAATGCTTTTGCTGCCGCCCTGTTGATGCCAACTTCTTTTTTAAAGACAGAAATTGATGAGGCTGTAAATAACAAATCACTTGAAAGTGATGAGGATTTGGTGCAGTACTTATCTAAGAAGTTCGATGTAAGTGAAATAGCTATGACTTATAGATTGATAAATCTTAATTACATTCAATAGAAATTGAACAATTAATTCCATATCGCCAATAACTGAGAATTTGCCTGAAGAACCTCTTTTTTTGAAATTAATTCAGTGTAAATGTTTCGCTTTCCGTTAACCACCTCTATTGCTGCACCACTCCTTCAAACCGTGCCTCCTTCCCCAATCGATCTTTTGAAACGACCACCACACGCGAGCCGCTTACGTGTGCATTGGCAACGGTTGTCGTATAACGCCACTTCAATCCGTGCGGCACTGCCTCAGCAGTTGTCACTCACTTGTTTTTCTTTTCAAAATTTCAATGACTGCCTCTTTGCCCAGTTCTCTGAAGTAAAAAACTTCAAAGACAATCACCGCCATTACACTTCTGATTTTATCAAACAGAATCGATTTATTGTAAAGCAGCATCGCGGTCATCTTGTCTCCTTTGTTGTTTTCCAGAAAACCCATTGCTTTGAGTTTTAGCATTCCTTCTTCGTTCAAAACATATTCCGACTGAAGCTTTTTAGTATCAGAGATCGTCAACTTAGCCCCACCGCTGGTGTGCCTTATTTCAATCGCCAGGTGATCCACATTTTTAAAGATTATCCGCAGCCCCCTGATTTTGTTCTTGACAAATAGCTCAAGGCTATTCTTCAGTTGTGTAGTTTCATTCTTTTTCTCTTCTTTTTCGGGAATTCGATTCAACTGTGCCAGTTCCTTTTCATGGGCTTCAATTTGCGAACTAATTGTTTGGTTCAATTTACTCTCAGGCCTCAACTCAAGATGTTCTCGCAGCCTCTTGATTGTATGTTCGAGCATTTGCTTTTTTTCGTACCATTCATCATCAAGATTTTTAAGCGTGTTCAGCTGTCTGTTAATCTGAGCGATTGCCTCGAAGTGAAAATGAGCGTGCAGATATTCCTCCTCTTTCACTGCTTGGTCAATCAAGCGTTGGAGACTGTCCCGTTCCGTCTCCAACTGTTGAATCAAACTTTTCAAATGGTCGCTACTCATGATCGCAGCCTTACGTTATATTTCTCTTTAATGATCATTCGGTCAATCCAAGATAAAGGTTGATGTTGAGCATTCAAATAAAAAAAGAAAGCCAATTCTGAGCGAACCTTGGAAGCCTTTTCACCCAGACGCAAGTCATCGGCCATAGTACTTACACAATACGAGCACAAACAAAGCGAAGAATCCCTCAGAACGTACATACATACTCCAGTGCAATGCACTGAACCGAGGATCCTTCGCTGTGCTCAGGATTGGTGCTACTTTTTTGAGGTTGGGTTGTCTGACAAAAAATAACAGAACCAATTCTGAGCGGCATGAAAGAATAACTTTGGCAGCGCACGCGTATTCTCCTTACTGCTCCCTCCGATCAGGCACAGCACGAGCGAAGAATCTCCTCCAGGGTTTGTGCGCACGTGTCTTCTCGAGCAGTGCCTTGGGCTGGGGATCCTTCGCTGTGCTCAGGATTGGGTGCGACTTTTTTTTTGGTTGTCGGATAAAAAATAACAGAACCAATTCTGAGCGGAGTGAAAGAATAACTTTGGCAGCGCACGCGTGTTCTTTTTACTAATTACTTCATCAAAGCACAACACGAGCGAAGAATCTCCTCGGGAGGAGGGATCCTTCGCTGCGCACTCAGGATTGGTGTTACTTTTTCAATTGAGTGCACCATCGCTCTTCATCACATTAACACTTGTTCAAACCTTGCCTCCTTCCCCAACCGATCTTTTGAAACCACCACCACGCGCGAGCCGTGCACCTGTGTATTGGCAACTGTAGTAGTATAGCGCCACTTCAATCCGTGCGGCACGGCATCACCGCTCTCCAGTTCTGCGCCTTCGGCATTTATTATCGTGACCTTCATCACCGTGATCTTCGCAGGCAGCTTGGGTGTGATGCTTAGTGTGTCTCCTACTGCACCGCGGTAAGTGCGGGTGTTAACAGAAGCAACCAGCGGCAGCGTGAGGTAGTCAGTCATGGCTGCTACATAGGCGCTCTTCAGTTTTTGAAGTTGTGCTACCAACATATATTGCTGGTACCTATCCGGTTTTTCAAGTGCAGTGGAAGCGTACATAGACGCCTCGGCAAACTTGTTCCTGTTCTCCGTTTGCAAGGTGGAAGGCGGGGCGGCAAAGACCGGCCGTTTTATAAAGTAAGTGTTCTTGCCTACCCTTCTGATGACCAGGTCGTCACCCAGTTTTCCACTGAAGCTTTTCGCGATGAGGTTGTTTTTGATCTTTCCCATATTGATTTGTTTTTTGTTTTACGCATTCAATTTTGTCACGACAATGACTGCTAATTTGAGCAGGCCCACTGACACCGTATTGGCAACAGGAAAAGTTCTTCGATTTTTTTCTTTGAGTGGCGAGTCTGATTAGACACTGCGGTCAGAAAAAGGGGCGAGCAGAAATTCACTTCCGAATCCTTTACGATCATTCACTTGAATGCCACCCAAATGCCTTTGGTGCATCAATCTTGTAGAAAGCGGGAAAATGCCGTGAAACCGGCTTGTAGGTGGCTAAAAACGGGGTGCGATGGCCAGCTACACGCCAGCTTCCCGCCAGCTACAGGCCACCTTCAAGGGTGGCAGTTAGGTGGCAGAAGAATGGCACGTGGGTGCAACCCTTTTTGTAAAGGCCATAAAAAAAACAGGAAATCAATTCTGAGCGACAAAAGAGAAAAACTCTTCAATGATGCACAAGCCTTCGATTGACGATTCACTCAATTAATGCACGACACGTGAAGAATCCTCTCCAGTAAGAATACTCATACACTTAAAACAGGGCTTCGAACAGGGGATCCTTCGCTGTGCTCAGGATTGATATTATTTTTTTTGAGAATATAAATAAATTTGTTCATGCGGCCAGTCGCTTACGTTTACATTCTTACCAACAGGCATCATACTGTGCTCTATGTTGGTATGACCACCGACCTAAGAACACGGCTTTGGGAACATCAGAAAAAAATAAACCCCGGAAGTTTTACCGCGCGCTACAACGCCTTCAAGCCTGTGTACTACCAAGGGTTTGCAACCGAAGAAGAAGCCATTGAAAGAGAACGTTTCATCAAGGGCAAGGTTAGGAAATGGAAGAATGACTTAGTGAAGTCGATGAATCCTCAATGGAAAGACTTGACCGAGGAGATTAACAGCATGGAGCCTTAGTGGGCCATAAAAAAACACAAACCAATTCTGAGCGGAAAGTCAGAATACTTTTGATAATGCGTAAGGCTACGGATTACTCGCTCATTCAAAGAACGCACAACAAAAGCGAAGAATCCCCTTTGGAGTAAGGTCGTACATATCTTAGAGCAAGCTCCGAACAGGGGGATCCTTCGCTATGCTCAGGATTGTTTCGAGCCGTCTCACTCCATCCGCAATGAATTCACGGGATTGGTGCGTGCGGCTTTCCAGGTTTCGTAGCTCACGGTGAAGAGCGTGATGAGCAATAACCCGAGCAGGCTGGCGGCAAAAACTACGGGACTGATGGGCTTGCGGTAGGCGAACGAGTTGAGCCAGTAGTCGGCAAGGAACCAGG
>CAZECP010000084.1:16484-20643 GCA_964510765.1 uncultured Ohtaekwangia sp. | reverse complement strand
TTATTTATTCACTATTGTGGGTAGTAGAAATTCTAGACACTAAAAAAATTGGCAAAAAAAGATGTACCATTTGCTTTAGAAAGCAAAATAACAAGTGTTAATTATTTAAAATACTTCTTTTCTTTACATGGATTTAAACTTCAACAAATCCTACATAAAGTATCATATATCAATTAATTGCACATTGAGACATTAGTCCTATGTACAAACAGTATTCATTATTTGGTTCTTGCTATAAAAAGCAAGTTTTGCAATAGGTTGCCCGTAGTAAACACCGGATGATTTCGATGCAACTTTGAACTTTCATCAATAGTTCATTACTCAATACTTACACACATTCTTGAGATAGTCGTGTACAGAACCATGTAATCAGGTCTCTGATTTTGACATATCTTAAAACAGTTGAATAGAACAGCTAGCCTATACCCTCTGAACGATTTGTTAACGCATTTGAGTGCTCCCTAACATATTCAAAACATCCGGTTATCTCGACTTTAAACTAGCCGTGATAAAAGCCGAATGGCGTTTGGGACCAATTCAGTTTATCAGAACTGGTCGTTGTCTTGAAGAGCAAAACCTTTTTGACCTTGCTCAGTCTGGTGAGTGGTCTGGTTGTTAGTTTTCTTTACAGTAACTATGGTAAATGAAAGAAGAGTCACAGCTGTGAGTACGATGATGAATAGTTTTGATTTCATATGACTTGGTGTTTTATTTGCCTTTAATTTTTTCATTGATTATTCTTTAATACCTGCGCCAGTTCCACCAGCTTTGGGTTTTATGACCTCTTCAGTACAAGAGGAAAGAGACATTCCCGCTATAACAGTTAGGATGATTACATAAAATAACTTTTTCATGTTAGTTGGTTTTTTGGTTGGTTGAAGTATATCTATTCTTTGATGCCAGCGCCAGTTCCACCAGCTTTTGGTTTTACAACCTCTTCAGTACAAGAGGAAAGAGAGAATCCAGCTACAACAATTAGGACGATTACGTAGAGCAACTTTTTCATATTTAGTTTTGGTTGGATGGTTTAAAAAATTTACTTTGTGCCGTATTGATCTGTCAAAGGTGGTGGCGTAATTTTTTTTAAACTCAACTATTATTTTTTCAAACTTGCAGCTGTACCCACTTTACATAATTTTAGCAGTCATTGGGATTGTAAGTTCAGTGTCTGGGCTTGCTCAAAGCTCCTTGTCAAAATCTGATTCGCTGAAGTCAGCCCTCGTTAGGGCAAAAGGCGATGAGCGATACCAGATACTGAATGAGTTGTTTAAACAGTACAATGCGTCTGATTTTTTGAAAGCGCTCGGCTACGCAGAGGATTATAATGAACTCGCTCGATCAAGAGGAGACAGCTTAAGATTGGTACAAGGCGGAAGGATGATGGCATTTTCTTTGATGGATTTAGGCAGGAATGAGGAGGCGGTAAAAGTTTTGGTCAACATCTTAGGAATAGCTAATCGGAATCTTGCGCGCTACCCAGAACTCAGGCAAGACAAAAAATTTATTTTGAATAATACTGGATTGTCGTATATGTATTTGGGTCAATATGATAAAGCTTTGAGATACCACTTTGAAAGTTTGGTCATGCGAGAAGAGGATGGTGATAAACGAGGAATGCGAAATGCAAATAATAATATTGGTCTAGTTTTCTATAATCTCAAAGATTTTGATAGGTCTATTGAATATTACCTTAAAGCTCAGGAGTTAAGCAAGGAAATTGGCGATGATAGCAACCTCGAAAGGGTTTACGTGAATTTGGGGTTGTCCAATATGGAATTGGGGAAGTCTGACGAAGCGCTTAGATGGTTTAATAATGCTCTGGATATGTGTGAGGATGGATGCGATGATAACATTATGAAGGAAGCATTGTCAGGGCTCGGTCAAGCGTATCAGGCTAAGCATGAGTTGCTAAAAGCTAAGGACTATCTTTTGAAATCGCTGGAGATATCCAGAAAGCAAAATGATGTTCGTTACAATGCTGAGAACCTGGCAACACTAGGGCAAGTAGAAATTGAAAATGGTAATGAAGAACTAGGCATAAACTATTTGAATGAAGCCAAGCGTCTTGCAGAATCCTCCAATAACACAAAGTTTCGCCTTTTGATATATAAAGAATTTGCGGACTACTACGGCAGTAAAAAGAAACCTGATTTGTCTTTAGATTACTACCAAAAGTATGCAATGCTAAAGGACACCGTGTTTAGTGAACAGATGACTAAGGATTTGGCCCGCGTTTGGACAAACTATGCCGAGAGAGACAACCTAAAAAAGATTGCCGAGAAGGACCAAGTGCTTTTCCTACAAAACGATATCATAGCTCGCCAGCGCAGACAAAATGTTTTCATTGTTCTGATTGCCGTGTTAGTACTTGCGCTAGCGGGCACTTCGTTTTATTTCAGCAGACGACAGCAACGCGTTAATCAAGAATTGTCAGAAGCAAAGTCAAAAATCGAAGATCAGAACGTGCAACTATCGGGCTACAACAAAGAATTGGAAGTGAAGGTGGAAGAACGAACTAAAGATTTGAACCTCACGAACCAGTCTTTGCAGAAAGTGAACGCGGAGTTGGATAATTTTATCTACAAGACCTCGCACGACATCCGTGGACCTCTTGCCACATTGCGCGGGATGTGCAACCTGGCTATGGTGGACGTGAAGGATGACGTGGCGTTGAGCTATTTGAAGAAGATGGATTTCACAGCAGACCGGCTGAACACAATCCTTACCAGATTGAGCATTGTTAATCATATTAATAGCTCAAGTCTTGCGCCCACAACGATTTTGTTCCGCGACATTATTGAAGAAATCATTATCGCGGAAAAGAAAAAAGGAATCCCCGATCGTTTCAAAATTAACTATGATGTTGAACATGGAGTGATCCTGGTTTCTGATCGTGACCTTGTTAAGCTGGTGCTTGAAAACCTGATTGACAATGCCGTCAAGTTTTATAACAACAGTGACCGTGTCGATCCATTTGTGAATATTTCAATTTCAAAAGGTGACCAGGCTGTCAGGATTTTAGTCGAGGATAATGGTATAGGAATTGAAAATAAGGAAGTCGAGGAGGTGTTCCAGATGTTTATGAGGGCGTCCGAACGCTCTGAAACAGGTGGCATTGGATTGTACCTGGCTAAGCTGGCTACCGAGAAGCTGGGCGGTGTGATCAGCCTGGAGAGTACGAGTGGACATGGCTCTTCCTTTTTAGTTTTGCTTCCAGAAGATATTAGTCTCGTTGTTGATTCTAAAACCAACAACTCCCAGGTGTTTCGTAACAAGTTGATGGCCATGCGCCTTCAAAAGAAAAACCAACCTTCACTTTTCAATAGCTGATTCCATTTATCTTTGCCACCCGGATTTGCAAAGAGGGATTGATTTCAAATTAATTCTGAGTAAACTGGAATATTTTTTAACTATTGAATATGTCAAAGAACACAAAGCGATATACCGTTACTTCTGCATTGCCATATGCAAATGGGCCAAAACACATTGGCCACCTGGCAGGAGCTTATATTCCTGCCGATGTTTTTGTTCGGTATCTGCGTTTGAATGAAAAAGATGTAGTATATGTGTGTGGCAGTGATGAACATGGAACAGCCATTCCAAATCAAGCTTTAAAAGAGAACACAACTCCACGCGCCATCATCGATAAGTACCATGCGTTGGTGCGCGATTGTTTCTATAAACTTGGAATCTCCTTTGACATTTATCATCGTACCAGCGAAGAAATTCATCATCAAACCTCTCAGGAGATTTTTCTCTCATTGCACAAGAAAGGCCTTTTGACCGAAGAAACATCCGATCAGTTCTACGATGATGAAGCAAAAGTCTTTTTAGCTGACCGTTATATTGTGGGAACTTGCCCAAAGTGCGGACATCCAAATGCATATGGTGATCAGTGCGAGAAGTGTGGATCTACCTTGAGCCCACGTGAGTTGATCAATCCAAGATCCACGTTGTCTGGAAGAGCGCCTGTACTCAAGCCAACTAAGCATTGGTATTTACCTTTGCAGAACTACGAAGGGTGGTTAAAAGAATGGATTCTTGATTCACATAAAGAGGATTGGAAGGCCAATGTTTATGGACAATGCAAATCATGGATCGATGCTGGCTTGCAGTCACGCGCGATGACGCGCGATCTGGATTGGGGGATTAAAGTTCC
>CAZECP010000084.1:0-16384 GCA_964510765.1 uncultured Ohtaekwangia sp. | reverse complement strand
CTGGCTTGCAGTCACGCGCGATGACGCGCGATCTGGATTGGGGGATTAAAGTTCCGCTGCCCAATGCAGAAGGTAAAGTATTGTATGTGTGGTTTGATGCTCCTATAGGCTATATCTCTGCAACACGCGCTTTGTTCAAAGAATTATCCAGCGGTAAGAAAGAGTTTTCTACTCCCAATCGCGAATTCAAAAATGCGAAGGAGGATGATTGGAAAACCTATTGGCAGGATAAAGACACCGAGTTGGTGCACTTTATCGGGAAAGACAACATTGTATTTCATTGTATCATTTTCCCGATCATGCTTCGCGCAACCGGTGAGTATATTCTTCCTGAAAATGTTCCGGCCAATGAGTTCATGAACCTGGAAGGAGACAAGATGAGTACAAGCCGCGGCTGGTCAATTGAAATGCATGAATATCTTGAAGACTTTCCTGACAAACCAGATGTGCTTCGCTATGCGTTATTAACGAATCTTCCTGAGACCAAAGACAGCGAGTTTACCTGGAAGGATTTTCAGGCAAAAAACAACAACGAGTTGGTGGCCATCTTGGGCAATTTTGTGAATCGCGCATTGGTGTTGACACAGAAATATTTTGATAATAAAGTTCCTGTGCGCGGAACATTGAGCGAAGTAGATCAAAAAGTACTTGCCGATTTAAAAGTATTCCCTAAGCAATTGGGTGATACTATCGAAAGCTACCGCTTCCGGGAAGCGACCGCCTTGCTGATGGATCTTGCCCGACTGGGAAATAAATATCTTGCAGAGACTGAACCTTGGAAATTGGCAAAGACGGACATGAATCGGGTGGGGACAATTTTGAACATAGCCTTACAGATATCGGCTAGTCTTTCGGTTGTATGTGAGCCGTATCTTCCATTTACTTCCAGGAAATTGAAAGATATGTTGCAGGTAGGCAGACTCAACTGGAGTGATGCTGGCTCGGATTCTTTGTTAAAGGAAGGTCATGCTTTAGGTGCCTCTCAGTTGTTGTTTGAAAAAATAGAAGATGAGGTAATAGAAAAACAAATTCAAAAACTAAAGGATAAGAAAGCAAAAGTGGAATTAGCTGCACAGCCTGTTGAGCCGTCAAAGCCTGAAATCACCTTTGATGATTTTTCAAAGATGGATATACGCATTGGCACGATTCAAAAGGCTGAGCGTGTAGAGAAATCCAAAAAACTTTTGAAGTTGGAGGTAAACACAGGCATTGATGTACGAACGGTAATGAGTGGCATAGCGGAGCATTTCTCACCGGAAGAAATGCTAGGCAAACAAGTCACGCTACTGGTAAACCTGGCCCCGCGTAAAATCATGGGAGTGGAGTCCAAGGGGATGATCTTGATGGCCTCAGATAAAGACGGCAAACTCAGGCTGTTACAACCTTCTGAGGTGGTAGCTCCGGGTTCCAGTGTATCCTGATGTGAGCGATTAAAAAACTGATTCGAGTCAATTCTGTCAAAGACTGTTTGCAGCTCCTTGAGGTTCTGCAAATTGAAGTGCATATTTGCAGCTCAATTTTTTACGATGAGTGTTAAGATTACCCTGCCCGATGGTTCTGTGAAGGAGTTTCCAGGTCCTGTGAAAGGAATTGAAATTGCCCAAAGCATTAGCGAAGGTTTGGCAAGAAATGCGTTGTCAATCGAGGTCAATGGAGAAATTTGGGATTTGTCGAGAGAGATAACGAAAGATTCATCTATCAAAATATTTACGTGGAATGACAAAGGAGGGAAGTTTGCATTTTGGCACTCGTCTGCTCACTTATTGGCTGAAGCATTGGAGGCTCTGTATCCTGGCGTAAAGTTCGGTGCCGGCCCTCCAGTTGAGAACGGTTTTTACTATGATGTTGACCTCGGAGGCAAGCCGTTTGGTGAGGATGATCTGAAGGCCGTAGAGAATAAAATGAAGGAACTCGCGAAAAGTAACAGTCCATATGTTCGCTCGGAGGTTTCCAAAGCTGATGCGTTGAAATACTTCACAGAAAAAGGGGACGAGTACAAAGTTGAGTTGATCAATGATCTTAAGGATGGGACAATTACCTTTTACAAACAAGGCAATTTTACCGATTTGTGCCGCGGCCCACACATCCCCAATACGGGCTTACTCAAGGCCATCAAGCTGACCAACGTTGCCGGGGCCTACTGGAAGAATAATCAGAACAACAAAATGCTCACGCGCATTTACGGCATCACGTTCCCAAAACAGAAAGAGCTTGATGAGTATTTGTTCATGCTTGAAGAAGCAAAGAAACGTGATCATCGAAAACTGGGAAAGGAACTTGAGTTATTTGCTTTTTCTGAGAAAGTGGGGATGGGTTTACCACTTTGGTTGCCAAAAGGAACTGTGCTGCGCGAACGCCTTGAACAATTCATGCGAAAGGCACAAATCAAAGCCGGCTATGATCCGGTAGTTACTCCTCACATTGGCAGCAAGCAATTGTATGTGACTTCGGGTCATTATGAGAAGTATGGTAAAGATTCTTTTCAACCTATACACACTCCGGATGAGAATGAAGAGTTTTTGCTGAAGCCGATGAACTGCCCGCATCATTGCGAGATATATAAAGTGAAGCCACGGTCGTACAAAGATCTTCCCATCCGTCTCGCGGAGTTTGGAACCGTTTATCGCTACGAAATGAGTGGTGAACTTCACGGACTCACGCGCGTGCGTGGCTTTACTCAAGACGATGCCCACATCTTCTGCCGCCCTGACCAGGTGAAAGAAGAATTTGTAAAAGTGATTGACCTCGTGTTGATGGTGTTCAAGGCATTGAGTTTTGAAAATTTCACGGCACAAGTTTCATTGCGCGATCCAGATAACAAAACAAAATACATTGGCGATGATGAATTGTGGGAGAGAGCCGAACGAGAGATTCAGGAAGCAGCTGATGAACGTGGCCTGAAGACTGTGGCGGTAAAGGGTGAGGCTGCTTTCTACGGCCCCAAGCTTGACTTCATGGTGCGCGATGCGCTCGGTCGTAGCTGGCAGCTGGGGACTATACAGGTGGACTATCAATTGCCAAACCGATTTGAATTGGAATATGTAGGTGCGGACAATCAGAAGCATCGTCCGGTAATGATTCACCGTGCGCCCTTTGGAAGTATGGAGCGATTTGTTGCTGTTCTTATCGAACACTGTGCCGGTAATTTCCCATTGTGGTTAGCGCCTGAGCAATTTGCGGTACTGCCAATATCTGAGAAGTTCAACGAGTATGCGCAAGGTGTTGTGAATAAGTTAAAAGAGTTTGATGTGCGTGGTCAACTTGATGATCGTGATGAAAAAATCGGACGCAAAATCCGTGATGCAGAAGTGAATAAGGTGCCCTTTATGCTCATCGTAGGCGAAAAGGAAGCAAATGAAGGCAAGGTGTCGGTTCGGAAACATGGTGAAGGAGACAAAGGAGCAATGGGCCTCGAAGAGTTTATTGAAACGTATCGAAAAGAATTTGCCATGCCTGCATAACCTTGTGTTAAATAAACTTTCAAAAGTGTTCCGATTTGTAGTTGTTTTAATCTTATTTGGTAGTCGCGCTGTTTTGTGGGCCCAGGATGGACACAAGCCGCGAGGAATTGTTCTGATTCCATTTGACAGGGTTGTTTCCTCAGGCTTGAAGGATTCCGTAAATGTATTTTTAAACAAAGTCGAGATCACTGAAGACACGAGAATGCAGTTTATTCCTGCCAAGCTTCCTGCCAACTGGAAGAAAGTACGGGAACAAGAACTGAAAATTCTCGCCAACCAGGATTACTTCTCAACACTCGGACTTCAGATCGAACGCGACATCAACTATAAATTGATAGCTAATTATGAGCAGGCGCTCATTTTTGTAGTACGGGATTCCAGTAAAGCCGATTTGACTAACTACAAAAAACTCATTGCTGATTACAACGTAGATTGGATTATTAATCCTTATTCCCTCACTGCCTCAACTATTCAAGGAAAGGTAAAACTGGATGTAAAGTTCCATGTTTACTATCATCCTCTAACATTCACAATGATCAATAGCAGTGTTTCCTTTTCAGAATCGGCAATTGAAGATTGCTCAGAGCGAAAGCTTCTCTGCCTGTTGAACATGGCTTCATTAAAAATAGCTGAGCAAGCTGTGGATAAGATTGAGCGGGTGCGATAAGCAGCCTCCATCCCTGGTTAAGTTTATTATTGAAAGCCCGAACAGAAAAGGAGTTAGTGATGACAACCACTTCATTTCTGAAATGGTTTTAAGGCAGGTCGCTCACTTCAATCGTTTTCGGATTTTATTTTAAAAACTGCTCCTTTACAACTTTTTGATTGCCTATCTTGGAGCAATTAAGTATTTCTTTACCCAATGAAAACCTATACTCCATTGCTCTCATTGCTGGCTGTGATGAGTTGCAGTTCCCCGAAAGAAAAAATCCCAGATATGCCCGAAACCCAAAGCAAAGCGAAGAAGCCTGTTATTTATCAGATGATGACGCGCCTCTTTGGCAATAAAAACTCGACCAATAAACCTTATGGAACCATTGAAGAAAATGGCGTTGGCAAATTTGCTGATATAAATGAAACTGCTTTGAACGGAATCAAAGAACTTGGCGTGACGCACGTTTGGTACACCGGGGTTCTGGAGCATGCGGTACTTACTGACTATACAAAATTTGGAATTCCACTCGATGATGCAGATGTGGTAAAAGGACGCGCTGGTTCCCCGTATGCAATCAAAGACTATTATGATGTAAACCCTGATCTTGCTGCGGACGTAAAAAATCGAGTGGCAGAGTTTGATCAGTTGATCGATCGCACTCACAAAGCAGGTTTGAAAGTGATTATTGATTTTGTTCCCAATCACGTGGCTCGTTCTTATCACAGCGATTCAAAACCTGAAGGAGTCAGGGACTTAGGTGAGGAAGACGATAAGAATGCGGCATTCAAACCTTCCAACAATTACTATTATTTACCCGGGCAAAAATTTATTCCACCACAAGACTATAGCTCTCTTGGCAACAATTCTTTCCCAACCAAAGACAAAAAATTTGACGAGGTTCCTGCCAAGGCCACGGGCAATGATCAATTCACAGCTACACCCAACATTCACGATTGGTTTGAGACGGTGAAGCTGAATTATGGAGTTGATATTCAAGGCGGTCACAAGACCTATTTCGATCCGGTGCCAAACACATGGAACAAGATGCGCGACATCCTTATTTACTGGGCGAAGAAAAATGTGGATGGCTTCCGCTGCGACATGGCGCAAATGGTGCCGGTTGAATTCTGGGGATGGGTAATTCCGCAAGTGCAGGAGGTGAATCGCAACATTATCTTTATCGCTGAAATTTACTCACCTGAGATTTATCGCTTGTACATCGACAAGGGAAAATTTGATTTCCTCTATGACAAAGTGCAATTGCACGACACACTTCGTTTGTTGGTGAATCACAAAGTGCAATCAAAGGATATTGCTACCGTGCAAAATCATTTGAAAGACATCAATGCGAAGATGTTGCATTTCCTAGAGAATCATGATGAACAGCGGATCGCATCACAATTTTTTGCAACTGATCCATGGAGGGCGGTGCCGGCCATGGCTGTAAGCGCGTTGGTTGATCAAGGACCTGTGATGATTTATTTTGGACAGGAAGTAGGAGAGAAAGCCGAAGGCGCTGCTGGCTTCCAACAAAATGATGGACGCACTACCATGTTTGATTATTGGGGCGTGCCGGCACACCAGGCATGGATGAACGGTGGCAAGTTTGATGGAGGTGCGTTGAGCGATGATCAAAAACAACTGCGCCAGTTTTATGGAGACATTTTGAATTTCGCTTCTTCCAATCCTGCGATTGCATCTGGAGAATATATAGATCAAACCGAATTCAATTTTCAAAAGGGTGGACTATCGCCATTTATTCATGCATTCATTCGCTATTCGGGTGAAGAAAAACTACTGATCGTTTCAAACTTTAGCGACAAGCTGGAGAAGGCAAAAATTCAATTGACGGAAGAAGCGGTGAAGGCATTGCAACTTGATCCTAAAACAAAATACATCGGACGTGATTTGTTGAGGAGTGGTTTGGACATCGGCTTTGATGAAAACTTCAATACTGAGTTTGATTTGCCCCCATTCAGCTCCGTGATTTTGAAGATTAAGAACTGAAGATTTCGGGACTTGTAATTTGATATTTTGAGACTTTTAATTCTATGGTAAACGGAAAGAATCGGGTAGTTATTGAAAATGTTCAGCCGGTAGTGGATAACGGATTGTATCCAGCGAAGCGAACCGTGGGTGAACGAGTGGATGTAACCGCTGCTATTTTTGGCGATGGTCATGATCATATTCGCGCTTCGGTGTTGTACAAAAAGGAAGGCGGTATGTGGCAAGAGACCATGATGCGAGCCACTTTCAATGACGAATGGATGGGTTCATTTTACGTAGAAGAAAAAGGGACTTATTATTTCACACTTCATGCCTGGGTCGATCATTTCGAAACCTGGTACGATGGCTTCAAAAAGAAAGCGTATGCCAAAGTGGAGGTGAAAGTTGAATTGATGGAAGGCGCAATTCTGCTTCGGGAGTTGGGAAAGAAAAATGAAGCGCTCATTTCGTATGCACGAAAGTTGGAGAATACAAATAAATATGCAGAGGCAGTCGAACTGGTGTTGAGTGAAGAGTTTGCAAAGATTGTGGAGGCACATTCGCTCAAAGAAAATGTAACTGAGTTGGAAAAGGAATATGCTGTTCTTGTTGAGCACGCTAAAGCAAACTTTAGTGCGTGGTATGAATTGTTTCCGCGTTCTGCTTCTTTCACCGGAGGGCATGGCACCTTTCAGGATTGTATCCGCTTGCTGCCACGCGTTTCTGCCATGGGTTTCGATGTGTTGTATTTTCCCCCAATTCATCCCATTGGAAAAGTAAATCGTAAAGGAAAAAACAACAATGTGCGCTCTGAAAAAGGAGAGCCCGGTTCTCCCTGGGCAATTGGAAGTGATGATGGCGGGCACAAAGCAATATTGCAAGAGCTTGGCACACTTGACGATTTTAAAAAATTAATCGCGGAAGCAAAGAAGTTGAACATCGATATTGCAATGGACATTGCATTTCAATGTGCACCCGATCATCCCTATGTAAAAGAGCATCCGAATTGGTTTAAGCAGCGACCGGATGGCACGATTCAATACGCGGAGAATCCACCAAAAAAATACCAGGACATTTACCCGTTCAATTTTGAATCCGATAATTGGAAAGGCTTGTGGGAAGAGCTTCGCTCTGTGTTTTTGTATTGGGTTGAACAAGGTGTAAAAATTTTCCGCGTTGACAATCCTCACACCAAAGCAATTTCATTTTGGCATTGGGTGATTGCCGAAGTTCATAAAGTAGAGGAAGATGTCATTTTCCTAAGTGAAGCATTCACTCGCCCCAAGGTGATGGCATCGCTTGCAAAAGTTGGATTCACGCAATCTTACACTTATTTCACATGGCGGGTAGGCAAGCAGGAGATTATCGATTATATGAATGAGTTGGTGCATGGGGCTTCTCGAAATTATTTCCGGCCCAACTTCTGGCCAAATACGCCTGACATTCTTCCCTTTCATTTACAACACCAGGGTGAAAACAGTTTCATCTTTCGTTATGCACTGGCGGCAACCTTGTCTTCCAACTTTGGTGTATATGGGCCATCGTATGAATTCAATGAAAACACTCCGATAGAAGGAAAAGAAGAGTACATCAATTCGGAAAAATATGAAGTTCGACAATACGATTGGAAGCGCACCAACCGCATGACTGATATCATGACGATGCTCAATAAGTTCCGGAAGGAAAATAAAGCGTTACAATCCACGTGGAATATTCAATTCTGTGCAATCGAGAATCCCAACCTCATTGCTTATCTGAAAGCAACCGATGACTTGTCAAGTATCATTTTAGCGGTTGTGAATCTTGATGCAAACGGTCAGCAAACCGGTTATGTTCAAATACCAAAAGAACGATTGAAGCTGGGTGACAAGATTAATCTCAAACTTCACGACCTGATGACGGACGAGCATTACACCTGGACGCAGGAATGGAACTATGTTCAAATCAATCCTTTTAAAATGCCCTTTCATTTGTTTAAAGTAGAAATCCACGAATCTTTCATGTAACCATGGCGAGCCAACTCAAAAACGATCCACTTTGGTTTAAAGATGCTATCATTTATGAAGTGAGCGTTCGCGCTTTTGCAGATAGCAATGGTGACGGCATCGGTGACTTCCAGGGATTGATTTCAAAGATGGATTACCTGGAAGACCTGGGCATAAACACAATTTGGCTGCTGCCCTTTTTTCCATCACCACTCAAGGACGATGGTTATGATGTGAGTGAGTTCTGTGATGTGCATCCTGACTATGGAACGATGGCAGACTTCCGCCAGTTTTTGAAAGAGGCTCATGCGCGTGGCATGCGTGTGATCACGGAGTTGATCATGAACCACACTTCCGATCAACATCCCTGGTTTCAAAAATCGCGTAAGGCAAGATCTGGTTCTCGCTTTCGCGATTATTATGTGTGGAGCGAGACACCGAATAAATACAAAGAAGCACGCGTATTGTTTACCGATGACGAAGCTTCGAACTGGGCGTGGGACAATGAGTCGAAACTTTATTATTGGCATCGCTTCTATCGCTATCAACCGGAGTTGAATTTCGAAAATCCCGAAGTGCAGCTTGAGATGATCAAGGTTGCCGATTATTGGTTGAAAGCCGGAGTGGATGGATTTCGATTGCCTTCTGTTCCGTTCTTGTTTGAAGAGGAGGGAACGAATTGTGAAAACCTTCCGCAGACTCACGCATTTCTTAAACGCCTTCGCTCGCACATCGACAAGAATTATGACAACCGGATTTTAATTGCTGAAGCCAACTTGTGGCCGGAGGATGCTGCTGAGTATTTTGGCAAAGGCGAGGAGTGTCACATGTGTTTCAATTATCCGTTGATGCCGCGCTTGTTCCTTGGCCTTCGCACGGAAGACAGTTATCCGATCGTTGATATTTTTGAACAAACTCCCGAAACACCAACCAACAGTCAGTGGGCGATTTTCCTGCGCAACCATGATGAGATTGGTTTGGACATGGTGACGGAAGAAGAGAAAGATTATCTCTTCAAAGCGTATGCTGCTGACTCGCGTGTGAAGCATAACCTGGGTATCCGCAGAAGGTTGGCTCCGCTCATGAATAACGACCGCAGGAAAATGGAGTTGCTTTACACACTTCTCTTTTCATTGCCCGGAACGCCTGTGATGTATTATGGAGATGAGATCGGCATGGGAGACAATATTTATCTGGGTGATCGTTTTGGCGTGCGCACTCCAATGCAATGGAACACCAACGTGAATGCCGGTTTCTCCACTGCCAATCCGCAAAAGCTTTTTCTACCGGTCATTTCAGATCCTATTTACCGCCACGAATCGGTGAACGCGGCCACACAGGATGAAAATCCTTCGTCATTGCTGTGGTGGTTGAAGCATGCGATTGCTATGCGCAAACGCCTGAATGTTTTTGGTCACGGTGATCTTAAGTTTATTGAAAGCAATAACGCGAAGGTGCTTGCCTTTTCACGCTCGCATAAAAATCAGCGTGTGGTGGTGGTGGTTAATTTGTCTCAGTTTTCGCAGGCAGCTACTTTAAATTTTTCTGATTTCAAAGACTGTGATGTCACGGAGGTGTTCAGTCAGAACCAATTCCTCCCGGTGAAGGAAAGAGATTATTCGATCACGATTGGTCCGTACGGATATTTCTGGTTGGAAGTGGATGATTCAGAGAAGAAAGAATCGTTGACAGCTACCGGTGAGCTTCCGCTTTTTGAGTCGGATCTAAGTTGGGAACGTACGTTCTCCGACTATGAACACGTGAGGTTTATCGAGCGAAAAGTCTTACAGATATTTTTGAGGAAGTGTCGGTGGTTTGGCGGAAAGGCGCGCACGATCACCAAGATCAGCATGCACAAAATCATTCCGATGAAAGTAGGGGGCGAGATGCACTACCTTACTATTCTTGAGGTTCATTATGTGCAGCGTTTGCCGGAGTTGTACTTTCTGCCGATGTATTTTATTTCGGCTGAAGATTTGTTTGGCAAAGGTGATGAGTATAATGCGCAGAGCATCATTTGTCGTGCCGATATGCAGGGCAAAACCGGCTTTGTGATTGACAGCAGTTATGATCGCAGCTTCCGCGATTATCTTTTTAATGGAATGGAGAAGAAATTCCGTTTGAAAGATGAAGAAGGGACGCTTGAATTCAATTCAAGTGTGTACGTAAAGCTGAACACAGACAAAGTGGAATCGAAAATTCTGAAAGCCGACCAGAGCAACACAGCCATTATTTACAACGATCAATATTTCTTCAAGTTCTATCGCAAAATCGAAAAGGAAATAAATCCTGATCTTGAAATTGTGCGCTTCCTTTCAGAGAATACCAGCTTCCGAAATTCTCCAAAGTATGCCGGTAGCATTGAATACCAGGACAATGATGGCGGAACGTATGTGTTTGGTTTGTTGCAGGAGAAAGTAGAAAATCAGGGAGATAGTTGGGTGATGACAATTGATTCGGTTGGGAGATTCTATGAGCGTGTGATGACGAGTGCGCGTAAAGAAAAACTTCCCAAGCTGATTCACAAATCTTCGATCACATTCGAAGAAACTCCAGAGTTAGTGCAAGAGTATATCGGTCGTGGATTTTATGAACGCGTAGTTCGCCTTGGGCAGCGCACGGCAGAGATGCACCTGGCATTGGCTTCTGATAAATCAAACACTGCTTTTGCACCTGAAGAATTCACTGCGAATTATCAGCGCTCGCTCTACAGTACACTGCGCAAACTTGCACGTGATCGATTTAAACTTTTAGAGGAATCATTGCCCAAACTCAGCAACGAAGCGCAGGATCTTGCTAAGAAAGTATTGGCTCAGGAAGATCAAGTACTTGAATGTTTCAGCGAGATTTATCAAACGCGAATTCAAGCTATCAAAACGCGGATCCACGGTGATTATCATTTAGGACAGGTATTGTTTACAGGCAAAGATTTTGTGATCATCGATTTTGAAGGCGAACCAGGTTTTAGCTTCAGCGAGCGCAGACTCAAGAAGAATCCATTGAAAGATGTGGCGGGCATGATGCGTTCATTTCACTATGCTGCGTTTGGAAAAATTCTATTGAACGAGAATTATCGCCAACAAGATCGGGAGTTTCTTGATCAGTGGGCAGAGCAGTGGCAGCATTATGTAAGCCGCTTCTATATGGGCGCATATATGGACAAGATCGGAATGGGCAAAGTAATGACTCCCGAAAATGAAACCTTGTTGCGGGTGTATCTGATGGAGAAGGCCATTTACGAATTGGGTTATGAACTGAATGGCCGCCCGGATTGGGTAATCATTCCATTGAGAGGAATTTACTATCAACTCCAACGCTTTCAGATGGCGAAGGAGTTGAAGCAGAAAAAGTAATTTATTAGCTCGAAGAAAAATTGATTCAAATGAAGAAGACAAAAAAAGAAGAAAGTTTTCCTGAAAGTTTCACACTACTCACCGACTTTGACGTTCATCTGTTCCGAACCGGAAAGCATTTTAAATTATACGAAAAGCTAGGTGCTCATCCTGCTGAGTTCAAAGGGGAGAAGGGAACCTTCTTTGCCGTGTGGGCTCCTAATGCAACGGCTGTTTCCGTCATCGGAAATTTTAATCACTGGCAAAATAATCAGCACAAACTAAATCCGCGCTGGGATGAGTCTGGAATCTGGGAAGGATTTTTTCCAGGCATTACCAAAGGAGAAGCTTACAAGTATGCTATTCAATCCAACACAGGAGAATATCTGGAGAAGGCTGACCCATTTGCCTTTTATGCCGAGACTCCGCCCCGTACAGCCTCCATTGTGTGGAGTAATGAACATAAATGGAATGACAATGCGTGGTTGAAGAAGAGAAAAGATTCAGAAGGAAAAAACAAACCATATTCAGTTTACGAGGTACACTTTGGGAGTTGGCGCAGAAAAACGGAAGAAGGAAATCGCTCCTTAAGCTATTCTGAAATGGCGAAGGAGCTTGTGGAATATGTGAAGGAGATGGGCTTCACGCATGTCGAGTTTCTCCCCATGATGGAGCATCCCTTCTTCGGATCATGGGGTTATCAGCTTACTGGATATTTTGCACCAACAAGCCGCTTTGGCGAACCGCAAGAGTTCATGCAGTTGATCGATGCATTTCATCAGGGAGGTATAGGAATAATTCTCGATTGGGTTCCTTCGCATTTTCCTGGAGACGCACATGGCCTTTACAAGTTTGACGGAACGAATTTGTATGAGCATGCTGATCCGCGCAAAGGATTTCATCCGGATTGGAGCAGCTACATTTATAATTATGGCCGCAATGAAGTTCGTTCATTTCTGATCAGCAACGCACTTTTCTGGTTGGATCGTTTTCATATTGATGGACTTCGTGTGGACGCTGTGGCATCAATGTTGTACCTCGATTATTCGCGCAAAGCAGGAGAGTGGATTCCAAATCAATATGGTGGAAATGAAAACCTGGAAGCAATTTCTTTCCTGAAAGAATTCAATGAGGTGGTGTACGGAAATTTTCCTGACGTAATTACAATCGCGGAAGAGTCAACTGCATGGCCCGGGGTTTCAAAACCCACTTACCTTGGCGGACTTGGCTTTGGGCAAAAGTGGATGATGGGATGGATGCACGATACACTCCGCTACTTCAAAGATGATCCGATCTATCGTAAGTATCATCAGAATGAAATCACATTCAGTATCATGTATGCGTTCACTGAGAATTTCATGCTGCCGTTGTCTCATGATGAAGTGGTGCATGGAAAAGGATCACTGCTTGGCCGCATGCCGGGTGATGAATGGAAGCGCTTCGCGAACTTGCGATTGATGTTCTCTTACATGTTCACTCATCCGGGAACAAAACTTTTGTTCATGGGCGGAGAGTTTGGCCAATCGTCCGAGTGGAATCATGACAGCAGTCTCGATTGGCATTTACTGCAATATGACTTTCATAAAGGCGTGCAATCGTTGATGAAAGATTTGAACTCATTGTACAAGTCAGAACCAGCATTGTACCAGTTCCCTTTTAGTGACCGTGGCTTTGAATGGGTGGATTATTCCGATCAGGAAAATAGCGTGATGATTTTCATGCGCAAAGGAGAGATGAAGGAAGATGCACTCATTGTGATTTGCAATTTCACCCCAGAGGTCCGCCATCAATACAGAGTTGGAGTTCCTTATCGAGGCACATGGAAAGAGGTTTTCAACTCTGATGATTTGAAATATGGAGGCAGCGGAGCGCTTAATCAAGGATTGCAATACACCTCGCCAGTGAAGTATCACAACAAAGATTATTCAGTTGCCTTGCAACTTCCGCCTCTGGCCATTTCTGTTTTGAAACTGAATGAGGAACTGGCGGAGTTTGAGTTGGACGAATAGGTTTCAAAACACTTGCAACTAACACGGATTCCGGAGCCATCCGGCCCGTGTTTGTAAAAAATCAGAATACTTCCTACTTTGATTTCTCAAAGTTGAATTAAGGGAAATTAATGAGGGCTAGGTTGCATCGATTTTCAATATCCCGGAAGGGTTTTTATTAAGAAAGATCGAAGGTACTTATACCATTGTCGATAAGAAGGAAAGGAACATTGCTGAGAACTCAACTCTTCTAGTGATTAGTTCGCTTAAAACTCAGATCGCTTGGAAGTAGGATGCCTGCCTTGTTGAATTATAAACTAACCAAATGACTTTTATCAAAAGAAATGGTTTGCGTTTGGCAGTCACGAATGTTGCCGTCATCGTGCTTCTGTTTGGATGTAAAAAAGATGACGCACCGCCTCCCTTAAACTGGTCCCCGCTGCTAAGGAATCAGGCAGTGATTTCGCTTGTTGCCGCTGATAACAAAATTTTTGCTTCAACACTTGAAGGTATATTGCTCTCCATTGACAATGGAGTGAGCTGGGTTGCTGCAAGTAATGATTTAATTGCTGTGACTGATCTGGCCTTGAATGATGGTAAATTGTATGCAGCCACACAAGAAGGCGTTTTTGTTTCTGTTGACAACGGAGTCAGTTGGGGAGACACAGGGTTGCCCTCCGAATATTTCACGTGTTTGGCCGTGGCGAGCACTGATATTTTCGCAGGAGACTATGGCAATGTACTCTCAATGAATACCAAGAATTCTGTCACTACAGGTTTGGCAAACCAACAAGTCACCTCACTTGCACTTGGTGGTGATAACATCTATGTGGGCACAGGAGGAGGCGTTTTTCTTGTACATGGCAACACCTGCGCATTAGTCATGCCGGATCAATACGTATATTCAGTAGTTGCAAGTGGTTCGTCCATATTTGCTGCCACTGGATTTCAATCGAATGGTGCCATCTTTTTTTCAGGAGATGGAGGGATCAGTTGGTCAAAGAAATTACAGATTAGTGTCGCGGTAAATTGCCTTGCAGTAAGTGGTTCTAAAGTTCTCGCTGGAACTTCAGATGGGGTTTATTTCTCTGACGACAATGGTAGTAATTGGGTGGCGACTGGCTTATCAAAACAAAATGTGGTCACTTTTGCAATAGTTGGAGCAAGTATCTTTGCTGGCACAAATTCGGGTGTATTTATTAGTTCGATAAAATAGTAAACGATAAGATTTTCGGTTGACTAGATGGATATGAAAAGGGGAAATAACAAAGAGAATAAATTTAGAATGCGAAATATCTTAGCTGCAAATAAAAATGTAAGGGCATTTGTTCTGATTGTCTTGATTACAATCGTAGGATGCAGCAAGGATAATCCAGCGCCTGTAACACCTGTACAATCGCCCAAAGCAATCACATCCTTTGATTTTAAAGATCTTTTGACAATAGTCAGAGGAACTATAATAGAAAGCGTTGAAAACACAATTACCTTAAGAATAAGCTATGACGTTCCACTAAATGCACTAGTTCCCACTATCACGTTTGCCGGGGAGTCAGTTACTCCCGCATCGGGAATCCCCCAAGACTTTAGTCAGCCAGTACTTTACATCGTGAAGGCGAGCGATGGTTCAACGGCTGTGTATAAAGTCATAGTGCTTTTATACTCTCCATCTCCAAATACCGGGTATCATTGGGGACTGACAAATGGCATAGACCGAAATGTTCTCAGCATTGCCGCGAACAAAAAAAATATTTATGCTGGAACCGAAGCCGGTATTTTTCGATCGTACAACTATGAAAAATGGATCAACATGGGCTTAGCTTCGTCCTCCATAAATTCGCTTGCTGCTAGTGGTAATAGTTTATTCGCTGGCACTGACAATGGCATTTATGTTTCGCTGGACAGCGCAAATACTTGGACATCTTCAAACACGGGACTGGGCAATCAGAATGTTCTTTCACTGGCTGTCTCCGGTGATTTGATCTATGCGGGAACCAAGGCAGGAGCTTATCTATCTTCCAATAATGGTGACAGTTGGGGCTTAATAACCGATGGGTTTATCAGTGGCCTGTCAGTTTTTTGCATCATCGTGGATGGTAGTAATGTTTTTATAGGGACCGATGATGGAGTATTTGTTACCTCTGACGGTGGTTCAAATTGGCAGCACGTTGGTTTTGTGAACATGACTATTACGTCACTGCTTGCGACTAACAACAATATTTTTGCAGGTAGCAGTGGACTTAACACTGGTGGCGCAGTATCTCTTTCACCTGATGAAGGTACTACTTGGACTTATATGAATAACGGCTTGGTGAGTGGACAGCATATTTATTCACTCGTGTTTCGCGACACCAGCATCTATGCAGGAACCGCATTTGGCCCATACATGTCTTCGAATAGTGGGGGCGTTTGGGTTGGTATCGGGCTCGTCTTTGTTCCGGTATTTTCCATATTAGCAAATGGTAATGGCCTTTTCGCAGGAACAGCGAATGGAGTTTATTTCAGTCCAATTTAGAAACTTCCTCATCATCGGTTATTGAGATTCTCCCAAGAAGCAGGTATTCTCATCCTGCGTTTCAAGTTCTCTCTACAATACAATATTCACAATCTTCCCCGGCACGATAATCACCTTCTTAGGGGCTTTGCCTTCACTCCATTTTTGAACCGCTTCTGAAGCAAGCACGAGTTTCTCGATGTCTTCTTTCGGCATGTCTAAAGCGAAGTTCATCTTGGCGCGCACCTTTCCGTTGATAGAGATTGGATATTCAAAAGCATTCTCTTTCAAATAATCTTCATTGAACACAGGATACGATGCATTCAAGATGGAATCTTTATGACCAAGTTTTTCCCACAGCTCTTCGGTGATGTGCGGAGCGTAAGAAGCCAATACAATTGTCAATGGCTCAAGTACCGCACGCTTGTTGCACTTCAAAGATGACAATTCATTTGCTCAAATCATGAATTCCCTCACGGAATTATT
>CAZECP010000083.1:0-20686 GCA_964510765.1 uncultured Ohtaekwangia sp. | reverse complement strand
AACTATGAATGATAAAATGAGTGGCTGATGTGGATGGTGGGACAGGCCTAATAGAAGATGTACTACCTCTCAACATCCATACCTTCACCATCGTTTACCTTGGCCTCTTCTGCACAGGGAGAGTGCAGGAACAGTGTAAGGACTCCCATCCTGAACCGATGCTTTACTACACCACAAAATCTTTCAGGTACCGACTGTCGGAATCCACGCCTTTGAGTAGCAGCCAGAGGGTAAGTGAAAGTTCGCCAACAAAAGCGGGGATCAGTACATACGGAAATAGTGGGTTGGCAAATCCGTGCGACAAAAACATGGTAAAGCTGTTGAGCAAATAGCCCACCCCTGCGAGGACATAAAGCACGGCCAGCGTGCGTGGCAAAAACTCGGAATAAAAAATAAGATAGCCGATGGTCAGGCAATAGCAACCAAAAAAAGAAAGCCCGATGGCATATCCCTGCGATTGCAATTGCAGGTTATAAACCGATAGCGCAGCCAATTGTTCGTGCGAGAAAACAGCTAAATAGGAATCGCCACTTAGCAGCAACAAAGGCGAGAGTTGGTGAATGAGGTTGAGCGCGGCAATAGCAGTTTGAATGATCGCAAAGAAAAGTGCCAGCAAGGCCAACGATTTATTTACTCTCTTGAATAAAAGATAAAAGAGCAGGATGCAAGGCAAGCCAATGATGAAGTTGATCATGTCGGCTACAAAACCAAGGCGGAAGAGTGACTCGTGTTCCATGATATTTTTTGCAGTAGCCATCGCGTCACCATGCACGAAGAGTGCTTGCCGCACAAACACTTCGGAGAACAAGCCGGTGATAATAACCAGCAGGTAGCACAAGCCGGCAAGACGTGCCAATTGAACAGGTGAGCGAAAATTAACCATGCCTAAAATCTTTGCACCGTGACGCACAGGCTAGTTAAAAGTTACAAAGCCTGCCGTGAAACGAGTGACACAGCAGAGACATGCTGGCTCAAATATCTGTTTGATAATTATAACTTGTTGCTTGAAAATCTTAATTTCAGGAATCGTTTCTCCGGTAGTTTTGCAGCATGGAGAACCAAAGAACAATTACAAATGCTATGGCCATTGATGTATTAACGGTTCCCAATATTCTTGATTATAATTCTGAACTAAAGCTGCAGGGCTTTAAAGTCTATGCTATCGACACGGAGAAGAACATTGTTCGCTCCTACAACCGGAAAGATTTTTACAAGATTTGCATTGTAAACGGCCAAAGCTACGTGCAGTATGCCGACAAGGCTTTTGAGCTGAATGGAACAACTCTTTTCTTTGGGAATCCTTTGATCCCGTACAGTTGGGAGAACATTACGCAAGCCACGGGCTACACACTTCTTTTCTCCGAGAATTTCTTTGCAGGGCATGAGCGCAGTGAAAGCTTACAGGACTCTCCGTTTTTTAAAATTGGCGGCACTCCCATCTTTCAGGTGGATGAGCAGAAGCGCCCCTTCATTGAGCAGCTGTTCCAGCGCATGCTGGATGAACAAAACACGCAGTATCAATACAAGGCTGACCTCATTCGTAATTACATCAACCTGATCATTCATGAAGCGTTGAAGATGCAGCCCAGCGAAACGGTGCTGAAGCACAAGGATGCTGCTTCAAGAATTGCCATCGACTTCCTTGAGATTCTCGAAAGGCAGTTCCCGATTGAAAATGCAGAGCAGCCTCTTGAATTAAAAACAGCACAGGGTTTTGCCGATAAGTTATCGGTGCATGTCAATCATTTGAATCGTGCCGTAAAACAAGTGACCGGAAAATCTACTACCACCCACATCGCGGAGCGAATCATTACCGAAGCGAAAGCCTTACTTCAATTCACAGATTGGACGGTATCGCAAATCGCCTATTCACTTGGGTTCGATTACCCTACCTATTTCAACAACTTCTTCAAGAAAATGACGGGGTCATCCCCCACCGCTTTTCGGCCGAAGGCCATTGTTTGAAAATCTTAATCATCTGTTTGAATTCCTTTATTCCTGGCATGTAAAGTCACCGTTACTTTGTTGAAAGATTAGTCGCAACAACAAAGCACATCAAAATGATTTTACAAGAGAACTTTACGCTTGCCAATGGAGTGCAGATTCCAAAGCTGGGTCTCGGCACATGGGAAATAAGTGATGCCACGGTGGCGCAGGCCATACATGAGGCAGTGAAGATCGGTTACCGGCATATTGACTCTGCGCAAGGATACCAAAATGAACGTGGCGTTGGAGAGGGAATCAGAACGTGCGGACTAAAAAGAGAAGAAGTTTTTGTGACCACCAAACTCGATGGCGATGTGAAGTCGTACAAGGCGGCTGTTGCTTCGGTTGATCAATCACTGCAAAAGTTAGGACTCGATCATATTGACCTGATGCTTATTCACACTCCAAAGCCGTGGGGAAAATTTCTCGGCAGCGAAAAGTACTCAGATGAAAATCGCGAAACATGGAGAGCACTGGAAGAAGCTTATAAGGCAGGAAAGCTAAGAGCAATTGGTATTTCAAATTTTGAAGAATCCGACATCGATAATATTCTTGCTACTTGTTCAGTGAAGCCGATGGTAAACCAGATTCTCGCGCACATCAGCAACACACCATTGGATCTTATTCAATACAATAAAGACAAAGGCATTCTGGTGGAAGCATACTCGCCCATGGGGCATGGTGAGTTGTTGAAGAACCAGCGCGTGGCAGCCATGGCAGGACAATACAATGTTTCAGTAGCGCAATTAGGAATTCGATATTGCTTACAACTCGGTACTCTTCCGCTTCCGAAGACAGCCAATCCCAAGCACATGAAAATGAATGCCGATGTTGACTTTGTTATCTCAGAAAGTGATATGGATATCTTGATGAATATCGAACGAATTAAAGACTATGGTGAGTTCAGCAAGTTTCCGGTGTTCGGGAAGAATTGAATTTAACGTTTCATGAATTCAAAATTTTAAAGAAATGGTTCGTAAGAAAGTCTTGTTGCCCTCTCTTCTTAGCGGAGTCACCGTTTTCGGGACTCCGCGTGTGTTGCGCAGAGTCCTCGAGACGAGTGACTCTGCGGGGAATAAAAATTTTAAAGAAATGGTTCGTAAGAAAGTCCTGTTGCCCTTCCTCATTTTTGGTTTCACCGGTGCTGCCATTGCGCAGTCTGCTGACAGCACATCCAATGAAAAGCGCAAAGCAATTTCAAAAAGTACTACAGTGCTGTCAGGCTATGCGCTGGCGACTCACAACGGGATTAACCTGGTGCCCACGTTCTCTTTGAATAAGCCTGCGGCTATGTTCAAGTTCTCAGCAGCCAGGAACCGGTTTAGTTTCGAGCCTGAGTTCAACTTTTCATTGGAAGGCAGACCGTGGTATTTTCTTTTCTGGCTTCGCTACAAGCTGGTGCAAACCAAAAAGTTTCGCTTAAACACAGCGGGGCAGTTAGGTCTTAATTTCCGTAAGGTAGATGTGTTGGTAAATAGCGGCACCGTGGAAGGAACAGTGACTGACCGCTACCTTGCCGGTGAGTTTGCCCCTTCGTACCAATTAACTAAAAACCTTACGGTAGGAATTTACTATATACATTCGCACGGCCTTGATCCGGGCACAACCAACTCATTGGATTTTCTCACCTTCAACGCCACGCTGGCGAACCTAAAAATAACCGAAGAGATCCGATTGAAATTCACACCTCAGTTTTACTACTTGCACCAGGACGATAAAAGCGGAACTTACTTTACTTCTTCACTCGCCCTTACAAGAGAAGGATTTCCATTGTCGTTATCATCCATCATCAATCAACCTATTCAAACCAACATCGTTGGAGGTAATAACTTCGGCTGGAATGTGGCGTTGGTTTACTCGTTTGCACAGTAACAGATTCTATTTCACTCACCGTTGAGTGACACAGCGCAGACGGAAGGTCAATCAGTTGAGGTTTCTATATTCAATGGGAGTATTACCCGTCTTCTGCTTGAACAATCTTGTAAAATGTTGAGGGTATTTAAAGCCAAGCTCATAGGCTATTTCACCAATGGACTTATCTGTATCAAAAATCCGTTCTTTGGCTACATCGATCACTTTGGTTTGAATGTATTCCTGTGCAGAAATACCTGTTTCTTTTTTTATCAGATCACCAAAATAGTTGGCAGAAAGGTGCAGTTCTTCAGCGCAGTAAGAAACAGTTGGCAATCCGGTATTCTTTGGTTTTTCAGACGAGAAATAGCTAGTCAGAAGATTTTCAAATCTTTCTAAAACTCCTTTATTGACATGCTCCCTTGTAATGAATTGTCGATCATAAAAACGGATTGAATAATTGAGCAGCAACTGCAAGTGAGAAACAACCAACATCTTACTATGTTTATCCAGATTTTGCCGAAGTTCATCTTCAATCGTTTCAAACATATTCAGCACCAGATTTCTTTCCTTTTTTGAAAGATGCAGCGCCTCATTAGATGAATAGGAAAAGAAGCTATAATCTGTCATTATATTGTTTAATGCAGTTCCTTTCAGAAAATCCGGGTGAAATAGTAATACTTTTCCTTTCGGCTTTACTCCTGGTAAATAACTTTCTACGGTCAGTACTTGTCCTGGTGCTATAAATACCAGACTCTCTTCCTGGTAATCGTACGTTTCTTTACCATACTTTAAATCACCGCATTTCGTGTCCTTCAAAAAGATACAGTAGATACCAAAATTATAAGAGCCGGGTTCTAAGAGTTTCAAGCGCTCATAGTCCAGCAAGTTGATCAAAGGATGCAACGTTTCTGCTCCCCTAAGTCTACTGTATTCAGCAACGCTATTGATTTTTCTTATTTCCATAATTGAAGCGATTGACCAATACAAATTTAGATAATATCTGCCCTGGCTTGGCGCTTAAGTTTCTGCATCAGTGATTTTGGTAGGTGAAAAGGTAATGTGTATAAGTGGCAGAGGCTGCCACCAGGATTTTCTGGTTTAACCCCACTCAGTAAAACTGGTAGGTAAATCGGTAATGGGTATAAAAGACACTCCAATTCTACAGCAGACATTTGTATCATAAAATTTTAAGACAAATGGAAAAAAGAAAATTAGGAAAAAGCGGGCTGGAGGTATCAGCCCTTGGCTTAGGCTGTATGGGTCTGACCTTTGGTTACGGACCAGCAACAGATAAACAGGACGCAATAAAACTCATTCGTGCTGCTGTTGAGAAAGGCGTAACGTTTTTTGATTCAGCCGAAGCCTATGGCAGTGTGAACGAAGAGCTGCTGGGCGAAGCTTTGGAGCCATTCCGCAATGAGGTAGTCATTGCAACTAAATTCGGTTTTAAGCAAGGTCAAACAGCTCTAGGGTTAGATAGCAGTCCTGCGAATATCAGAGCGGCTGCTGAAGGATCACTAAAACGATTACGCACTGATGTCATTGATTTACTTTATCAGCATCGCGTAGATCCTAATGTGCCGATAGAAGAAGTTGCAGGTGTAGTGAAAGATTTAATCAAAGAAGGAAAAGTAAAACACTTCGGTCTTTCAGAAGCTGGTGTAAGTACCATTCGAAAAGCACATGCAGTTCAGCCGGTGGCTGCATTGCAAAGCGAGTACTCACTGTGGTGGAGAGAACCCGAACAGGAAATTATTCCAACCTTGGAAGAACTGGGTATTGGGTTTGTTCCTTTCAGCCCATTAGGTAAAGGATTTCTTACAGGTAAGATTGATGAGAACACTAAATTCGATAAAACTGATTTTCGAAATACAGTTCCTCGTTTTTCTGATGAAAACAGAAAGGCAAATAAGGTATTAGTAGAATTACTTGGGAAGATTGCGAAGGAGAAGGGCGCATCCGATGCACAAATAGCATTAGCATGGTTGCTAGCTCAAAAGCCATGGATTGTTCCTATTCCTGGTACAACAAAATTACCCCGCCTCGAAGAAAACGTAGGTGCTGCCCTTGTAACACTTAAAGAAAGTGAGCTACAGGAAATCAGCAAAGCCCTATCATCCATTGAGATTCAGGGACACCGTTACAATGAACAAGCACAAAAATTGGTGAATCGTTGAGTCACTGATATCACATTCATCTAAACGGCACGAGGAGAAGCACACAAGACAAACTTCATTTATAGATGCTGTTGCCAAATAAAAAAAAATCATTTATGGTATTGAGTAATCTAAATACGAAAGAAGGAGAACTGGAATCAATTGCAAGCCCTGTTTTAACTAACGGGTTAATCGCAATACTTGCTACGGCTGGCGGAGTGTCGGTAGCTAATCTCTATTATAATCAACCGTTGCTGGTGGATATTGCAAATACATTTCAAGTTCTTCCTGGCAATGCAGGCATTATTTCGACACTAACTCAACTTGGATATGCCACAGGTGTGTTTCTGTTTGTGCCGTTAGGTGATATCATGGATAAACGAAAAATTATTCTTACACTGGTTACGCTGGTTTCATTTTCCTTGCTTGGTGTGGCAATGTCTCCAAGTCTTGCGGTAGTTTATTTTTTCAGTTTCTGCTTAGGTCTGACAACAGGTATTCCTCAAATAATCATTCCATTCACTGCCCAACTTGCTTCACCTGAAAAGAGAGGTAAAGTAATTGGTACTGTTGTAAGTGCATTTCTTATTGGCGTATTGCTGGCAAGAACCGTTTCTGGTACAATTGGTTTCCTATTGGGTTGGCGTTGGATGTTTGCTATAGCGGCATTTATCATGGTTTGCTTGGGTACACTTCTATACTTCAAACTTCCAAAAGCTCCTGTCTCTGAAAAAATGCCTTATAGGCAACTGCTTCGTTCTGTGTTTGCGCTTATTCCCAAATATCCTGTATTGCGAAGAGGCGCTTTTACCGGTGCCATGATGTTCGGAAGCTTCAGTGTTTTTTGGACGTCACTAACTTTTTTATTGAAGAGCCCAACTTATAATATGAATTCAAATGAGATCGGTTTATTTGGGCTTGTTGGCGCGGTCGGTGCTTTAGGTGCTCGGACTATTGGAGCGCTAAACGATAGAAAAGACAGTTGGCGACTAATCATGGCATGCATCGTAGCCTGTATCTCCGCCTATGCAATTATGGGCCTTGCCGGTGCTTACCTTTTAGGGATTATCGCTGGAATAATCATTTTGGATTTTGGTATTCAGGGAACGATGGTTTCAATTCAATCGATCATCTATGGCTTAAGTGACAATGAACGAAGCAGACTAAACACCGTTTTCATTGTATCCAATTTCATAGGTGGAGCAATTGGTTCAACGTTAGGTGTTATTTCCTGGAATTTGTATGGATGGACGGGTGTCTGTGCGGTGGGGACAATTATGTTGTTGCTTGCGATTGTGCCAACACACATACATATTTCTCGCTCACCGCTGAATCCCAGACACGAGTGACACAGTGGTGACATAAAAAAAACTTGTCACCCTGAGCTTGTCGAAGGGCGACTTACCATGTACTTATTTAGTAACCCCATCGTCTTGCTTCGACTGGCTCAGCATGACAAGTTTCATCCGAAACACATGACACCGCGAACACAAAATCAATTGTCACCCTGAGCCTGTCGAAGGGCGACTTGCCATGTACTTACTAAGTACTCCCACCGTCTTGCTTCGACAGGCTCAGCATGACAAGTTTCATCCAAAACGAGTGACACAGGGGAGACATAAATTGGAACAGTGCCTCCGGCAATTTTACTTCAATTCAGACTCTCGTTATGTCCTTCTTTGTGCAGGGTCTCATTGATCTGGCGCACCACCTTGTCAAGGTCATCTCCGGATCTGCGCAGCAGGCTCAGGATGTTGTTTCCCTTCAATGCTTCCTCATGTTCGATCAGGTTGATCAATCCAAGTATTCGTGACAGAGGCCCGCGCAGTTGGTGCGAATTAATGAACGCGTACTCAATCAACTTTTTATTTTGAATTTCCAGCTCGTGCGTACGCTGCTTCACCCGCTCTTCCAACTCCTCGTTCAGGTGACTTATCTTCCGGTTCTGATCTTTGATCTGCAATTCATATTCAAGCCGCTGCGAAGTACGGAAAGCAAGAGAAATAATATCAGCCATTGAACTCACGAAAATTTTGTCTTCTGCCGTCCATGTACGCATTGCATGTTGTTGTTCACAACACAGCAATCCTCTCAGCTTGCCGTCATGAAAGAACGTAACATCAAGCATCGAATAAATATCAGCAGGCACAAGGTAAAAGTCGTTGAACTCACGGGTAGATGCATGACTGCGTGCATCATCCGCAACAATCATTCGTTCCTTTTTTATTACCTCAAAGTAATGTGGCGCATCTTTAAAATGAAGTGTTGCCTTATCAGAAAAACTATCAGCGTCAAGGTGATAAAATGCGATCGTCTCGATGCATTGGCGCACTTCATCATAGATCCAGATGCTGACACGGCTTACATTTAATTTTTGCGCGGTGAGTTTTACTATATCCTTTGTTGCGCGTGCCAGGTTGCCCACCGCAATGCTCCGGTTCCTGGAAAGATCAACCAGCGTGTGCATGTGCTTCTCCAGCGTCACATTCTTATTTTCCAGCACACTGTTGATCTTTTTGATTTCGTTGTTACGGTCTTCCAGCAGATGGTTGATTCGTAAAATCTTCCGCCTGTATTTTATCTGGGTATAAAGTATCATCAATGCCAGTAGCGTGATGATTATTGATACCGTGAGCAACACCGATTTGCGTTGTTCGCGTAGCCGTAGGATTTCATTTTCCTTGTCGCGCTTTTCTATCTCTGATTTGAATTTCAATTCTGATTCATGTTGAGCCATCTCCAACGATCGAACTGAGTCTTTCAGAATTACATATTGGCGATAGCTTTCAAACTCTGCTACCTCATCTTTCTGCATCTTATAGGTCTGCCATAGCTGGAAGTAAGCTTCCATTTTAAAGTTCAGGTTCTTCTGATCACTGCTAACCTGCAGCGACTGCCTGAAATAATTGCGTGCCTTATCAAATTGATTTTTGCCGAATTGAATCTGCCCCATGATCAGGTAAGCTTCCGGAAGCATCCGTTTATTCTCGGCACTTTCAATCTTGCTTATGCCTTCGGCAGCGAGCCTTTCAGCATTTCCAAATTCATTCTTCTTAAGGTAGCAATCGGCTAAGTAAACTTTGATTTGAGCGCGATAGAGTTCGTTGTTTACTGCCTGATCAACCGAGTCGGCCTGATGAAGATAACTAAGCGCCTTGTCCAATTGCCCGGTGTCTTTGTAGAATCTGCCAATCTGAATAAGGATAGAAACATGTTCAGAGGTTTGGCCCGCCTTGGCCCGAATGTTCAATGCCATCATCAGGTTAGCTTCCGCCTCCGGCAAATTGGATGATAGTTTATAATAGTTTGCCAAACTCTGATACGAATAGGCAAGCCCTGCCGCATCATTTAATTTTTTGAACAACGCCTGGGCTTTGTTTAGAAATTCCAACGACCTCGCCAACATGTTTTGCTCTACAAAAAGTCTCCCCAGGTTATTGTTTGCGTGTGCCAGATGAAGTTCGTCATGTTCGGTTTCTGCAGCATGCAATGCTTTAAAAAAATAATCATACCCCTCCAGTGCATCCCCTTTGTAGAGATACGCAAGTCCTAAAAAGTTAAAGCATTTGGCAACATCTTTTCGCTGCTGCTGTTCGGCAAGAGCCAGCGCTTTCTGGCCATAGTAGATTCCGCTATCAGGATGATAGGCCCTGTATTCCCAAACAAGATCGGTAAGTACTCCAAATTGTTCCTGCTCATTTGCCCTGGCAAGTTTTTCCTTCAGCTTAGAAATCGCTTTTACATTTTGCGCGAAGCCTGCCGAGCTAATGACTGTGAATAGAACGATAGTAAAGAAACGCATATCCGAAAAAAGCTGAAGGCAGTTTGTTTTCAAAAGTTAGCAAATAAAAACGGAACTGGTAGCGCTTTGCGTTAAGCTTTTCTAAAAACATTTCGTGGTATTTTTTGTTTTAGGCGCTGGCAAACTTTCTTGTATTTGTGTTATGAGGCAGCTCTTTCACTCACCACTGCCTCCCCGAGGCGATGACGCAGCGCAGACATAAAGCGCACATGCAATGTTCCTTTTTGAACAATTCATAGTGAAGATTGCGGGCTTTGTGCACAGAAATCGTTTGGCATGGAAAATGTCTTTAGGGACAAAAACGAATTGAAATGAAAAAATATTTTACCATTCTCTCTGTTTCATGTCTTACCTGCCTCATCATGCTCGGGTTTAAATCAAAGTCGGTGCCCATCGAGAATTCATCGGGCATGTCCTTGTATGATAGCATCGTGGCGATGGATAAAAAATGGGAAGATGCCTATAATAATTGCAAGCTTGATGTAATGGAGGAACTCATCAGTGAGGACCTTGAATTTTACCATGACCAGGGCGGCTTGCTCACCTCAAAGGAAAAATTAAACGCGGCCCTCAAAAATAATATTTGTGGAAAAGTAACAAGGGAATTGAAGCGCGGGAGTATTGAAGTATATGAGATCAAAGGATACGGTGCAGTTGAAATGGGAATGCACGGATTTCATAACGTCAACGAGCCGGGGGCACCAAGCCATTATGCAAAGTTTGTTCACATCTGGAAGCGGAACAACGGCAAGTGGCAAATAACAAGGGTTATCAGTTTGCATTAATTAGACAAGAGTCCTCGAGGCGGGAGACTCCGCGAAGAAGTAAGGTTTCATCCGAAGCAGTGACACTGTGAACACATAAAATCAATTGTCACCCTGAGCTTGTCGAAGGGCGACTTACCATGTACTTATTTAGCACTCCCACCGTCTTGCTTCGACAGGCTCAGCATGACAAGTTTTTTTCAGCATAAGAAGTTTATATTGTCACCCTGAGCCTGTCGAAGGGCGACTTACCATGTACTTATTTAGTACTCCCACCGTCCTGCTTCGACACGCTCAGCATGACAAGTTTTTTTCAGCATAAGAAGTTTATATTGTCACCCTGAGCTTGTCGAAGGGCGACTTACCATGTACTTATTTAGTACCCCCACCGTCCTGCTTCGACAGGCTCAGCATGACAGGTTTTTTTCAGCATGAGAAGGTTCTATTGTCACCCTGAGCTTGTCGAAGGGCGACTTACCATGTACTCAAATCAAACACACTCTTTGCCTGGCTTCGATGCGACTTGCATGCGCTGCCAGACAAAGAGTGTGCGATTGCTGGTTGTGGTTTATTTCATTTTGTTAAACATGTAGCGGGCTATTTTCCATTGGCCGTTTGTTTTTTGGAGAACAAAAAGTTCTCTGTTCTCTTCGGCCACGGTTTGTTTGTTAGCATGAATTAAAGTTGTGCCTCTGGAAACTGTCCGCGCAAAGGCATAGTCGCCATTAATCACTATCTCGTCAATATAAAATTCAATGCTTAATTGAATTTGTGAGAACACAAACTCGTAAGCAGCTTTTACTTGCTCCTGTCCGATTGCCGAAGGTGCATTGGAGGGCATAAATACACCATCGTTTGTGTAAAGGGGAAGCACTTTATTTACATCGGAAGCATTAAGTGCATCACGGTAAGAGAATAATAGTTTCTCGATGGCAGTTTTTTCTGTTGTCAGTTCCATGGTGTTTTGGTTTAAAAGGTTTGATTGATTTTCTTTTTTGTTTTGGCAGGCTGCGAGTACAACTAACAGCACTGCAGTTAGAGTCAGATGTTTCATGTTGGTGTGTTTATTACGGGTTGGTTAGTATTCCCTTTACTTCTTCAAGCGTTACGGTTTTGCCTAGCTTGCCGAATTCATGCAAGTCGCCAAAGACTTCAATTCTTATGGATTGGTCTATGCCTCCAACATGGAATGCATCAAAACCACTACTTGAGATGAGCTCTTCGATTTGTTGATTGCTGTTCGTGCTGTCGGAAGCATAAAAAAGTACTTTTCTTTCAGGACTGCTAAACGCTGCTCCCGCCAATGAACCCGCACCCAATGTGCCGAAGGCTTTAATCAGCTTTGCACTTTTAGGAATTAAGCTGGAAAGAATTTGTCCAGCCGATTCATGTTCGCCAACAATCTTTTTAAACCCACCATTTCCATCCGGTGCGATGGGATTGGAAACGTCAACAATGATTTTGCCATCCAGCTCTTTGGCATAGGTTTGGAAAAACTCTTTCAGCGAGTTGAAATAAATGGCCGGAATAATTACATCGGCTTCTTTGATGGCAGCGGATGTTTCTTTAACAGTTGCCAGGCTACCCAACTTTTTTGCAAGTAAGTTTGACTTTTCCGATTCTCTTGAGGCAAGGATTACCGGATGTTTTCCTTTCACCAGGTTGGTTGCAATGGCCTCACCAATTTTGCCAAGCCCTATAATGGCTACTCTTGTGCTTTCTGTTTTCATTTTACTTTGTATTGAATTTGTTGTGTCAAAATTGACAATACAAAGTTGCAGTGAGCGACTTGCCTGTACTTATAAGGTGGTTTAAGAAATAGTCTTAATGTAGATTAAGGGTTGAATTATTTGCCGCTTCGCTCGTTCCTTATCTTACTAAGAAATTCGGGGGTAATGCCAAGATAGGATGCTATTTGTGTGTTGGGCAGTCGGGTGGACAGCTTGGGATATTGTTCCAGAAAACTTTCGTAGCGTTCGTATGCTGTTGTACTGAAAGTTTGAAGCAACCGGTTTTGAAGTTCAATGTATTTGTCTTCAATAATAACACGGAAGTTCCTGTTAAACTTTGGATGGTGGGTGTACAAATACCAAAGGTCTCCTTTTGATAGTTGAAGTACGGTGGATGGCTCTATCGCCTCAATAAATAATCTGGAAGGTCGCTCTTTGTGTAAACTGTCTAAGTCGGTAATCCAATCATCTTCAGCAGCAAACAGCAGGTTATGTTCGGCTCCCGATTTATCAACTCCATACATTTTGAAGCACCCTTCCACCACGTAGGTAAAATATTTACAAATGTCGCCTTCCTGTAAGATGTATTGTTTGCGTTTTATTTTCCGCTCCGTTAACCGGCTCGTTAAAGCCTGGCTTTCGCTATCGTCCAAAGAAAGATAGCGGTCAAAATGGGATACTAAATTCTTGATGGGCGACACAGATTTTATTTATGCATGAAAGATAGTGTTTACATTACTATCATGGAAGGCTTGCGTGGGAGATGTTGGCTATGGTTTACTTGTTTGCTAAGTAGCAGATTATCTGTCACTCACCGCTGCGTCCCCGAGACGGGTGACACAGTGAGGAAGTAGATTTAACTTATGTATCCTTAAGCGGTGAATTCCTTAAAGATTACTTTAGGCTTTAAATCTGGACAAAATTTAACCATTGCGTTTTCGAACTCTATCCCAATTAAGGTCTTCTTTTCATTTATGATTCCTGCCGGAACTTGAAAGAGTGCAGCATCATGCATTGGAATAAGAAATTCAATTTCCTTATCTTGACAGCAGCTCATTATTGCAGTTTTGAGTATGAGAGAGGCTGTTCCTTGAATCCTTTGACTCAAAACGCATCTTCTTTCTTTGCGCAATAAGCGATTATTCGCGGTAATGTTAAAGTAGCGATAGTTCCCCAAACTGCTGCCAATTCTTTTTTCCTTCAATGCCAACTCCTCAAGTTCCTTTTTAAACGGGCGAAGATTTTTGAACTTATCAAAAAAGTTAAGAACCTTACTATCGCTCTTGCTTTCAAGGCCATCGAAATATTCTTTCACAACTGCATCCAACGCTAAACTTGACATTCCATACATAAAGGAAAGAAAAATTGTTTTGCTGAGTGGCCTGTAGCTACTGTTACCAAAAAGCTCTATACTCAAAATCGAATATAAATCTTCATTATTATAGTAATCAATTAATTTTTCATCTTTCGCTAGTGAAGCCAATATACCAGGTTCAAATTGCGAATAATCAGCATAAATCAGTGAATGCCCTTCTTTAGCAATAACGATATCTCTTGATGTTCTTTTCAATTGCTGGATGTGAGGAGTTCTCACTTGGGTTCTTGAAGTTATAGTACCGTAACAATCGAAGAACGGGAAGGCTTTACCTTGTTCATCTAAAACAATTTTTGTCAATTCATTTTTATCAAATGATATTTTATACAAATCATGAAGTAGTTTTAACAATTGGTTATGAGTTGAGCCAGCTTTTACAAAGGACCAAAACGACTTACTATTTAGGTTGCTTACTAGTTTTGAAAGGAATCTAAGTCCGTTCTTTTCTAAGGCAGATTTGATTTCGTTCGTACATCGTAGGCTCGAGATATCATATTCGTAACGAAGCTTTTTATTTATTTTGTCTGATTCCTTTTTCAGATGATCAATTCTCTCATTTAATAGTTTTGAACTAAGAAATATTCCTTCGTATTGGCGAGCTATTAAAATCTCATTAAATGGCTTTTCAATAGTTTCATATCGTTCGATTTCATTTTTTTTTATCAGACTGGCTAGAAGCTTTTGGTGAACGTCTGCCATATATTTTACAAAAATTAATAACTTCTCTTCCAAAGCGTTTTCAACTACTTTGCTTGAAGGACCAGTTAATGTTCTAATCACATCTTTGAGTTGTTCTTGGTTTTCAATAAATTCATTGAAAACCACCCATAGTAATTGGGTATCTGATGCCTTGTGATATTTTTTTTGACGCCCTCTAACTTGTTTGAAGATTTGAAAAATATCAATGACACCTCCCGGCAGGGCGGTTTTAGTTTTTCGCAGATAATCAATTAAAGGTGGGGCATTAAAAATAATGATTTCCTTTTCATTCAAACTAAGTTCATTAAAAGAAATAATTTTGGGCTCAGCGCCTACTTCACATCCAGCAAATACTTGTTGGTCCTTCTCACCGACAAAACTTGTGTAAGCCAAATAGAACTTCGTCATCACGAAATAAAATCAGGTAAGTCCTCGTAAATTTCATCCGGCTTTAGCTCTTCAATTGGCTGTTGGTACTGATTCTTATACTTTTCAGAAAGTATTTTATAAGAATCTTTATAAACTTCTATTAGATGGTCTTGTACATGAGGTTTGATAATTGCGCTGTAAGACAAATCCTTAATCGCAATCAGAGCAAATCGCTGAGTAAAGTGATCTCCAAACCTCCGAAAATTTTCAGCGATAAATTTTTTATCATTTGGATCGCCAGAGGCGCCAAGATACAAACAGGAGGCGGCAGTGGTCGGAATGTCGTTCATTAACTCAACGTTTGAACGAGCTGTTTTTATCAATGCATCATCCTTGTAATCATTTCTTGTTAGTAGGCACCACAAGTAAAAACTCTGCCATTCATATATATTTTTTGTTTTATCTAGTAGCAGATCTTTTATGACCAAAAAATCTTCATCAAGTAGTTTTACACTATTGAGGTATCGCGCAAATGTGTCTGTACTCCAAGGTTGATCTACTAATTCCTTCAGGATTCTCTTGGTGATAGGATTAAAATCAATCTTATCTGCCAATCTTGTATTTCTAGCTATTCTTTCAAGGCGATTTATGCAATATCGAAACTCTCGATCCAAGGTATTGTTATTTTCAATTAGACTTAGAACCTTAGTCCGTAACATTGGAATCGCTATTTGAACATCGCGAGCATTCTTTGACTTTAGGAAAGCTTCAATTTGTTCAATGTTCCTATCGGAGCTTTTTAAGTTCTTCTCTATTTCCGTACGTTCATTTACATTATCATAATCAAGAATTTGCGTCTTTTTTGAGTTTACATTTAGTCCTTTTTTTCTAAGCTCCAATATCAAATGTTTGAGAGCTTTTTTTGCTTCAAATTTCGTTTTGCAAACGATCCGAATATCATCCATGTAACGAAAGTAGTTGTAACCAGCTTTTTGCATCGCATCATCAACCGGATGGAGGAATATATTTGCAATAAAGGAAGATGCATCTCTATTCTGAGGTATCCCTCGCTTTGTATTTCGCTCACTCCAATTTTCAAGGATTACCTTAAGTAACTCTGTACATGCTTTATATTCAACTTCGTTTGAGTCGCTTGGAGTAAAGAGATCAAGCACATCCTTCAAATCCTTTATCGCGATATTCTCATAGAAATTAGTCAAATCCGTCAGTAGAAGAACATTATTATTAGAGCTCAGTTCAAGGGATGTATCTACAATAAATTTTTTCCATTCTTCAACTGCGTACCGAAAAAAATACTTTTCATTTTCTCGCTCTCTATTAATTCTATGTGAATAAATTCGACCGCTATGTCTTTTGTCTAAATCATCAGCTATCAAATCGACTATAGCTTGATAAATCACTCTATCAACTATGTCCGTCTCAGATGAATAACGAATTGTAAATCCTGGTTTGGGGATATCAAAATGTAGTGCCTTTCTAGGTTTATAATCACCATTGGTTTCAACTATTCGTTCTAGTTTGTTTCGAACATAATCAGCACTTAAAATATCTTCATACTTTAAAGGATCTTGAAACCAATCGTCTTTTATATCTAGTTTTACTCTCTTTATCGCGCGTTCGATGTTGAGTTTAAGTCCCCGAATTGCTACCTCATTTTTTCCTTGATTAATATCTATGACTTTCATTATTCCATGAGTTTACTTTCGACTATATAGCCTTATTTTTTAGAGTGTAATTGTCAAATTGCAATCTCCTCAATGCTCTGTAGAAAGCAGCGCACCCTTCAACCTATAGACAATAAGCCAAACTGCGATAGGATAATACAATATACCAAAACAATTTTTAAAAGCAAACAGTAACAATAGTAGCTGACTGCTTTCTCACAAATTCAAACAACTGGCATAGTTCGTTGAACACCCAGAGTAGTGCCAGCACAAGGCAGAACACCAGCAATCACGCGCGTGACAGAGGCAATTGCAAACACAACCCAGGCAACTGCACGAGCAACAGCCGCAATCACGAACGTGACCGGGGCAATGCAAGACGTGATAGCGGCAATACAAGAGGTAAGAGCTGCAATACCAAACAGCATAGCGCGCATCACGCACGCAACCGGAGCAGTTGCAGACTGCATGGAAGCAATTGCAGACTGAACACAGGCAGTTGCAGACTGCACTCGGTCAATTGCAGACTGCACTCGGTCAATTGCAGACTGCACAGAGGCAATCACGCGCGTGACACAGGCAGTGAGCTTTATTTGAAGCGCATTCGCACTACGTAAAGTGCATACAGCAGCGTTGTGATTTTATTGTGTGAGCGCATCACTTTTTGTGAAAATAATTTTTATCGCAGCTACAACCTGCACGTTGGCTGCGCGTACAAATTCAACAGATGCACAGTTAACGCATCACACGAATATGATACCCATTGTTTCATTGAACCTGCGTGGTAAGAACAACGCAGAGGTGTTGGTGGAGTCGGCCCACTACACTACCAACATGACAGGCAACGCCCTGTTTAACGCAGCCGACATTGTGGCCGCGGTGACCAACACCGTAACGGCCACTACCAATTTACGCACCGCGATGAACGCACCCATCAGCGACTCGAAGACGGACAACGTGAACGCGGCACGCGAGGCGCTGAACCGAAACCTGATTATACTGGCAGGCAAAGTGGAAGCCGTGGCCAACAACCCTGCGCTGCTGGATGATCAACGCATGGGCATCATCCACAGCGCGGGCATGGAAGCCAAGACACAAACCATTGCCAAGAAGCGCGTGTTCACCGTAACGAACGGCAACGTGGAAGGCAGCGTGCACATCATCGCCACGGGCGGTGCCAACGCGCATGAGTGGCAATACACTCAGGACGTAGTGAACCTGACCGGTCGCGTGGCCGCACCGAGCACCACCAAAAGCAGTACTGACATCGCAGGACTAAAACCCGCTACGAAGTACGCGTTCTTCCACAAGCCCATCGTGGCAGGTGAAATTACAGATTGGGAAGGGCCGCTGTTTGTGACGGTGGTGTAGAAGACGTGAGACGTAAGATGTGAGACGTAAGAGTTAGTTTGTTTTGGTATTGGATACGGCAGCCCCGGGGAGTTTTTCTCCGGGGTTGTTTTTTTTGTGGAGGGAATGATGATCATTTATTGTTCATGCTGAAAAAAATTGTCATGCTGAAAAAAGCTGTCATGCTGAGCCTGTCGAAGCAAGACCGTGAGGCACCTTCACACGAAGCACATCGTCAGTCGCCCTTCGACAAGCTCAGGGTGACAATTCACTCAACCTATCGCAAGTAAACATTCCTTCGCTCAAGGGGGTGCCGGAACGCGCTGATTGCCTGCGCGCATGCAGTCCGGCAAGACAGTAAATGAGAAGGAGGTTCTTTCACTCACCACTACTCCGGAAACACAGCACGCACTTCTTCCTTATCTTTGAAAGATGGCTAAATTGAAATTCCTGTTTGTCCTGTTCTGTAGTTTGTATGCTCTTACGTCTTTGGTTGCACAAGAACCCAAGGGTGTAGATTCCCTGCGTCACGTACTTGCCACCAAGCGAGGCAAAGACCGACTTCCGATCCTCAACAGCATCAACCTTGCCTACCGCGATGTGAAAGTTGATAGCGGGTTGAGGTATGCAAATATGTATTATGATCTGGCAAAGAGCTTGGGAGATAGCGTGGAGATTGTGATGGGTGGGAAGATGGTTTCTTATTCGTTAATAGATGCGCTGCGAAACGATGAGGCTCTTAAGATCTTAATCAACATATTGGGGATAGCTGAACGCAACGCAAATCAGTATCCAGCATTGAAAAACCAAATCAAGTTTATAACAAATAATATTGGAGTAAGTTATACCTATATCGGTGAGTACGATCGCGCATTAGAATATCAACTTAAATCCCTTGCTATTCGCGAGCGTGAAGGTAACGAAGGCAATTTAGAAACAACTCTCCACAACATTGGCTGGATCCTATATAACCTTAACGACTACGAGGGCAGTCTGGAGTATTACTTTCGAGCCAAAGCGATAGGAGAAAAAAAGAGAAGTTCTCGGTTGACACAAGTGTGGTCCAACATTGGCCTTTGCTATTATGACATGCGCCAATATGAAAACGCAATTTCTGCTTTTAATAACTTATTAAAAGTGTGCAATGATAAGTGTAGTGACGTAGAGCTGCGGGATGCACACTCTGGCCTGGGACGTTGTTATGTTGAACTCAATCTCATTGACAAAGCGAGAAAGGAGACTGCCTTAGCTCTTTCGATTGCCAAAAATCAAAACGATGCACGACTCATCGCAGAGTGCCTTTTCTTAGAAGGAATTATTGAAGTCAAATCCGGTAATTTACCGAGAGCTATTAACCTATACCTGCAATCTTTAGCCATCCTTGAAAATTCACATAATGTCAAGAGGGTAAGGATGGGACTACTTCAACAATTATCAGAGTGCTATGCCCAAATAGGAAATTACAAGGAAGCCCAAAAGTATTCTCAGAAATATATTCAATCTATGGACAGCTTGTACAATGGATTGGTGATCGGAAAAATTATGACCGTTCAGGCCAATTACAAACAACGGCAAAACATGAGCACCATTAATGAAAAGAATCAATTGCTCACCGTGAAAGATGAACTGATTTCCGCGCAGCAAAGTCTCTCCATTATATTCTCGGTCATTGCATTTCTATCAGTAGCAGCGGCCATCTTGTTCTTTCGCCAATATTCGCAAAAGAAAAACCTCAATATTCAGCTGGCGCAAGCCAATGCTACCAAAGATCAGTTGTTCTCCATCATCGGTCATGACCTCAAAAGTCCGCTGGCATCGTTGAATAAGTTCACCACCTTGTTTGTGCACCAGGCAGGAGATTTATCAAAAGAAGAAATCAAAGAGCTATCGAAAGAACTGGATAAGTCGTACAAGAGTGTCTATAACCTGCTGGATAATTTATTACAGTGGGGCCGCTCGCAGGCAGGCACCATCAGCTTTAAACCTGAAGCGATCAGCATCAATGCGATTGTGAACGAAAACCTGAAACTGTTTGAGTCCGTGGCGATGGATAAAAACATTCGGCTGGTAAATGAGATGAAAGAAGAATGCACTGCTTTCGCACACAAAAACTCGATTGATACGGTGGTGCGCAATCTTTTGTCAAACGCACTTAAGTTCACCCGCCCAACGGGTGTGGTATCTGTCAGCGCACAACAAAAAAACGAATTTGTAGAAGTAAGCGTGCGTGACACCGGCATCGGGATGAGTGAATCCTTGACCAGTCAATTGTTTGGCGGAGGTGTTGTGCCCACCTCCTATGGTACGGGAGAAGAAAAAGGAACCGGTTTAGGGTTGGCCATCTGCAAAGAGTTTATTGAGAAAAACGGAGGCACATTGAGTGTAAGCAGTGAAGAAGGAAAGGGAAGCGTGTTTAGTTTTTCCATTCCGGCTCATTAGAGGAATCGTGGTTTCAATTTGATAATTCGTTTACAAGCCTTTCAGAAAAAAAATGTGTCATGCTGAGCCTGTCGAAGCGCGATCGCGAGTACACTTCGTACGAAGCACATCGTAAGTCGCCCTTCGACAAGCTCAGGGTGACAGTAGAATCTTGTCATACAGAAACTTGTTCGAAGAAAAATCTCATCATTTACTGTCATGCCAGACAGATGGCACGTGAGCAGGTGCGTGTTCCGGCATCCCCCGAACGAAGGAATATTTACTTACGATGATCGAGTACACGAGCACTTTCCCCTACCGAGGGGACACCGGCACTCACACCTGCAGCCGCACATGCTGGCCGGTATGACAGTGTGGGGTGAGGTGCGTAGTTTCTACTGATACTTGTTCGAAGGAAAAGATCAACATTCACTGTCTACCCGACCAGCTAGCAATCGAGCAGGTGCGCGTTCCGGCATCCCCCGAGCGAAGGAATGT
>CAZECP010000082.1:3798-21492 GCA_964510765.1 uncultured Ohtaekwangia sp. | reverse complement strand
AGCACTTTCGTGGCAATTTGTTTTGCGGTTTTTTCAACCAGCTTCTGCACTTTCTTAGAACCTTTGTGAATATGCAGCGCTTCTAAAGCGGTGGTGAGCGAGCTGGTGATTTCTTTGCGGATTTTTTTCCTGGTGATGGATGTAGAAGTAGGCATGGTGGTCAGGGCTTTTGGTTTTCTATTTCAAGTTCGTTTCTTAAAGATGCAAAGGAATTTTGTTTGTCAGAAAAGGTGATTTCGGAATAAATGGAATAGTGATCCGACAACTCAAACAAATTATGTGTCCAGTTTCGTTTTAACCGCTTCACCACGGTGGAGGAAGTGATCGTGGCACCATTGTGTCGAACGAGAATGTAGTCGATCAGATCACGGTCTGTACCTTTTTCATTCTTCAGTTGGTTGTCAACACGATCGTAGGTGAAAGAGGCCAGGTCATAGTTGGTATCCGTTGCATCGAGCAGTTTGAGCATTGCCTGGTAACTGTCATTTTCTTTTCTTCGGTCAATATTAAAGTCGCCACAAATAATTTGCGGCACATTCTCACGCTGAAATGGTTTTAAAAGACGCTCATAAAACTCAACACACTGTATTTTCTTTAGCCAGCTTGGCCCGCAATTTTGCAAGTGGGTGCCCGCGACCTGCACGATCTTTCCGTTCATATTGATTTCAACCAGCAAGGCACCCTTGCGCGAGAATGCATCAATGCCGTGGCGCGTTTGATAAATTATTGAATGATAGCCGGTGATCGGATATTTGCTGAACACCCACAAGCCACTGTTGGTTTTAAGTGAAAATTTGTTTCGATTGGCTGGTCCTGCACTGTAGGGAAATTGACCGGAGAGGTTTTCAAAAATAATTTTCCGGGGCTTGGCGTGAAAAGCTTCCTGAAAGAAAATAACATCGTTGCCGCTTTCTTTTAATATTTCTCCGATTGCTTCTGCACGATCCGATTTATTTGAACCGGAAGCAATAAGGTGAGGAAGCATGTAAATGTTCCAGGAGAGAATTTTGAGTTTTACTGAAGGTGGAGAATCCGTAACAGGCTGAGCGACTACTCCCTGAAAGACAAAACTGCTAAAAATTAAAAACAGTGTTTGCTTCATTAACTTTTGCAATGCAAAGATTGCTCACTCTTTTTATTTGATTTTGATGGATGTGTTACTAAAACGTGAATGTTGAAAGAGAATTTGGTAAATCTGGTTCTGACATTCGAAACCACTTTGAAATTCCAAGGTAGCGCGTTGTTGTGTGTACTTAGTCTCTTGAAAAGGTGCCAAAATTACCTGTGCCGACTTCAATTGGATACGCTTGGAGAAAGCATCGGGAAAGAGATACAGTTATGCCCGCAAGATGTTTAAGTGCACCGATTTCCACCTTCGGATTTGCAAGTTGAATGATTTGGAGAGGCATAAACACAAAAGCCAGTAATCCGTATGGTACTGGCTTTTGTATTTCTTTGAATTGAAAATCGTGGAGCTGCAGGGAATCGAACCCTGGTCCAGAGAAGATAAACGTGTACGTTCTACATGCTTAGTTGACTTTAATTGTCGGGAACTGCAAGGCAGGCAACAGCCTAAACAATTCCGTAGTCGCTGTTATCTCGACATCGCTGCGCAACACAGCGAGGCCCAGTTTATGCTGTCGACACCGTAACCCCACACCCGCCAAACAGAAGTGTGGACGATGATGGCCTCCACCGATCTTATCAGCGGATAAGCAAATCCGAACTTAGTTCAGATTAAGCAGCCATGGCGTAGTTATTCTCGCCACTTATTGGTTCGAGAGCAGTGTTCAAAGCTCTACCCTCATGAGCTTGCATGCTGGCATATACCCTCATACATCCTGTCAAAACCGGTCAGCCCCAGTTTCATTGATGATTTTAGACTTACGATTTCTTGATTGAATACAGATTCTAAAATCATAATTCTTAAATCTAAAATTTATAAGGGCGGCTGTGTCGCGAGGCGCGTCACACCGGGCTGTCGGCACTCGCCAGTCTGGCCCGCATTCCACTTCGGGCTCAAACAAGCTGCCTCCATCCCTGCCGCAAAATTCAAAGAACGAAATCAATTAAGGAGACAAAAGTAAATCAAAATTAGTTCCTATTGACAAAAATCATCTGGCCGTTTAGATTTTATCTGGTAACTTTATCAGAAACCTAAAATCCAACACCATGAAAAAAATAAAATTCCTCCTTTTCATTACCATGAGCCTGGCCGCCTGCTCATCTGATGAAGTTCAAAAAGACTTACTCAACTATGTAAACAATGAACTGCCCAAAGTGGCGCCTCTCGAAGAAGAAGCCGTAGGCGCCTATGACGGAGTAGCCGGAGAAAATTATAAGAACGATTCCATTATGTATTTCACCATCAAGCAAACAGTGATACCCAAGTATTCTGAATTTGCCACTAAACTTGCCGCGGTCTATCCCTCCACCCCTGAGGTAAAAGCCATGAATGATGAATATATAAAAGCAGCCAACGATCAGCTCGAAGGATTCAAACTGGTATGCCTCGCCATCGAGAAGCAAGATCCCGAAGTGATCAAGCAAGCGAATAAGGATATTGACGAAGCAAAAAACCTGCTCGACCTCTGGAGAAAAGATTTAGATGAACAATGCAAGAAGCATGGCATCGTATTCAAAAAGCCGGCAGAGGAAAAGAAATAGTTAGTAAATAGATAAACTAATTTTGAAAGCCGCTACTGCAAAGATGCGGCTTTTTTAATGTTCTATTTTTACGTGCTCCAATTCACCAGCGTGTTCAATCACTAAATATTCTTTTCGGGAAGATGTTTGTCGCGCCAGCAAATCAGCGATGAAGCCAGTGAGGAATAATTGCACACCAATCACAACAGCCACCAGCGCGAGATAGAAAATGGGTTGTTGATATACTTCTCTTTGTAAGGGAATTTTTGAAATGTAGATGGCATCAATTTTCTCCCACAGAATTTTTATTGTCAACACAAATCCTACGAGAAAAGAAATAATTCCCATCGTGCCGAAGAAGTGCATCGGTCTGCGCGAAAATTTTCCAACGAACATCAGCGTGAGTAAATCCAGGAAGCCACTGATCAACCGTGTCCAGCCGAATTTGCTGTGACCATATTTGCGCTCACGGTGTTCCACCACTTTTTCCGAAATCTTTGTAAAGCCAGCCCACTTCGCAATCACCGGAATGTAGCGGTGCATATCGCCATAGATGTGAATGTTCTTCACCACAGTGGAATCATAAGCTTTCAGGCCGCAGTTAAAGTCGTGGATTTTTATCCCCGAGATTCTTCTTGTTACAGAATTAAAAAATTTGGAAGGCCATGTTTTGGCAATCGGGTCGTGGCGTTTCTTTTTCCAGCCACTCACCAGATCCAGTTTTTGTTCTTTAATCATGCGATACAACTCCGGCACTTCATCCGGGCTGTCCTGCAAGTCGGCATCCATGGTGATCACCACTTCGCCTTGCGCGATTTTGAACCCCGTTTGAAGTGCAGCTGCCTTTCCAAAATTGCGATTGAACTTTAATCCTTTCACTGCAAAATTTTCAGCACTGGCTTTCTTGATTTGTTCCCAGGTTTTGTCGGTGCTGCCATCGTCAATGAAAATGACTTCATAGGAAAAGCCATTCGCTTGCATCACGCGGCTTATCCAGTGCGCCAGTTCAGGTATTGACTCTTCTTCGTCCTTTGCAGGAATGACAAGGGAAATATTCATGTAAAGTCCGGCTTACTCTTTCTGACAAATAGTGCAGTAACTAAGGCGCATGCTGCATAAAAAAACAAAACCATCGGATAACCGATCAGCACTCCGGAGATGGAATATTTTGCTGCTCCACTCTTGCGGGTACTTTCTATCGTGCTTTCAATAATTTCTTTGCTCAGCCCCACCGCACTCAATTCTGTCTCCACTTTTTGAATGGAAACTTCAATGAGCTTCTCAGGTAGTTCAGGGGCGATGACCGTGTAAAGAAGAAAATTGTAAATTGAATAAATAAATCCACCCACTGCCATCATCACAATGCCATGTTGGTATGAATCTCCGTAACTCAACAAGCCTCCTGACTTGTTTCGAAAGTTGATACCGCCATAAATTGTAAACACTAAAACAAAAAGGATAATCAAAATACCAGTCTTGATATCAGCTAGTAATTTGTAATTGATTTCCAAAAGAAAAAATGCCATCACTATCATAAGAGCACCCAGGAACATTCCCCACTTTAGCGAATGAAGAAATATACTTGGTTGCTCTTGATGTGATTCTTGATGCATTCTCTAGAACTGAGGTTACATTATCTCTGGTTCACTTTTTCTAACTGCAAAGCTTGCTATCGTAGATCCCAGCGCGTAGAAAATCAAAGCCACACCATAGCCTGTTAGAATACCAGTAAATGAATACCTTTTTGCAAGTTCGTCAACGTCCATCTTTTCACGCATTTGATCAATTGCTGTCTCGTCAGCACCAAACTTCTCTGCCCAGTAAACCGATGTATCGACCTGAGATTGAGCTAACGTAACACCGTAGTTGCTATCTATTAGTGAGAACAGGATTGGAATTAATAAAGAGGACAGTAACCCGTTAACGACCAAGACAAGGAGACAGTATTTGAATGCACCGCCAAATCCAAGATATCCACCCACCTCATTTCGGTATTGAATACCTTTGAACATGCAGAATCCAATATTCAATACGATAATAAATCCTAGATAAATGAAGCCGGTTAGGTATTCTGGTAAAATAAAATACAGGACCAAATATACAACGATGTGAATGATGCCTAGCAGTACTCCGTCTTTGACAGCAGTGCTCAGCAAGGTTGGTTTTTGATCAATAGTCTCTTCCATAAAAAGTTTGGTTTTGAGTTTATTGGTTTTTGGGTGTTCTTCTCAAAATAACGGAAATTATTATGCTAATAAAAATGCTGATGCCGAAACACTGCATGAAATAGCGCTGGGCAAGGAATTCGGCTGTTATTGTTTTCATCATGGAAAGCTGTTGTTCATAGACTTCCTGGCCGATCCGCTTAATGTCTTCGGGTGGAAAATTTTTGAGCTGTTCAGTCCCTGTTTTTACAAAATCACTTACATAGTTGGGTTGAAGTTTCATAAAAAGATAGAGCACGCATGACACCCCCACGGCATACACCGATACCATGACAAAACTGGCGATCATGCCTTGCCAGAAATAAAGTGAACCGTCTTCGCGGTAGTCGCGGATTTCCTTTATCGTCAGAAAAATAAAGACAGCAAACAGAATAATACGGAAATCGAAAAATGGCATCACCAGTGCCGGATGTTTGCCCATCCAATAAAGAGCAAGGTTGGCAAGCAAGCCAATGGGTGCGCCAATCAAGGCATAGCGCAACGGAACTTTAACGAGAGGATTACTGAAATTCATGCGCGAAGAAACTCATTCCTTCGGGCATAAGCAACATCTTACATTAGATGTCGGATTTCTTCAGTTTCAAATAAGCAAAGTAATTGAAAAGGAAAGCCCAAATCACAGCAATGACAACTGCTCCAAAAGCAACATAATCCTGAATCTCTTGCAGTGCATACCGTGCGAATGGCAAGGACACCAGGTTGGTGATTGACTGCATCGGGAAGAATTGTTTGAGCCACTCAGCACTGTCGGGCAGATTTACTTTCATGATGGCCTCGATCATGTGTGAGAGCAAAAGTAGGATGATTGTCAAGCCGGAGCGTTGAATTAAAACCCCCAGCATCAGCGCGTAAGAAAGAAATGAAAACACCTCCAGGAAGTAGGCAGGAAAAAAATCAAGGTCAGTGAGCATGTCCTCAAAAATGAGGTGGGGCGAGTAAATTATGCCGGTAACAAGGCCGATTGAAAAAATCATGGCCACACTCATCAGGCTCAGTAAAACATTCGTCAGAATTTTGGATTGCAAAAATTCCCAACGGCTCATGCCGTCAATAATATTTTGGCGAATGGTGCGATAGGTAAATTCATTGGTGATGGAAATGACCACCATGATCGCTAACACAATTTTGAACAGGCCGCTGATGTAAACGAGATTTTGCCACACATCGGGAAAGTGATACAGAGGAATGCGGTTGATGTTGATGTTTTGTCCGAACTCAGCACTTTTACTCGCTATCCATTTCAAGAATTCCATACCACTCGCTGTAGTGAATGCAAGCGTCACAAAATACAATCCGCACACTACCCAGAACGTGCGGTAGCTGGTCATCTTTTTTAAGTCAATCTTCAACAGGTGCAGCATGGGTATTTTTGATTGTTGATTTTAGATTTTTGATCAATGAACTTCGGAAAGAATTTCCAGAAACTGTTTCTCCAGGCTCTTTTTCTGGGTAACAATGTGAGAAGCTACAATCCCTTTCTCAAATAAAAACTTATTCAAATCAATCGCATGAAAATTTTCGCGCATGCGAACGAGGTATTTTCCCTGCTCAGTTTTTATTTCCAGCGAACCGCGAAATTCATGTAGTATGTGTGAAAGATCGTCATGATAGGCAATCACTTCCACTGTCTCTTCGCCTTTCCCCACATCATCAACAGGACCGGTGTGAACCAGATTACCTTTTCTCAATATTGCGAAGTGTGTACAAACTTTTTGCACTTCATCGAGCAAGTGGCTCGCGAGAATAATGGTCTTTCCATCAGCCGCAATTCGTTTGATAATTTCGCGAATCTCAGCGATCCCCATTGGATCAAGTCCGTTCGTTGGTTCATCCAGAATCAAAATGATCGGATCGCTCACCAGGGCAGATGCAATCGCAAGGCGCTGTTTCATGCCAAGCGAATACGTTTTGTACTTGTCGTCTTTGCGCTGATCGAGTTCTACAATCTCAAGTACTTTGGAAATGTTTGCAGGATCAGCACCTTTGATCATCGCATTCAACTCAAGGTTTTTCTGTCCGCTCAGGTAAGGATAGAAAATCGGATGCTCGAGTACTGCGCCAATTTTTTTTCTTGTGAGATGAGTTGCCTGTTCTCCAAACCAGGTAAAACTTCCTGAAGTGGGATTTGTCACTCCCATCAACATGCCAAGTGTTGTTGTTTTGCCGCTGCCGTTGGGACCGAGCATTCCAAAAACCTGACCGCGCTTTACTTCGAGGTCAAGCCGATTTACGGCACAAAGTTTTCCGAAATTCTTGGTGAGTTTGTCGGTGCTTAAAACTGTTTCCAAAGGAATTGTTGTTTAGTCGATTTTAATGCCGTGCTCTTTTTTCTTCTTCGGCTTGTCATCTCCACCCATGAAATCTGAAATCTTTTTGCCAATGTCTGCATTACCATCAATGGCTTTAAAAAGAGAAGTTGCTTTGTCCAAAGCTACTTTACCCAAGATATCAAGCACATAGAGATTAGTCGAATCGTTTGCGAGGATCACCGTTCCTTTCACGTTGCCGTTATTACTTTTAATATATACACCAAAGTTTTTTCCCTGGAAGCGGCTCGTCATCATTTCCTCATATTCTTCACCTTGATATCCTTTCAAAAGTTTTTTGAAATCACTGTCGTTAAAAGAACTCTTACTTTTATCAATGACCAGAAATTTCATCTTCTCGATATCTTTGATCAGTTCATCGAATTCAGGATTGTCTTTTTGATTAAACATCCGCAATGTGTTTTTATAAAAATAAAGGGAGAAACCATCATATTTCTTGTCAAGCTCCGTGGTTGTATTTGTTTGCGCGAAAGAAACTTGAAACAGGAATACAAAAGATATGAGGAAGATTTTTTTCATGATGTGTTTGATTACGGATGTTTCATGTCGCAAGTTCCAAGTTGCAAGCTATTTATTTACCTGCAACTTGAAACCTGAAACAATTGCTTAGTTCTTCTTGTCGTTGATCTTCTCCAACTTATCCAAGCCATCAATGTCCATCTTCTTGCCAATCTTTCCGATTTTTTTCAGATCAATTTCTCCGAACAAACTCAACACCATGAATTCATCATTGCCGCCCATTACCATCACCAGTTCGCCAATTTTTCCTGCACTCAATTCCTTGATGAAGAATTTCATGTCTTTGTCTTTGTCGCGCACGCTCATCAGTTCTTCGTAATCTTTTTCAGGAATCATGGCCATCGCTTCTTTGTACAAAGCGCGGCTATCACGTGTCTGGTGCTTTGCCAACACACGCAAACCTTTGATCTTACTGATCGCATCCAATATTTCTTTGTCTTCTGGTTTTGTTACTTCCATGTTGGTGAAGAGGCCAAACATTTTTGAACTCACTTTCACTTGGGTGAAACTTTCATCATCCTGATACTTGGAGAAAAACTTTGCGATGGCGTCTCCCTGTGCATTTGCTGCAACTGCCATTACCATCATCACTGCACCGATCATTAACTTTTTCATATTCGTTCGATTTTAAGATTTTTTAAATAGATTTTTTCTCGTTTGCCTTGTGCTGAATTTTTTGCTCAGCTTCATTAATCAGATTAATCTGGCTTGCTTCTTTCTCTGCTTTGTGAAATCCCTTGGAGATCATCATCAGTGCTTTCTTTGTTTCTTCAAAAGCAAGTTGTGGATCACTCTCCGTGTCGATTTCATTGGGCGAAGACTTCCGCACTTCCTGCGCTATTAAAAAGATCGCAGCTACGATCACCAAAATACCGGCTGCTATCCGCGCTATCTGCCAAAAGTTTTTCATCTCGATCACCTTTCCACCATGACGCTGCTGCAATTCTTTTGTTACAGTTTTATCAAAAGACGAATCAGTGATGGATTTATTTTTTTCTTCATCGAAGTAATGGAAGAGTGTGGCCGCTTCTTTCAAATGCTCAGGCACACTGCCTGCGCGAAAGAATTCGTGCAGTTGTTGTTCTTCCTCCAGCGATGTTTCCGCGTTCCAGTATTTTTCGAGGAGCGCTTCAATTTGTTTAGAGTCCATACGCATTGAGTTTCGTTAGTTTTTCACGCACGGCATTGCGCGCGCGAAACAAATTCACTTTTACCTGGCTCATGTCCAGTTCCAGGATGTCGCAGATTTCGTTGTAACTATAACCTTCTACATCCCTCAGGTGCATCACCTGGCGTTTTTTTTCCGGCAGTGTCGTCATCAGTTCGTTGATTCGTTTCATGCTTTCCGTCAGTTCTGTTTTTTCGAATGGCGATAAACTATCATTAGCGCGCTCGAAATTCTCATGCAGTGTGTTCGTGTTCTTGCGTTGGCTGCTGCGCAATTTGTCCAGCGACAAATTTTTGGTGATGCGCATGCACCAGGCTTCCATGTTTTGCACTTCAGCCGCATCGCGTCCGTTCCACACCCTGATCATCGTTTCCTGCACCACATCCTTTGCTTCCTCGCTGCTGCCCAAAAGTTTGAAAGCAAACCGGTAAAGTTTGTTTTTGGTGGGCAGCACCCGGGTTTCAAAGTCTTCGTAGTTCATCGTATTCAAAGGCAAGACGGAGAGGGGATTTGGTTGTTACAGGCAAGTTAAATATTTTTTTCCGAGCCTTTTGGAAGGCTTTGCAGGCTTATCAGCAATCCCAGCACAGCAATGTTTATTTTAATCATGGTGCTTGAAAATTTATTTAGGCACGACTGTCACGGCCACTCTTTTGTATCTCGTCAAGGCCGGAGTGCCTTTATCAGTTACTTGCAAAATGAAATGAATCGTCTGTGTTTTTGTTACGATGGGCGCAATTACTTGAAGGTCATAAAGATTGGGCGAATAAGGCCGGAAGCTAACAACACCGGGATAAGTTCCTGCTTCTTTGTATTGAAACCACAAGTAACTCATCGAATCTCCATCGGGGTCGGAAGTGCCATCGGCATTCAAATGAAATTGGTCGCCTGATTTAACTGTGATCGATTCTGCATGTGCAAGTTTTGGAACAGGTGGATGATTAGCTTCATTGAATGGTTTCGTGCACCATTGCATTCGCGCGGCAAAATCATTTTGGTACGCAGTTCTCCATCGCCATATCGTTGCCTGGTTGCTCGTGTAACTTTTGTTATCAGCGGCTGACCAAATTGAGTCATTAACGTTCGTCCAGATTGCACGTGTTTCAGGTTCGTCTTTCGGCCAGTTGTCGCGCTTGAACATTCCGGTGTTGGAGTCTTTAAACTCGGGAAGATAAAATTCATAGCGTCCGCCCCAGCCTCCATAGTTGGGATGCGATGGATCATTCAATCCATTGTTGATCAAATTTAAAAATGCAGGTGTGTCGCCTTCCATGCCATATGCAACATCGGGATAGACAGCTCCCAACGGCCCATGACCTTGCTGGATATTTTTTGCAAGCCATTCGTTTGTCACCACTTCTTTGTTGGCTCCTGGAAAAGGAAATGCGATACCCAGCCACGTTGCGTAGGTGTAATTGTAACCGGGCGTAACAACATAGAATAGTTTGGGGAAATTTTTTCTGATCCACGGTCCACTGTCGTCCTGATCGGAGATGGTGTAGATTCTGATTTTATTGTAAATCTTTTCTGCTTCGTTGGTACTCTTGGTTTGTTGAATTTTCCATAGTGCCTGAGCTAATACATTTGGCCCGCCCCACACGCTGAACCAAACGGGACGATCATCGGGTTTGCTAAGCACGTGCACAATCCAATCGGAGCCTTCGGAGTCTTTGCCTTTGCCAACGCCTTCCATTCCATAAACGGCCAGTCCTTTTTTTGTGACAGACTTCAATTGTTCATAGGAAGGATAACCCGGCTCATGCTTTATTAAATTCGGTTGCACTTTTTCATACGCACGCAGCACTTTCTCAATGCTTTCCGGAGCAACTCTTGTTTTCTGATGAATGGATGTTGTGGCGATGAGTCCTTCTACATCCCATTGATTGGAATACAAAAGAAATCGCACGAGTGATTGCGTGTCGTCAGGATCGGCTTCAATGTCGGTAAGTACGACTACTCGCGGCTTTTGTGATTCTTGCGCAGGGAGTTTTGCTGTGACTAAGCAGAGAAGGAGTGATGCGATGAATTTCATAGACATAAAGATAACAGGTTCATAGTTGAGTTCGAATTGCTGGTATCTCTTTCGTCTGCGATTAACACAATAAATTGATATGTCCGAATCCGCGCGAAGAACTTGCGTTGTTCTTGGATGATGTGTAGTTGCGCGGTTAAGAAAGTTCGAGGCCTTCGGCCTCGAACAAATTTTTGGCTGAAATCGCGAAGCGATTTCAGCTTTCAGTGCGCGAGCAGTCATTATGCAAAAGAACAATAAGGTTGGTCGCACATGTTCGATGGCTTTTGGAAAGGCTTAGCGCGACAATTTGAAAAGCAAATATTGATGAAGTCAGGTCTTCCGCCTGACTTTGTTTTATGTTGGCTGATTCTTTGTTAGTTGTTTTTTGATTTCTATAAAATCACCTGAGTAACAGAAGCCAAGCACTGTTTTATGATTCTCGACAGAAGCAAATTTCCCTTCTTGCTTTTGAAGTTCAAATAATATTCGAGGGACTGCTCCCTCGAATTCAAATACGCACAAATGCTTGTGGCCGTGGTTGATCTCACTTGTTGGGAACCAAGCCTCAAAAACACACAGGTTCAGTTCATAGGGAATCTCGAATGATCTCAAAGGGTTTTTGAAATCAAATATTAGATTAAATTTTTTGGGTAGTTTAAAATCTGCATAGGCATAAGAGGTAAAAATTCCGATCTCATTTTCTTTGCGCTGCCATTGAATGAATTGATCGTAGATCTCTCCTTTTGGGCGAGAGGCACAACGCAATACGCACTCCTCTTTCCAGATCGCAATTGCTTGGTCAGAGAAATAAGAATCAGCCAACAAGAACCGCTCACTGGGATCACATTGCTCTTCTGTTCTCATTGACTTTAAGGGAACTCAATGCTTCTCCGTCAAATAATGCTTCTTCAACACATCTTCTCCATACTCATTTCCTTTCTCTCTCCAGATGGCGTGAATGTGATTGGCTTCTCTGCGCGGGCCACCGTAGTTGTCGAACTCAATTAAGAAGGTGGGGCCATTGATTACATAATAGTGTCCTTCCTTTTCTTGCATAGCACCGATCCATCCGAAATAAATATTGTCAAGGCCTGCTTTTTGAATCTTGTCGTATTCAGCAGTTGCTTTTTCATATTCCATGTTGAAGACAAACTCGCGGATCATGGCTTGCAAAATAGCTTGTTGTTTTTTGTCGAGCTCGGAAGATTTGATTCCCCAGTTGTCAATCAGGCGCTTGCCACTTTCTGCTGCCGTGATAATGTCCCCAGGTACTTCGATGCTTTGAATCGCTTTCTTCCTTTGTGTTTCGTTGAGTGAGTTGATCAACTTAATGCCTAAGTCTTCTTCCTGGTTGAGCACGCGCCAGCCTGCATATTCCGATAAGGTGAATTCAGCAGGATCAGTGCCAACAAAAAACGGAGTGACAGAAATCTTATCTCCCACAAAAGTAAAGTTGACAGAGAGATGATGGCCTTCCAGTTTGTAACCCCACTTTGCATCAGCAGGCGAGCCAAAGAACGCGAAGTAATAATTCTTTGGCGACCAATTCAATTTCTTGATGAAGCCAAATGTCTTTTCGTCAAATGCTTTCTTGGCATAAAGTGAATCATAAAATCCGTTGATGAGTTCATCGAGGTGCATGATGCCGGTGGCTTTCAGATAACCTTGCGAACTGAGCGATGCTGAAAGAAGGCGATGTACCAACCTGCGCTGGTCGTTGTTCATGTTGCCGATACTCACGCCCGCGCGTGCACGCAAGCCCATAGGAAGGTTGTTCCATTTCAGTCGCGAAGTATCATTGAAGCCGAGCAAGCCCGCTTGTTTTTGAAACTTGCTGAACGAAGCGTGAAGTTCTGTTGCATATTGTTTGATCTCCTTAAAGTAATCAGATTGAGCGCTGACTTGCATTGAGATTTGTATGCAAAGAAATAGTAAGAGTAGATTAAAGCCTTTTTTCATTTGAGTGGATTTTATTGAAGATGATATTAGGTAAGGTGTATAAAGTTTTTCAGAAAGGCGAGCACTTAATCACACCTTGTACTTGGTTATTTCCAATAAGTCCTGCTTTTCGTTCTTTGGTTGTTGCAGTAGAAACTTATTATCTCGCTGGTGAATAACAACATGCCAATACATTCTTTCCTCATTTTCAGTGGTCCACATTTTTTTAACCAAAGGTAAAAACTCTGAAAACGGAATCAAGAATGTATTTTCTGCAGAGCCACATCCGTACGCAACGTATGCATTTGGAAATTCGCTTAAGAACTCTTGTTGGTGAGGGTGAAAAGCAAACCAATATTTTTCATTTTTTCCCTGCTTGTGAACTTTTGAGATTGCACAAATTAGTCCGATGGATTTGTCTTTATTAGTAAATGAAATTCTTGTTTGTTTTATAAAATTTATTCCCAACTTCTTTTGAATTCGGACTAAACAATCATCATGGAAATTTACTGGTGTGAATCTAGGTTCTTGCCCCTTTATCTTTTTCGTTGTTGTCTCTACGAGATCAACCTCTTGTTCAACTGGCTCATCTAGTTGTAAGTCCTTAGATGCAACAAATATTAACTCAATCAGTTTATCAATACGCGTGTATTCCTTGGGTTTTAATAATTCATTTATTTGTTGAATGGTTTTCGTGTCATTTAAGGTTTCTTTCAATGAAAGGAGATTTAACAAAGAGTCAGTGCTTATTAGGCGAATGTCCCATGCATGCCTTGAACCTCGAATTTGCGCTTCTAAGTCACCAGTGTCTTGTCGACCAACTACAATTAGTATTGATGAATTATCTTTTGAAACTCGATTTTGCTCAATGAGCTTTAATCTATAAGCTGCAATTGTATCAAGGTTGATTCTGTAGGCATCAGTAGTTTTAACTTCGACAATTATACTGTGCCTTTCTTTTGAAGTCCATATTCCATCAAAGCCAATATCGTTTTGCTTTCCTCGATAAAGTCCGGACTCTGTATTGAATCCTAATCTAGTTCCGATTTGGTTGATAACATCCTGTAGAGCAAAGCCTCCGTCTTCAAACTTATCAGTTAGGCAACTGTCAGCAAATTGTGATAATAGTTTAGAAGGCACTTGGTCGAGAAGTTCACGAAATTCAATCGATGTTGAATTACCATCCTTAAGTCGGCCGTCACCAGCAAACGACAGAATCTGTGATAGAGTTTTTGTCTCGAATGTTTCTTTACTCTTTGTCCAGAGTTCTGTTATCGTACTCATCATCTAAAGATATACAAATCATTGCACATGCCTTTGATTCTTATTTCGCCAACCACAAATCCACTGGCTTCTTCACATTTGCTTTGAAGGGGAATTCAATTTTCTTGCCCTGGCCTGCAGAAGCATACGCTGCATAAATTACTTCGAGTACTTTGCGACCGAGTTCGCCTGTCACCAATGGTTTTTGTCCGGTGCGCACACAGTCGATGAAATGTTTTAGTTCGTGCGGATAGCCTTGGTTAAAGGCTTCTTCAAAAATCGGGAAGCTCCAACCTGCGGTGGTGTCGGCTTTCTCCATCGCGTAGCCGTAACCATTTTTGCTGTAGGCAATGGCCGCGTTGCCGCGGAATAAATCGGCTTGTACCAGTCCGCCTTTGCCATACACTTCACAGTGGTCGTCCATGCCGCCATGCTGCGCCCAACTGTTTTCGGCCACGCCCGTCACACCGTTTTCAAATTCAACAATCACAATCGAGTTGTCTTCGCCTTTCGTTCGGTTGCCGTGCAGCACTGTGCCCATGTGCGCCAGTACACTTTTTACTTTCGCGTTGTTCAGCATCCAGAAAAACCAACCGAAGGCATGGCAGCCCATGTCCATCAAAACGCCACCGCCTGCGAGGTTCACATCATAAAACCAATCCGTGTGCGGACCGGAATGTTTCTCCGCTTGCTTCAACATGTACAATTCACCCACCGCACCTTCCCTCACCAGACTTCTAACGCGCTCGTACTTGGGCGCGAAGCAAAGTTCTTCGGCATACATCAGGTTCACACCATTCTTCTCGCAGGTGGCGATCATCTCGTCTGCTTCTTCCAGCGTCACTGACAATGGCTTTTCGATGATGATATGTTTCTTAGCGTTCGCAGCTTTGATAGCAGTTTGTGCGTGCAGATAATTCGGCAAACAAATGTCCACCACCTCGCAGCCGCTCTTCGCGATAATTTCATCCACTGAATCGTACCATGTTGCGATGTGATGCTTCTGCGCGAAAGCTTTTGCTTTGTTGATGTCGCGTGCATACACGGCCACCACTTCGGCATCGGGCACAAAACGCTGGTAACTTTCAATGTGAATGTCGGCAATGAAGCCGGAACCGAGGAGAGCAACTTTGGTACGAGTCATATATATAATAGTGTTTGAGCAAACTTAATGATTCTGATAAGTCGGGCAAAGGGGATTCGATACTTGATGCTTAGTATCGGTATCCTACATCCAATACTCTAAGTATTGTATGCAACGCTTCTTGCATTCAACCGCCTTTAGTGAAGGTGGCCTGTAGCTGGCGAGAAGCTGGCGTGTAGCTGGCCATAGAACACCGTTTTTAGCCAGCTACAAGCCGGTTTCAAGGTGCTTTCTCGGTTTCCAGACTATTGATGGAAGAAAGCCACACAAATGCCAGCCCGGTAGTAAAAGCGGAGTATCCGGTATCTTTACATCATGACTTACTTTGCAGAAGAAGTTGCGCGACTAAACAAGAAGCTCCATTCAAAGGAATATCTTCTGAAGCAAATCATTCGCGCCAAGCAATTCATTGACAAGAATTATTCTGAATCAATTTCAATCCATGATTTTGCGCATGAAGCGGCACTTTCAAAATTTCACTTTCAACGATTGTTCAAAGAGAAGTATGGCCGAACCGTCAACAGCTATTTGCAGGAAGTTCGAATTGTGCAGGCAAAGAAACGGTTAAAGAAAGGAATGACTGTCACAGAAGCTTGCGAGTCAGTAGGTTTTGTAAGTGTTCCAACCTTCACGCGGCTTTTCAAAACAATCACCGGAACTACGCCATCGCAATTTCAAAAAAAGCACTTTTGAATAAGTGACTTTGATTTCGATCGACTCATCTTTGTCAAATAAAAAAATAAGACGATGAAAGTAAAGCTATTGAGTGTGCTGGTAGATGACCAGGACAAAGCGCTGAAATTCTATACTGAAAAACTTGGTTTCGTGAAGAAAACGGAAGTTCCCATGGGCGAGCACAAATGGCTTACCGTAGTTTCAAAAGAAGAACAAGATGGTGTGGAAGTAGTACTTGAGCCAATGGCCTTCGCACCGGCAAAAGTTTATCAGAAAGCATTGTTCGATGCCGGCATTCCGCTCGTAGCTTTTCTTGTTGATGATGTGGAGAAAGAATTTACTCGTCTTTCAAATTTGAATATTCAATTCAGCATGAAGCCCACGCAGATGGGGCCAGTGAAGATCGCTGTCTTCAACGATACGTGCGGCAACAACATCCAGCTCTTTCAGATGCTTTGAATAATACTTACTTTCATGGGTTGAGACATTCCCATGACACTAACTTACGTTGTTGTACTACTGATTTTATTGGTTGCCATTGTAGCATCACTGTATTCAAAACAAGCTCGCGAAAAGCGACAGTTGAATGCCTTGATTGCGCGTTGGGGCCACAGCAAGAAAGGCAACTTTGAATTTAATGGCATCGCTCGTTATGCAGCGATCGGCAAAGGCACATCATTTCATCAGCTCACCTCACAAACCATTGATGACATTGATATAGAGAGCCTGTTCAGGTACGTGGATCATACTACAAGCAGGATCGGGCAACAAACACTCTACAAACGCATCGTGCAACCATCCGGGAATCCTGAGAATGATTTACAAAACAGGATTGACCTTTTTTCAAAGAATGAGAATCTGCGATTGAAGATCCAACAAGAGTTACTGAGACTAAATAATCCTGATGCGTATTACATCTCTTCGTTGTTTCATGATCACCTGGTTGATCGTCCGAAGTGGCTTTGGATCATCAAAGTGGAACTGGCGCTTACTGTAGCGCTCACACTACTCACTTTCAAATTCCAGTTTGTCGCGATCCTACTACTCGTACCGTTTTCGATAAACATGTTCATCCACTATTGGAACAAGAACAACACCCTGACTTTTCTTAAGTCGTTTCCACAATTGAATGTGCTGATTCATGTAGCTACTGCGATCTCAAGGTTGGACGATTCGATAAATAATCAGCACGTGACACAGAATGCAAATGCACTGAAATCGTTTCAAACCAAAGCAAGCTTTATCAGTTTTGGCGATGGGGGAATTCAATCCGAGTTTTCACAGTTAGGACTTTATCTCTATGAATTGATCAAAGCTTTTTTCCTCATCGAGGTGATGAGCTTCTTTGCGGCTGTGCGGGAGTTGGAGACAAAGCGCTCGTCCGTTCAGACTTTGTTCGATTATGTCGGTGAATTGGATGTTGCGATTTCTATCGCATCACTTCGGGCGGGTAATTTGAAAACATGTATTCCTCAATTTATTTCCGAGAAAAAGGAAATGAGGATGAAAGGAATCTATCATCCGCTGATTTCCGGTTGTGAACCGAATGACCTCACGGTATCAGGGAAAAGTATTTTGATCAGTGGCTCCAACATGTCGGGTAAGTCAACTTTTCTGCGCACTATTGCCATCAACTCGATATTGGCGCAAAGTATTCATACGTGCTTTGCGGAGGAATTCAGCACACCGGTGTTAAAACAGTTTTCTTCCATTCACATGGATGACGATTTGCTTGGCGGAAAAAGTTATTATATGATGGAAGTAGAATCCATTTC
>CAZECP010000082.1:0-3698 GCA_964510765.1 uncultured Ohtaekwangia sp. | reverse complement strand
ACCTCAACAAATGCCATCCGCATTCTGGAAATTGCCGAACTGCCATCTGAAATTATTACTGACGCGAGAAAAATTGCAGATGCTATTAGGACGAAATAACGATGAGTCGTAATTTCATAAAAATTAAAACCCCTATGAAACGCCTCTTTATCTTGTTCATAAGTCTCTGTGCTATTTCTCTCTTCAGCCAGGACATGATTGACTCCAACAAACAGGAAATTGTTTTCGAGTCGGTGAATGTAATCCCAATGGACACTGAGCAGGTGCTGGAAAATTACGATGTGGTTATTCAAGGTGGTGTGATTGCTGATATGGGGCCAACACGGAAAATCAAATATTCTAAACAAGCGCATGTCATTCCGGCAAAAGGAAAATATTTGATTCCCGGTTTGGTAGAAATGCATGCACACGTTCCGCAAACAGAAGAGCTTGAACCGATGGTGGAGGTGATAACCTTATTTGCTGTGAATGGAGTCACTACCATTCGTGGCATGCTTGGCCACATCAAGCATCTGGAGTTGAAAGCAAAAATTGAAACAGGCGAAATTATCGGACCAACACTTTACACTTCAGGTCCATCGTTCAATGGCAATTCGGCAAAAACTCCGAAGGAGACAGCTGAGATGGTGCAGGAACAGTTTTCAATGGGTTATGATTTTTTAAAAATACATCCGGGTGTTCCGCTTGCAAGTTTTGAAGCCCTGGTGAAAACTGCGAGGAAAGAAAAAATTCCATTCGCGGGTCATGTGCCTGCGGAAGTTGGAATCTGGAAAGCAATTGATTCCGATTATCAAAGTATTGATCATCTCGATGGAATGGTGGAAGGTCTGATTCCGAATCTGAAAAGTTTGTCTGAGGATCAGGTTGGATTGTTCGGGGTTTATGGTGCTGATAAAGTGGATCTTTCCTTATTGCCAAAGATGATGAAAGTGCTTCGCGATCACAACGTGTGGTTGGTGCCAACGGAAGCGCTGGCTGAGCGCTGGATGGCATTTGACAAAACTTCGAAAGAACTCGCAGATGCTCCTGAGATGAAATACATCGATGCAAAGACAACGGAAAATTGGATCAGTGCACATGAAGATATTTTAAAGAAATCGACAGCCGAAGGGTACAAAAAATATTTAGCACTGCGCAGAAAATTAATTCTGGATTGTCACAAAAACGGTGTGCGCATTGCGGCAGGTTCAGATGCGCCACAGGTTTTCAATGTTCCCGGTTTCTCACTTCATCGTGAACTTCAGTATTATGTGAATGCCGGGCTCACACCCTTTGAGGCTTTGCAAACAGCCACCATCAATGGTGCAGCTTACTTTGATCGCCCAACTTGTGGTCTGGTAATGGTGGGGGGAATTGCTGATCTCGTTTTACTGAATGGCAATCCACTTACTGATATTAAGCAGACACAAAACATCGAAGGTGTGATGATGCATACACACTACCTTCACAAAGAATACATTGATGCCGCGTTGAAGAAGTTGATGAAGAAATAAATCAGGACTCCTGGGTGTGATCGAAGTAGCCTTTGTTTTCTACCTTGCTGGAAAAGAAATTTAAAAACATCACTACAAAAATCAGGTAGATCAGGGATTGCAAGCCTGTCACCACTTTGCCGGTGAACGTGATGGGATAATAATCGCCAAAGCCAATGGAGGCAGACGTGACCAGACTAAAATAGATAGGATCAAACCAATGCTCCAGCGGTTTGTTCAGATAGTTTCCTCTCATGTGAATGACGGCAAAACTCAAAACAATCTCGAGGTAATTGAAAAAGAGTAAGAGCATGGATCGTCTGTACGAACGCGGTTTGGAGAAAAGGTCAGAAGCGAAAATCAAAGTGGGCACGTACAGCATGGTTTCTGTAATAAACCACAACAAGATTCCGAAAAGTATGTTGTTCGATTGTAGCCCGAAGTATAAAATGGAGAACGAGAAAAGCAACTTTACGATAACAATCCCATCCACTGACAAGTCTCTGTAAGCTTTACCTTTTTTTCCGAACAACTCTTTGAGGTAAATGCCGGGAAAGAAGAATTGAGATATCGCGAGAAACAACCGAACCAGCTTTTCGATGCCCATGTCATCATGATGATCGTTGTTCCAAATGGCTTTGATGTTGCGCAGGCGCTTATGAATAGTGCCTTCCGTCATGGGCTTGTTGGCGGAAGCTTTTCCGAGGATAAGTTTTTTCAGGAAGGGTTTCATGAACAATCGAAAGTTAATCACCTTTCACTTATAAGTGTATGATCTTAGTCAACATTTGAAAAATTAAACTAATCTCACGTTCTCACAACTCATCTCTCACAAAGTTTTAAAAGAGGATAGTGAGTAATTGCTCATTCAAAAATATATTCGCACCATGTACAATGTTCTGCTCGTTATTCACTCTATGGTTCGCTGGCTGGTGTTGATCAGTTTGACTGTTGCTGTTTACCGCTCGTTTATGGGCTGGCGGCAAAATCGCGTCTTCACAAAAAATGATAATCGTGCCCGGCACATCACGGCCACACTGGCGCATGTGCAATGGACGGTCGGCATGACCCTTTATTTTTTTAGCCCGATCGTTCATTATTTTTACAAAAATTTCACGGAAGCTGTTCACCAGCGCGAGGTTCGTTTTTTTGGAATGGAACACATCACGATGATGGCGCTTTCAATAATAGCTCTTACCATTGTTTCGATTAAGGTAAAACGAATTGAGGATGATAACCGAAAATTTAAGACCATGTTTATCGGTTACTCCATTGTGTTGTTGGTGGTTTTTCTTTCGATTCCCTGGAGTTTTTCCCCTTTCACGAGTCGTCCTTTGTTTAGATGGTAACGATTGGGTCGATTTGGTGATGATGAAAGAAGAACACATTCAGAAGTTCAGCAGAGTCTTGAAAGAAATTCTGGAATCGGAACTTAAAGCCGGAAACGAAATTGTCGAAACTTCGGAAGGCTGGCCGGAGAAAAAAACAAATCATGATTTTTTTAGGCCGTCCCTTTTTGAAGGGATATCACAAACCAAATGTCGAGTTTCGCGAGATCAATGATCCACACTGGTGGAAATCGGAATACTTTGACAAAACATCAAAGCACATTCTCGCTTGCAAGTTTGATTAACTACTTTACCACGGGCAGCTTGGCTTCGCTCCAGCCGTTGATGCCATCTTTTAATTCGAAAACCGTCAAGCCTTTTTTGCGCATTGTTTCGGCAGCATTGTGACTGCGTTTGCCGGCAAGGCAATAGACGAAATACGTTTTGCCTTTGTCAAGTTTGGTGCAGTACGCGTCAAAGTCAGCATCGTTTACATTTTTGTTCACGGCTTTGTCGAGGTGGCCTTGCTTGAATTCTTCAGGCGTGCGTACATCTACCAACACCGCATTCTTATCGATGAGCTTGTTTTTGAATTCCTGTGCTGGCAATACTTGCTTTTTGTCTTGCGCAATGACAAGGGCAGGGAGGATAAGCAGAAGAAATACAATGCGTTTCATGGTTTTTTCATTTTGTGATTCAAAATTCGCAATTAAATGTTCCAATTGCAATGAAATGGTTTGCTGGACAAAGAATGACTTTTGTCAGGTGGCTTCTGACCTTCGAATCACTACTTTTGTTTTATGTCGATACATGTGAAAGGCAAATCTATTGATCCTGAAACGCGCTGCGTTCACTATCGCTCTCCGTTGGACATTATTGCCATTAAATTCAAATGTTG
>CAZECP010000081.1:16139-21576 GCA_964510765.1 uncultured Ohtaekwangia sp. | reverse complement strand
CGGAGTCATCCAACTCACAGATTACATAATCATTTTCAAAAATGAAGTGAATCATTGCTGTGGAAAAAATTGCCTTTATAAATATAAGAATTTTATGGTCGAGTCGCGACTTAAACCAGTCCCTCATCCGTAAAACTCATATACTTATCATTTGCTACAATCAAATGATCGAGCAACGTGATCTCCAGAAGCTTTCCTCCTTCTTTCAATTTCTTCGTAAGAGAAATATCATTCTGACTTGGTGTGAGATTTCCGCTGGGGTGATTATGAACTACGATCATCCCCGAGGCAAGTTCTTCGAGCGCGAGTTTGAAAATAATTTTAGGGTCAGCCACGGTGCCACTCACTCCACCTTCGCTCACGCGTTTTTTTTTAATCACACGTTGGGCGCGGTTGCACAAGATCACCCAAAACTCTTCGTGCGGCAAATCCATCAAGTCACCTTTGATCAACTCAAAAGCAGTGCGTGAGGTATCGATCTTCGGTTTTTCTTCTGGCAATAATTCTTTTCTCCTCCGCCCCAACTCCATTGCAGCTACAATGGTAATGGCCTTTGCTTCGCCAATACCTTTCGCTTTCATCAAATCTTTTACTGAAAGTCGTGCGAGATTATCCAGGTTGCCTGCATGCGATAAGACTTTCTTACCAACATCTACAGCGGAAAGCTTTGCAGTTCCTGATCCGAGGAGAATAGCGATTAGCTCCGCATCTGATAAAGCACTGATTCCTTTCAACAAAAGTTTTTCGCGCGGACGGTCTTCAGGATTCCAATCCTTGATGTTAAGCGGTTTACTTTCTTCCACATTCATGGGAAGGAAGTTAGTAAATATTTTTTACTATGAGATTTACTTCTTGAAGATGAAATACACCGCCAGAATCAAAAATACAAAGCCTATGAAATGATTGAGTCGGAAAGATTCATTCTTAAAAAACAGCAAAGAGAAAATTACAAACACAGTGAGTGTAACAACCTCTTGAATGACTTTCAATTCTACTAATGAGAAAGGTCCGCCATATTCTTTGAAGCCAATTCTGTTTGCAGGTACCTGCAGAATGTATTCAAACAGCGCAATGGCCCAACTGATAAGTATCACAGAAATCAGTCCCAGGTTTTTGCTCCACGCCATATCCTTGAACTTCAGGTGGCCATACCACGCAAAGGTCATAAACGTGTTGGAGGCAATGAGGAGGAGGATGGTGTAGAGTGGTCGCATGTTCAGACGTAAGTAGCAAGACAAAAGTAGCAAGACGGTCGAATCAATCTTATGTCTTGATACTTATGTCTTATGTCTATTTCACAAGTTTTTTATACTTAATCCGGTGCGGCTGATCATCGCCAAGGCGCTTTTTCTTGTTCTCTTCATATTCGCTAAAAGTGCCTTCAAACCAATATGCAACTGAATCACCTTCGAACGCGAGGATGTGCGTGCATACGCGGTCGAGGAACCAACGGTCGTGGGAGATAATCACTGCACAACCTGCGAAGTTTTCAAGTGCTTCTTCCAACGCACGCAGTGTGTTCACATCAAGATCGTTCGTAGGTTCATCAAGCAGCAAAAGATTTCCGCCTTGCTTCAACGCGATCGCGAGATGAACGCGGTTACGCATACCGCCTGATAGTTCTTTTATCTTTTTCTGCTGATCGGTTCCACTGAAGTTGAACTTGCTCACATACGCGCGCGAGTTCACTTCCTTGCCACCAATTAAAATCAAATCTTGTCCACCGGTGATTGCCTGGAAAACGGTCTCTTCTGGTTTCAAATCATCGTGCTCCTGATCGACATAAGCAATCTTCACAGTCTCACCTACGCTAAACGTTCCCGAGGTTGGTTGTTCATTGCCCGTGATCATTTTGAAAAGAGTGGTCTTACCCGCACCGTTCGGCCCGATGATTCCAACTATTCCCGCTGGCGGCAGTGAGAACGAAAGATTTTCATACAACAATTTATCGCCATACGCCTTCGCTACTCCGTTTGCTTCAATCACTTTGTTACCCAAACGCGGACCGGGAGGAATGAAGAGTTCCAGTTTCTCTTCGCGCTCTTTCACTTCCTGCGTTAACAATTTGTCATACGCACTCAAGCGTGCCTTTCCTTTTGCATGGCGACCTTTTGGATTCATGCGCACCCATTCCAACTCGCGCTCCAACGCTTTCTGTCGCTTGCTTTCTGTTTTCTCTTCTTGCGCTAATCTTTTTTGCTTCTGATCCAGCCAGCTTGAATAATTTCCTTTCCATGGAATTCCTTCACCACGATCCAATTCCAAAATCCACCCAGCTACGTTATCTAAAAAATATCTATCGTGCGTTACCGCGATGATCGTTCCTTTGTATTGACGCAAGTGCTCTTCCAACCACAACACCGATTCAGCATCGAGGTGGTTCGTGGGTTCATCCAACAATAGCACATCGGGTTCTCTCAACAACAATCTACACAAAGCCACGCGCCTCTTCTCTCCACCCGAAAGATGCTCCACGCTTGCATCAGCCGGAGGGCAACGCAATGCATCCATCGCACGCTCTAGTTTGTGATCCAGTTCCCACGCACCAATCGCGTCAAGCTTCTCCTGTATTTCACCCTGCTTGGTGATCAGCTTATCCATCTTGTCGGGATCTTCCATCACTTCAGGATCTGCAAACTTCTCGTTGATGGCTTCAAACTCTCTCAGCAAAGCCACCGTGTCGGCCACCCCTTCCTCCACAATCTGCTTCACCGTTTTTGTTTTATCGAGCTGTGGCTCCTGCTCCAGCAGTCCCACTGAGTAGCCAAGATCAGAAACTACTTCACCTTGAAACTCCTTGTCTATGCCCGCGATGATGCGCAGCAGTGATGACTTTCCCGAGCCATTCAAACCGAGCACACCGATTTTCGCACCGTAGAAAAAGGAGAGATAAATATTTTTAAGAACCTGTTTTTGGGGAGGATAAATTTTATTTACCCCCGTCATCGAGAAGATTATTTTTTCGTCAGCCATGGTATTTTATCAGGAAGGCAAAGGTAGTTTTTCAATGCTTTTTGGCAAGGCGAAAGAAAATAAATGGTTTGGCTTGTGAAGACACAAGCCAAGGTAGTAAGTCGCATGCGAAGGATGCCAAGGATTGTGTCCTCACAGTCCATCCCACCCAAATTCACCTTCTCAATCAAAAATCACAAATCAAGAATCCAAAATCCATCGTGCAAACGGTTACCAAAATCATAAAATTCACATCACTTGACAATGACTGATTTAATCTTATTTTTGCGAAAAATTAAAAGGGGGTAAACTATGTATTGGACACTTGAATTAGCCTCGTATCTCGAAGATGCGCCCTGGCCGGCCACCAAAGATGAGCTCATCGATTTCTCCATCCGCTCCGGTGCACCACTTGAGGTGGTAGAAAACCTTCAGGAGTTGGAAGACGATGGTCAGCCCTACGAAAACATCGAAGAGATCTGGCCCGATTACCCGACCAAAGAAGACTTCTTCTTCAACGAAGACGAGTATTAAAACAAACTGAGAAAAATTTTGACTGAAGGGCAGGTGACTGCCCTTTTTTATTTCCGGGACTCTCTATTAAAAAATCCACACTGCCGATTTTTATAAAACAATAAGGTATCAACTGGCTGGCATCACCCTTGTCCCTTTCGTGCAGGATTGGACTCCTTACACTGTTCCTGCACTCTCCCAGTGCAGAACAGGCCAAGGTAAAGGGTGGTGGAAGCATGGAGGTTGGGAGGCAGTAGAAACCTTTTTGGGATCAGTCTTTCACATGGCCGGCATTGATTGCTTCAATTTTTTTGAGCGGCTGTCGCGAAGTGCGCCACCGGGCTATTCGCGTCAAGTCCGGCCATGCACATGCCAACACACTTCGGGCTTTCTGCTACTATCCCTGCCGCAAATTATCTTCCATTGTTGACACCAAGAAAAGCATATTGATAATCAAAACTATAGTTCAAAAAAAAGCCTCATCTTTCGCTGAGGCTCTTTCTTTAAAGGAAATTCTTAAGAAGAAAGTACAAAACGAAAATCTCTTGAATTAAATTTCTTAAAGCTTTAAAGACTTTCGTTGTTGCCCTTATCCTTTTTCTCACGTTTTTCATGAGTGAAAGAGATTAAGGTTTTTGGTACCATTTCAGCAAACACCGACAAATCAATTACTTCATTCACTCTGCCCCCTTTGTTCGCATTTCGAATAGCTGTAATGCCTTCGCTTTGTATAGGCTTTGCGGGTTTTGATTTGCTGTGGACTTTCTCCGCTGTTTCTTAGTTCGTCATTTTGCTCGTTCCCAAGAGGCGTTATACAAATTTAGAAAAAAATTGTCCTAATTTCGGAGTGCCTATTGTCCAGAAATGCCAACTAAAAATAAATCCGTGACCACCAAGAGGAAGCGCCAACGAATGGTTAAAATTTGTGGCAAGATTTTGTCCTTGTTAGAAGGAAAAAAACTAGCATTTCACTTGATCGATCAATATCACAACAAAAAAGTAATTTCAAATCGATGATAGTTTACGGCATCAAAAACTGCAACACAGTAAAGTCAGCGCTGGAGTGGCTGACCAAAAACAAAATTGAATTTGAATTTCACGATTATAAAAAATCAGGAATCACCGAAGCCAAACTCAAAGAATGGAGCAAGCAAACAGGCTGGGAAAGCCTCGTGAACAAACGCGGCACCACCTGGCGCCAGTTGGAAGAATCTGTTCAGAAAAAAGTAGTCGATGAAAAATCCGCCATCGCACTCATGCTCGAGAAAACCAGCGTGATCAAACGTCCCTTGATCGAGGAGAAAAACAAAGTGCTGTTGCTGGGCTTCGATGAAGCAGAGTACAAAAAAGTTTTGAAGTAGAAATAAATTTAGTTTTGTCTCTCTAGTTTCTGATCTGAAACTTTTAACAATCCGCATTCATCCAAGCGGAGTATGCGTATTACCTGCGGCCTGCTCCTATGCCTGTGTTTCCTCACGACATTTTCTCAAAGTCGTGTCTCGCCAGAATACAAGGAAGTAAACGGAGTATTACTTGATTCATTAACACAAGCGCCAATTTCCTCCGCCCACATCTGGACAAAACATTTCAAAACCACGAGCAATGCCGATGGTAGTTTCTTCATTCTCATTCAGCCAAATGATTCCATGCACATTTCGCATGTGAGCTATCAGGCAAAACTTGTTGGCGCGCAGTCGGTAAAATCATCGGCACTGTTGCGGGTACTAATGACACAACGGGTTATCGTGCTTGACCCGGTTGATATTCGTCAAGTCATGACTGAAGATGACTTTAGAAAAAAGGTTATCGAAACAGAAGTAAAGGAATCGCAGGAAGAACAAAACGCAAAAGCAAACATGGCTGCGTTGAATTACTATATCAAATCGATTCCTCAAATGAGCATGAATGCGAACGACAACTATCGCGAGTTCATGAAAGGCCCGCAGGGTGTAACCATTTTTTCAAGCAACGG
>CAZECP010000081.1:0-16039 GCA_964510765.1 uncultured Ohtaekwangia sp. | reverse complement strand
CACGCTCAGCCACGCTGGCGTCATCCGTAAGGTTTGAATCTTCTTTCTGTTGATATGCTTTCTTGATCAGTTGCAAATCAAAGGTCTGTGGAGTTTGTATAAGCCGATAGCGCGATCGATCAACTGCTTTGGTTGTGTCCTGATCTGTTTCACGGATAGAATCTTTCAATCTAACTGAAGCAATGGCCGACCCATGCACAGCCGCCAGGCGAAATGAAGCGCCAATCAAATCTGCACTCACCAGCGGGCGCACTCCATCATGAATGGCCACCAATCCTTCACCTTCAATTTTTTCAAGTCCATTTTTCACAGATTGAAAACGGGTGTCGCCTCCTTTTTGTAAAATGAGAGGTCGGCTGATTCTAAATTCTTTCTGAATTGATTCCCAGATTCCAAATTCATTTTCCGGCAGAACGAGTACGATCACCAAATCCTTCGAATAGTTAAAGAAGGCTTCCAGCGTGTGAAGCAAGATGGGTTTGCCGTTCAAATCAATAAATTGTTTGGGCAATTTGCTGTTGATGCGCGTGCCTTTTCCTCCGGCCACGATGATCGCATATTCTTTTTTGATCATTGCTGCAGCCATCTTAATGTATAATTTTTTCCATCACGTCTGTTCACGAGTGGGCCGAAAGGCGTAAGGATCAGGCTTTCGTTTACTTTGAGTGAAGTAAATGGAGCAGGCGCTTGGTTAGGCTCATTCACATTGTAAATGATAACACTTTTGGAGACTGCTATCAACACATGGCCGCCTTGCGTCATCAGTCGGCCATAATCAAGCCAGGGCCCGACCGGGAATGTTTTGAAATTGGTTATCGAACCATCAGTTGGAGACATGGTTGCAAAAACAACATGATCAATTTTGTGATCGAGTCCTCCGTAAACCCCTCCGTATCCTACACCGGCTGCTGCCATTAAAATACTCACTCCGGTAGCAGCCACGGCACGAGTAGCATCGTACTTCCAACTCTCACCGACCAAAACAAGATTTCCATCGCGGTCAAACGCATGCCCCATCAGGTGAAGACGCTTGGTGGAAAGTCGTGCAGCTGAATCAACGTGATCAAAAATTTTATCACCATCGAGATTGTACATCGTCATGAAAAACTTACCATTCTTTGTATTAGTCGATTCAAATTCACTACCTGCCACCATCAGTTGCAGACCGTTCGTAGCAAAAACCGACACCTGACGATAACCAACACCTTTGCTATTAAAAGGAATGGACCTGACTACCTTACCATTTGATTTATCAACAAAATAAATCTGGTGCACCGGAATCGAATTGTATCCGGTTACTGATGACATCATACCGATTAAAAGGCTTCCGGTGGTTTGAATATTGGAGAGAAGAGGAACAGATGCGACCCAAATTTCTTTGCCGTCTTCGGCATTCAATGAAAACATTTTTCCATTGACCGGGAAATTGCCAGACAATTGATAAGGTTGAATCAAAAGCTCACCCGGGCTGTCGTTGTTACCAATGAACGACAGTTGAAAATTTTTCAATTTCTTCAACGGTTTTTGAAAGTAAGGTGAGACGTCTGTTGCAGTTTTGTAAAACGTAGAAATCATTTTACCGGTATGATCGGTAACAATGAATATTATTTTTTCGATCGAGCCATTCTTTGAATAAAAAGCGTGCGTTACAAATCTTTCATCGGAACAAGACGCCAGCAATCTTGCCTTACCTTCAATCATGTAAACTTCCTCGTGAACAGGAGCCAGCATCGAATCAAGAAATACTTTTTTGAATGAAGTGGTCAAATCCTTTTTTTCACTCACCCGAAAGAGACAATAAATCTGATCTCCGAAAGGTTGGATTTCAAACTGATCATCATACGCAATGCTTTTGAAGGAAAATGTTTGCGCCTCAGAAACACCAATCAAAAAAAACAGACAAAGAAAGAAACCGATCTTTTTCACTTGCTTACTCCTCCATATTGAATTAGAAAGTTAATCAGAAAATTGTTTACAAGGATCACGAAAATCAGAATTCAAAACGAAAGAAACAATTCAATATTTGCCAGTACTGATTACTTTTATAAATCAGAAAGCTATTTTAGTTGTAAACCTTCGGTTATGATTTTGTTGAGATTTTTGTTGCTTGCCTTCAATGCAGCCGTTATCACATTTTTGATTTACCGGTTACTGCAGGTATATCGCACCAATCATGATCGGAAATTCTGGATTATTTTAACAGGCATTTTGCTATTGCTCCTGCCCGTCACGATGTTGATCGGTTTTATCAAGCCAACAGCAGTTTATATCCTGCTATACCCTGTCGCCATTTCGCTTTATTTGTATCTGATCAAAAATGTGTAACTACACGATCAGCATCGCATCCCCGTACGTGAGGAATTTGTATTTTTCCTTTTTGGCAACCTCATAGGCTTTCATAACCTGATCGTAACCACCAAACGCACAAGCCATCATCAAAAGGGTTGACTCGGGTTGTTGGAAGTTGGTTACCATCGCTCCGCAGATTTTGAAGTCATAAGGCGGGAAAATAAAACGATCGGTCCAACCATCGCGCTCTTTCAACCTGTTGTTGGCTGATACAGCCGATTCCAATGCGCGCATCGCGGTAGTTCCAACTGCACAAATCTTGTGCTTGTTATCAAGAGCATTGTTCACCATGTTCACAGCCTCGGTCCCGACAATAAAATTTTCAGAATCCATTTTGTGTTTGGTCAGATCTTCCACATCCACAGCGCGGAAGGTGCCGAGGCCAATGTGCAAAGTCACGTAAGTCATTTCCACACCTTTCAGCTGAAGTCTCTTGACAAGATGACGCGTGAAGTGCATGCCGGCTGTAGGTGCAGACACCGCTCCTTTTTTGGTTGCAAAGATGGTCTGGAATCTTTCTTTATCAGCGGGTTCTACTTTGCGCTTTATGTATTTTGGCAGGGGTGTTTCGCCCAATGTTTCAACTACTTTATCAAATGCAGCCGAGTCACCATCAAATAAGAAGCGGATAGTGCGGCCACGCGATGTTGTATTATCAATTACTTCAGCAACCAAATCGCCATCACCAAAATAAAGTTTATTGCCCACACGGATTTTTCTTGCCGGGTCAACCAACACATCCCATAAATGCATTTCGGCATTTAATTCGCGAAGAAGGAAAACTTCAATTTTGGCCCCGGTTTTTTCCTTGCGGCCATAAAGGCGTGCGGGGAAAACCATCGTGTCATTGGCAACCATCACATCGCCCTCTTCAAAATAATTGACGATGTCCTTAAAAATCTTATGTTCAATTTTTCCGGTCTCCCGGTGTAACACCATGAGGCGCGATTCGTCTCTGTTTTCGGCTGGGTGGTTGGCAATTAAACTGGCGGGGAGGTCGAACTTAAATTCGGATAACTTCATAAGCTTACGGGCTTTGTCCCACTTTAGGCGGAACGTTTAATTTTTTGAGGCGCAAAAATAATGGAAATGTTGTAATTTCCTGAACTTCTGCGAATTTGTGTTCAAGATAAGTCAAGAATTAAGCGAATTGTACTTCTGAACGAAATATTTAAAGAGGTTTTTGTGTAAATCGGCAACCCATTAAGAATTCAAAACCGTTAAAAGCGCATGCTTGTATTAAGATTAATTGGAGAAAGCCTGGGCTTTGCCTGGCGAGCGTTAAAGTCCAACATCCTCCGCACGGTGCTTTCCCTGCTGGGAGTTACCATAGGAATTTTTTCAATCATTGCCGTGCTCACGCTGGTTGATTCCCTGAAAACTAACATCGTTAGCAGTTTGAATTTTCTTGGAACAAATGTCATTTATCTTCATAAGTGGCCTTGGGGAGCTGGAGGAAGTTCGCGCGATTGGTGGAAGGATTTCATTAGGCGCCCAAATATGTCTTACAATGAATATAAATTCCTGAAGGAAAACCTAAAGAACAGCACTGCCATTTCCATCTATGCCGGAATTAATAATGCTGTGGTAAAGTCAGGAAGTAATAGTATAAATAAGATCGAGATCTACGGCACTTCCACTGAATATGACAAGCTTTTTGAATTGGATGTCGAATACGGAAGATATTTGACAGATCGGGAAATTGAAGGTGGTAGAAATGTGGTAGTGATTGGCAATGAAATCGCGAAAGCTCTATTCCCAAAAATTGAAAATCCGGTAGGGCTCTATATTAAAATTAAGAATTTGCGATTCACTATTGTGGGGGTACTTAAGCGCGAAGGTGAGAGTTTCATGGGATTCACAAGTAAAGACTACAGTTGCTATATACCTTACGATGCATTTCGCAAAATGTACAACACGGGCACTGGACGGTGGGATGAAGAGGACTCGGTTATTGGACTTAAGGGATTCGAAGATGATATTGGCCTGGTTCAATTAGAAGGAGAGGCGCGTGGCTTGGTTCGTATCAAGCGGGGGCTCAAGCCAGAGAAAAAAGACAATTTTCAGGTGAACCGACCTGAAGCAGTAGCAAAATCCATCGAACCGGTGTTTGATGTTTTGACAGTAGCAGGTTGGATAATTGGTGGCTTCTCCATTTTAGTGGGAGGATTTGGCATTGCGAACATCATGTTCGTTTCTGTAAAAGAAAGAACGAGCATTATCGGTTTACAAAAATCGCTTGGAGCGAAAAACTACTTCATATTATTCCAGTTCCTTTTTGAATCTATCTTTTTGAGTTTAATCGGGGGACTGTCGGGGTTGTTCCTGGTGTGGCTCTTGACGCAAGCATCCTTCGGATCGTTGGAAGTAATACTCACACTGAAAAACATTATCAAAGGACTCACTATTTCATCCACCATCGGTTTGGTGGCTGGTATTGTGCCAGCCGCAGTAGCCGCACGACTTGATCCTGTAATAGCAATCAGAGCGACTTAGAAAATGAAAGGCTCCGAATCTTCGGAGCCTTTCATTTTTCAGATCAGTTTAGAACACTACTCATCGGCTTTCTTTTCCACTTCACCAGCGGCAAACTTCTCTTTGATTTTCTTTTCGAGTTCATCCATCAGTTCTGGATTATCCTCGATTAATTGCTTGACAGCATCACGCCCCTGACCAAGCTTGTTACCATTGTAGGAAAACCATGAACCGGATTTCTGAATTACATTCAGTTCCACACCTATATCCACTATTTCTCCCGACTTGCTGATTCCCCTTCCATACATGATATCAAACTCGACAACCTTGAATGGAGGAGCTACTTTGTTTTTCACCACCTTCACCTTCACGCGGTTTCCGGTGATGTCATCACTGCTTTCTTTAATTTGACCAATCCTGCGAATATCCAGGCGAACGGAGGCATAAAACTTCAAGGCATTTCCACCTGTGGTTGTTTCAGGATTGCCAAACATAACGCCAATCTTCTCGCGAAGCTGGTTAATGAAAATACATGCGCAGCCGGTCTTGCTAATCGTTCCCGTCAGTTTCCTCAAAGCCTGCGACATCAATCGTGCCTGCAAACCCATCTTGCTCTCGCCCATCTCTCCTTCTAATTCACCTTTGGGAACGAGCGCGGCCACCGAGTCAATCACGATGATGTCAATCGCTCCAGAGCGGATCAAATGCTCGGCAATTTCCAAGGCCTGTTCACCATTATCAGGCTGAGAGATCAGAAGATTCTCGGTGTCAATTCCAAGCTTCTCAGCATACGATTTATCAAAGGCATGCTCCGCATCAATGAATGCAGCGAGGCCACCTTTCTTCTGAGCTTCCGCTATGCAATGCATGGTTAGCGTTGTCTTACCTGATGATTCAGGGCCGTAGATTTCTGTTACGCGGCCTCTTGGAATTCCACCTATGCCCAAGGCAATGTCAAGCCCAAGAGAACCGGTGGAGATGGCGGGCACATCCATGATTTTTTCATCACTCAATTTCATTACGGTTCCCTTGCCGTATGTTTTTTCCAACTTGTCAATGGTGAGTTGGAGGGCTTTCAGTTTTTCTTTTGCGTCAGCGGTCATATCAATAGTTATTTATTACGAATTTGTGAGTGCTAAATTATTTAGCATTCTACTAATTTCAAAATGGAATATCAAATTAGTTAAAAAACTTTTCAACGATAGTGATTCAAACACTATCACACTTGCCCAAGTCCAGCGTGTGAGGGCTTCTTGTTCCAGATCAAGCTTTGTTGCTTCAATTTTTTGATGACAATCTGATCATTCTCATCCAACTTTTTGCAAAAATTTTTGAGCTATTCCTATTACACAATGTAAACTCTATTTAAATTTCAGAAGAATTATCAAACTCCTATTAGAAAAAAAAATTAAACCAATTCTGCTATGGCAAAGAAAGCAAAAAAAGCAGCCAAAAAAGCGAAGGCAAAAAAGGCTGTGAAGAAAGCTGCGAAAAAGAAAGTGGTTAAGAAAGCTGCAAAAAAAGCAGCCAAGAAAGCCGTTAAGAAAGCAGCCAAGAAAGTAGTTAAGAAAGCAGTTAAGAAGTCAGCACCTAAAAAAGCTGCTGCTCCTAAAAAGCCTGCTGCACCAGCAGCTGCTCCAACGCCTGCCCCTGCTCTGGCACCAACACCTGCTCCAACGCCTTCTATGGAAACTCCTTCAGAAGGCGGATCAGGACAACCGATGTAATGAACTTACTTTACATAGAAAAAGCGGAGCAATCAGTTCCGCTTTTTTTATGGAGTTGTGTTTGGAATTCGAATTACAAACACAGAACCCTTGTTATGCTCACTCGAAAACCCAATCCAGCCGTTTAATCTTTCAACTGCTTTCTTGCTGATGTATAAGCCAAGTCCGTTCCCCTTGGATCGTTCATTGGCACGAAAATACATTTCAAAAATACGAGGTTGATATTCCTCTTGAATTCCCTGGCCATTATCCTCCACTACCAGCTCCATCTGCTGATCATCCAGTTTGATTTCTATTTTTATGAAAGGAGAATCGAAGCCTGAAAAGTGAATCGAATTCTCAACCAGGTTTTCAAAAATTAACTTAACCAAAGCCGGATACGAGATGAAAGTTGATTTCTCAACAATGTCAGCATTGACCGTTATTTTCTTTTGTTGAATGCTTTCGCGGAAACTATCCAAAACTTCGTCCATTAGTTCTTTGAGAAAAACTTCTTTGAACACCATTTGTTGCGCGCCCAAATCGCTGATGGATTGAAGTTTTTGCAACATCTTATCAAGGCTGCTGGCGGTTTCTTTTACTTTTTCAAATAGCTCAAGCGAAACAGGATCCTTCACCGTAATGGCAGCTACACCGGCCAGCCCGAGGAAGGTGGTTATCGGCCTTCGAAAGTCATGAGAGGAACGATAGAAAAAAGTATCCAGCTCTTTATAAGCTTGTTTCAATTCATAAGTCCGCTCTTCAATCTTTGCTTCGAGTTGTTTGTTAATACTTGAGATTGTATTGGAAGCAGTCAGCAATTCTTCTGACTGCGCCTGGATCTCTTCCTTTTGTTCCAGGATATCCTTGTTGAGCCGTTTCAATTGTTTGTTCACTTCGCTCTTTGCGTTATAGTATTGAATACCAACAATGCCGCTTAAAACCAAAAGCACTATAGCAAACGCAGAAATGCCGATGATGATCCGCTGACGTTGAGCAAGTTCTTTTTGAACGGCAAGTTCCTGCTCTCGTTGATTTTTAATCTGATCGATTTCTTTAAGCTGTTGCTCTTTCTGTTCCAGTTTGTAAAAAGTCTCCATCTCGGCCAGTTGGCTGCTACCCTTCTCAGTAAAAATACTGTCATTCATTTCAATCGACTTTCGATCAAATTCAAGAGCCGCACTCAGGTTGCCATTGGCTTCTTTCAGCCTACTGTAATTCCGGTAAATGTTCCTTCGCATCAATTTTGAATTTGTAGCTTCCGCCAACTTCAATGCCTTTTGCAAATAAATTTCCGCTTCTTTTGGCCTTTTCATTTTGATCAACAACTCAGCCATCGCATTATAGGAGATAGAAATTTCCTGTTTATTGGCAATTAACTCATCTATGGCAAGCGATTCCTTCTGAAGTTCGTAAGCCTTTTCATAGTTATGAAGATCTTGATAGATCAACGATTTATTAAAAATGACAGCCGCAACCCCCGTTTTGTTCCCCAATGTTTTACGAATCTGTAACGAAGCTTCAAACTCCCGAAGCGATTCCTCATAGTCTTTCTGCAGAAACAAAATGAGTCCTCTTATATTTTTGGTAAAAGCAAGCCCAGCTTTGTCATTCATTTCCGTCCGAAGTTTTTCTGATTTACCAACATACTCCAAAGCCAAAGAAAAATTGAGTTGTTCTTTAAAGACCCACGCCAAGTCTGTGTACATGCGGGCAGTTTCATATCTGAAACCAAGTCGCTCGCTGATCTTAAGACCCTCAAACAGGTATTCAGAAGCCAGCACATATTCCGAAAGCTCATTGTAAATATTTCCGATCTGTTGATAAATGATTACGCGCTGCTGAGGATGTTTAAAAACATCTGTAGTTCTCAGTGCCTTAAATGCTTTGTTCAATGCTATCCGGTAAAGCCCATTGTGGGCATCAATTTCTGCTTGCCACGAGAGGCAACTGATCTGATGAAAATAATCCTTCATCACCACCGATTTATCACAGAGCCTGTTCATGTACTCAGTGGCTTTTTCGTAGTCGTTCATTTGAATATAATACCGTACAAATATTGACCACACACTCAATGCCGTGTAAAAATCTTTGGGGGTCCGTAAGGCGAGGTCTTCCGCTTTTTTCAGATGAAGGAATGCGTTGTCATTTTGCCACCAGATAATTTCAATCAACGCCAGGTTTTGATAGCACGCAGCAAGAAAGTAAGAATCGCCCTGCGGCCCAATAACATCCACTGCTTTTTTATAATAAAATTGAGCGGAATCAAAATGAGCTTGGTCGCGAAAAATACTTCCGATCAGCATCAGGTTATAGCCGATCAGCCCGGAAGAGATATCGGCATGCAGGTTATCGGATGATCTTAAATAACGGAGCGCTTCATCAAACTTTCCGGCATTATATTCTCCCAATCCCAGGAGCGTGAGTGCTCTTTTCAAACCTCCGGTGTACCTCGCTTTCTCTGCGTCCAATCTTGCTTGTTCAGCATAAATAATCGCAATCGAATCTTCATATTCAAAAAGGTCATAAGCAATTTCGCATTTCAAGTCAACACGTGCTTTAAGGTCGGTGGTGCTGGCAAGAATTTTCTTCAGGCTGTCAGCATATGGTTTTTGGGCACACACTTCGATGGCTAGCAGAAGTGTGAGAAGAAGCAAAAAATGATTTTTGAACCTCATTTCTATAAAAAATTCATGCCCTATTAAATATAAGAAAAATGACGCGCTCAAAAAACACAAAAACCCGCCATCCACAATCTGTTTTGCATTCAAAACCTACTAACTTTAAGAACTTCTCTCTTAAATAGAATAAATAAAACATCTTCCTTATGAACAACCGCAAACTCCCCTTTATCATCCTTGGCGTGATTGGATTTATCGTTCTCCTTACACTATCATCCAGTCTTTGGTACACCATTGAAGCAAACGAACGTGCCATTATTTTCCATCCTTTCGGCAAGGGTCTCGACAAGGATAATGTGATTGGTCCTGGCACTCACATGAAGGCTCCCTGGAATGACAAGTATGTTTATAAAGTGAATGAAATGACTTCAGAGGAGGACATGACTGTGCTTGACAAAAATGGTTTGACGATTAAGGTTGACATTACTGTTCGATACTTTCCTGTGCCAAACAAAATCGGCTACATCCATGAACAATTTACAAGCGACTATGTAAATGTGCTTGTTATACCAGAAGTTCGTTCAACAGGGCGCCAGGTAATGGGACGTTATACCGCAGAAGAAATCTATTCCACAAAACGCGCTGAAGTGGAGGGTGCCATAAAAACTGAAACGGAGAAAATATTGAACAAAAACAATGTGAACGCAACGGCCGTGTTGATTCGCGCGATCGTGCTTCCGGATCAAATCAAGCAAGCTATCGAAAACAAACTCCAACAAGAACAAGAGGCCCTCGCATATCAATTCCGCCTCGACAAAGAAAAAAGTGAAGCTGAACGCAAGCGCATTCAGGCCGAGGGTGAAGCCCGCGCAAACAACATCATTAACAATAGCTTGACGGACAAACTGTTGAAAATGAGAGGCATTGAAGCTACATTAGAACTAGCTAAGTCACCAAATAGCAAAGTGGTGGTGGTGGGAAGTGGTAAAGACGGTATGCCACTTATCTTGGGCAACAACTAAATTTAAAAACCTCTTTTTTTCTCAACTCTCTTCCCTTTATCTTTAGACAAAAAGTAACTTATTCAATTATGGCAAAAACTGCGGAACTGATCATCGATGGCAAATCATATAAGTTTCCTATCGTAGAGGGAACAGAGGGCGAACTGGGAATTGATATTGGAAACCTATTAGAGACAGCCGGAGTGGTAACCCTCGACTTCGGTTATAAAAATACAGGTGCTACCAAAAGCGCTATCACATTTTTGGATGGCGACAAAGGCATTCTTCGCTACCGCGGATATTCGATTGAAGACCTTGCCGCGAAGTCAACTTTCCTTGAGGTAGCCTATCTTCTCATTTTTGGTGAGCTTCCATCATCGGAGCAATTGGCCAAGTTCTCGGATGACATCAAGAACCACACTATGGTGCATGAAGATACGCGAAAGATACTGGATGGATTCCCTTCTTCTTCACATCCGATGGGCGTGCTGGCTTCTATGTTCTGCGCACAAACTGCTTTTTATCCGGAAGCGCTGGATCCGAATCGTTCGTCTGAAGGAGTTTATCTAAGCATCGTTCGTTCACTTGCCAAGATGCCAACCTTTGCAGCTTGGGCTTACAAAAATGCGATGGGCCACCCGGTCAATTACCCTGACAACTCACTCGACTACTGCTCTCGCTTTTTGAAGATGTTGTACGCTTTGCCTGCAGAACATTACGAGGTTGATCCGGTTGTATCCGATGCGCTTGATAAACTTTTAATTCTTCATGCCGATCACGAACAAAACTGTTCTACTTCAACAGTGAGAATTGTTGGTTCTTCTAAGGCAAGTATTTATTCATCGATCTCTGCGGGCATTAATGCATTATGGGGACCGCTGCACGGAGGTGCTAATCAGGAAGTAATTATCATGCTCGAAGAAATCAAGAAAGATGGTGGCGATATTGAGAAGTGGATCAACAAAGCAAAAGATAAAAACAGCGGCTTCCGCCTGATGGGCTTTGGCCATCGCGTGTATAAAAACTTTGACCCACGTGCGAAGATCATTAAGAAAGCAGCTGATGACGTGCTTGGTAAATTAGGTGTGAATGACCCTGTACTTGAAATCGCGATGAAGTTGGAAGAAGTTGCGTTGCGCGATCCTTATTTTATTGAGCGCAAGCTTTATCCAAATGTTGACTTCTATTCAGGTATTATTTATCGTGCGCTTGGTATTCCGGTGGATATGTTCACCGTAATGTTTGCCATGGGCCGCTTGCCAGGATGGATTGCACAATGGAAAGAGCTTCGCGAGAACAAAGAACCTATCGGCCGACCAAGGCAAATTTACACCGGTCAGAATTTGAGACCTTATGTTCCGATCGCTAAGCGGTAACATTTGAACTAACTATATTTGAAGGCCGGAATTTTACCGGCCTTTTTTAATTTCAAAAATTATGGCACTACTCGATGATTTTAATGCAGCAGTATCCCAATCAAAAGAATTGCCTGCACGCCCTTCCAACGAAGACTTACTTCAACTCTACGCATTTTTCAAACAAGCCACGGATGGCGATGTGACTGGCGAGCGCCCCGGTGGTTTTGATTTCAAAGGCATTGCTAAGTACGATGCGTGGGCAGAAAAGAAAGGCACTTCCAAAGAACAAGCGATGCAAGACTATGTAAAACTGGTGGAGCGCTTGAAGAAAGAACTCGCTTGATGTGAATCTTTTCTTTCAACCTGAAATCAGAAACGGTATTTTACATCTGGATGCCGAGGAGTCGCATCATGCTGTGCGCGTGCTGCGATTGACGGAAGGAAATGAAATTCAGCTCACAGATGGAAGAGGTTTTTTCTATTCAGCAAAAATCACCAAGGCTAATCCTAAGAAATGTGAGTTTGAAATTGTTAAAGTTGAGCAGGTTGGCAAGAGAAATTTTAGTATTCACATTGCGATAGCTCCTACAAAAAACTCAGATCGCACTGAATGGTTTGTAGAGAAGGCGGTAGAAATTGGCCTTGAAAAAATTACGTTTCTGCTTTGCCAAAATTCAGAACGCAAGAAAATCAACATCGAGCGTATTCAGAAGATTGCGGTTGGCGCCATGAAACAGTCACAACAAGCATGGCTTCCAGAGATTATTGACATGACAAAGTTTGCGAAAGTAATCAATGAAGATGCGGATCAAAAACTCATTGCAATTGTTGACTCACAAAATCCAATTCATTTGAGACAACTTGCTTGTCCGGGGAAAAAATATTTTATCCTGATTGGCCCGGAAGGAGATTTTCGGCCAGATGAAGTTGAGTATGCATTAAAGAATGATTTTAAGAAAGTTAGCCTTGGAAAAAACAGACTGAGAACAGAAACCGCAGGCCTGGTTTCTGTCGATATTCTGAACCTGATCAACGTTTAATTTCTTCTCCGTAATTTAGCTGTCCAAAAAATTTCAGGGCATGACAGCAACCGAAGCGAAAAAGCAAATTCAAGAACTCACCGATTCTATCAACCATCACAACGATCTCTACTATCAAAAACATAAAACCGAGATCAGTGATTTTGAATTTGATCAGCTTCTTGAAAAGCTGGTCAAACTAGAAAATGAATTTCCTGAATTAAAACAAGCCGACTCTCCAACTCAACGCGTAGGAGGAACCATCACTAAAGAATTTCCAACAGTCATTCACGAGTATCCGATGCTTTCGCTTGGCAATACTTACTCAGCCGAAGAACTTCAAGAATTTGATGCGCGCGTAGCGAAGGGCTTGGATGGCGACTCCTACGAATATTTTTGTGAACTTAAATTTGATGGAGTTTCCATTAGCTTAAAGTATGAAAATGGAATTTTAGTTAAAGGCATCACGCGTGGCGATGGCGTGCGTGGCGATGATGTAATTGCCAATGTGAAAACCATCCGCACCCTACCTTTGAAAATCAAGTCAAAAAATATCCCTGCAAAATTTGAAGTGCGTGGAGAAGTGTTTCTTCCAAAAGAAGTTTTTAAACAACTCAACAAAGAGCGCGAAGATATCGGTGAAGAAACCTATGCCAATGCGCGCAACACCGCAAGCGGGACACTGAAAATGCAGGACAGCACCGAAGTTGCCAAACGCAAGCTCGATTGTTTTCTCTATTATTTATTGGGCGAAGAAAACAACGTGGAGACCCACGAGGACTCGATTCACAAAATTGAATCGTGGGGATTTCAGGTTTCAAAAACGTATAAGAAATGCAAGAACATTGGCGAGGTTTTAAAATATATTGAGCATTGGGAAAAGAGGCGCGAAGACCTGCCTCTTGAAACGGATGGAGTAGTGATCAAAGTCAACAGCCTGGCACAACAACAAGAACTTGGCTTCACAGCTAAAAGCCCGCGCTGGGCGATTGCATATAAATACAAAGCCGAAAGTGTAAGCACTCGCCTGAACGGAATTACTTATCAGGTGGGAAGAACTGGCGCGGTAACGCCTGTCGCTGAACTTGAACCCGTCTTTCTTGCCGGCACAACGGTGAAGCGCGCATCGCTTCATAACGCAAATGAAATTGCACGACTTGATTTAAGAATTGGCGACTACGTTTTTGTTGAGAAGGGCGGAGAAATTATTCCGAAAGTAACCGGTGTCGATCTTTCGAAGCGCGATGAAAATCTGAAGCCTGTAAAATACATTTCCCATTGTCCTGAGTGCGGAACGGAACTGATCCGCCATGAAGGTGAAGCCAATCATTATTGCCCGAACGAAAAAGGTTGCAGGCCGCAGATTACCGGAAGGATTGAACATTTCATCCAGCGCAAAGCGATGGATATTGACTCGCTGGGAGAAAAAACAATCGGGCAACTTTTTGATCTTGGATTGGTAAAAACTCCGGCAGATCTATACGATCTCAAAAAAGATGACATACTCAAGCTGGAAGGTTTCAAAGAGCTCTCCACAAAAAATCTTTTGCAAGGAATCGAAGCATCGAAGTCGGCACCATTTGAAGCTGTGTTGTTCGCGATCGGAATTCGTTTCGTAGGCAAAACCGTTGCCGAGAAAATTGCTCGCTATTTCAAGAGCATGGAAAATCTTTCGAAAGCTTCTTACGAAGAACTTTTAAATGCACCTGAAGTCGGAGAAAAAATTGCGCGAAGCGTGATTGAATATTTCTCTCAAAAAGAAAACCTGCGCGAAGTAGAACGGCTGCGCAAAGCTGGGCTCAACATGCAATCTGATTTCAAAGAGCCGGAAAAAGAAAGTGATTCACTTGGAGGAAAATCATTTGTGATCTCGGGCGTTTTTGAAAACTATGAGCGCGAGCAACTGCAAGAGATCGTCATCAAAAATGGTGGACGGATACTGTCTGGTGTCTCTGGCAAACTCGATTATCTTCTTGCAGGCGAAAACATGGGGCCATCCAAACGCGAGAAAGCCGAGAAGCTGGGGGTTAAGATCATTGGCATAGTGGAGTTTGAGAAGATGCTCAGCAAATGATACTGAAGTACCACTGGAAAAACCAGCTTCAAGTATCCAGCACCAAGTATCCAGTATCTCGCTAAAATTCTTAATTTCGCCCCATGTTCAAAATGAAGTTTTTGCAGATGCGCACTGAGAAGGCGCTCAAGAAAAATAAAAGCCTTCGCGCTAGTATTCCTTACTCACAAGCTAAAAATGTGGGCATACTCTTCAGCGTAGAAGACAAGCAAAAACATTCGGCCGTCAAAGAGTTTATCCATTGCCTGGAGCAAGATGGAAAAATGGTAAAAGTGCTCGAGTTTCTTCCATTGAAGAAAGAGAATTATGAATTCATGTTTGATTTCTTTACAGTAAACGAACTTTCATTCTGGGGTAAAATCAATTCTGCCATTGCCGATAAATTCGCCTCCACTCCTTTCGACTATTTATTCTACCTCGATCGCGAGTTCAATCCGCTTACACTGCATGTTCTGGCTACCAGCAAAGCGCATTGCCGTGTTGGCCGTTTTTTTGAAAACGAAAGCAATTACTTTGAGTTGATGATTGAACAAAATGGCACCGACAAAGGCCTCATCGACTCTATGTACAAATACACCACACAACTGAAATAGTTGTTAAGTCCGTATTCTATCAATTTGTAAAAAATGAAAAAATTATTTGGAACAGGCGTAGCATTAATCACTCCATTTGAGGAAGGAGGACAAATTGATTTTGATGCACTAAAGAAAATAATTTCTCACACTTCGAAGGGAGTTGATTATCTGGTAGTGATGGGAACCACTGGCGAGGCCGCCACACTGAGCAAGGAGGAGAAAAAAGAAGTGCTTCAATTTGTGTTGAAAAACAATTCCAAAAGACTTCCAATAGTCTATGGAATTGGTAGTAACAATACCGACCAGGTGATTGAAGAAATTCATCATACAATTTTGAAAGGAGTGTCAGCAATCCTGTCGGTAAGCCCTTATTACAACAAACCAAGTCAGGAAGGAATCTATCAGCATTTCAAAAAAATTGCGGACACATCGACATTGCCAATTTTGCTTTACAATGTTCCCGGCAGAACCTCCTCTAACCTGACCGCAGACACAACCTTGCGATTAGCTCAACACAAAAACATTATCGGCATCAAAGAAGCATCGGGAAATCTGGAGCAGTGCATGAAGATAGCCAAAGAAAAACCAAAAGATTTTTTGCTTATTTCCGGTGATGATATGTTGACCGTGCCGCTCTATTCAATTGGCGGAACAGGTGTGATTTCCGTGCTTGCCAACGCCTATCCGATCATATTCAACAGAATGACTGCAAATGCGGCCTCGGGTAATTTCAGCAAAGCCTCTGCAGAAACCTTCAAACTTCTAGAAATCAACACACCGATGTATGAAGAGGGTAATCCCACAGGAGTAAAATACCTCATGAGTTTACTCGGCTTATGTAAACCTATCGTGCGACTCCCA
>CAZECP010000080.1:20124-21700 GCA_964510765.1 uncultured Ohtaekwangia sp. | reverse complement strand
CCTCCCGAAGTTGCTTCTATTTTTTTTCTTGCCTCCTTTCCTCACTCATCCTTCAACATTCAAAATTCCTAATTCGGTCAACCGCCCCATGCTCGCCCTCTTACTCCCTGAAGGGAGAACCGCCTGCGCGCAGTGCATCAAATCAAAAAATCTCGTTACTCCACCAACTTCATCATTCGTAATTCGGAGAGGGAGGAAATGCAAGTGTATGAAGCAAGAAAAAAAGCAACCCCTCCCGAAGTTGCTTCTATTTTTTTCTTGCCTCCTTTCCTCACTCATCCTTCATCATTCGCCATTCGAAATTCATCATTCAACATTCATCATTCGAAATTCAACATTCGTAATTCGGTCAGCCGCCCCATGCTCGCCCTCTTACTCCCTGAAGGGAGAACCGCCTGCGCACAGAGGTCATTCCTAATTCGACATTCGTAATTCCTAATTCGTAATTCTAAAGCACCACTCCACTCTTCACATCACTCCACGGGCTTTCGCCATTTTTGTCGATGGCCATGGCGCGGAAGTAGTAGCGGGTGGCGCTGGTGAGGCCTGTCTTCACGATGCGGCCGCGCGTGCCGCGGTAGATCTTCTGCCAGTTGGCTTCGTTGGTCGGGTCGGTGCACATGTGAAACTCGTAGGTGCCGCGGCTCACTGCTTTGCGTATCACCTTCAGCTCGCCCGGGTTGCCCGTGCTCTGCACATCAAAGTCGATGGCGCTGGGGCTGTTCTGGCCTTTCACTTCCATGCCTGCACTCAAAATAATTGCCTCCGCAGTAATGGGAGTGGCGTTGGCAATACCTTCTACATACGCACCCAGCAGTTTCACCGACAAGTCAAGCAGCGCCTCTTTGGCGTGCATGTTTGCCGTATCATCCGGGCCGCCACCTGCAGCCGCTATGCTCGCTACCTCCAGCGCATTCACGTTCGTGGTGATCGTGGCCAGCGGTGGGTTAGGAGTGGGGAAGCTTGGGTTGCCCGTCATCGAGGTAACCATCGTTCTCACGGCAGTAATTTTCTTGGGTATGGGCATCCGTGAAAGGCCCAGCCTCACTAATTTTTTCATACAATTTTTAATTTTGTGCTACCCTGCCCGGGCGATGCAATCATGAGTTGCATGCCCACGCAGCGCAGCGGGTTTGAGTTTTGTGTTTAGAAAAAACGTCAATTGACTTTAGAAAGTCATCGTAAAAAATAAATGAACTTGTCTGGTCAACTTGCTCAGCAACGTCTGTCAGTCTGAGCAACCCCTGTCAGTCTGAGCTTGTCGAAGACCGACTTACATTACTCTCCTTCCGAAGCGTACTCCCGGTCCTGTTTCGATCCTTCGATAAACTCAGGACTCAACATGACAAGTTTCACTGTCAGGCTGAGCAACGTCTGTCAGTCTGAGCTTGTCGAAGACGGACTTACCAATGCTCTCCTTCCGAAGCGCACTCTCAGTCCTGTTTCGATCCTTCGATAAACTCAGGACTCAACATGACAAGTTTTTTATTGCCATGCAGAGCAACCCCTGTCAGTCAGAGCAACCCCTGTCAGTCTGAGCAACGTCTGTCAGTCTGAGCTTGTCGAAGACCGACTT
>CAZECP010000080.1:5314-20024 GCA_964510765.1 uncultured Ohtaekwangia sp. | reverse complement strand
AACCCCTGTCAGTCTGAGCAACGTCTGTCAGTCTGAGCTTGTCGAAGACCGACTTACCAAGGCACTTCTTCCGAAGCGTACTCCCGGTCCTGTTTCGACTGGCTCAACATGACAAGTTTTTTCATTGTCAGTCTGAGCAACCCCTGTCAGTCTGAGCTTGTCGAAGACCGACTTACAATGCTCTCCTTCCGAAGACCATCTCAGTCCTGTTTCGACAGGCTCAACATGACAAGTTTTATTGTCAGTCTGAGCTTGTCGAAGACGGACTTACCAATGCTCTCCTTCCGAAGCGTACTCTCAGCCCTGTTTCGATCCTTCGATAAACTCAGGGCTTAACATGACAAGTTTTTTATTGCCATGCTGAGCAACGTCTGTCAGTCTGAGCTTGTCGAAGACCGACTTACCATTGCTCTCCTTCCGAAGCGTACTCCAGGTCCTGTTTCGACAGGCTCAACATGACAAGTTTTTTCACTGTCAGTCTGAGCTTGTCGAAGACCGACTTACCAATGCTCTCCTTCCGAAGCGTACTCTCAGTCCTGTTTCAATCCTTCGATAAACTCAGAACTCAACATGACAAGCTGAGCGTGCTCAACGTGGCATTTTTAGCTCCATACCAGTTTACTTACTTTTTGCGATAACTTCTTGTAGAGTGGTTGCGATAGCAGGAGTGTTTTTTTTGGATTCTATGGATGTTGTTTCCTTGTGGTGCGTTTCCGTGAGCTTGCTGCCTGGTTCATTACGGAGGTCACACCGCTACCTCACGTTGTCAAGCGATTCATTCACGATGAAGTACGACTTCGTTTGCCGGTAGTATGCTTCCGTTAGCTTGTCATGTGCTGCGCGCACGGAGTCATGTGCGGCCATCCCGCTGCCGTGCCGCAGCCCGAGGCGGTGATGTGCTTCCGCCACTTCGCTGCCGCGCACCGTGCGTTTGTCGTTTGATGCCTTCACGGTGGGATGTGGCAATGTTACGTTATCACCTGCTTCCTGCACGTTGCCATGCGTGGTGCTGCGCTTGTCATACGCGGTGCCTACTGCTTCACATGATGTGCTACGCTTGCCGTCTCTGTCCTTCACGTTGTAGTTCATATCCGTTACGTTGTAGTGTGTTTCCGTTTATGATCCATTTTACGCGCGGTTCATTTTGTCAGATATATTTTCGTTAACTTTTTTTAAACTTTATTTTTTCTTAATCACACAATATTTCACAACTTTTTTTGTTGCCGGGCGTATCGGGGCTGGATGCCCGATGCTAGCTACTCGATACTTGTGTCTTGCTACTTGATACTTGTGTCTTCTTTGCACCGTGTTCTTCTACCCCGCACTGCATTTGGTGGTGTGCCTTTAATTCTCTAGTATTAATGGTGCCATTGGGCAAACAGGCAAGCTTCTTTACAAACACCTAACCACCTTTCTTATGCGATTGATCATTACTTTCTTTCTCGCTGTGGCCACCGGCCTCTCAGCACAGGCGCAGTTTGTAGCCAAACTGCAACTGAAGGAGCGCATCCCAGGCACATGCAGCAAGAAGGATGTGTATGCGCTGCTACAAATGTTTGACGGACAGGTACCCGCCAAATGTGCTTCTACCACCGAGCAAATAAACGACAAGCTGAATGCAGACGTGCAGTTCCTCAAAGATAAACCCGACTACAACGATAAGGGCATGGTGAACTTCATCATCAACTGCAAGGGCGAAATGGTGCAGTGCGCGATCGACAACAAAACACAATCTCCTGAACTGGATACCCAGATTGAAAACGTATTTAAAACCTTCACCAGCTGGACAGCCGGCACGCTTAACAAAAAAGAAGTGGACTGCTCCGTGCTCATCAGTTTTAAAATTGAGAAAGGAAGGATTACACTCAACCGATGATGTGTGTGCTCAAGATATGAGTGATGTTAATTTTTGTATTCTATAGGTTGAATGCGATTTCAATCGCCTTTTTTAAGCGTGAGCGAACCATTCTTTGAAGTTTTGCTACTCATGTCTATCTGGGCGTGCCCCTCGTTCGTACCTCACTCGGGTCGGGCCATACACTACAAGTCCGGCCTTGCTCATGCTCTCGCGCTTCGGGCTTTTCGTTTCTGTCCCCCACGCAAATTCAAAATAGTATAGGAGCTACTCCTATGCCATACCCCCGGTAGTCAAAATCATTTTGTTATTTCAACCCGTGGGCACGAGGCTCATGGTCTATAGTACGGTCGTCTTGTTCTGTTACATGGAAGAGGTTTTAATCTTCTTGCTTCTGTGTAATCCTGCCTTACTCATATGACTCATGATAAGCTGACAATCTTATGTTCGATGTTTGTACGCATTAGACCAGAGAAATCAGTTGAGCTGTTTTAAAATCCCTATGAGTGGGGATGTTCTTCCTAGTAGTTATAAGATAGTTTTGAAATAAACGGAGGATGCCGAAAATCCCAAGAAGAGTAGGTCAATAAAATAGTTAAAAATTATGTCTCGGAATAGAATGGAAATTATTAAAAATGGAAACGGTCATAAAATATTTGTTTGTCTGTTATTCCTTACTACAGCTTTTACCCTTATAGATTGTGGCGGTAAAAAATCGAATGTTGATGGCGCTGAGGAACAGGTGGTGGCAGTTGTTACCCCAGTTTCATATCTCGGAAGAGGATTTGACGAGATAAAGGGTACTGATTGCGCTGTATGTTTGAGCCTTCATGCGCAACCCGAACCTGATTTCAAAACAAAGCCCTCCAAAAGCGTGTACACGTTTTCATTTATTGATAGCTATGCTGAACTCAGTAAATTATCCGCTTCCGTGTTTGATGCAAAATTCGGCTACTCCACAATTCTAAGAGCGGAATTTGAAAGAGAATTCATTAAGCAATCCAGGTTTACTGAACTCAAGCAATTCCTGGTACTCTCAGTCATTATCACCTACGAACCTATAATTATAAAATCAGATTCATTAAACAATAAAGGAATAGGTTATGCATCTGAAGGATGCAAATCCTTTTCCTCTAATTGTGGAACAGTTTACCAAAGCGGTGAAATTAAAGGAGGAATATTCATCGCTTTTATTGAATTCAACGCTAGCTCTTCCGAAGAGTTAGAGAGTTTAAAAAAATCTTTAAATGCGTCATCGAATGGACTAAATAAAGTGGATGGGTCTCTCACTAATGAACAACAAAGGCAGTTATCATCAATTTTGCAAAATCAGAAGAAGGATATAAAAGTCTCTATAGAAGGCGGAGATAACTCGAAACAAATACCTACCTCGATAGATTCAGTCATATCACGTGCTGTAGGATTTCCCAAGGAAGTCGCACTTAATGATCCAGCTCATTTAGCCTTTATTCAAAGTGAATATAAAGGAATAACAGGGACGACATTGGTATGCCAAAACGATCTCCTAAAAAAACAAGTGCTGCGGGAATATGAATGGATTGAACAACAAATAGCTGAAAATCTTCTGCAGCAAAATTCGGCTAATTTTGTCGATGAGAATAATCTTGTATTTAGCTCTCAGCTACTTTCCCTAATAGATGGAATACAAGATAAGATAAAAGCAAATTATGATAGCATTGAAGCGTACAGAGATATGTTACAGGACCATTATTATAATGACAGTCCGAAACCTAAACGGCCAAAGCTTGAGAAAATCGAGAGATTCAAAAAGATGGTACCGACAGGTAATTTCAAGAATAAAAGCTATAAGAGTAAGAACCTCGATGGAGTAAGATGCCCCGATGCCAGTTCACCTTGCACTGAAGACCGAAGGTTTAAGATGGAAACTATTGAGCTGGCTATTGAATCTTCAGGCTCCCCATTGGAGTTAAGAAATGTAAAAATAACCTGTAGTGGTGATGGATGCCGTTGGAATACCGAGGTTGGGGTAGTTGAACGAGCGAATCAAAGCATTCAATTTAATGAAACACGAACCAAGGCATGGGTAAAATTTGATGCAGGAAGTAAGATAACAACTTTTACAATGAAGGGCGAAGAGTGGAAGGAAGGAAATTGAGTTCAATGAGTTTCTTAAAGTTGATATAGAATCTCTTCCTCTCTAATTTTATGAAAAGGAAAACATTTGAGAATGTGCCGCGAGGCGCGGGTAGGGCCATACACTACAAGTCCGGCCTTGCTCAGGCTCACACGCTTCGGGCTTTTCGTTTCTGTCCCTCACGCAGTACGAGTAAAATGGGAATAACTCCCATCACAAACACAGGAATGAGAGCGAATTGCTAAATTTGAATTAGTCTATGTTTGTATTCCTTTGCAAAAATCATTCATGGTCTTTTCATATAGACCACTTGCAGAAGATTCAATGCTTCTGTTCTTCGCAAAATTGTTTTTATTTCAGCCAATCAATAATTCTATGAGCGAGAAAAAGGATATCACGATTGCTTCACTTGAGTATGCCAGAGAAAGATTAGTGAACGGACATGCAACAGATATAGCGGAATTTTCAAATTTTCTTGTTGCGGAAGGATATCTCAATCGAAACGAAGTTGGTTTAGCAAAAACGCATTTGGTCAAATCTCTCTACGAACAAATCTTCTCTCATCAAGACAAAGACTTTAGTTTGCCGGTTCGCTTTATGAATATAAACTCTTATTTAGGATTACTCGATTATGAAGAACTTCAACTTGCTCGCGAAGATTCAAAGAGAGCGAGAGAAGAAGCACGCCTAGCAATTGAGAATGCAAAAGAAGCAACTATCTTAACAGAGAAAGCATTATTTTGGACTAAGTTTGCCGCGATCAGTGCGCTTTTGGCTAGTGTCGCACAAATTGCAATTTCATTCGCTACGAAATGAGATCAAACAATGGAATTGAAATCTGAAACTTTAATTGATGCAGTGGAAGAAGTAGATGACAAAAAACAAGTAAAAACAAAACAGCGTGTTGCTGACCACGGAGAAGTATTTACTGCACAACGTGAGGTAAACGCTATGCTTGACCTCGTTAAGCAAGAAACAGAACGGATAGATTCGCGCTTTTTGGAGCCAGCCTGTGGTGATGGAAATTTTTTGGCTGAGGTGTTAAAAAGAAAGCTTGCAGTTGTTGAACAACGTTACTCAAAGAGTCAGCAGGAATTTGAGCGCTATATGGTTATAGCTATTTCCAGTATTTACGGAGTAGATATTCTGGAAGACAATGCCGCTGAATGCCGTGCAAGACTTTTTAAACTGGTGGACGAAAAATACACTTCGTTGTTCAGGGACAAATGTAAAGACGAATGCCGGAGAAGTATTAAGTTTCTATTAAACCGTAACATTTTATGGGGCGATGCTCTTGACTTCACAAATCCTAATACAAAAGAACCTATTGTTTTCTCTGAGTGGAGTGCAGTTAATGGAACAATGCTAAAACGCAGAGATTATGTTTTCCGGTTCTTAGTTGAAAAGACTCATCAGTTTTCGCTCTTCAATGATGAAGGCCAGCCAGCTGCAATTGACGAACCTGTTAGAGACTTTCCTCTTATTCATTTTTTAAAACTTGGCGAAGATGGAGCAAACTAACTACAACCCTGATGTGCTTTCTTGCCTTGCCAATTTGAGCAACGATGAAGTATTTACACCGCCAGCATTAGCTAACCAGATTTTAGACTTACTGCCAGCTAGTCTTTGGAAAAACAAGAACGCTACTTTTCTTGACCCTGTTTCTAAGTCTGGTGTTTTCTTGCGCGAAATCACCAAACGGTTGATGCGCGGACTTGAAAAAGAAATACCAGACGCGCAGAAAAGAGCCAACCACATTTACACGAAACAAGTTTTTGGTATTGCCATCACTGAGCTTACTTCACTGCTCAGCCGTAGAACATTGTACTGCTCAAAATTTGCCAATGGAAAATTTTCTGTGTGCGATGCTTTTGACAATGAACAAGGGAATATTCTCTACAAAAGAATGAAGCATAGCTGGGAGAACGGCAGATGCTCTTATTGTGGTGCAACTCAAGAAGTTTATGACCGCGAGGAAGCACTGGAAACTTATGCTTACCCATTTATACATACTGACAAAACTAAAATCTTTTTTAACGATATGAAGTTTGACGTAATAATTGGAAACCCTCCATATCAGCTAAGTGACGGTGGCTTTGGAGCTAGTGCCAAGCCGATTTATCACAAGTTTGTTCAGCAAGCGATAAAACTAAATCCACGATACTTGGCGATGATTATACCGTCAAGATGGTTTGTTGGCGGGAGAGTTGGTGAACTCTCAGAGTTCAGGGACGAAATGCTTAAAGACGACCGAATCCGAGTAATGCATGATTTTATCAGTGCAGGTGATTGCTTCCCTGGTGTTGAGATAAAAGGAGGAGTAAACTATTTTCTATGGGATAGAGACAACAAAGGTAAATGCAAGATTTTCACACACGAAGGTGACAAAGTAACTGAGTCAGAACGATTACTTCTAGAAAAAGGGTCAACGACTTTTATTAGAAGAAATGAAGCCATCCCAATTCTCAAAAAGGTTATGGAACACGGTGAAGAAAGCTTTGCATCAATCGTAAGTGCAAATGACCCATTTGGTTTTGACGTTCGAGAAGAAAATAGCATGAAACGTGTCAAACCTAAGTACAAGCTGAATGAAGTCAAGGGCAGCATTGCGTTCTATTACAATGGATGGAAGAAAGCCGGGCTTGGATACATTGATAAGAAGTACATCAAAAAAAATGAAGAGTGGATTGACCAGCATAAAATTTTCGTACCAAAGGCTGTTGGCGTGGGTGATAGCAAAACGGACATCCTTAAACCTGTATTTCCACAAAAAGGCTCATGCTGTAGTGAAACCTATATAGTAATTGGCCCCTTTCGCTCAAAACAAGTTATGATGAATGCTTCTAGTTATATCAATACGAAGTTTTTTCACTTCCTTCTATCCTTGAAAAAAATAACTCAAGAAGCAAGAAGAGGTGTTTATTCATTTATTCCGATGCAGGATTTTTCAGAGGCTTGGTCGGATGAGAAGCTATATTCAAAGTATCATTTAACAAAGAAGGAAATAGCTTTCATTGAATCAATGACGCCAGAATTGGGCTCAGACACGAATGGCGACCATGAATAAGAAATTTTTTCCACCTCGGCCTGACGCTACCCCTACTATCTATGCCTATGAATTGGTTGGTGTATCAACCCATACGGGCTTACTCAAAGTAGGCTATACAAGTCGTTCCTCAGAAAAACGCATTGCCGAGCAAACTAAAACCGCTGCCATCAAATTTAAAATCGTGTTCGAAGAGTCCGCCATGAAAAATGACGGCTCGGCCTTCACCGATTTAGATGTTCACCGACTCTTACGCAGTAGAAAAATTAAAAACCCAGAGGGCGAATGGTTTCAATGCACTGTGAAAGACATTAAAGCTGCTTTGCTTGAAATAAAAAGTGGCGTTCGAAATGAGGATAGCCGCTCGCTGGATTTCGCCATGCGACCGGAACAGGAAGAAGCCGTAGCGAAAACCATTAGCTACTTTAAGTCATATAAGAAAGAGAATCGTAATAAAACGCCTCACTTTCTTTGGAATGCCAAAATGCGTTTTGGCAAAACATTCGCGACCTATCAACTGGCGAAACGAATGGGCTGGAAGAAAATATTGGTACTCACCTTTAAACCTGCCGTTCAGAGCGCATGGGAAGAAGACCTTAAATCGCACATTGATTTCAAAGGTTGGCAATTCCTTTCACGAAATGGTTTAAAGTTCAGCGAAGCGAAGAAAAGTCAACCAATGGTTTGCTTTGGGTCTTTTCAGGATTTTCTGGGAAAGAATGAAGTGGGCGGAATAAAGGTAAAGAACGAGTGGGTTCACGCAACAAACTGGGATTGCATTGTGCTAGACGAATATCATTATGGAGCATGGCGCGAGAATGCAAAAGATTTATTTGAAGGTGAGGAGGGCAAAGAACTAAAGTTTGCCGAAGGCGAAGGTTTGGATTACTTCGATGAGGAAAGTATGCCCATTACAACCAATCATTATTTGTATTTATCAGGTACACCATTCCGCGCCATTGCTTCAGGCGAATTCATAGAAGATCAGATTTACAACTGGACTTACTCAGACGAGCAAAGGGCAAAAGAGAACTGGAAAGGCGAACCCAATCCATACGCCTCTCTTCCAAGAATGGTGATGATGACGTATCAGTTGCCCGACTCCATTCGCGAAATAGCAATGAAAGGGGAGTTCAATGAGTTTGATTTGAATGTATTCTTTTCAGCCGATGGCGAAGGCAACCGAGCCAAATTCAAATACGAAGACGAAGTTCAGAAGTGGTTAGACCTGATTAGAGGTTCGTTTTCAGAAACGACCATCGATAATTTAAAGTTGGGCGCTAAAAAACCACCATTACCATTTTCACATGCACCGCTGCTCAATGTACTATCGCACACATTTTGGTTTTTGCCTTCTGTTGCATCGTGTTATGCCATGAAGAATTTATTAGCGCAAAGGCAGAACAGATTCTATCAGGATTATGAAATTATTGTCGCTGCAGGAACAAGTGCCGGAATTGGAGTAGAAGCTTTGCCGCCCGTGCAAGAGGCAATGGACAATCCGTTGAATTCAAAAACTATTACGCTTTCTTGCGGAAAACTAACAACGGGAGTTTCAGTAAAACCTTGGACAGGTATTTTCATGCTCAGAAATTCCTCGAGTCCTGAAACTTACTTTCAAGCTGCGTTCAGAGTTCAAACACCCTGGACTGTTAAAAATCCAGATAGCAAGTCACCCAACAAAGAAGAAATCATTAAACAGGAATGCTATGTTTTTGATTTCGCACCAGATAGAGCGCTACGCCAAATCGCTGATTACAGTTGTCGGCTCAACGTGAATGACACCAATCCAGAAAAGAAAGTAGAGGAGTTTATCCATTTCTTACCTGTGCTCGCCTATGACGGAAGCTCGATGAAGCAAATTGATGCAGCAGGAATACTTGACATGGCCATGAGCGGAACAACTGCCACTCTTCTGGCAAGACGTTGGGAAAGTGCATTGCTTGTGAATGTAGACAATAACACATTGGCTAGACTCATGAAGAATGAGAAAGCAATGGAAGCCCTTATGAGCATCGAGGGGTTTAGAAATCTTAATCAGGATATCGAAACCATCATCAATAAATCAGAAGCAGTTAAGAAGGCCAAGAAAGAAGCGAATGAGCGCGAGCTGACAAAAAAGGAAATGAAGGAGCTATCAGAGCAAGAGAAGGAGTTTAAGAGTAAGCGAAAAGAGATACAGGATAAACTCATCAAGTTTGCCACTCGCGTCCCTATCTTCATGTACCTGACCGACTACCGTGAGAGAAGTTTGAAAGATGTAATTACTCAATTGGAACCAGGTCTTTTCAAAAAAGTTACTGGTCTAAATGTTAAGGATTTTGAATTGCTCGTAAGCCTCGGAGTATTTAACAGCGGACTGATGAATGATGCTGTTTATAAATTTAAGAGATATGAAGATTCTTCGCTGACCTACACAGGAATAGCGAAACATAGTAATGAGGATGTTGGTCTTTACGATACGGTACTGACCTCTCGCGATTATGCTGAAAGTTTTATTAACGAAGAACGTAAACATTAATCGCTTAATTTTTGAAATGAAGACAATAAAATATCATCCGTCTCTAAAGATTATCGCAAAGGCAATGAGTGATTTGAAAGGAGCAGGGATTATTAGAACAAAGAACCTCGTTGGCGATTTAGGAGAGTACTATTGTAAAGTCTTATTAGATATAGAGCTTCATGGTAGTCCGGTTGAACAAGGTTTTGACGGTTATGATAGTCAAAGAAATAGAGTTGAAATAAAAACCAGAAGAACACCTAAGTCGCAAGCGAAGGTCATTTTTAGAAGTTTTAGTTTTAAGTACTGCTTGTATGTTGAATTGACTGAATTTTATGAGGTTGCAAAGATTTTGCGAATCGAAAAGAAAAATCTTCTAAATCAACTTGATGGCATAGGAGATAGGCTTTCTATCAGTAAGTTGAATAAATCAAATCCTAAGATTCTATATCTAAAAAAATAATATGAGCAAGGTAATGGGTGGATGTGTTTTTCGTAATGATGGTGACGGATGTTTGTCATCAAAGTATGTCAACTTGGCGAGCGAGCCATTTGTTGAGACTTGTAAATTGATTCATAGCACTAGATCAAAAGATGAGACTGATCCATTTGTTGGTAGATATCAAACAACATGGTTAGAAGATTTTTCAGGTAGTTCAATTACAACTGAACTAATAATTTCTCGCGATCCAAATGGTAGGTACTTGTTAGAATGGACTCAACCCCCTTATCGAGGTGTTGGCATGGTGTATCATGATTTACTTGTGTGTGGGTATTGGTTGTAATCTTAAAAACTCTGTTAAAATGAAAGAAGAGTCAATGCTGTATGAGGAGCCAGAGAACAAGACAGGTTATTGTTGGAAAACAGAATGGTCAGACAACTATGTTAAAGCTGACAAAGTTGCCTTTGTAAAAGACTTGGATGAAAATATAGAGGCGGGTGCAGCGCCAGGTGCTTGCAGGATAGTTGTATTTTTTGATTCTCAAAAAAAGAGAGGGGCAATTATTCACATGGATAAAGATAACTATCCTGATTTAATAGACGCTCTTCTTAAAAAACGAAAATTTAATCCAGAATCAACGATACTTGTATGCGGGGATGGGAGAAGTAAAAATAGCTTGAATTCAGAAATTGTTGGTTATATAGTCAATAAAGGCTTCCAAAACATTATGCTTATAGATAAAGGTAAAGGTAAAAACGTGGTTATGAATGTTGGACAAAGGCGTCTACAGGTCACAGACGATAATAATCGAATTCTTTATCCCAACAACGAGACTGAGGGAGCTTTTTATAATGAATAGTATCTTGGTTCAAATGCGGAGCTAAAATTATTTTATGAAGCATAAAATACATTACAATAATCAAGAGATTTCTGTATTCTTTACTTCGTTTTATCCGCTCTGTTGCACGAGCTATGGCAAGGGTGCAATTGGATCACCTTACAACTTGCCTCCTTATATTGACGGATCTTGTAGGCGTGAGCCAGACTTTGAGAACGAATTCCCCGCTATTACAGGATTGTGTCGCCCCGGGTTTGTTGACAGGTTGGATGTTGATGATTTGGTGATTTATACGACTAACAAAAAATTCTTAGGGACAAAAAGACTTGTCGCGATTCTTCAGGTTTTGGAAATAAAGGATGACCACATACAAGCTTCACAATGGTATGTAAACAAAGTCCTTCCCAATAACATTATGGTTGAAGGAAATGATCCTGTTCCTTTGGAAAAAACACATTTTATTGGACCCTGGATTGATTTTGCATGGACAAAAAAGGAATCAGAAGAGAGAGATGAAAATGAAGATCAAGAAGGCATAGATTATTGGGACGCAACTTATAAGAAACGATCTAGGGAGAAAAGTAAAGTTGCGATATGCAAAATACTAAATGGCATTTGTGAAATACATCATCCCACATTAATGAAAGATGATGATATAATTGGAATTTTTGGGCGAAAGCCTGGAACGCAAACGCCACCTTCTTTAACCCAAGAAGAATGGGATGCATTCGCTGGATGGCTTCAAAAAAGTTCTCAATTCAGATTGTAAAAAGAATTGTGCAAATGATGTTCTGTTTCATGCCGTGTAAGGTGTTATCATCTTACGTAAACTGCTTGCCATTAGCATTATTTCATTCTCACTTTAGAGCCGCCTTTGTGCGCCCAGAGTTCTTGAAACAAGTAACTATGCTAAGAAAGAGCTTTTGATACCAAACTCTTATTTTTGGATATGCTTCAAAAGTATCTGAGCGCAATGCTTTTTATTCTACTTCACCTCAGAGGCGAGGCTGCCCATTCACAAACTTACGAGATCGATACCACCAGCATCAGAGAAGTGGTAAACAAGTGGAACGAAGCGCACAATCAAATCGATGAAGAGGCCTTCAGTGAACTATACGCACCCACTGTTCTTTTTTATGCCAACTACCTGCCTAAGAAAACGTGCCTTGAGAAAAAACTTTCTCTCCTGCACAAACAACCCTTTGAACAACACCTGGCGAGTGATCTTCACCTTACCTTCTATGAAGATGGCATCGTGTATTGTGGCTTTACAAAAGAGGTTACAGAAGGGAAAGCTACAAAGAGCTATCCTTCCTATTTGCTGTTGAGGAGATTTGGAGACCGCTACTTGATCACCGGTGAAAGCGATCTGATAACAGATAGGAAACTTAAGTTTCATCCTTCTTTCGGGGTACAAATTCCGGTTTCAGAACTGTTAAACACTGACCTGAATGAGCCGGCACATCAGCCGGATTACTTAACACTTTTCCTGGTCGTGGGGCCTATGATAATTGCTATTTTGGTTGTAGTCATTCCGTTCAATAGCCTATTCAAAAGAAACACTCGTGCTGAACCCGAGAAAGAAAATACAAGTGATATAAGACTACCTGGGAAGCAGGAAAGGCATTTACATAGTATGTTTTCAATGACGCGGTCAGAGGAGTTACGCCAAAGCGACCTGAAGAAAGGTCACACGTTTGAGGAGTTTGTTGTGAATCGCTTCCGTGAGAAGAGTGACTGCTTCAAATGGATAGATGCCACCAGCGACAAAGGCACGCGAGGCTACTTCCCTGAGTCGAACATGAACCCCGATCTGCAATACGAATATCGAATTGGTGGCGAGCGTTACCCATTTTCTGTTGAGTGCAAATTTCGTTCTGCAATTTCAGGGCAGGTGAATCTTACAAAAGATGGTCAACTCGAGCGCTACAGAAGATTCGGCATGGAAAAAGGCATGGAAGTTTTCATAGTACTTGGCCTGGGAGGCACACCAAGAAAGCCGAAAGAATTATTCGTGATACCGATAGAAGATGCAAAGCAGGTGATGGATAAGAAAAGTCTTGCCGCTTTTAAGGCGCAGCCATCATTTTATTATAGTGTGAACGAGAGAAGATTGTATTAAAATATTAACAGCATAAAAGTTGATTATCTTTAATGACTGAGTTACAAGAACGATGAGAAAATTTGCTTTAACCGCTGGTGCGGTGCTGGGTTCCATTGCTTTTACTGGCGCGGGGCTGTCCATTACAAAGTACACAGGCAACAGCGCACCGGTAGCAGTCACTATTTTTGCTCTTCCCGTTGCCAGTTTTTTGTTATATCGATATGGCAACAAATCGGAGAGCCTTGGCGTTTTGATCGCCTTCCTATTGATCAGCGGATTTGCGTTTTTGATATGGATGGGATCGGAACTGCATTAGGTTGTTACTAAGGTTTTGAATAGGTCACGCCATAACTCCGCGAAGAACAGAAAGAACAAGTGTAAAAGAACGAAGGTTGTATTAAGTATAACTATTCGAGAGTATGAAACAAATTCGAAAGACGAAACAACTTGAATTTGAAAAGAGCACTTTCATAGTTGACCTTGTTGAGACAGAAAATAACCAGCGTTACATTGAAGTATTGCAGCGCATACACGATGAGAAGGGAGAGGGGCAACGGATAAAAATAAATCCTTCAGTAGTAACAGACCTCGTGAATGTGCTGATGGAGTTTAACGAGATGATACCGTCAAAGCAAACGGAAGAGAAGCCAACCCATTTTACGGAGCGAGATAAGAAAGCAATACAGGATCGGTACCTGAAGGGAATATCTGCCCAGGACATTGCGATGCAATTTGACACTACAGAGACTATCATAGAAATGATCTTGCGCAACCGCAACATCGTAGTAATGAAGGATGTGAAGCCAGAGCCAAAGAAGAGGTGGTGGAGGAAGAGAAAACATTAATGATTAAACTCTGCGTGAGTGATGGAGCGGCCTGTCGGAGCCCGAACTGGAATGCGCGGCTGCTGGCGACTAGCGAGAGCACGACCCGAGGCACGAGGGGCACGCCATCTCCTCAGAAAATACAGTAAACTATTTTAACCTACCTTGCCGCCTGTTTGATCCCTATCGGTATGGTACAAAAAATAATAAAACTATTCCTTCGCCTTTCCATTTCAACAGCGTTTTTGTCGGCCGTGGCAGACAGGTTTGGATGGTGGGGTACGTCTGTTTCGGTGGCCTGGGGAAATTGGAAGAGCTTTGTTGACTATACAGGCGTGATCAATCCATGGTTTCCGGCTAGCCTCATCCCAGCGCTCGCGGTGATAGCCACTTCCGCAGAACTCCTCTTTGGTTTGTTTTTACTTGTAGGATTCAAAACCGAATTATTCGCCAAACTAAGCGGGCTGCTCTTACTTGTTTTCGCCCTCTCGATTGCGTTCTCCACGGGAATAAAGGGGGCTTTTGACTACTCCGTTTTCAGTGCATCCGCGGCAAGTTTCGCGCTGAGCCGGATGAAAGAAAGATACCTGGAGGTAGATAGTTTAATTTCAAAATAAGGGGTGCAGGCGCTTTTGCGAATAGTTGTCCCTGCTTCTCATCAGCGTTACTTGTCGCAAGGACTCCGGTGCCTGGTGAGAGGTGATGAGGGATTCTTTCAAAGTAACGCGGAGTTTTGAAAATAGTAGGTGAAGGAGATTGTTTGAGCGAAGTAGTCCTATCATCATTACTGTCATGCCGGACAGGTGGCGCGCAAGCAGGGAGCGCGTTCCGGCATCCCCCCGTGCGAAGGAGTGTTTACTTACCATGCTCGAGTGCACAATGTGCTTCTTCTCTCAAGGGGACACCGGCACGCGCGCTTCCGACCGCACCATGCAGGCCGGTGTGACAGTGTGTGGTGTGGGGCGGAGCTTGGAAGAGAGTATT
>CAZECP010000080.1:2660-5214 GCA_964510765.1 uncultured Ohtaekwangia sp. | reverse complement strand
GGCCGCACATGCAGGCCGGTGTGACAGTGTGTGGTGTGGGGCGGAGCTTGGAAGAGAGTATTAATCGAAGGAGCCACCTCATCATTTACTGTCATGCCGGACAGGTCGCGCGCAAGCAGGCAGCACGTTCCGGCATCCCCCCGTGCGAAGGAGTGTTTACTTACAATGCTCGAGTACACAATGTGGTTCTTCTCTCAAGGGGACACCGGCACGCGCGCTTCCGGCCCGCCCATGCAGGCCGGTGTGACAGTGCGGGTTGGTGTGCGCAGCCTTGAAGTTATCTCACGTCTTGTTTCGACAAGCTCAACATGACAGGCTTTTTTAGACATTCGGAAATGTGGATGGCAATTTATTTTCCATGTTTTGCCAGGGTGATCTGACCTGTGCAAATCCATTTTGAAGACGAATCCGAAAAAAACATCGACCGTCAAAAAACTAACGATTATTACGTTTGCAGCTATTGGTATCTTGCGCCACCTGAACCAACTGCTATGCATGCACTGTCTTTTTATTTGGCTTATGTATTCATCTATTTCGTAGCGTCCCTGCCTTTCGGCTTGCTTTATCGGCTATCTGATTTGTTGTATTATTTAATGAGACTGTCGGGCTATCGCAAGGAGGTGGTGATCGCCAACCTTAGAAATTCATTCCCGGAAAAATCAGAAGCTGAGATCGGTAAACTATGCGAAGACTATTTTCGCTACCTGTGCGATCTGCTGCTGGAGACTTTCAAAACCTTGAAAATGGATGAGAAAGAATCAGCGAAGCGATGTGTATTCAAGGGCACTGAATGGTTGGAAAAATATCAGAAGGAAGGGCGCAGTATAATACTGGTGCTTGGCCACTATGGTAATTGGGAGTGGGCCGGCCCCGGCTTTCAGTTAAATAGCGGAATTCCTCTCAACGTTGTGTACAGGCCGTTGTCTCACCCTTATTTTGAGAAGATGATGGTGAGGATGCGCACGCGTTTTGGAACACGAATCACACCTGTGAACAATGTACTTCGCGACATGGTGGCGCATAGAAATGAGCAAACCGCCATTGCATTTATTGCTGATCAATCGGCACCAAAAGATGCACATTGGATGACGTTTCTCCATCAGGACACAGCCGTATTTACCGGCCCTGAAAAACTTGCTATCAAATTTGATTTTCCGGTGGTGTATCTGAACATTACCCGCCCACGAAGAGGCTATTATGAATTGACTTTTGAGTTGATAACGGGTGAACCCCGCACGACCTCCGAAAATGAAATCTCGGAAAAATTCATGAAACGGTTGGAAGAAGAGATTCTTAAAAACCCGGTGCCGTGGCTGTGGTCGCACAAGCGATGGAAGCATAAACGAGAGGTTACCCAGGCATGAAATAATTGTGACTCAATCGTTTTAATTTGGTATTCGACTATATTTCGCAAAATCCTATTACTCCGAAGTTTGATGTGTTCTGAAAAAAAAATCATAGAGGCAAGCAAGGCGTTTGCTTGTGAAATAAGATCCAAAAGCTGGTCTGGGTTTCTGGTCACTCTTTTTATTATGATGGCCCTGATGGCTTTGCTTATTTTGAATGTGTCGCTTCCCCTGAAAATAGCGGCCTCCCTTGTTTGTGGTCTCGTGTATGTAAGGATGTTTGTGATCTACCATGACTATCAACACCGTGCTATTCTTCAAAAATCGTGGCTGGCAAGTGTGCTCATGAATTTTGTGGGCATCTACCTGCTTGCACCCAAACAAATCTGGACGCGTTCGCACGAGCATCATCACAACCACAATTCAAAACTCACGATGTCAGGTATCGGGTCGTATCCTACTATTTGTAAGTCAAAGTACCTCTCGTTAAATAAAGGCCAGAAGATATTATACCTCGTGAACCGTCATCCACTCACGATCATCTTCGGATATTTCACCTTGTTTATTTACTGGCTTAACCTGAAGTCATTCATACAAAGCCCGGGTAAACATGTTGATTCGTTGGTGGCTATTTTGTTTCATGTAATGGTTGGGGCCACCATCTGGTACTTCCTTGGAGTGTCCGTTTTTCTGCTGGCATGGGTCACCCCCTTTTTCGTGATGTGCGGGATGGGCTCTTACTTATTTTATTGCCAGCATAATTTTCCGGGAGCATCTTTTAACGAGAACAAAGACTGGACGTACGTTAGCGCAGCATTAGATTCTACCAGCTATTTGAAGTTGAATCCGCTCATGAATTGGTTTACAGCAAATATCGGGTATCATCATATTCATCACATCAATTCGCGCATTCCCTACTATCGCTTGCCTGAAGCTATGGCGGCCATCCCTGAGTTGCAAAATGCACGCACTACAAATTTTCGTCCCATGGAAGTGCTGAGATGTTTCAATCTCAAAGTGTGGGATGAGGGAAAAGGAGAGATGATTACACTGAGGCAGATGAAAAGATCGTTGGCTAAGATGGATGCTGTGACAGCCGGATAATTCAATAAGCGAAGGAGAATTTTTCTCTCTGGTTGTCATGCCGGATAGGTTTGCGTGTAAGCAAGCCGCGTGTTCCGGCACCCCCTTGTGCGAAGGAATGTTTA
>CAZECP010000080.1:0-2560 GCA_964510765.1 uncultured Ohtaekwangia sp. | reverse complement strand
CAATCATCCTCACCCTACTTCATCATTCGCCATTCGTAATTCTTCATTCGACATTCATTCCTCTCTGGTTGTCATGCCGGACAGCAAGCGCGAGAGCAAGCCGCGTGTTCTGGCACCCCCTTGTGCGAAGGAATGTTTACTTAAGATTTACCGAGTACCCACTATGTCAGTCAGAGCCTGTCGAAGACTGACTTGCGATGTGCTTCGTGCGAGGATACTCACGGTCTTGTTTCGACAAGCTCAACATGACAGGTTTTTTAGTGCGCTTGTTTTGAAGTAGTAAAATAATTGTCAGTCAGAGCCTGTCGAAGATTGACTTGCATGCACTTCGTGCGAGGATATTCACGGTCTTGTTTCGACAAGCTCAACATGACTGTCCTGAATTTAGGAAGCAAAAAAAAAATATGCACCAATCCTGAGCACAGCGAAGGATCTCCTGTTCGAGGTACGCACTACGCACGAGGGGATTCTTCGCTTTTTTGTTGTGCTTGTTTTACGAAACAATTTTCAGCACTCGTGCAAAGGCCAAAGGTGTTTTCGCTTTGTCGCTCAGAATTGAGTTTCCTTTTTTCTTTGGATGAGTTTCCTCGCATTGTGTCACCCGAAATCGCAGCGTCTTGAAAACTGTGACTGTGCCAAGAAGCATCTCACGGTCTTGTTTCGACAAGCTCAACATGACAGGTTTCTCAATGTCAGCAATTAACTGTAACCTTCAAAAACGTAGCGGGAATGGAAGTGCTGTTTTTGTCGGTACTCTTGTTTTGTGCCTGAAACAGATCTTCCAGTTCGCGTTGCAATGCTACTACCTTGTCATTTTTCGCAGCCGCTTCAAAGGCATTCATGGTAGGGCCATAAAAGTTTTTAAACGTGCTCACAAATTCTTTCGGAGGGTAGGGAGCGTTGAAGGTAAATGTTTCTCTGCTGAACGAGATATTATCTTTCGGAATGCCGGCATTGGTAAAACGTTCTATCACGTTGCTTTCCACACCCCATAGCATCGGGCTGATGAACCCTCTTTCTTCTCACCAGAGTCACTTGTCTCAAGGACTCTGGTGCAGGGTGTAGTGCTACCCGGGGTCGCGGAGTTCTGAAAACAGTGAACACGGATATTTCTTGAGAAGGTCGTAAATTGGCAATTGTCTAAAGTAAAAATTATGATAAGGCTTTTTCGCGGACTCAAGTCCAAACTGATTAACGAAGGCAGGCTTGGCAATTATCTTCTCTATGCCCTTGGTGAAATACTGCTGGTGGTGGCGGGTATCCTGATTGCGCTAAAGATAAACAACATGAACGATGCCCGTAAGCAGCGCGAACTTGAAGTTCATTACTTGCAAAACATAAAAGCGGATTTAACGCTCACCAATAACTTGCTCGACCGGAGTATGGCCGAGCGCGCTGCTTGCATTACCTATGCGCACAAAATTCTTGAACATTGTGAAGGCAGGCCCATCACCAATGTGGATAGCCTGAACGATCAATGTGTTGCCATTTATTCATGGCGACAATTTCATCAAAGCAACAACACTTTCCAGGAGCTTACTAATTCCGGCAACCTTGCCCTGCTTACCAATGATTCAATCAAGAGTTTACTACTCAGCCTGGACTCAGATTATGAATTACTAAAAAGCGAGGAGGCACATTTTCGTTTTGACGCTGAAGAACTTCTATACGGGCCACTATATGAATTGCTGGATATGAATCCGATGGTAGATAATTTTGAGTGGAAAATAAGCGGTGGTAATGCAGGCAAGAATTCAGCACTATCAACAAAGAGTTACCAAAGGCTACTCAGTGACTTAAAAGTGAAGAATGGTTTTGTAATGACGAAGCTCGAGTTTGGCATCATGAATGGAATGATGGCCGGCATCCGAAACAAATCTGAATTACTGATTCACATCATTGATCGTGAATTGAAAAATTAACGGATCTAGAAGACCTGAACATTTAGTGCCGTTGATAATTTCTGGTTTCCTGCCCTGCTGTAAGGTGATATCACCTTACACCTAACTGGTGCACCAAGGTTCTTGAAGACGCCTTGGCGATGGACATGAATCTTTGCTCCTGCACCATTGAGCAGGATGTTTGATGTTTTGAATAGAATGACTTTGCAATAAAGGGCGGAGTGGTTGAAGTGAGCCAGCCAGCATTTATATTTAACCTATGAAAATAATTGCCACCGTTAAAAACAGCTTACACAACAATGAAGTGGTGGTATCCACCGATGCGAATGAAAAGCATGTTTCCATTCCTTCGAAGTCCACGGGCCAGGGTTCTTCCATTAATGGAGGCGAGCTTTTGTTTTTGTCGCTGGCCACGTGCTTTTGCAACGATGTGTATAGGGAGGCTATGCGCAGGCAACTAAAAATTGAAAGCATAGAAGTAAACGTGTCGGGCGATTTTGGAGGTGAAGGAGAGCCTGCCTCAAACATTACGTACCAGGTTGACATTCGCTCGTCCCATCCGAAAAGTGAAATTGCCGACCTGATCAACCATGTAGATAAAGTGGCAGAGATTCATAACACGTTAAGGAAAGGCGTGAGCGTGGAATTGAGGGGATGAC
>CAZECP010000079.1:0-22698 GCA_964510765.1 uncultured Ohtaekwangia sp. | reverse complement strand
CCAGAAAGTCGCGGAACTTACAAAGTATTCTTCACTGATTGCGTAAAAGGAACCTTGCCTGCATTATTTGAAAAAAGATATGACTCCCTCATTAAGGTGGGTACTGAGATTTCAAAGTCTTCTGATTCCCAAATTATTCAAATCACAAATAACAGGAGTTCAACAGAACTTAAAATTAAAGATCCTTCAACAGAGGATCACAGGCTTCGAAAGATGATCATTCCATCTGTTTTGGGTTGTGCGTTTATTTTGTTGATACTACTTTCAAAAAATCCAAGAATGAGTCTATTTCAATTTGAGAATTAAATACTCTAAGTATGATAACACGTAGAAAATTCATCAGTCAGACGGCTACTATAGCAACAACTTTCGCAATTATACCTCGCCATGTTTTGGGCAAAGGATATGTTGCACCAAGTGATAAACTTTATGTTGCCGGCATTGGAGTTGGCGGAAAAGGAGAAAGCGACATTGCTATGTTCGCGAAAAGCGGAAAGGCAGAGATTGCTTATTTGTGTGATGTAGATACAAGGCGTGCATCAAAAACAATTGCCGATTTTCCAAAAGCAAAATTATACAAAGACTATCGTGAGATGCTCGACAAAGAGCACAAGCACATCGATGCTGTTTCTGTTTCAACTCCTGATCACATGCATGCGGTACAAGCGATGGCTGCGATGCAACTCGGCAAGCACGTGTATGTGCAAAAGCCATTGACACACGACATCTTTGAAGCACGCACACTCACCGAAGCTGCAAAGAAATTCAAAGTGGTAACACAGATGGGCAACCAAGGCGCATCGAATGATGGTGTTCGGCAGTTGACCGAATGGTATAACGACAATCAAGTTGGAGATGTGCACACCGTATATTGTTGGACGAACAGACCTATTTGGCCGCAAGGAATTCAATGGCCGTCTCAAAAAGCAGAAGTACCAAAAGAACTCGATTGGGACTTGTGGCTTGGCACTGCGCCTTACAAAGATTATGTCGATAAAATTGTTCCCTTCAACTGGCGTGGCTGGTGGGATTATGGCACAGGCGCGCTTGGCGATATGGCTTGTCACATCATCGAGCCGGCCTTCAAAGTATTGCAACTTGGCTATCCAACCGAGGTGGAGTGTAGCGTTGGTAGTGTGTACATAGATCAATTCAAGCGTGGATATTTTCCAGAGAGCTGTCCGCCTTCTTCGCATATCATTCTCACCTTCCCTGCCCGTAATGGAAAATCAAAAGTAAAACTGCATTGGATGGATGGCGGTATTCAACCCGAGCGACCTGAAGAACTTGGGCCGAATGAAAAGATGGGCGATGGTGGCAACGGTGTGATCTTCGTAGGCACAAAAGGGAAGATGATGTGTGGTACTTACAGTTTGAATCCTTCCTTGTTACCAACTTCAAGAAACCAGGAAGTAAAAACTCCTCAAACAATCAAACGCGTACCTGGAGGATCGGATGGACATTATGGTCAGTGGGTGGAAGCTTGTCTGGCGGGCTATGGAAAAATGGAATGCAGTTCTGACTTTGAAATTGCAGGCATTGTCACTGAATCTATTTTAATGGGCAACCTCGCCATCCGCAGTTATGACATTCGCAAGCCACGCGAAGGCAAACCTGATCAATTTGATTATCCCGGCCGAGGCATCAAACTTTTGTGGGATGGCCCGAACATGAAGATCACCAACTTCGATGAAGCCAATCAGTTTGTGAAGAGAGAGTATAGAGCTGGGTGGAAGCTCTAGAAATTTTAAATGATGAAATTCTTAAATCTTGAATTAAAAGATACCCGTCATTTCAAAAATTCAGCATTCAGAATTCAAATTCATTGCTCGAATCTGCATAAATGAGTTCACTCAAAAAACTCATTGCACAGGCGGCTATTGTACCAGTTTAAATATCTTCAAAAGTAACGAGTGCATTATCTCCACCCTACAGTCATATTTATTTGGAGTCGGTTCATATCTTGAATTACTTCATAGTATTGACCAAAATCACAGGAAGGACAATTCGGATTTCCAAAGGCGCGATAATGGATTTGTTGATATTTATAACCCAGTGAAAGAGCGACCTTTAGATCATAGTACTTTAGCCGATAACCGATCTGAGGATTGATCATACGGCCTCCATCCACTGATGTATATGGATCCGTGTTGAAGTAGGCATATTGGCTGGTTCGTACAAACCAAGGGTGAGCCCAGCCATAGCTTAATTGCACAAAGAGTGCATTTGAATTTCGATTGCCAATCAAGTCCCAGCTGGCTGAGGCAAAGAGCGGAAGCGTTTGCCAATTCAAATAAGAATCAAATCCGAGTCCAAGGCTAGTACGGAATTTCTTTCCGATGAGAACGCCATGTTGTGTTGCTGTATTGAAGGTAAAATCTTTGCCCGTGCCGCAGTCGTTGCAACCCACCAGTGAACCAAATTGAACATTAAAAAAGTATTCTACTGCTTTATTTGAAGCGCGCAAATCCATGGCCTTCTCCTTGACCTTTGCATTTTTGGTAATGGGTGTATACCGTGTAGAGTCCGCATCATAGTCAGTCTGTGAACAAGCTAAATAAAAATTCAATACGCAAAAAAAGGTGAGACAGCTTTTCATAATTCAAATTCAAAAATTGAAAGCAATCAACTTAGTTTGCGGGAATTATATCCAACTTACTGAGCAGCTTGATATTCTTCAGGTCTGAATAATCGTATTGATACAATCCATTCTTACCAATCATCATGGCAACTTTATTGAATGGAATAATATCAAGAGCGTCCATCCCGGAATAATTTACAATGGAATGAGCGTCAATCGCATTCACGTCTGCAGCATTATATATCTTCAAACCATCGCTTCCGTCACAGATAAAAAGCGTGCTGTTGTCAATACCAAGTCCATGTGGGTTTGTCATTTGGTATTTCTTCAACAAAGTAGGATTTTTTAAATCACTGATATCAATCACTTGCAATTCATTAGTGCCCATGTGGCAAATATCCCCATCATACAAAGTCACAAATGCATAATTTCCTTCCACAACAACAGGGTCGCAACTAGAAATGTGTTCGTATTGGCTTACCAAGGATGGGGCATCGGGTGTAGCGAGATCATAGATATACATACCTGCGCGTGTACCCACAAACAAATTCTTTTCTGTCGGGAACAAAGTCTCCGGCCACCAACCTAAGTTAATGTCTGCTTTGCGGTCAGGTTGTGCTGGATTGGTAACATCAGCAATTGCCATCACAGAACCGTTAATTGCATATAAATGATTTTTTGCGATTGTAAAATGGGCCATCGATCCGCCAATTCCTGTTTGTGACGGAGCAATTGCCGCAAGGGTTTGAGCCGTGGGGCCACTTGAAGAAAATGCAATGCCTTTGTCATAGAAGACGCCACCCCATGAATTCACTTGTTGCATTTGCGAGAAACTGCAATCACTTTCCGACACATCAACTTTGCCTACTTTTGCCCAGGAGGTTACAACACCCTGCTGCGTATCTGCATAAAATCCATACGAGTTATAATTATTAAAAAAATTTTCTATTCGCTTTACTTCCTTTATAGTAGTAAGATTTGATATATCAAAAAGCACAAGGTCAATATAACTGTCCGCATAGAGTGTGTTTCCAACTATGGCAAGATCATAATTGCCAGGAATATTAATAAAAGCTAAGGGCTTTGGATTTGCCGGATCAAGGTTGTCAATCAAGTGAATACCTTTACCAACCTCATTAACAAAAAGAGTCTGATCCTTGAAATAAATTTTTCCCGGTTGACCAAGCGGCTGTGCTGACTTCACTCCCGTTTCAGCTTTGATTTGAGCAGTGGTCTGATAAACCGGCTCGTAATAAGTATAAGTGTGCTTCACTGTGCATTTGTCAGAGCAATCGACAGTTATGAAGCCAACCAATGTCAACAATAAAAATGTCACTGCATTTTGCTGTAACATTTTTTGGTGCAGATAATTTTTCATGGTTTGTTTGTTTTGATGTGCGTTTCAAAAACTATTTAAAAATATACCTGAATCTGAATCCGATGTCCCAAATCATCGGATTGCCTTGGGTAGCCTGGTCCGATTTCATCACTTGATTTAAAGAATAACGCAAGCCTGGCACCAGTGCAAGCCGATAGTGAGGGCCCATTTTATAACTCAGTTCTGCACTAGCCAATGCACTCCAGATAAATGTGCGATACGGGGAAGTTTGACCGCCACTTTCTGAATAGGAGGAGCGCTGACCACTTAAATCTGTAAGTGTATTCCTGATAAATATGTCGGAAGAAATTCCGGAGTTGAGAAGCAGACTGAATTTCCGATCCACTAAAACATAACCAGCCTGAAGTGGAATAGAGATATATTCGCTACGGCTCTGCAACTGATAGGGGGATGAAACCGCCACTTGCGTAGAATTCAATGTTGCATAATCTGCAACAGAAGCTACCATCTTATTCCCTGCAAAGCCTGTATAATTGGAAGTGTAATCAATTGATCTTGCCATATACTGCATTCCCGATTGTACTATCCAACGTTTTGAAACACGATGAGCAGCTGTTAACATCACAGAGTACGATGTGCCTTGGTTGGATGGTGTGCTTGCTGGAAGAAGTGACGACACTCCAGGGGAGTAGGCATTACTTGCCGCCATGAAAGAAGAATTTGAATAGTTTGGATTATAACTTCCGGCTGATGCACCGGCAGCCGCCCACCATTTCTCTCCAAACTTCGTTTCATTTTCGCGATTCAAAAATACAGCAGGCATGGCGGGAAGTTTCCGCACCAGCTCAACATTCTGAGGTTTGCCCTTTAAATTGATGTCAAAAAAAGGAGGAGATTCAATCTGTTGAGAAATACTCCCAAAAAAACCTTGGCGATTTAATTCAGCCTCGTGTTCAATATCCTGATTGACAAGCGAAGCAATTTTATTATCTGAAAGAATTAGCCGTTGTTGTTTTTGTGAATTTTGCTTTGTTTCAAATGTGTACTCATCATTCACTTTTGCCTTTACTTTTTGAAAACCTTCAACAGGAGGATTCGAATTATCGGAGGCAACATCATTCTTCTCCGGAGATTTATTTTCCGGACTCAGATTTTCGGAAATCGAAGTCTTTGAATTTTCATCCTTCTTTTTTGAATTTTGAATCTTCGCTATTTCGGTCTTTGAATTCGTTGCGCTTCCCTTCTGATCCTGGTTTTTAATCTGAGCAGTTTTAATCTCCGCAAGTTGTGCATTGTGCTGATCGCGCCAGTAAAGACCGTAAGCTCCTGCAAGAAATGCAAACAAAATACTTGCTGCCGCCAGACGCTGATAGAAGACCACCCTCTTTCTCATCGAGTCATTGTCAAGCTGCTGCTCAATTCCTGTCCACACGTTTTCAGGAGGGGCAACATTTGCACTCCCTATCGCCTCGCGCCAGCTCTGTTCAAATTTTTGTTTCCCTGTATCTTCCATGTCGTTTCCTTTCGGCTTCCAACTTTGCTTTCAATAAACTCTTCGCCCGGTTATACTGCGACTTCGATGTACCTTCACTGATGCCAAGCATCTCACCTATCTCTTTATGTCCATAACCTTCGATAGCAAAAAGGTTAAACACAATACGGCAACCATCCGGTAAGCTCTGCACTATCTGAATCAACTCACTCAAATGAAAATCCGCCAGGCTCACGTCTTCATCTTCTTCGAGGCGGGCTTTCTCCACATCCACCATTGGCAGCAAATACATTTTTTGACGTTGGTGGTTAAGCGCAGTGTTGATTACAATTCGCGTCATCCATGTGCTGAGCTGAGATTCAAACCGGAAATTTTTGATGTGTTTGAAAATCTTAATGAAGCCTTCCTGCAAAATATCTTCGGCTTCCTCAACGTTTTTAGCATATCGCAAGCTCACAGCAAATAACTTCCGGCCATACGAATTGTATAGCTCCTTTTGAGCCACTCTGTCTTCTTTGGCACATTTGCTTACCAGTTCCTTTTCACCAAGCATGCTTGCGGTCTGTGAGGATAGACACTATCTTAATATATAAAGTTGGAATTACAATTAAATGAATATTGTAGCTTTGAAAATATGAGAGTAACTATTGCTTCCCTGTTGTTTATCATTTCTATTTCCTGCTTTTCGCAGAAAGAACTTTCGTTTATGGATCAGGTGTACGAAAACCAAATAAAAACGGTTCAGCTTTATCCAAATGCGGGTGGCAACCAGGATTTCCTTCAGCCTTCAGCTACTTCCATTGGCCAGCAAAATCTCCTCCTGGAATTTGATGACCTTCAGGATAACCGGAATAATTATTACGTAAAATTAATCCATTGCAACTGGGATTGGACAAAATCCAACCTCTCCGACCTTGACTTCATGGAGAACTACAATGAATATCCAATAACGGATTACGCTCAATCGAGCAATACCTATATCCGTTACTTTCATTACCGGTTTGCCGTGCCTCCTGTTAAGTATCCAGGAAATTATTTGTTGATTGTTTATAGAAACGACAAAAGCGATCTGATCATCTCAAAACGGATGATGATTTTTGACAACCAGGTCGGCCTTACAAAAGACGATCAATTTTTGGGAAGTGGTTCGCTCAATCGCAGCAACCAACAATTCAATTTTGTTTTGGATTATGGTGACATCCAGATTTTGAATCCGCTTGAAACAGTGCATGTGAACATGCGCCAAAACCAGCGCTGGGATAATGCGAAGTACAACCTCACTCCAAGTTTCGTGCGTGATGATCAGAGCGAATTGGAATATAAATTCCTTGACGAAAGCAAACAGTTTTCAGGTGGCAATGAATTTCGGTTTGTAGATTTTCGATCGCTTACCTATCCTGGTCAAAACACTGGTCGCATCGACAAATCCAAAAAACCTTATGAACTAGATGTAGCTATTGATAAACCCCGCACCGATAATGCTTACGCTCAATACAAGGATCTTGATGGCAACTATGTGGCCGAGAATGTGGACTATGGCGAAGGCTACATTACGGGGAATTATTTGTTTGTGAATTTCAATTTAAAAACAGACGCACAGATAGATGGCGAAGTGTATGTGGTTGGTCGCTTCAATAGTTTCACGCGAAGCCCAGATAATCGTATGACTTTTAACCCGGCAACGGGCATGTATCAAAGTCAACAATTTATCAAACAAGGTTGGTATGATTACCAATATGTGGTCGAATCGAAAAGGTTAAATTCAAATTACATTGAAGGTGAGCATTTTGAAACTGAAAACACGTACGAAGTCACCATATATAACCATCCGTTCCGTCCGGATGCTGATCTTTTGATTGGGTATTATCTGATTACTTTGAATCCCAGAAACTGAAAAGTTGATTCCTGGCGCAAAAACACAGTTTTACTGGCTCAAATTCAAGTTTAACTTGGATTTTGCCAATAAAATCCCATTCCATATCTTTGCAGCCCATTAAAAAAACAATTGTTAAACCATGAAAAACTACGAGACGGTATTCATTTTAAATCCCGTTTTGTCTGAAGACCAGGCAAAGGATACTGTCGAAAAGTTCGTGAAGGTGATCAGCAAAGCCAAAGGCGAAGTGATCAACAAGGAGTTCTGGGGCTTGAAAAAGATGGCCTATCCCATCCAAAACAAGTCAACCGGATTCTATAACCTCATTGAATTTACGACAGAGAACACAGGTATCATCAATACACTGGAAACTGAATTCAGACGAGACGAATCAGTAATGCGCTTCCTTACTACAGCGCTTGACAAATACGCAGTTGAATACAATGCGCGCAGACGCAAAGGCGAATTCAATCGCACTAAAAAAGTTGTTGCAACTAAAAGAGAGAGGGCCGAAGCATGACACTGATGAATGAACCTGTAAAGCGCGCAGAAATTAAACCAAAATACTGCCGCTTCAAGAAGAACGGAATCAAGTACATCGATTACAAAGATCCTGACTTCCTTTTGAAATTTATCAACGAGCAAGGCAAGATCCTTCCTCGCAGACTTACCGGCACGAGCTGGAAGTTCCAGAAGAAAGTAGCACAGGCCGTGAAGAAAGCACGCCACATTGCTATCCTTCCTTACCTGGCTGACCAAATGAAATAACCTAAACCTTGTAACTACTATGGAAGTAATTTTGAAACAAGACGTAACAGGGCTCGGTTACAAAAATGACACGGTAAAAGTAAAGGCAGGCTACGGAAGGAATTATCTTATTCCTAATGGAGTAGCTTTGATTGCCAATGAGTCAAACAAAAGAAAGGTAGCAGAAGAAATCCGTCAGGCTGCACACAAGGCGGCCAAGATCAAGCAAGATGCGGAAGCTTTGGCTGCTAAAATTGGCGAACTGACTGTAGAGATTGGCACAAAAGCTGGTGAAACCGGAAAGATTTTCGGTGCAGTAACAGCTTTGCAAGTGAGTGACTCTCTGAAGGCAAAGGGATTTGATGTTGATCGCAAGAAAATCAGCTTCAAAGAACAGCCTAAGGAACTCGGCACTTACAGCGCACTGCTTGACCTTCATAAGGAGGTAAAGCACTACATTCAGGTGAAGGTTGTAGCCGAATAACTATAAAGAATTCACAATGAGAGCCCTGTAAAAGCAGGGCTTTTTTATTTTTATTCAAAATCGCTCAAAAATCATTTGTTTGTAATTTAATTTTTATTATTACCTTTGAAGGTTAATGAAATAATTCCTACCTGAAAGTATTCAATCCAATCACCTTTGTCTATTGTCAGTCTGGCCTTATTAATTAGCAAGAACATTTAAAACTTAATTATTTTCTAAAATGAACATTTATGTAGCAAACATTCCCTGGAAGGCATCCGAGGAACAATTGAAAGAGCTCTTTTCGCAGTTTGGTGATGTGAACTCTGCAAAGATCATCATGGACAAAGTAACTCAGCGCAGCCGCGGTTTTGGCTTTGTAGAGATGAGTGATGACAACGCTGGTCGTACAGCTATCAATGAATTGAATGGCCGCGACTTCCTTGGAAAGAACCTTGTTGTAAATGAAGCTCGTCCTCGCGAAGAGCGTCCTGCCCGCAGTGGTGGATACAGCAGAAGAAACGACTAAGAATCGAAACTCTTTTCAACGAATACATGCCGGGCCAACACCCGGCATTTTTTTATGTTCATAGCAAAACAATCACTTCAAAGAAAAGATACTTTCAGAATAAGCGTTATTTTTAAGTTCCTGAAAACAACGTGCGTCTCCTGATTCCGATATTGTTGATCTCTTTGTTTACTGCTTGCAAGTCCGCCAAAGGAACGAAAGTGGTGAAACCCAAGACTCATAAAATATGGGCCAAGGGAAATAAATACCTCATCGATATTCCCGTTGGTGCAAGGCACATCCGCTTATTTGAAAGAAAGCGAACCAAGACCGTGAACATGAAATAGGTCTTATTGTTTCAGGGCAGTTTTCTTAATCTTTACTTAGATGTTTTAAGGATAAATGTGATCTGTCTTCACTTTAAACTTAATAGTTCATCAAAAATTTGCTAACGAATTATAACCAGTTTCCCGCTTTGAGAAACCGATTTACCATTCGCAGAAATGTTGAGGCGGTAGATCAGGATACCAGAACCTGTCTCTGCCTGCCAGGAGAGTGTATTCGTTCCAATATTAAAATTGACAATCTCCTGCTTTGAAAAATCACCGATCATTTTTCCATCTGAAGAAAAAATCTGAAGAGAGAAATCTTCAGGCAACACATTGCCTGACAAAACAAAATTAAAATTAAAAATTCCTGTTGATGGATTCGGGAAAACCGAACTCAAGGCTAGCGTTGTTTCATTTTTTACCACGAAGGAAATCTCATAAGGGGTAGCTCCACTCTTGTTTCCACTGGCATCAGATGCAATCACTTGTAGCACATACGTTCCTTCGGGCAAACCGGAGGGGGAGAAATCAAATTTAAAATCTTCGCTTGTCGAAGCGGGCGACCAGCTCACATCATTTCTACTGAAATTGATCCGCGTAAACCCACAAGTTGCAGAAACGCAGGGATAGCTCAATAACACTGTCACCTTCGATGTATCGGTGACAAAGAGATATTTATTTTCATCATGCAGTGAGATTCTAATTTTAGGATTAGAGGAAACAAAATCACCATTCTGTAAATAGCGACCATCCACGGTTACATCAAGAACCGGGGCTGCATGATCAGCCTTAACATTCAAATACTGAACAAGATCAATCAAATTGTTTTCGTAAAATTGCTCCGGTTGAATTTTAGGATTCACGTAAACCAAGACATCATTCAATCCGGCTTTGCCAAATGTATCGATATTGATTTCAAACTTCGTAGTGTCTCCGGGTAAAGGGGCCTTGATTTTGAATTGTTTATCGTCACTTCCTTTGCCGGTGATAACAACCGAAGTGTTTACCTGAAGAGAATCATAAAATGGTTTGTTGGAGATATTGACAAAACCGTAGTTACCCGAAAACCTTTCACCTTCCTGCACTACTTGCTGATCCGTTGAGCCATCGTAATACAACAAACCATCTGCTACTGTTTCAAAAAACACAAACCACTTTTTAAGATTCACAGCGGTGAGATTCACATCATCTTGCATGATCACCTCAATCCGAAGTTGCGGGTAAACAATTGCACTCACCGAAGACAAATCCAAATTTGTTTTCACATTGGAATACAAAACAGTTTCTGCACCAGACAGATCAATTCCATAAATTGAGAAACCATAAACATCAGAAGCCTGAACATCTGTAACCTGCGGTACAAATTTAACCCACGCACGAGCAGGGCCTATGACTACCGATTTTATTTTACCGGAAGTATATCTGCCTGTCATACTCTTGCTCACCGACATATCCTGATTTACAGCCGGAGCGGTGGCCGATCGGAATATTGAAGCCGTTCCTGCTGCTGCCCCTTTGCGCGCAAAAATTACTACCGGCTCCCCATTTTGCAATGATGTTATTTGCGCAGTTGAAATTCCTAAGTTACCTAGCTTATCCTTCAAATTGGCTGACCACGAAGCGAAATTTGGATCACCAATGGTAAAAAGTACCACCGAATCGCTTTGCGAAATATTATCAATGCATTGGAAGAGGTCATCACCATTACCTGTTTCCATTTCAGCAAAAGTAAAGCTGTTAATCACTTTCGGTTGGCGACCACAGCTGCGAAGATCGAGATAAGGGAAATCAATCCCCGGGTAAGGCACCAGGGAAGATTTATTGAATGCCATCAGATTGATTGTGTTTACTCTGCACTGTAAACCTTGAATAGAGAGATTGTATTCAATACCATCCACTTTAATTGATGCATCGGTGTATGATGAAGGGCTACTGCTGCCAATCGACTTCACATCAATGGTTGACTGTGATTGCAGATAATCAAAAGTCTTTGTGATTGGGTTCGGGGTCAAACCATCTGTTGAATTGGAAATGGTTTGATCAAATTTAGTTTGCGCCCAACCTTCCGGACTATTGTTGATGTAAATGAATGATGACACTGTCCAGTCTGCGCTATCGGAAGCTGATTGCTTAACTGGTTTTGTTCGCCAGAAATAAACAGTAGAATCTGTTGAAAGAAGTGCAATACTTTTCTTTGCCAATACTTTTGCTGAAACTTGTTGGCTGATGACAAAAGGGCTTTTAAATGCTTTAGTAGTATCGATTTCCAGTTGGAAGTTTCTCTGTCCACCAAGCAAGTTCGTATCCTGGAAAAGGAAGTTTACATTGTTTGAGGACACAATTCCAAATGGAGCAGGATACAAATTCAAAGTTCCATTGGATGGAATGAAATAATTTAATGATGTTGAATTGTTAGCTTTTGACAATTCCTTGATTTCATTCAGTGGGTCGATCATCACGGCAAATGAATTATTCCCAAAACCATTGATGCTCTTTTCGTTGTTAATCCTGAACAAAAGTGTATCCACATAATAAACCGGAGAATACGTGGAATCATAGGTCCTTATTGAATTGTCGTTGAATGTTCGCGTCACCCTAATTTTAATTGGATTGGCGTTAACCGCCCCCAGGTTTTTCACAATTATTTTCAAATCAAAAGAAGCACTGATGGAAGTAATTGGTTTCGCATCTACCGAGACAAGAGACAGAGAACTATTATCAACTGAATAATCCGGGAGTGCTGTTCCAAAAAGTTTAAGTGCCGGATCGCCCGTCAATGTCATTTGATGAACAATAGCACTGTAGTAAATATCATTCGGATGAGTGTTCAGAAATCTTCTGCACGATTCCTTAAGAATGTCTCCTATTCCTCTTTTAATAAAAACAGAATCAGCAAATCCCACTTGATAAAACTGTGTTGTGTAGTCTCGCGTGATACCTTCGTAACTAAAAGAAGTGCTCGCCAAAAAATTCCTGGCTCCTTTTCCTGCGGCCAATAGCCAATCCTCACCAAAAGTAGTTTGGTCTGTAAAGATTGTTCCCGTGTTACATCCGTTAATCAAAAATGCAGGATACTTACCGGGATTGTTATACCCCAAAACCGGATCAGTTACAAAACCAATATCAAGATCGGTTGCCGAAGAAGACGAGTGTCCAAAAAAAGTAACCAGGTTTACACCTTTGTTCACATTGTCCTCCACATTAATAAATTCAAGGCCAACATCGCTTTTTGATTTGGTGGTGACGTGGCCACCTAAATAAATACCCTCGGCAATGGTTTTGAACCCGTCAACAAAAGAACGAAACAACTGAAGTTCGGCAGCGTCATGAAAACCACCACTGAGGTGCAATAATTCCTTCGCCCAAGGTTGCATCGGTTTATTTTCCAACTCGATCACTTTGTTTAAATAAGCTGCCACCTGTGAAGCTGACGTTACCGGCAACCGACCCGTTGGCACACCCGGCTCATAAGTAGTTCCATTTAAACCTGCTGTAAAGGCATGGTCGCCACCAGGGTAACCGGCTGAAGGAACGAGATCATAGCTTTCATCCGCCCGAAGCGGAAGCCGTGAATAAGGAGAGAATGCATTAATGTCTTTTCCCTTGCCAAGCAAAAGCAAATATTTTGGAGAACCCTTCTCCGTCATCCATTTCATGAATTGATAAATCGCGGCAGGAGAAGTTTCTCCATAGTTAAATTGATTATAAAGCTGATCAACAGTTACCACAAGGGTGTCGTAATTTCCACCCGCCTGCGAGGCGCGATATCCGGCAAACGCCTTTACAACATCTGAATAACCGGAGGCAGGTTTCATCAGCGATCTGTTGCTTATCACAATGTAGTCGCTCAAGGAAGGATCAATGTAACGAAAAGTAACCGGAAATATTTGAGGGTGAATGGTATTCGCAAATGCGAGCATTGTTTTTGAAACAGAGGTGCCTGTCACTAAAGCCGACACGGTGCTTCCCGTACTGGCGGGAATTACTCTTACAATATTGAGTTCATTGGTAATATCCCACAACTGCATTCCGCTGTTTGCATTGGATAGTGAAATGAAAGACTGTCCGGAAGCCTTTGTCTCCAAAGTCATTTTCTTTTTCTTCACACCGCTCATATCAAAACTTTGGGGAAAAGTGACTTTGATATAGTTCACACTTGCCTGCCATCGATTGGTAGTAGCACTCTGCGCTGACACACGCACCCGAATAGTGCCATCGGGAGCTACATCGCTCCAATTCAGTTCAGCATTAATTTTATACGTAGTAAACCCTAAGAAGCTAACAGACGAAAGTGCTCGAAGAGTTGGCCCTACGAGGATATCAATGTTGTGGCTGATATTGTCCAAACCCATCAGTTGGATTTCAATTTGAGGATTGCCAGCCGATTGAACCGGGTTATAAACAGAATCGATGGTGTAATCAGTCTGTTGACCTTGTCGGAGAAATGTTCCTGTCCATCCTTCACCTGTGTCAAAATAAGTGGCTTGGGTAAAATCATTTTTAGTGTAGCCTGCCGTGTAATTATTGGAAAGGAGCAAAAGCCTTGTTGAATATTGATATGCCTCGGCCGGAAGATTGTTCACATTCACCAGTTGCACAGAGTCCATACGAGCACCGCGCGGTGGAGACAATGCATATGTTAAAAAGTAGGCAGTGGTGTCGCTGAAAAGGTTATAATACGAGTGCGGCTGTGCAGAAGATGGTTTGTATAATATAGCATCGAGCGTTCCATCATTTTTCCTTCCATAAAATTGAATAAAGTCAGACGAGTTGAAGACGGCATCGGCCTGACCTTTCACATAAATCGCCTGCTCCTGCCCGCGATGAAAAAGTTGAATAAAGCGTGGATCCACAGCATTTACCGGAAAGCCTGCCGACTGCAAATCAGAATAGCTAAGTTTATAAACGCCTTCCTTTGAGATCGGGATTTTAAAATACTGTTGATTGAAATTAATCCAATCACTGGCATATTGCGCACGGGCGTTAAAGAATGCACTCGCGCAGAGAAGCAGGCAAACTAAAAATGCACGAAGGTCATTCACACTATTCATTCTTGTTTAATACAAATCGGCTTGCCGCGGTAACATTTAAAACCCTCGTTTGTAAAACCAACCTCAAAGATATTGATTTTTAGTTTGGCATTCATCCGATTGACCGTTAGTGTCCAAAGAACTTTTCGACTTGAAATAATTTCGTCTTGCTGTCATCAACTAAAATTCTAAATTTAGTAACCTAAAATTTTTACTATGAGAAACACCCTACTCTTTTGCCTCGCCATCTTCTTTTCACTTACTGTATTGGCGCAAACCAATACCGCACAGATTTCAAAACTAAAAGCTGAAATAGCCCAGGAAGTAGAAAAGAATGCTGCCCTTGGTCAGCAGATCAACGACATGCTTTTTAGCTTTTCTGAACTTGGATTTCAGGAAGTGGAGACGCAAGCTTACTTAACTTCATTGCTTGAGAAGAACGGGTTCAAAATTGAAAAAGGAGTAGCTGGAATTCCAACCAGTTGGATCGCGACATGGGGGAATGGTAAGCCAGTGATTGCATTAGGTTCGGATGTGGACTGCATTCCAAAAGCATCGCAGAAACCCGGAGTTGCGTATCATGATCCGATTGTAGAAGGCGCGCCCGGACATGGCGAAGGACATAATTCAGGTCAGGCATTGAATATCATTGCTGCTCTCGCGATGAAGAAAATCATGGAGCGCGAAAAAATTTCAGGAACAATCATGATGTGGCCAGGGATTGCCGAAGAGCAACTCGGCTCCAAAGCATATTACGTTCGTGCAGGTTATTTCAAGAACGTTGATGCTTGCATCTTCACGCACGTAAACGACAATTTGAGCGTAGGCTATGGCGATGCCGGATACAATGGAATGGTGTCGGTGAAATTTACTTTTGAAGGACAAGCCGCCCACGCTGCAGGCGCACCCTGGCGAGGACGCAGTGCGTTGGATGCAGTTGAGCTGATGAACATCGGTTGGAATTTTAAACGCGAACATCTTGAACTAACGCAACGCTCCCATTATGTGATTCCGGATGGTGGCGACCAACCCAACGTGGTTCCATCGAAAGCATCGGTGTGGTATTACTTCCGCGATAGAACTTATCCAAGTATCAAAAAACTTTTTGAAACAGGGATTAAGATGGCGGAAGGCGCTTCGACAATGACGGACACAAAATTCTCCTATCAGATTCTTGGTTCCGCCTGGCCCGGCCACTTTAACAAAGCATTGGCTGAAGCGATGTATAACAACTACAAGCAAGTGGGATTACCGCAGTGGTCATCGGAAGATCAATTGTTAGCCAAGGCAACCCAGATTGAAATGAAATCAAAGAAGATAGAAGGACTTGCCAACAAAGTGGATACCGTGAGTCTTCCTACTCCGGTGGAGCCTGTGTTAATCAACGGCCGTTACCTTGCTGCGATGGGCGGTGGCTCTGATGATATTGCAGACATTTCCTGGAACGTACCTACGATTGTGCTGGGCTATCCTTCCAACATTCCGAATCTTCCAGGCCATCATTGGAGCAACGCGATTTCGATGGCAACGCCAATCGCGCACAAAGGAGTAGTAGCCGGAGCGAAAGCAGAAGCCATGACACTCGTTGATTTATTTTTGAATCCAAAAGTTCTGAACGATGCGTGGGACTATTTCAAGAACGTGCAAACGAAAGACATCAAGTACGAACCTTTCATCAGCGATAAAGACGTGCCCGCCACTTTTCTTAACAAGGAGATCATGAATACTTTCAAACCACAATTGAAGAACTTCTACTACAACCCATTGAAGTACAAAACCTATCTGGAGCAACTTAATATCAAGTATCCGACTTTGAGACAAGATCAGGTGGATGCGGTGAAGAAATTGGAAGAGAAGAAATAAATTCATTTCACGCAAAGACGCTAAGTCGCAAAGAAATTTATTGACTTAGTGTCTCTGCGCCTTTGCGTGAAACTAAATCACGACTCTCTTCGCAAAGCTTGAAGGGGAGAACTATTAATCACTTCCCTTGAATTGATCCATCCAATAAAAACTGTAAGCAACACTACGCAAACTCCGATGATCAACAATTCAAAGTAGTCAACTGCAAATGTCACTTCGAAAAAGAATTTCGTAAGAAGATATCCTCCGCCTACCGAAAGAATAAATCCAGTGATTGCGCTGAACAATCCAAGGTAGCCATATTCAATCAAAGTAATCTTCGTAATCTGATGTGTCCTTGCTCCTACTGTGCGTAGCAATACATTTTCCTTGATGCGAACGAACTTACTGTTGATCACCGCTCCGGCAAGCACAACCAAACCGGTGATGATGCTGAACAACGCGAGGAAGCGAACTACCAATCCGATTTTATCAAACAATTCATTCACCGTCCTCAACACCAATCTCAAATCGATCAACGACACGTTCGGGAAATCGCGCACCAACGCCTGTTGAAATTTAGATGCCTGTTGTTGTTCATCCACTTTAGTAGTAGCCACCCAAATTTGCGGGGCAGTTGACAATGCTTCTTTCGGGAAAACAAAAATAAAGTTAGGCGGGTCTTTCGGCCAATCTACTTTGCGAATGCCGGCTATGCGGGCGCGCATGCTCACCCCTTGCACGTTGAACGAAAGTGAATCACCCACCTTCAACCGCAGTGTTTCGTTGATTCCCTCCGAAATGGTAACCCACACAGAGTCCTTCTTACCATTTTCAAAATGATGCATACCGCCTTTGATCAACTCCTCAGAGCCAATCAAACTATCGCGGTACGTAACCCGGTACTCGCGTGTGAGCGCCCACTCTGGAATATCGATGGTATCTTTTTGAATGTCTTCAATGGTCCTTCCTTTCAATGACTGCAAACGGCAGGTGACGATGGGCACGAGTTGGTTCAATGGAAGTTTGTTATCACCAATCAGTTTAACCACTCCGTCTTTCTGTGAAGACTGGATGTCGAATAAAATGGTATTGGATTGGTTGCTGTTGCCTTTGAACTCCACCTGGTTCAGCAAACTCGATTCAATCACATTCAAGACTGAAATAATAAACGCGCCTAGTCCGATTGCTACCATCAACACACGTGTTTGATTGTTGGGTCGGAATAGATTTGAAAGCGCATGGCGGAAAATGAAAGATGCGTTCGAAGGAAAAAACTTTCTCACCAGATAAAGCAAACCCATCGCCACTAGAGTAAGCAAGCCAAGTGCGGCTCCGATACCAAGCGTAAACAAAGCACCATTCACAAAACTTTTCGTTTGGTAAGTAGCTGCCAGGAATGGAAACAGCACGATGAGAATAATCACCACCAGCTTTGTTTTAGAAAAAATTCTTCCGGGATTAAAATCAGTTCTGAGTACCGACAGTGGCGGAACAAACCGCACTGCGATCAACGGAAGAACCGTAAATAATACTGACACAATCCCACCAATCAAAACACCTTCACCAATGGCACGCAACGAAACCGTGAACTGCAAATTCAACGGCAAATATTCCTTGAAGGCAATAGGAATGATTTGATGAATACCCATACCCACCAACGCACCGACCACGCTGCCCACAATTCCAAGAATAAAAACCTGGATGAAATAAATATTGAACGCCTGCCAGCCTGATGAACCTATGCATCGAAGCATTGCCACCTCCTCGCGCTTCTCGCGTGCGTAAATGTGAACGGAACTGGCCACACCCACACAACCCAGCACCAACGCCATATACGCCAGCAATGAGAAGAAACGATACACGCCCTCAAAGCTTCTGCCCAGTCCCTCCTTCCTTCGTTGCACTGTCTCAACTGAATTTCCTAACTTCTTTGCGAGTGGTTCGGCTTCTTTAATCAACGCTTCCGTCTCCTTGTCAGATTTTGTTTTCACATAAATGCTGTAACCCACGCGGCTACCGAATTGCACAAGCCCTGTAGAATCAAGTGCTGGCAATGAAATATAAACGGCTGGAGCCAACGTTGAAGTCAATCCTCCACCACCGGGGATTTTTTTCACGATGCCGGCCATCTTGAACATCTTCGTTCCCACTTTGATGGAATCTTCTGAGCTAACATTGTATTGGCTCGCCAGCGATTCATCCATCATCACGAACTTTCCGGTCTGCACCAATTGATAGGCATTCAATGGTTGTGTTTGCATCTCGCCATAAAAAGGAAATGCACCTTGCAATGCAGTCACCTTCACCAACCGCGATTGGCCTGAGTTAATGAACATCACCATCGAAGCCATGTCGGCATCTTTAGCCAGCTTATATTTTGTAGTGTCGAGGAGACGAGTCCAGGCGCTGTCAAATTTTTTATTTCCGTTGATGACAAGATCGGCTCCAAGCAATTCTTTTGCATTGCGATCGAGTTCATCTTGCATCGAATAATTCAACGAACCTATCGCTACCACCGCAGCAATGCCCGTGATGAGTGATGCCATGAACAGCGACAACCGCGACAAATTATGTCGTCCATCGCGCCAGGCCATGCGCCACACCCAACGATCTTTCAGGATGTTGTTGGTCTTGCGTTTTAATTTGATGATGTATTCGATCACTTTATTGGAAGATTGGATGATTGAGAGATTGTAAGATTAGGCAATCTGAAGTTTTGAATCTGAAATTAGTTTGCCGCCTTTCATGCGGAGAATGCGCTCTGTTTTTTGTGCGAGTTCAAGATTATGAGTGACAAGAATGAGAGTTGTTTTCTCCTGGCGGTTCATCTCAAAAAGAAGCTCTGTCACCTGTTGTGCATTTTCTTCATCGAGATTTCCGGTAGGTTCATCGGCAAACAAAATTCGTGGCGATGAAATAAAAGCCCGCGCAATAGCCACGCGCTGCTGCTCTCCGCCCGACAACTGGGAAGGATAATGATGCGTGCGATCGCCTAACCCCACCCGACCTAAAAGTTCTTTTGCTTTCGGTAAAATATTTTTCTCACCGCGCAGCTCCAGGGGCACCATCACATTTTCCAACGCAGTGAGTGTGGACAGCAACTGAAAATTCTGAAACACAAAACCAACATACTGATTGCGAACATACGCGCGGTCATCTTCACTCATGGCGTTCAGTTTCAAACCCATGAGGGCAATGGTGCCGCTGGTGGGAATATCCAGCCCGGCACAAAGCCCGAGCAAAGTAGTCTTGCCGCTGCCGCTCGGCCCGATGATGGAAAGGCTTGTACCCTGCTCAGCCGAGAACGATACCTGGTCCAGCACGGTGAGCTTCTTCTCCCCCGATTGATAAATTTTTGTTAACGACTCGGCTTGTAAAACTACTTCAGGCATGATGGCAAGGGATTTAATTCAAAGACGAAGTACGGAAGAATTTATTTCCTGTAAGGAACAGATTTGACAAGAAATGGTTTGGGTTTATTCCCGAGAGGCCGGTATTCTGGGGGCTCGGTGTTGGAAATCGTTCAATAAAAATTTTTGCTGACATTTATTTCATCATCTATCTTTACCTTGATTTTTTTATAGTAGACTTTTCCACTTACCTCAGTAATTGAAATTGACTTTCTATTATTTGATCGAATGAAAACATAATATGTTCCAGGTTTGACTTTTATGGAGTAATTGCCGTTCCCATCCGCAACTGCCTTTAACTTATTGTCCTCATATAGATTCATGCTTTGTCGAATCGCACGATTGTCTAAAGCCTTGAACTTTTCTCCGTCATCTTCTAAATTAAATTCAGCTAATTTTTTCTTTGTGGATTCAAAATAGTCGCTTGGCTTATATCTTCTTTTCATCAGCCTTTTCATTTCTTCTTCGTTGGCTTTACCGTGCTTATAATGCTCAATATAAAATGAACAAGCAATAAGTGTGTCTAATGATGATAAGTTAATAGAAGGCGAGAGAGACGAGCTGTCTGTTAAAAAAATTTTGGCACCTATATCTGCTCTGTCGCCATATTCTGAGTTATAGGTAACAACTCCTTTTATATTGCCAGTTTGACTGGGTTGTTGTGAATAACATAGCGTGGTAGATACCATTAGATAAAATAATATTTTTCTTATCATAAAATTGGTGTTTGTTCTTTTGTCTGCCATTATAATTTTTCGATAACTCGAATCCCTGACATTGAAGCCAACTCTGAAATTGAAGACTTATAGCCGTCCGTCACACTGTCGCCTAAATAGACTGCCTTTAAGTTTAAAAATGTTTTGCTTGTGTTAAAGGGTAATTGACGAAAAGGGCTGTCGGGATTTTGAGCACTTCCTGAAAATGTATCTTCTTCAGTGTTAGGACTGTAAAAATCACAATCTCTTGAGCATATTGAATTGCAATAGAAAAGTCTAATCTCCTTTTCAGACGAATAGGATTCATTCTCCGTTTTCTCACGCTTATGCGCACAGAGGAGAGGGAATAGGAATTCCGCCAAAGAAGAAGTGCTAAAATGAGCGGTGCTCTTAATTCTGTCAATCTCATTCTTAAGTCTCACAAGTACTTCATCCGTCCCAATGTCCTGATGATATTGCACCTTCATTAAATAATAAAACTCATGCAATACAGGGTCTACACCAGGTGCGTCAAATATATATTTTGGGCCAAATTCAAATTCAAGACTAACTCCCTTCCTTTCATTTGAATACCTAGTCCAGTGATATGGGAAGTCATTGTGGATATTTTGCTTCTCATTTAACTCAGTAAAACATGCAGCAAAAAGCTTGTCCTTAAGTGCAAGTTGTGATTCGTCTGACATACCTAATAGTTGCGTGGCGGCCAAATTAAACTCCAACTTGTCGCTAAATGAGTTCAAGTTCTGCAACCAAAGACAACCAGACTTAAGAATGTTAACAGCATTTTCTGCCTTAGTAAAATGCAAATACTTTTTATCTTCCGATTGAGCGTAATAGCGAGTGCCTAAGTGAAATAGATTATTTAGATTACCTGAGTTCGTCTGACCATTGGTTTGAAACCAGCCATTAACGGAGGCATTTCTAAACTCTTCGTTGAAAACTGTTTGAAGAAAAATTATAACTGAGTCTTGATTCATTTTTTCTCAGAAGCAGACCAATATACTTCACTCGATGAAGCGGCTCTTGTTCTTAGCCCACCACTCTTTCTTGGATTGGTCAGCCAATTGATTCGCCTCTTCCTCGGTGCCCTTGCTGTTCATCACGGCCTCCTTGAATTTCAAATAATTGATCACACGCTCCACCCACTTTGCATCCGCAGATACAGGCAGCCTCAAAATAATTTCTTTATCGGTTCTTTCAATGATCATACTTCAAAGATAACTCTTTTTAAATCAAGCCAGAACATGTAGATCAGCTAACCTCCTCAACTTCCCAATCAACCTCTCCGACTCACTGAAGTCAAGCGTCTGCTGGCCATCGCTGAAAGCTTCTTCGGGCTTTTGATGTGTTTCGTAAATGATGCCGTCTGCTCCGGCTACGGCTGCTGCCAATGCAATCGGCTCTACAAACTCGCGGATGCCAATGCCATGCGAGGGATCAGCAATCACAGGCAAATGTGTTTTTTCTTTTAAAATAGGAATCGCATTTACGTCAAATGTATTGCGGCTTGCGCGCTCGTAGGTACGGATGCCGCGCTCGCACAAAAGTATTTTTTCGTTGCCGGCAGAGAACACATATTCGGCAGAGTAGAGCAGTTCTTCAATCGTTCCTGAAATTCCGCGCTTCAGCATCACCGCTTTGTCCACTTTGCCAAGTTCATCCAGTAAATTAAAATTCTGGGCATTGCGTGCGCCCACCTGGAACACATCAATATAATCGTGCATCTCCGCAATCTGGCTCACCTGCATCACTTCACTGATGATTTTAATTCCATTCGCTTTCGCGATCTGGTACCACATCTTCAATCCTTCCACTCCGAGTCCGCGGAACGCATACGGAGAGCTGCGCGGCTTAAATACGCCTCCTCTCATGATGCGCTCACCGTTCGCCTTCAAATGTTGGATTGTAGCTTCTACTTGCTTCTCACTTTCAATGGAGCATGGTCCTGCCATAATCGAGAGCGAACCATCGCCAATCGTTACGCCATCACCAAGATCAATCACGGAGCGGTTTACTTTCCACTTACGTGAAACCAATTTATAATCGTCTGACACACGATGGATGTCGGCAATGCCAGGCAAGCTTCCGAGCTGGCGGATATCAAAATCTTTTTTGCCGATGCACACGAGATAGTGACCGAACTGCGTGGTTACTTCACTTGGCTTATAGCCCAGGGCGAGTACTTTATTTAGAATAACTTCCTTCTCGCCAGACGAAACTGATTTTGAAAACTGAATGATCATGACTTAATACTTTTTACAAATTCATGAATATCTTTTTCCAGGTTCTGTGAATTCTTCAGCAACGTGATGAACGCACTGCCTACGATCGCTCCTGCAGAATATTGAGAAGCAGTTTTAAA
>CAZECP010000078.1:0-22886 GCA_964510765.1 uncultured Ohtaekwangia sp. | reverse complement strand
ATTTCAGATGTTGCGTTAGTTGGAGGCGGAGGTAATCCGCAACCCGGAGAAATTTCTCTATCGCACAATGGTGTTTTGTTTCTCGATGAACTTCCTGAATTCAAACGCACCGTGTTGGAAGTGATGCGTCAGCCGATGGAAGAAAGACGCGTGACGATTGCCCGTGCAAAAATGTCAATTGATTACCCAGCTAACTTCATGCTCATTGCGAGTATGAACCCGTGCCCCTGTGGCTACTATAATCACCCTGAGAAAGAATGCGTGTGCGGTCCGGGTGTTGTGCAGCGTTACTTAAGCAAAGTGAGCGGCCCGCTACTCGATCGGATTGATTTACACGTAGAAGTTGTGCCGGTGAGTTTTGACGAGATGACAGCCAAGCGAAAAAGTGAAACCAGTACGGAGATACGCGAGCGCGTGGTGCGTGCGCGTGAAATTCAAAGTGAGCGTTTCAAAGATCAGAAAAATATTTACTGCAACGCCATGATGCCAAGCAACATGGTAAAAGATCTGTGTGTAATTAATGATGCAGGAAGAGCACTTTTAAAAACTGCGATGGAGCGATTGGGTTTATCCGCCCGCGCTTATGATCGCATCTTAAAAGTTTCCCGCACCATTGCTGACCTTTCGGGAAGCCTTGAAATAAAAATTGAACATCTCGCTGAAGCAATTCAATACAGGAGTTTGGATCGAGAGGGTTGGGCGGGGTGAGGAACTGATGACATAGGCTATGAAAACTAGAGAACGTTGCTTATTTAAAAAACGATTAGTAAATGTTAACGCAATCTAGATATCTAGGAAAAAGTCATCTGACTTCAATTGAGGATGATAAAACTTATCACGGCCTGTGGTGGTTACATGGCCATCCAACCAATAAAATTCAGGGCGTACTCTCATTGAAAGTTGAAGGTGGAATTTACTTATCATTAATTGGTTCCTTTAAGTCAGACATTGATACAAGCGACTTTGCAGAACACGGAATAATCTATGGAGAAATAGTTCCCACCTTAGGTTCAATAACTCTTTTTCATTGCCAGGAATTTGAAAGGCGAATTTCGCACTCAACCGCGCAAAAATTTAAGGCTAAATACTTAATCTATGGCTTGCATGAAAACCAATTCGAAAAACTCCTTTTCACAAGATTTACTTTCGGAGCAACATACTTAGTCGACTTCTTAAATCCACGACTAGTTGAAGTAAATTTCAGAAGTAACCTAACAACAATTTCGACAAAGCAGTCTAATCAAATGCGAGTCAAAGTGACTGGCGCAGAAATTCAATTTGAATCTGAGGCCGATTACGCGATGGATTTGCCTCACAAAGAAGCAATCGTTGAATATTCGTGGGTTGATATTAGACCAGAAAACCCAATTAATATTAAAGACTTCGAAGAGAAATTTCTGACACCGATATTAAATTTAGTACAATTCGGAACTACTTTTTTGAATTCAGTCACCTTTATAAAGGTATATTCAACAGACGGTTCAAATGGACAGCATGTAGTGCGTTCTGAAAACGTAAAAAAAGCGGACAGAGGAAAAAGTGCAATTATTCACGATCGTTTATTTGGTCTAGACGATCTGCAGAATCCTGATCAATTCGTGAATAATTGGTTCAAGTGTAATGACAAGCTAAAACACATCTTTGAACTCTATTTTAGCTCACTCTTACTTGATGAACAATTTATTGTGACACAATTCCTAAATATTGCTCAAGCAACAGAGTCATATCATTCTGAAAAATTTAAAACGACCTTTGAAGCTTCAGAAAAAGCTAAATCCAATTTCAAATTAAAAAAGCAAGAAATTCTAAATAAGGTAGACGACCAAGACATGAAAGTGTGGTTAAAGGAAAATCTCAAATATTTCACAGAATTGCGGTTGCGCCTCGAAGAATTGATCAATGAAACTGAAGATATTTTGAATCCCATTGTTAAGAAAAAAGAAGATTTTATAAATAGGGTGGTCAAAAGCCGAAACTATTACACTCATTACAACCCAGATTTAAAAGACAAAGCTGCAGAGAGAGATGAATTGCTTGCACTTTTTTTTATTCTAAGGGTAATTTTAACTATTAACTTGATATTGGATTGCGGAATTGGCAAAGAACAGTGTAAGAAAATAATTCATAAAAACTATATGTTTATTTCGTCTGCTAGTTTAATACGCGACAATAAATTTACATGGGCACTCTAAAATTCTTTTGCCCTTCCGGAGTCAATGCATACGAACACAGGCGTACGATGACAAATTTTAACTTCAATTACCTTTTTAGCATGTAAAGCAATTATACATGAGAAGCTTATCATGCATAATTCTTGAAGAGTCTTTGCATGACATTTAAGTAATTCCTCTTTCTTGAATTCTTTTCATTACTTCGCTGTTTACAATTTCAGTTTCATCATTTCAATCGAATGAAGTAGATCATGGATGTAAAAAAGTATTATGTGTCGGCTGTGATGGCCTTTTTGGTGTGGGGATTTTTTCCGATGGTGTTGAGGATGATCAACACGCACCCGGCCGGAGAAATTTTATACTTCCGCATTTTGTTTTCCCTGCTTGCACTAATTGTAATAGTTTTTGGATTCATGCGCGCGAAGTCGAAAGAAAACATTACGAACTTACGATCGCTCACGCCACAACAAAGAAGAAATGTGATCCTGTTGACTCTGTCGGGTGGTGCGCTGCTCACCATTAACTGGCTGATATTTATTTATGTTGTGAATGAGGTCAACATCAAGACAGCTTCCTTTTCTTATCTTATTTGTCCGGTGATGACGGCTGTGTTGGGTTCTATTTTGTTAAAAGAAAAAATGAATTCACTGCAATGGATTGCCATCCTGCTTTGTGCGATCAGTTGTCTGCTGATGGGCATTAACAACATTTCCGAGTTGGGCTACAGTTTACTCATTGCTTTTTCTTACGCGCTCTATCTGATCACGCAAAGAAAAAACCAGGGTTTCAACCGCATGATTGTGTTGGCCGTGCAGGTACTTTTTTCCTTCATCATTTTAAATGTGTTCTTCAAACAACTCGTGGGCGAAATTGTGATCGATGTTCGGTTCTATCTGATCACAATTGCCATTGCCCTTTTCTTCACGGTGCTTCCGTTGTTCCTCAACTTGTATGCATTGAATAAAATCAATGCAGCGACAATTGGCATTTTGATGTACATCAATCCGCTTATCAATTTCACCGTAGCTTTTCTGATCTTCAACGAAGGTGCTGCCACCATCCAGATCATCGGTTACAGCATCATTGCCATCGCGTTGGTGTTGTTTAATTATCCTATACTGAAGAGAATTACAGCGAAGACCTTGTAACGGCCATCAATGGATAATAATTGTTTGACCATCTTAGCTCACGGATAACTACGTTCTCGATCAAAAACATTCAACATTTCCGGTAATCCTTTCGCTGTTCAATATCAACAGATCACATCAACGATCTATGAATGTTCATTTTTTCTGAATAACTTTCAAAACATTCACCGTTTTATATTCATGAAAGCACACCCAACTTCGCGAAGAGATTTTTTAAAAAAAAGCGCAGTGACTGCTGCTCTTTCAATTCCCATGTTTAATATTATCAGTAAACCTATGTTGGAAGAAGAAATCATTGGTCATGGCAAATTCAAATACCGTGTACACAAAAACTGGGGCGATCTTGATCCGGCTTCTACACCCGTAAAAAATTGTCACGAGATGGTGATGGATAAGAAGGGAAGATTAATTATGGTGACAGACGAAACGAAGAACAATATCATCATCTATGATCGCTCCGGCAAGTTGATCACTACCTGGGGCCACGAGTTTCCAGGTGGCCATGGACTCACTCTTTTTGACGAAGGAGGAACCGAGGTGCTTTTCATTTGCGATCCGGAAACAGGTCGTGTTGTAAAGACAACACTTGAAGGAAAAATTATTCTGGAACTCCCGAATCCCAGGGCAATCAATGTTTACACCAATGATCAAATCTATCGCCCAACAGAAACAGCGATCGCTCCAAACGGTGACATTTATGTGGCGGATGGCTATGGTTCGCAGTTCATATTGCAATTCAATTCAAAAGGAGAATTCATCCGAAAGTTTGGCGGGCCAGGTAGTGAAGATGAGCACTTCAGCACAGCTCACGGTGTATGCATCGATGCACGCGATAAGAAGAACATTACTTTGCTCTGCACATCTCGTGGTCATAATTCTTTTAAAAGATTTACGCTTGATGGAAAATATATTTCGACTTTATTCTTGCCGGGAGCTTTTGTTTGTCGTGCGGTGATTGATGACGAAAATATTTATTCCGGTGTTTGCTGGAGTCGGTTGCGTTATCTTGAGCAAACCAACAACTCCGGTTTCGTTACCATTCTTGACGGCAAGGATAAAGTAATTTCAAATCCAGGGGGCACGGAACCGAAATATCAAAATGGTGAATTGCAACTGATGGTTCAATCAAAACCCATCTTTAACCATTGTCACGATGTTTGCATCGACAACGACAAGAATATTTATGTGTGTCAATGGAATGCTAACAAAACTTATCCTGTGAAGCTTGAGCGGGTTTAAAATTTCGATCGTCTCAATTTTATTTCTCTACCTCGACCAATGCCTCAAGTATCTGCATTGAAATTTTTCCTGGCTTGCCATCGCTAATGATCTTGTCTTCTATCTGCACAATGGGAATAATCCGCTTGGTGGTGCTGGTAAGAAATACTTCTTTAGCAGTGAACACATCCTGCAGCGAAACATCTCCTTCCTGAATTGAAAAATTCCTTCCATTCAAATTCAAAATATTTTTCCGGGTGATACCGTGAAGCACTCGCGTTGCTGGCGTGATCACTCTTCCATCTTCCTGTACTATAAATAAATTGCAGCGGGGAAATTCTGATACAAAACCATTCATGTGATACAAAACATCCGCTGCGTGCTCGTCTTTGATTCGCTTTTGCAACCAAATGCCCGTGATGTAGTTGATGGTTTTTACATGCGGAATATCACGTACATATTCGTGGGTAATGATTTTTATTCCTTTGTTCAGCACAGGTGCATCGGGCATGGTCAAGGCATGTTGGGTGATAATGAGATTGGGGGAAGCAATTTCATAACCATCGGGCGAATACCCGCCAGTAAGAATCATCTTGATGCCGCAGTCATTCATTCCGTTTTTTTGAACCAATTCAAGAATCACTTTTTTCAATTCCTCACGTGAAAGCGAAATGGGGAGCCGCATGATTTCAGCCGAGCGATAAAAGCGGTCGAAATAATCCTCGAGAAAAAGCAAGCGCCCATTCATCACTTTAAAGAAATCGAAAATACCATAACCACGCTGCGTGGCTAAGTCACTCACGTGAATGAATGTTTTCCCGGCTGGTAAAAATTCGCTATTGAAGAATGAATACATTTCTAATTAACAGAATGATATTTTTTTAAAATTTTCAAGACTTCCTCTTTTGGTAGCGCTTGAATGGTATGACCTTCTTTCCCGGTCATGGTTTGGGCTGCAAAAAGTGAATTAACAATTGCTTCTTCTGTAGCTTCGATCACCGCCAGAAATAATGGTGACATCTCATCATTTCGCAATAGTGTTACCGTTTCCGCTTTCTGATCGGATTCATGTTTTGCTCTCAGCTTCGGATCGGTTGAAAAAGCGATCACATAGTCACCACTTCCATTCGATGCAATACCTCCTGTTTTGGCAAGGCCCATCATGGCGCGTTTGGCCAGGCGTTCAAGGTTGCGCGCGTCAACCGGAGCATCAGTAGCCACCACGATCATGCACGAGCCGTCAGCTTTGTCCATCAATTGATCGCTAAGAAAAAATTGTTTCAGCTCTTCGCCAACCGGAACACCATCTATCTGCAATACTCCGCCAAAGTTAGTCTGCACCAACACGCCCACCGTATAGCCTCCTGATTTTTTGGGCAAAACCCTCGAAGAAGTGCCGATGCCACCCTTGAATCCAAAACAAATTGTGCCCGTGCCTGCCCCCACATTTCCCTCCGATACTAAACCCGTTGTTGCTTTCGCGATAGCATCCATGATATGCTGCTTCGTAACGTGCCGACCACGAATGTCATTCAAATAGCCATCATTGGTTTCCCCGACCATGGCATTCACTGACTGCACTTTTTCATTCCCGTTTTGCCGAAGTGTGTAATCAATCACAGCATCCATCGCGGTAGGCACACTTAGCGTGTTGGTTAAAACAATCGGTGTTTCAATGTTTCCAAGTTCTTTCACTTGTGTTGTTCCCGTCAGTTTTCCAAACCCGTTTCCAACAAAAACAGCAGCCGGAATTTTTTCCTGGAAGATATTGCCATCGTGAGGGATGATCACCGTGGCACCTGTACGCACATCGCTCCCGGAAATGATCGTATTGTGTCCGACTTTTACACCTGACACATCCGTGATGGCATTTAGCTTTCCTGGGTTCAACACACCCATTTTAATTCCCAGATCGCGTGCACGATTTTGCGACATCAGTGCTCGGGAAAAAATCAGACAAACAAGAAACAATGCAATATGTTTCATAACTCAAGGTTCTTTAATTGCGTCAACATTTCCAAGATCAAACATTCGTTACATTGAGAATTGGTTGAAAAAAATGACCCATGCTGAGCAAACGGCATGGGTCTGATTTCTGTAAATAAAATTTCAGAACAACATTTCCTGGGGGGGAGTCAATCCGGCTGCCCTTATATATTGCGTAGCCTGACCACGGTGGTGAGTTTGATGCTCGAAAAGTTTATTCAACATTTCAGCCTTCATCATAGTAGGTTTGAAGTTCGGGCCAAGTTGAATCGAGCAAGTATCCATCAGTTGTTTGTCGTCCATGTCCTTCAACGCGTTGATTACATAATCGTAACTGTCTATCACTGCTTTGGTGAGTTCAGCTTTGGTCTTGATATTGGCATTGCCTTCGAGCGATCCCCAATTCACATCATGTGGCTTGCCCGTGGCCGCTTTACCAAGTCCGTAGTTTGCTTCCGCCAGGTGCAACAATTGTGCACCAAAAGAGCGTGGTGTTTTTTCGGAAAGCTTGTACGTAACCAATTTGTCATTGGATGAATCAAGATATGCTTGCGTGAATTTCTTTGCACGCTCCCAATCTTTGATCATCATGTTCACATGATCTTTGGAAGGAGCCTTTGCTTCCTCCGTGGCGGCTGGCTTGGTGCAAGCCAACACAAAGAGAGCAGCGATCACGGTCAGTATCGCTACATAAATTTTTTTTGGATTCATAGTTAGTTGTGGTTTTGATTTTTGCAGTGAAATTACAATTTGTAAATGAACTTCCTTGAAGTGCTTGATAATTTTGAATTAAGAAATCAAGCAAAAAAGGTAAGTTTAGTCCAGCTTTAAACTCAATCACCTATCTTAGGGTACTCCTTTCAAAAATCAGACAGCATGAAATATGTTTTCACCTTCTTCTTCATTGCCCTTTCAATTTTAACTAAAGCACAAAATTATCAACCCACCTGGGAGTCGCTTGATACGCGACCTGTGCCATCTTGGTTCAAGGATGCAAAATTTGGCATCTTCATTCACTGGGGAGTGTATAGTGTGCCGGGATGGTGCACGAAGGGAAATTATGCGGAGTGGTATCAGCAAGGATTGCAAACCACCGACACAGCCCGTCAGCACTTTCACAAAGAAAAATTTGGAAACCTTACTTACTATCAACTTGCCGATCAATTCAAAGCAGAATTGTTCAAGCCGGCCGAGTGGGCAAGACTTTTTGAGCAGTCGGGAGCTAAATATATTGTACTCACTTCCAAGCATCACGATGGGTACTGCCTGTGGCCGAGCAAAGATGCAAATCGAACGTGGGGCTTTCCGTGGAATGCTGTGGATGTTGGACCAAAACGCGACTTGATTGGAGACCTCTTTAAAGAAGTTCGCAAAACTTCTGTGCATGCCGGAATGTATTATTCTTTATACGAATGGTTCAATCCCCTTTGGAAAAAAGATCCCAACCTATATGCACAGCAACACATGTGGCCTCAGATGAAAGATCTGATCAATAACTACCAGCCTGAAGTCTTCTGGACAGATGGCGATTGGGACGCCAGCGAAAATGTTTGGAAGTCAAAAGAATTTCTCGCGTGGCTTTACAATGAAAGTTCTGTGAAAGACAAAGTAGTGACGATTGACCGTTGGGGCTCAGGTGTGCGCTTTCATCATGGCGGAGTGTATTCACCGGAGTATCAGCCTGAGTTGCAGTTTGAAGATCATTATTGGGAAGAAAGTCGTGGCATGGGCTATTCGTATGGATACAATCGGGAAGAAGATGCGTGGGATTACAACTCTACACAGTCGCTCATCATCCATTTAATTGATAAAGTAAGCCGCGGTGGAAATTTTTTGTTGGACATTGGGCCGGATGAACACGGAAAAATTCCTCCGATTATGCAGGAGCGTTTGTTGCAGATTGGTGAATGGATGAGCATTAACAATGAAGCAATTTACAATACCTCGCGATGGAAAGTGGCAAGCCAGTGGAGCGAAGGTCGCAGAGATTACACGGACCGCGGTGGTGATGTGATGTTGAAATTAACTATTCATCCAGATCCCGGTTTCGCTGTGAAAGAATTGTTTTTCACTTACAACGAAAAAATGAATTCGCTATACGCGATCTTCCCAAAGTATCCTGACAATAAAAAAATCACGCTCAAGAATATTTCCCTTCCAACGGGAACGAACATTTCATTCTTGTCCACAAAAGAAAAACTAAACTGGACAGCCAAAGATGGAAATATTGAAATCATTTTGCCCGAATACAATCCGAATAAAATCAAAGCTCCTTATGCCTTTGTTTTAAAGATCGAAAATTTTGGCAAGTTCATGGTGAAACCGAAAGTAAAAGTGGAGTATGTAAAAAATTCGTTTGAGCCAACAGTTTCCATCTCAGCAGAGCCGGGTGCACTCATTATGTATCGATTGGATCATGCGGAAGCAAAAACAAATCCGGCTTGGTCAACCTTTAAGAAGCCACTGACTTTCAACAACACAACTATTGTGATTGCCAAAGCAGTTTCAAGTGCGCTCGATGCAACATTGCCGAGTGACGAAGTGGAAGTGAGTGCGGTAAAATATGATTGGCTTCCAGCCGTAAAAACTCAACCGGCTGATGCAGGGTTGAAGTTTACTTATTACGAGCCCTCAGGAAAAACTGATATGAGAGTTTTTGAAAATGAGCAGCCAAAAATATCAGGCGTTGCGGATCAGGTAAATCTCGCACAGAAACTACGCACCGATAAATTTGCATTCAAATTTGAAGGCTACATAAAAGTAGAGAGAGATGGATTGTATGAATTCTTTTTATCATCCGATGACGGCAGTAAACTGTGGATCGATAACATTGAAACCATCAACCATGATGGCGACCATGGAAATACTGAAAAGAACGGGAAGGCTGCACTGCGAAAGGGATTCCATTCAATTAAAATTCTCTACTTCGACAGCGGTGGCGGAAATAGTTTATCGCTTAAAAGTCAAATCGAAGGAGGGCAAAAAGCAGAAGTGACGAAAGAAATGCTGTGGCATTAAATTGAAGTTTAATGTGGATGAATTATTTTTACCGAACCACAAACTACCTATGAAAGAATTTTACAAAAACGCTGTGGCACGGGTTTATCACGATTCAACATTGGACACACTTTTTCTTGAGTATCTCAGCAAGGTACCAAACGAAGAAACTTTTATCGCTATTAACACTGCAGTATTAAACGCATTTCTTTCGTTGAATACACAAAAGTTTGTTGCCGATGTGCGCAAAATGGGAATCATCAGTTTAAAATCGCAGCAGTGGGTGTTAAATAATCTTCTGCCAGGGATGATCAAGCATCTGAAAGGAAAGAAACTCTTTCACGCGCAACTTTTAGATCCTTCTGAAATACTTTCAAAAGTTTCAGCCAACAACATCAAAGATAGGTCAAACACCGCAGCCACTGATTTTGAAGTACGCCAATTCAGTAACGACAATGAGTTGAGAGACTATTTGAAAAAGGTTTCTTAAACGCTCACTTTCTTCATCTTCATCACTTGCCAGATCACAAGTGGTGCACCAATCAGTGAGGTGATGGCATTCAGTGGCAATGATTGCGTCTCGCTGATTTGCTGGAGAACGATATCGCAAAACAAAAGAAGAATCGCTCCGCCCAAAAGACAAAGTGGCAAGAGAATTTTGTGATTGGAGGTTGGCATGAGCAAACGAACGAGATGTGGCACGGCCAGTCCAACAAACGCAATCGGCCCACAGAAGGCGGTAACAGCTCCTGTCAAAATTCCAGATGCCACCACAATTATCAAACGCGCGCGCTCCAATTGAATGCCAAGGCTGCGGGCATAGTTCTCGCCAAGCAGCCAGCCGTTCAAAGACTTTAGCTGACTGAAGGAAAGAAATCCGCCAACAATGAAAGCGATAAACAACATCAACAACTCATTCCAACTGGTAGTTCCCACACTGCCCATCGTCCACATAAAATACGATTGAAGATCATCGGCAGTACTCATAAATTGAAGTACGCTCATCAGCGAAGAAGTAGCGGCAGCCAGCATAAGACCGATGATGAGCAATGAAACACTGTCGCGGATTCTTCTCGCTACAAGCAACATCAGCAAAAGCACCATGCAACTCCCAATACTTGCCGCGAAAGAAATTACAAACGAGTTACTGACAGTTGAGTGAAAAAGATTTCTGCCTGCGAGTATCACCACCCCCACTGCAAGGCTTGCACCTGAACTAAGCCCCAACACATCCGGTCCAGCCAATGGATTTCGAAAAAGAGTTTGCATTAACAAGCCACTGCATGCAAGAGATGCGCCTGCCAAAATACATGTCATCGCCTTTGGTAAACGAAACTCCCATAGAATTGCATGAAAGGAAGACTCATCGTTACCAAAAAGATTCGTTATAATCTCATTCAAGGGAATCGACACACTTCCTGTGCTGATGTCGATCAGAAAAAGAAGCAGGAGTGCACCAGCGAGATAAATTACTTTTGGAAGTACTTTTGAAACCATTTTCGCAAAGATAATAACTGCATTTAAGCATCAGCTATTTACTTTAAATCGACTTCACGCGTATCTGTCCGTATCTTCTTCTGAAGTTTCCAAAAATCCTTTCCGTAAGACACAAATATCTCCTCTCCCTTTTTTATTGTTCGCAATGCTTCAATATAACATTTGTTTCCTTCGCTCACATACTCAGCATTATTTCTCAATCCCTTCACTTTCACAAAACCATTGGCATCATTTGCATAGCGACCAAATGTTTTAACGACAGGCCGCGCATCAATCACAGCATTGCGTGTGATGTACATGAGGTAGCCATTGTATCCATCCAGATGCTTTACTTCCTTCCACCTGCGCAGCTTGCCTTTGTACTCAACTATACGAACACCTTTAGGAATATCTTGTTTGGTAAAAAGCCCTTTACCTGCGTTGGGTAGCTTCGATTTCTTTACGATTAAATATTTTTCAAGCAATACCATGGTAACCTTCAGTTAAAATATAAACTCCGCAATATAAGCGGAGAATAATTTTAAAATGCGGAGAATACGAATTATATTTACCGCATATTTTGCGGAGATGAGACGCTACATTCATCATCTAAAACAATGGCCTAATTTTTCCTGGGGGCATGAACCACTTGTGCATCCACTGGCACGGCTGCGTCATCGGCAGGGGAAGTTGTTGGGAAAAATGGAAGCACTAGGTTTGCGACAACGGACTGAAGCATCGGTAAACACAATCACCTGGGATGTTGTAAAGTCAAGTGAAATAGAAGGAGAAATACTTCCTACCGATGAAGTTCGTTCTTCGGTAGCGCGCAAACTTGGAGTGGCGATGGGCGGGTTAGTGCAAAGCAGTCGTGCGGTGGATGGCGTGGTAGAGATGATGCTCGATGCAAGCCAAGAATATGAAAAGAAACTTTCGCAAGAGCGTTTGTTTCGCTGGCACGAATTGTTATTTCCAGGTTCACAACAGCGTGAGGTCGTTGTAGGTAAATGGCGCAACGATTCTACCGGACCGATGCAAGTTGTTTCCGGTGCCCTGGGCCATGAGCGCGTTCACTTTGAAGCGCCCGCTGCTTCGCGATTGAAGACGGAGATGAAAAATTTCATCGTGTGGTTCAACACAGAAAATGAATTAGATCCGATATTAAAAGCTGCCGTAGCACATCTTTATTTCGTAACGATCCATCCGTTTGAAGATGGCAATGGCCGCATCGCTCGCGCTCTCACGGATATGCTGCTTGCGCGCGCGGACGAGAGCGCTCAGCGTTTTTATAGTATGTCTTCGCAGATACGGAAAGAACGCAATATCTATTATGAAATGCTGGAGAAAACACAAAGCAGCACTCTTGATATAACCGAGTGGCTGCTATGGTTCATAGCTTGTTTGGATCGTGCGCTGGACGCCACACAGGAAATGCTGCAGGAAGTTTTGCAGAAGACTCACTTTTGGGAGAAGCACAAACACACTGCTTTCAATGAGCGGCAACGAAAGATGCTGAACAAACTGATGGAAAATTTTGAAGGCAAACTTACCAGCACCAAGTGGGCGAAGATGACCAAGTGCTCACCCGACACAGCCCTCCGCGACATCCAGGATTTAATTGACAAAGGCGCATTAATGAAAGAGGAAGGTGGGGGGAGGAGTACTAGTTATTCTATGAGATTTTAAAGACACTAAGGGCGATAGTGACGATTGCCAACATTTGGTCTATCGAATTGAAACAAATTATTAAACAAAGCGTGGTAAACTCGATTTCGATTTTCATCGCGATAATGTACTCTCAAACCATCAAGCGGAGTCTCATAAGCCGAGAATGGAACAAACTGATAGCCTGGATATTTTGATTCAATCCTTTCAACCAAAAGTTCATAGTACTTTTTTGTATTGTCGTTCGGTGAAGATTCAATCTTATTCACTGCGCGGCAAGTCTTCATTCCATTTCCATTTTCAATTCCTGTACTGAATTGAGTATAGATAGTATAAAACGGACCAATCAAGCTTACGCAGAAATGGATCTCTTCCAAACAATCACACATTTCACCCAGCTCTTCCCTTACAACAATATATTAACTAAATGACGGGGCCTGGCCATAGGTAGTCCCTTCTATTCGCTTACCGATTTCCTTTCCAAATGCCTCCCAATAATCTTCCCATTCGCTTTGAAAATTCTTATCATCATGAATTCTCGTTATAAGAATTTCTTCTATTTGTTTCATCCCCTTATAGTCATTATACCAGCTTGAGTCCCGATCAATACCGATTGGATAGTATTCAACTATCGTTTTGTAAACAGACCAAAAATCAAATGGCTCCCGATCTCCGAATCCAATTCCAAACATCATGGTTAATTGCTCAGTGTTTTATTAAATATAGCTATAAAAAATTGGCACCCCTTCCGAGATGCCAATTCAAAAACCTAAATCTTAAATCAGAAATCCCTTACATCACCTCATCCACCGTCACTGCGCTTATTTGTTTTTGGCGCACGAGTTCGTTGAACTTTGGTAATTTGTCTTTCATGATCTGGCGCAGGCTGTTCAATTGCAAGTCAATCTTGTCGGTTAGTTCTTTTTGAACGGCTTTCACCTGCTCGGTTGGTTTATAATCGCTGCCATCCACTTCGCTCGCCAACGCACCCAGTTTATTGTTCAATCGAATCGGGTAGTTCAAAGGATCCTGCCCGCTTTTGTTTTTGGTTTGATACAACGACTCTTCGATTTTCTTCATCTCATCATTGATGCTCTTACCCATCTCCACCACATCTTTCATGTCAGCTTTGTCTTTCATCGGGTCAGTCACTTTGTTGATTTGCTCGCGCACGGTGCGAATGTTTTTAATCGCTTTGTGCGTTTCAGAAAGTTTATCGCGTACGGCCATTGAGAAATCAAATTGTGCTTTGATATCAGCAACCGAACCGGATGTGCGAGGGTCTTTCAGAATTTCAAATTCAACTTCCTCGGTGTGATCGTTCACCGTGATCTTTGCCTTGTAAATTCCGGGAACGGCCTTCGGCCCGGTCAACGATGCTCCCCACATAATCAAGCCATCAAAACCTTCTGCATCGGCATAGCGCATGTTCCAGATTTGCTTGTTCATGCCCGGCTTGATTTTCAATTCGCCTTCTTTCAGTTTCTTGTCCGGCTTCGTTGAAAATTTCCTGATCAACTTGCCATTTGTTTCCAGAATTTCCAGACTCACTTTTGCCTTCGCAGTGTCTTTCAGATAATAATGGATCATCACACCGTTCGGATGATTCTTTCCTTCCGTCTTTGATTCTCCGCGCCAGCCGCCCTGTCCACCATTCATTCTGTAGCTTGCCAACGGTTTGAACAAATGGAAATCGCCATTCGCCACAGCGTCATTCAACTGGTGCAGCGGAGTGATGTCATCAATCAACCAGAAACTTCTTCCCTGCGTGGCCGCAATGAGATTGTCATTCTTAATGGTGAGATCGGTTACCGGCACAAGCGGTAAATTCAACTGAAACGGTTTCCAACTTACTCCATCATCAAAGGAAATGTACATGCCAAACTCTGTTCCTGCATAAAGTAAACCTGCGCGTTTTGGATCTGCACGCACCACACGTGTGAAATGCGAAGGATCAATCCCGTCTGTAATTTTTGTCCAGGTCTTGCCATAATCTTTCGTGCGATACAAATACGGTTGGTAGTCGCCAAGCTTGTAGCGAGTGCCAGCGATGTATGCTCCGCCTTTCACAAACGGGTCAAACTCTACACTATTGAACATCATCCACTCAGGCATTCCCGCTGGTGTGATCTTCTCCCAATTCTTGCCGCCATCTTTGGTGATGTGAAGCAAGCCATCATCCGAACCAGCGATAATCAAATCTTTTTCATAAGGTGATTCCGCAACCGCAAAGATGGTGCAATAATATTCTACAGCCGTATTGTCTTTAGTGATCGGTCCACCGGAAGGACCGAGCTTTGTTGGATCATTGCGCGTGAGGTCAGGACTGATCAGCTCCCAACTTTCTCCTGAGTTGTAGCTCACGTGAAGATGCTGTGAGGCTGCATACATTTTCTTTGGATTGTGTGGCGAGAAGAAAATCGGGAAGTTCCATTGAAAGCGATACTTAGCTCCCTCTGCGCCAGAGCCCATGGGATTATCCGGCCACGCATTGATACTGCGCGATTCTCCTGTTTTGTGATTTTTTCTTTCAAGATAGCCATCATAGCTTCCTCCATACACCACATCTTCATCAAACGGATCCACTGCGAGGTGGCCACTCTCACCGCCAGCGGTTGTTTCCCAATCATGATCACCGATCGAGAAACCATCTGTACGATGCAGGATGCGCTGCGTGGAGTTGTCTTGCTGCGCACCATAGATTCGATAGGGGAAATGATTATCAGTGATCACTCTATAATACTGAGCTGTTGGCTGATTGTTGTAGGTACTCCAGTTTTCGCCCGCATCAAATGAAACCTGGCCACCACCATCATCGGCAATGATCATGCGCTGGTTGTCTTCTGGAGCAATCCACAAATCATGATGATCGCCATGATTGGCATTCATTGATTTGAAAGTCTTGCCGCCATCTTTTGACTTGTGATAGGAGACGTTCATTACATATACGATGTCTTCATCTTTGGTGTCAGCATAAATTTTTGAATAGTACCATGCACGCTGACGCAGGTTGCGATCTTCGTTCACACGCGCCCACTTTTCTCCACCGTCATCCGAGCGATACACTCCACCATTATCATTTTCAATAATCGCATACACGCGATTTGAATTCACGGGCGAAACGGAAACACCCACAATTCCCCAGATGCCTTTAGGCATGCCTTCGTTCTTCGAAATATTTTTCCACGTATCGCCTCCATCAGTACTTTTCCAAAGAGCAGAACCTTCGCCTCCGCTTTCCAAACTGTAAGGCGTTCTGCGTATGCGCCATGTCGATGCAAAAAGAATCCGAGGATTATTTGGGTCCATGCAAAGGTCAACAGCGCCAGCGTCCGCATTGGCAAACAACACACGCTTCCAGTTTTTACCCCCGTCTTCCGAGCGATAAACACCACGCTCTTCGGATGATTTGAACAAATCACCCAACACTGCTGCGTAAACTAATTCAGAATTTTTCGGATGAATGCGGATGCGTGTGATATGATTGGAATTTTTCAATCCAACAAATGACCAGGTTTTTCCTGCATCCGTGGATTTATACATGCCGTGACCGAACGAAACATTGCCACGCACAGTTGCTTCACCTTGCCCCACATAAATCACGTTATTGTCCCACTCGCTCACCGCGACTGAACCAATGGACCCGCCAAAAAATCCGTCTGAAATATTTGACCACGTATTGCCTGCGTCAGTCGTGCGCCATACACCTCCCCCTGTTGATCCGAAATAAAATAAGTTCGGTTTTCCGGCTACGCCCGTCACAGCAGCGGAGCGGCCACCGCGATAAGGGCCAATACTGCGCCACTCGATCGCATTGTATAATTTTTCATCGTAGGTGATTGTGGGCTTGCCGGCAGTATTCTTTTTCTGCGCATGCAATAAGACAGGCAGCGTTAAAATAAGGAGTAATAACTTCTTCATAGGATTAGGTTAATTGCAGTTCGAGTTTACTAGAAAAATTTAAATCCATTTTTGATTTTTTGACAGAAGGCGAATCATTGATTGACTTTTGAATAAACTCCATTATTTTCACTGAAATTTTTGAAATGGAAAATAAGTCATCGCTCAAATCTCTCCTAAGTGTTCCGGTGGTAGTTGCCGCACTTGGTTATTTTGTTGACATCTATGATCTTTTGCTTTTCAGCATCGTGCGTAGGCCAAGTCTGGTCGGTTTGGGAATTCCTGAAGATCAACTTTTTGACAAAGGAGAATTTTTGCTGCAAGTGCAAATGACTGGTCTTCTGGTGGGAGGAATTATCTGGGGCATCATGGGCGATAAGAAAGGACGGCTTTCCGTTTTGTTCGGGTCAATTTTACTTTACTCACTTTCCAATATCGCCAACGGATTTGTGACCAATGTTGAACAATATGCAACTTTACGTTTCATTGCAGGTGTTGGACTTGCCGGTGAACTGGGCGCTGGCATCACACTCGTTTCAGAAATCCTTTCGGCCCGTATGCGTGGATATGGAACCATGCTCGTAGCAACAGTGGGTCTGCTTGGAGCTGTGGTTGCAAATTTTGTCGCGAAGAAATTTGATTGGCAGGTTGCTTACTTCATCGGTGGTGGCCTTGGCTTGCTTTTGTTAATAGCGAGAGTAAGTGTTTTCGAATCCGGAATATTTCTTGAACTGAAAAAGAAAGAAGAACATATTTCGCGGGGAGATTTTTTCATGCTCTTCAATAAAAAATCACGATTAATAAAATTTCTCGGTTGCATTTTGATTGGCCTTCCTATCTGGTATGCGATTGGTGTGTTGATTACCTTCTCACCTGAGTTCGCAAAACAATTGGGCGTATCTGATAAAGTGGTGGCCGGGGATGCCGTGATGTACAGTTACATCGGTTTGACCGTGGGAGGTTTGTTAAGCGGATTGATCAGTCAGGCGATTCGATCACGAAGAAAGGTTGTGTTGGCTTTCGTGTTGATTACCCTTGCCGTTGTTCTTCACTATTTGTATTTGCCATTTCAATCCACTACTTATTTCTACATCGCTTGCTTTTTAGTTGGCGTTGGCACGGGTTATTGGGCGTTGTTTGTCACTATTGCCGCGGAGCAATTTGGCACTAACATTCGGAGCACGGCCGCTACGACAGTTCCGAATTTTATCCGGGGCACCGTTGTTCCGATTACGCTTTCATTCAAATTTCTTAGAGGAAGCATGGGAATCATAACGGGTGCTTTAGTTGTGGGCATTGTCACGATTGCCATTGCGCTGATCTCGTTGCGTTTCATTGATGAAACCTATGGCCGCGATCTGAATTTCGTAGAGAAAGATTGAATTCATTGACAAAGGAGTTATTCCTATTTAACAGACTTCCTGCTATATTTGTTGATTCGTTGAGATGGCTGCAACACGCATTCAATTTTTTTGCCTAATCGCTTGCATCGCACTTGTGGCTTTGCCTTTCGGATTGCTCGCCCAAAATCAAAAAAAGATTGATAGCCTTAAGAAGTCGCTGATCAAAACTTCAGGGGGCGTTTCGAAATATAATTTGCTAAATGACCTGGCTTGGGAATATCGCTTCGCCTACCCCGACAGCACTATAGTTTACAGCAAAAATGCTTACACACTCGGTAAGATGCTCAATCTGCAAACCGATCTCGCCCGTTCTTTAAATTTCCAAGGTGTAGCTTATAACTACAAAGGTGATCGATTAAAAGCCTACGACTTATACGTGCAGGCTATGCAAGTGAGCGAAGAGCAAAAGGATTCACTTCAAAATGCACACAGTAACAACAACATTGGCCGGCTGCTTTTTGAACAGGGCCTGCTTTCAAAATCATACGACTATTATTTGAAAGCCTCTTCGATCTTTAAAAAGAAAAAAGATGATTACGGTTTAGCCTACACGTTGCAAAGTATCGGCAACCTGGAAATTGCCCAGAAAGATTTTGCAAAAGCAGAGGAGAACTATAAAGAGGCGCTTGCCATTCGTTTAAAACAAAAAGAAGAACGGGCCATCATGGGTGCCTACATTCTTTTAAGCCGTCTGTACCATGGTAAAAAAGATTACGAAAAATCGAATGCCGTTTTGCTAAAAGCTGATTCCACAGGACAGCGCATTCATGATGAAATAAATTTAGCTGAGATTCGAACGCTGCTTGCGAAAAACTATTTAGAACAAGATCGGATCAAGGAAGCCGAAGAAGCTGCTGAATCCGGAGCAAACGTGATCAAGCGTTTTCAATCGATTCGCGTGTTGCCGGAAACCTACTTGATACTTGGAAAAATAAAACTGAAGCAAGCCAATTATTCAATGGCTGAATCGTATTTCAAAACATCGCTGGACATCGCTACAAAAATCAGTGACCTTCAGGATCAAATGCTTGCTTATGAACAGCTTTGGCACATTGCAGAGTTAAAACAGCAAAAAGCAAAAGCAACAGAGTACCTTAACCAGTATTTGCTTCGCAAAGATTCCATTAAAGATCTTGACCTCACACGACAAGTAGAGCGATTACAGTTTCAAGTGCAGATCGAACAAAAAGAAAAAGAGAATGAACTCCTGAAGTTGCAACAAGCTCAGCAAGAATCAGTAATTGCGGCACAACGTATTCAAAACATTTTGCTTTTTGCTGTGGTGGTGCTGGCCTTTAGCCTTGCTGGATTCTTTTGGGTAAACAGCAAACGAAGGAGAAAGGCGAGCGAAAATCTTGAAGCAAAGAACCGTTTCATTGAAGTGCAGCGACAGCAAATCGAAAAGCGAAATACGGATCTTTCGAATCAGAATCATAAACTGGAAGACCTCAACCATGAGAAGGACATGCTCATGAACATTGTGGCCCATGATCTCAAATCTCCTCTCAATCGGATCATCGGGCTGATCAATATCACACAAATGGAGGGGAGTCTCTCTCCGTCACAATCAGAGTATTTGCGATTGATGAAGGAAGTCTCCCAATCCAACCTTGATTTGATCAAAGATTTGCTTGACGTGAATGCCTGGGACGTGGAAAAAGAAATAAGCCATACCGCTCAGGTCAATCTCGGTAAACTTCTGGAAGAACGCGTGGCCAATTTCCAGTTTGCAGCCAGCAACAAAGAAATTGAATTGAAACTGGTTCATCATCTTGAGGCCAATGCAATTGCTAATTCAGGATATATCATCAGGATCATAGACAATCTTGTTTCAAACGCTATTAAGTTTTCGAGGCGGGGAACACACGTGCAGGTAGCTGCTTCCATCGAAAACAAAAATTTTATTTTAAAAGTACGTGATCAAGGTCCCGGATTTTCACAACAGGACAAAGAATCACTTTTCCAACGTTTCAAAAAGTTAAGTGCTAGACCTACAGGCGGAGAAACATCCAATGGCCTCGGCCTTGCAATTGTGAAAACATTGGTAGATCGATTGCAGGGAGAAATTGAATTAATCACTGACGAAGGTAAAGGAAGTGAGTTCATCATCCACATCCCCGTGAAAATTGAAGAAAGCGTAAGCGCTCAGCACTGATCATTCTGCAATAGCACCCGACAAAAAATCATTCAGCTTCTTTATTTGCTTGCATGCCTTACCAATAGTTGCTACAAATTTCTTGTCCGTAACTTCCTTGTCAGTGAGAGAGTGTGAGACAATATAACTTTTATGTTTGAGCAATTCTATTTGTGGATGATCTTTTGGGTAGCCTTTCGGCATCGTCTTTAATTTATCAAAATCATCGAGGCCATCGAAAAGTTCTTTAAAAGACTTGTCGTTCAAAATTTTTGAAATGGATTTTGGATTATAGTCAATTTCTTGTCTGATCTTCGCCAGGTTTTCCGGAGTGGGCATGTACATTCCTCCGGCAATAAAGCTTTTTCCCGGCTCGATGTGGATGTAGTACCCTGGCTCCTGCATCATTTTCCCGCCTGGTGAAAAACCGGCTCCCATATTTACTTTATATGGCCTTTTGTCCTTGCTGAAGCGAACATCGCGATAGATGCGAAATCCCAACTTTCGTGCATTGAGTCCGGCAAGGCCATCATCAAACTTCACCAACTCTTTGTGCAATGCCTCCAGAAAGTCTTCAAATTTTTCTTTTGCCTCTAGAAACTGCGATTTGTTTTTTTCAAACCATTCTCGATTATTATTTTTTGTAATGGTCTTTAAGAATTTTAATACCAATGGGAAATCCATATTAGTTTGTTTGAATTTAAAAACAAATTATAAAAAATTCCGATGCAGTACTATACCAACCAAATTTGAAAATCTTCCGTGATCAATAGCATTACCCAATGTAGCAATGAAGCGAAAAGAATTTTTGTGCACACTTGCCGGGATAGGCTTGTTGCAATCCTTACAGAACTGTTCGACAAATTCAGTAACGCCAAAACCTCCGGCTAATTTCTCTATTGATCTGACCAGCTCCACTTACAATGCTCTGAAAACGGTGGGAGGCGTTGTCTCCGTGCAGGGTATCTTCATCATTCGCACGAGTCAGTCAACCTATCTTGCACTTTCAAATATTTGCACGCATCAAGGCTGCGCGGTGAACTATTCTTCTTCAGGGAAAAGATTTGTTTGCCCTTGCCATGGAGGTGAATTTGATATGACGGGAAATGTTGTATCCGGCCCTCCACAATCACCGCTCGCAAAATATCAAACCGTGCTAAATGGAAATACCCTTACCGTTTCCGGGTAACGTCCTTTTTCTGTTTCAATGAGAACACACGCGACAGGTTGAATCCGAGCATCATTCCATTAGAAAAACTTGAAGTTGTATAAGGAATGGATCGTACTTCATTAATCGCAAAACCATTCGTGACGAAAACCTGGAACACGTGACCACCTGTTTCGATATCAAATCCGATACTCAGCACATTGTGATATTGCGACATGTTTGCTGTGTACGGTGTAATGCGTTGCGCATATTCAACCGTGATGGCTGTGCGTTTCGAAAACTTATAACGTGCTGAACCTACTGCGCTCAACATATCATTTGCATCGTTCAAATTATCCACCAAGTTGTAGTGGATAAATACAGGGCTGATTTGTAAACTGAATTTTGAATTGAATTTTCGCGCTATCATCGCGGAAGCCATATAAACCAGCCGGCTATTTCCATATTGATAACGATCATAACCAAGCAAACTATTAGGTTCGGTGTCCACATTTACACTTGCGAGACCGGTGACTGAAATCGGCATCGAGCCGTCTGTTGTCTGTCGAAGTATTCTATACTTTGTAAATGCATCTACCATTTTATGATCAGAAGAAGCTCCAACACCTACCATCAATCGATCGGTGATGGCATAATCAGTTCTAAGTTGAATAGTGGCTGGGCCGTACAGTCCCCAAAGATTGACAGCACCGGTTGAAAACGCACCAAAGCGATGGGCAATGCGAACCTCCAGCGTTCCTTTGCCCAACGTTTCCACGGTATGAAAGTTCACCAGCCGTGTGCCTTTAAAAGTAGCTATTGTGTAATCTTTAGCATCAGAGCGATCATCAACACTGGAAAGTAAATCTTGTGCTTGAAGCAGATGGGACAAAAGAACAAATACTGATAGAAGGATATTTTTCATTGCGGATAATTGTTGTTGATCCATTGTTGAAGTCGTTGGGTTTGGCAATCGGGCAGCGCTTGTGTAGGCGGCATCGGGTTGTAACCAGAGTTACGCAAAACAGAATTGATAATTTTATCTGAATTAGATTTCACCTGATCATATGTTTCAAGCGATACATTGCCTCCTGCATACGAAGAGTTATGACATGACAAACAATTGTATGACATGATCACTCTGATGGCAGAGGAGTAGGTGGATTGAAGGGTAGTGTCGCAAGGGTTAGTATAGCCATCTGCAGGATGAAGTCCTTCAAACGAATCATAATAACAACTCCCAAGCAGAATTGACAAAACAAAAAACAGAAAAAATATTTTCTTCATGTCAATTCTCTTTAGCGCCTTGCAAAATCCAAATGTAGATTGACCTAATCTGAGGGTCTGCGAGTGGCCCCTGTGGTGGCATAATGTCTCCACTTAGTTTAGTGATAGCCGTGAACAATCGACTATTGTAGGGTTTGGTTGGCGACACATAGCGCATGACTTCCGAATAGGATTGCATCGATCGCCTGCTTCCATCGTGGCAACCGGAAGTAGCACAGTTATTCAAAATGATTGTGCTTATGTCTTTGTTATAAGTGAGAATGGGTGATTCCGGCACATCCGGATTATGCCGGCAAGAGATTAAAATCAACACACAGTATAATATAAGCCATCGAGATCTTTGTAACATTCTAA
>CAZECP010000077.1:0-23162 GCA_964510765.1 uncultured Ohtaekwangia sp. | reverse complement strand
TCTCTCCATCAAAACCCTCTGCCCTTTTCCTAAACGGGAGCGCAAAGGTAATACATCAGTTTGTTTCTGCAAGGGTCTGCTCAATCTTTTTTCCACATATTCAACCTATTCCTGACTATCAAATAGTTAGAATTGAAAAAAATCAAGCGGAAATCTTTTTTGATCGATGGATAGTTTGTGAGCGATCCGGACCGGTAGAAATCAAGGTAATTGGAACATTTAATTCCTTCTCGAGGAATGAAATGTAATCGAACAATTCTTTTGGAATTTCATTTTCCTTGATATAAGTGAGCGGGATATTCCAACCTTTCATAGTTGTATAGATCGGAACAATTTTCTCATTCACGAATTCATAAGGCATTGTATTGGTAACCGTACCGTCACTCAATTGATATTGCGTACAAATTTTTATTTCAGAAAAAATTGAAAGTACATCCGCTTTCATCATGAGCAATTGTGTTACACCATTAATCATGATCGAATATTTTAACGAAGGTAGATCAATCCAGCCACATCTTCTTGGCCTTCCTGTAGTTGAACCAAATTCGTTTCCTTGCTTGCGCATGCGTTCGCCTTCCTCATCCAACAATTCTGTGGGAAATGGACCGCTGCCAACACGAGTGCTGTACGCTTTAAAGATTCCGTACACTTCACCAATATGACGAGGGGCAACTCCCAAACCTGTGCAAGCACCAGCGGTAACTGTGTTTGAACTTGTGACAAATGGATAACTTCCAAAATCAATATCCAATAAGGAGCCCTGAGCGCCCTCAGCCAAAATTGTTGAGCCTTTCTTTATCTCCTCGTTGATAAAATACTCGCTATCGATGAGATTAAATTGTTTGAGAAAAGAAACTGCATCCAAAAACTGAGCTTCCAATTCGCTCCAAGTAAAGGCAACATCATACTTTTTAAGAATATCAAAATGAATCTCCGTGAGTTTTTGAAGTTTCTCATTGAAATTCCTTGCCAGGATATCCCCTACCCGCAAGCCTTGTCTTCCGATTTTATCTTGATAGGAGGGGCCTATTCCTTTTAGGGTTGAGCCGATTTTATTTTCGCCCTTTGCTTTCTCATATGCCTGATCCAGCAATCTATGCGTGGGAAGGATTAGGGTAGCTTTTTTTGAAATGAAAAGATTTGATCTAATGTCAAGATTAAACTTGCTGAGTTTTTCAATTTCTGATTTGAAAACAATTGGGTCGAGGACTACTCCATTGCCTATAATATTCCTGGTCGTACTTCTAAAAATCCCAGATGGAATCTGATGTAATACATGCTTGATACCGTCAAACTCGAGTGTATGTCCGGCATTTGGGCCGCCTTGAAAACGCGCTACTACATCGTACTTGGGAGCAAGCACATCTACGATTTTTCCCTTTCCTTCATCGCCCCACTGAAGGCCGAGCAATACATCTACTTTCACTTGTTGCTGAATTAACTTGACTGGAATTTATTTCTTTTCAATAGCTTCTTCTTCCGACTGAATAATCTGGAAGATTGAATTTAGCTTGGTGATCACAAGTAATTTTTTCACGTTCTCAGACGGATTCATCAAATAAACTTCACCGCCTTTGTTTCTGAATTTAGTTAGAATCGTGATCAGCACACCAATGCCTGAACTATTGATATAACGAAGACCCGATATATCAATGATGCAAGTGAGGACTTCGTGACTCACTGCTTCGTTCACGACTCCAACCAATTGCGTTCCGTTATCTTCACCAATCAGATCACCACTGATGTGCAATTTGAGTGTCTTTCCTTTTATTTCCTGAGAAAAATTCATAGGTCATTTTTTATCCGAGACTAAAACACCTTGTTGGTTCAGTGCCTTTTTGTTTTCACAATTTTCCTTTTTGCAACTTGCATAAAGGATGAGAGAATGATGCACTACATTAAATTGCAATAGCTCTTCAACTGTGTTTTGAATGTTTTGAATCCGTGGGTCACAAAACTCAATTACCTTATTACAATCTGTACAAATCAGATGATCGTGCTGGCGATAGCCGAATGATTTTTCATATTGCGCCAGATTTTGTCCGAACTGATGTTTCGTAACAAGATCACATTCCACCAACAAATCCAACGTGTTATAAACAGTAGCCCGACTCACCTGATAATTCTTTGATTTCATTTTGTCAAAGAGCTGCTCCACATCAAAATGGCCATCATACGAATAAATCTCTTCCAAAATAGCATATCGCTCCGAAGTTTTTCGGAGTTCCTTTCTTTCCAGATAAGCTGTGAAAATTTGCCTTACCTGCTCAAAAGCTGCCGGGTTAAATGCCATTTTGCGTAAAGCGCAAATATACTCTTTTCTATAGAGCGCAAACCAAACAGATTTTACTTTACCAGATTGGGTTTAAATTCCTTGGCCATTTTCACGGCTTCATAGGCATTGATCAAACCTCCTGATTGGGACAGGTCACTAAACTTAACCATGTCTTTCTTTCCAGGACGTTGCACTTTCAATCCATCAAACCTGCGCGAAGAATTGATCAAAATATTTTTTACGTCAGTCATTGAAAGATTGGGGAAGTAAGACATTAAAAGTGCAGCAACCCCAGCTGCAGCAGGGCTTGCCATACTTGTGCCGCTCTCATTTTTGTAAGTATTCCCGGGCGTTGTTGAATAAATATCAACCCCAGGTGAAAAAAAAGAGACGGATTTCTTTCCATAGTTCGAAAAATTGGCAACAAACTCTTCATTCGCACCCGCTGAGGTCGCACCAACCTCCAACCAGTTTTTTGCTTCCTTTCCGTTTGAATAAAAGCGGGTCGGGAAATTTCTCTCTACATCTGTATCATCACTTTCATTTCCGGCTGCATGAATTAGTAATACTCCTTTTTGCTCAGCATATTTCACGGCTTTGTCAACAGCCTCTTTCTCCGGTGAAAAACTTTTTCCAAAACTCATGTTGATTACTTGTGCGCCATTATTTACAGCATAAATAATAGCATTGGCAACGTCTTTATCGCGCTCATCGCCATTAGGCACTGCGCGCACCACCATGATCTTCACATTGTCGGCAATTCCCTTGATACCAATTTCATTTTTGCGATTTGCACCGATGATACCTGCCACGTGTGTGCCATGCTCCGCTTCAGGGCCTTTCACATCGTTATTGCCATAAAATTTTTCATAGACGTTCGAATAATCGTCCCCTACGATTTCCCTTGAATTGAAATTAGTATTGTATCCAAACTTGACAATCACTCCGAAATAATCAACACCTTCTTTCACTTCTTTCAAATATTCATTCACATCTGCATCTTCGCCTGCATTGCGATAGAGATTGAGCATAAAACCTTTGGCGAATAACAATGCTGGAACATTGGTTTGAAAATCCTTTACCTTTTGATTGGTGATAGTATCTGTTTTTAAAATATGCTTTAATGTATCAACGCTCTTTTTCATGTTTGTGTAAATACTGGAATAGAGCTGATATTGCTGTTGATTCTTTTCCTTCAGTTTGGTGTATTTGTCCCTGATTTTTTCGTACTGCTCATACTCTGCCTTTTGCTTGCGGCTTATTTTTCCATTTGTATTTTCGAATTTTTTGTTCAATCGCATGTACTCTCGTGTAAGCTCGTAAGTGTCTGCATCCACGTTTCCATTTTTTCCACCAATGAAATTCCAGCCATGTATATCATCGACATACCCATTTTTATCATCGTCTATTCCGTTGCCGGCAATTTCCCCAGGGTTAGTCCAGATTACATCTTTCAGATCTTCGTGGTCGATGTCAATTCCAGAATCAATCACAGCAACTAAAACACTTTTTGAAGGTTGATCTTTTAGTAACGTTTGATACGTTTTTTCAATACTCAATCCCTGAACAGAATCTTGCAGTGGATCCAACAAGAACCAATCTCTTGGAACTTCCTTCCGCACACTCTGTCCAACAACTTCCAGGCTCACCAAACACATTCCTACAAAAACACTCAAAAAGAACTTATTCATACGTTTTCGAAAAATTGAGGCGCAATATAGTTTGATAAGTTTTATTTCGACTACCAGTTTTTACGTGACATTTTCGGTTTTACTTAAAAGTTGCAGAAAATCTTACCTCTGCATTGGCGGCTATCCATTTGAAGGTTGAGGAAAAGTGAGGACTAGTACTTTTGGTTCAAGAAATGAGAGAAGAAAAGAAGTAGTTATGTTTTATCACATCTGTTTATTGTCTGTTGCGCTTTTTCACGCTGTTTTCTTCATTGCCATAGCCAAATTCAACCGTATCCACGAAGCGCAGGCATAGCCTACTATTTTTGAAGTGATTTGGGATATTTTTTTTATAATTTTATCCTTTTAAAACCATCAAAAATGAAAAACGGCCTGTTTCTTTCGGTATTCGTTTTCCTAATGTGGAAGGTCGGGGCTCAGCCGCGAATCCTGATCAACTCGATGGGGCACTCTGCCAAGATTGAAAACCTGGTTTTTACACCTGACGGGGACAAAATCATTTCCATCTCTGAAGATAAAACTGCGCGCGTTTGGAATTTCTCTACAGGAGAAATGCTGAAAAAATTTGAAACACAAATTGGTGATGGCTCTGAAGGCTCGCTTTATTCATCTGCAATTTCTCCCGATGGAAAATTATTCGCGATGTCGGGTTTCACCGCTACCCCCGACAAGCAAGTTTATATTGCTATCATCGATTTAGTAAAAGGAACTCAGGTTGCAACTGCAGTTGGCCACACCGATGTAGTGAACGGACTTGGATTTTCCAACGACAGCAAATACCTGGTGAGTGGAAGCAACGATGGACAGATTAAAGTTTGGGCGGTTTCAAATGCTATTCAATATGAAAATGTTTTATCGATTCCTGTTGGCGCACCGATTAACAACCTCGCATTGAATCCCGTAACACTTGATATAGCTATTGCTGCGGAAGGAAAGACAGATATCCTTGTTTACAGTATCGCGGGCATTGAGCGTAATGCAGTGAAAATGACTCCGCGCATGTGGAAAAGGCATCGTCATGCAATCAATAAACTTTGCTATTCGGCTGATGGAACGTATCTCGCATCAAGCTCCGTTGAAAAAGAATTTTTTCTTTGGCGTGCGGATGGTTCATTAGCAAAAGAATTTTCTGTTGAGCATCCCATCAGTGCGATTGCGTTCTCGACTGATGCAAAAATTTTGGTTGCCTTGGATGAAGCCGGCAAAGGAATGAGTTTTGGAGTGCCTGCGGGAACTAAGTTTACAGATTTTAATGGTCACGACAATACAGTTCTATGTGCTGCATTTTCGCCTGCTGAGACAGGCAATTATGTAGTAGCTTCTGCCGGTGGCAACAACAATGAAATTTATCTCTGGAATCCGATTAACGGAAAGTCGCTGCGCAAAATTCGTGGCAAAGGAAGCGCCATTCAACACCTGGCCTTTGGAGCTGGCCTTGAACTTTTCATATCTCAACAAATCAATTCAAAGCCAACCGAATTTAAACGGAGTTTTGATTTTGCGTTAATGAAATTAAATCCGACTCCTTCCAAATTTACAATGCCCACGAAAAATTTGAATGACGGCATCAATCAAACTTCAGAAAATTCTCTATCGATAAGAGGCAAACTTATCAAGACTGATCCCGTGGAGGATGGACGCATCTTGGATTTTCATGGCACACCAGAGGGAAACGTGGTTGTGGCAAGTGATCTGTCCCTGAAAATGTTTGACAAGAACGGAGCGTTTTTAAAAGATTTCATTGGCCACACAGCTGGAGTCCGCGCAGTTTCGATCAGCGCAGATGGCCGTTATCTCGCATCCGGTAGTGAAGATCAAACGATAGTGCTTTGGAAGTTGAATGAAACAGGGGCAGCGCCAAGTTTGCGTAAAGCCTTTCCTGAAGAAAGCTGGGCAAATTTCTTTTCTTCATTACCTATTGATTCACTCACCAAAGAACCTTCGAAGCAAGCGTGGCGATCAGTTATCGACTATTTAAAACAACGAGGAGACAAGACCTACAAAGGCATTGAAGAAGTTTATAAAAATCTTGGTGAAACAGTTCTCCCTTTTGTGACACTGTTTGTGAGCGAGGACAATGAGTGGGTTTGTTGGGCTCATAAGGGATATTTCTCATGCACATCAGCGGGAAGTCAATACTTTGGTTGGCACGTGAACAAAGGTATTGAGAAGCTTTCCGATTTTTATGCTGCGGAACAATTCTTTGAAATTCTTTACAGACCAAAAGAAGTTGAAAAAAGTATTGCTCAAGGCAAGCGTGTTGAAGATATCCTAAGAGAAGAAGGCGAGCGGATTTTCGATCTCTCCAGATTGCAATCTCCTTCTGCAGGTTTCTTTACCACGCGCGCGTTGCTTGAAAATGGGGATGTTCGTTACTCGGAAGGAAAACTTGTTACTGAAAAGAAAGCACTTAAAGTTGATGTGGAAATTTTTGATGGCGGTGGTGGTGTCAAAGAAGTAAATATCTATCAGAACGATAAACTCATCATGAGCGATGATAAGGTGAAGGGTAATGGCATCAATACGAGCGTTACCAAAGCATACGATCTCGATCTGCTCAATGGCACCAATGAATTCAAAGTAATTGTTGTCAACTATCAGAAGATTGAATCGCGCCCGGAAATTTTGAAAGTAGAATATGCAGGTAAGGCAACTGCTACTTCTTCATTGCACTTGCTGGTGGTTGGGATTAATAAATACAAAAACTCAGCATACAATTTGAACTATGCGCAGCCGGATGCAAAAGCATTTGTCGATAAGGTCAAAAGTCAAGGAGAAAGGATTTTTAAAACCATCAATCCAATAGAGATATATGACGAATCGGCAACAAAAGAAAATATTCTGAATGCTTTCAATCAAATCGCTGTGAAAGCTCGGCCCGAAGATGTGTTTGTCTTTTTCTATGCAGGGCACGGCAGCCTTGATGAAGACCGCAAAGACAAAGATGGCGACAGCCCGTTCTACTTTGTTCCTGCAGATGTGACGCAGTTGTATGGTGATCCTGAGCAACTGGCGCGCAAAGGTTTATCTGGCGAGGAAATTCAGGACAACATGACCAAGATTCGCGCGACAAAACAAATCATTCTTACCGATGCATGCCATTCAGGCGGAGCACTGAAAACAATGAAGACACGTGCAATCGCGGGAGATGAGAAAGCGATCGCACAGCTTGCGAGAAGTTCGGGTGCAATCTGGATTGCGTCTTCCGGCACAAAACAATTTGCGACTGAGTTTGAAACTCTGAAACATGGAGTTTTCACCTACGCATTGCTCGAAGCACTTGATGGTAAAGCTGACCTCGGTGGCGATGGGAAAATTACAGTTAGCGAAATCAAATTCTATCTTGAAGACCGTGTTCCCGATCTTACCAAACAATATGGAGGCGAATCGCAATATCCAATGGCATGGATGCGTGGTAGTGATTTCCCGATTACAGTGAAATCAGAAAACTAATCAGACAAAAAATAGTTTGATCACAAAAACGAATGCCTTTGAGTCGCAAACTCAGGGCATTTCCGTTTAGTTTTACAATACAATCTTTACATTCCTTCAACACATAATCTTCTCCATAGATTTCAAACCATGTCAAACCACTTTATCGAGGTGTGTTGGAAACTTTAGAATACCGCAAAAAAAAATGCCGTCAACAATGACGGCATTTCAGGTTTGGGTTAGGTTTAGCAATGCTCTATTTCCTCTTGCGCTTATTATAGTTTGTGGTCTTGCGCTTCGGGGTTGATGTTTTGAATTTTGGTTTCTTGATTGGTACCTTTTTGCCCATCGAGAGTTTCTTGGTGTTTTGATATCTCTTGTTTGGAGAAAATGCAGCAACCCTTTTCTGAGCTTTGCTCAGTTGCTTGGGTGTGCGCCCTCCTGCTGTTTTTCTTATGCTTGTAGAGTTAAGAGTTTTCCTTCGATAAGAAATTGCATTCCTGTAATCGGATTTAAACTTCTGTTGATAACTCTGATCGCTGAAGTCATAGCGCAGCGTAAATTCATTGGATGTACCGACAAAGCCTCCAACAGGATTAATCAGCAGTTCCCGTGAATAACCAATCAACAAATATTTATTCAACCGATACGCCAGCGTGAAATTTGCCACATTAAATGCGAAAGGCATGTTGGGCGCATTGCCTGCACGCGTAGCCGCACCTGCTGTGATCTGGTTATTGTATGTGTAATATAATCCGAGATCGTACGAATCATTCGTTTCAGAAAATTTCCTGAACGAGAAATAAGGTTCAAGCAAATCATCGCCACCCCGCATCGGCAGAGTTCCTTGCACAAAGCCGGTATAGAAATTCGAAAGTGTTCTTAATTTATCAGGTTCCTGCTTTGCCCAGGAAGTGGCCAGGCGGTTTGCAGAAAACCCAACTTTGAATAACCGGGTTTGGTACATCATGCCGAACGAAAAATCCGGCTTGCCACTTGTGTTCAAATAGCGTTGTATCTGAGGGTCATTATTGATGTACGATTCGGTGGACTGATTTACTCCGTTTAATTGAAATGTGTTGTACTCTCCCCCAATACCCATCGACAAAATATTGTATTGATTAAAATGCAGATGGTAAGCGAAGGCAGCCGAATAATAAGTGTTTTTCCAAATGCTAACGACATCCTGATATACATTCGCGCCAGCGCCAAATCTATAATTGGAGAAAGGTGCATGCATGCTCAGGAAGTAATTCTTCGGTCCATCATCCACGCTCGAATAGTTGTTTCTGTATGAAGCAGTAAGTGAGCCGAATGTATGTCCCGCTAATGCAGGATTGTAAAGAAATGAATTAGTGAGTTTCTGCGTAAACAATGGAATATCCTGGGCTAGCAATCCCTGTGCAAATCCGGCAAAAAATGAAATGGATAGTAGAAGTTTCTTCATCCGGATTATTTAACTACTGAAATCATTTTCGGCTTAATTTTCGGCCCATTGCCTAACTCCACCACACAGATATAATTTCCATTGCTCAGTTTACTGAAATCAAAATCGGAAGGGTTTGCCAGGCTATAGTTTTTGAAATTGGTTTTTTCAAAATGAACCACTCCCCACCGATCCACCAGCTTCACACTATTCTCTGAATAAAAATCAATGCCATCGATATATAGATAATCATTTTGGCCATCGGCATTTGGTGTGATTACGCGGTGAATATTCACTGTTACCTTCTCTGATTTTCCCAACACATATTTTTGAGCAGTGGATGTTGTTACCTGTGTACTTGTTATATCAGGGTTAGCAACAACGCCACCGAGTTCCGCCAAAGTTCCGCCAGTACCAACCTCAAGTATAACCGGATCACCATCGTTAAAGGAATTTCCTGCTCCATTCAGGCTCAACTGTATTGGTGAGCCACCGGAATAGCTGCCACTATTCCCGTTTGTAATCGTCCAGTAGTAGTCGGTGAAGACACTTTGAATATCTGAAGGAAGTGTAGCGGTAACACCAGGGTCACCGGCAATAGCTTCAAAACCTATTTCAGTGTTAGCATCGCCTGAGCTTACATTTTGCAAGGTCACTGGTAAATAACCCAACGCTGCGTTACCAACAGGAAAAGTACGTGAGCCACTTCCTTTGATGAACATCCTCCCGCTAATGAATGAAACCAGCGAGCCGTTCAAGTTCGGAGAACCACTGTAAACCAGTTTTGAATTTGACGGGATGGTCAGAATCCCACCTTGTAGAAGTAGTTGGTTGGTCACATTTATAGTTCCTTGGCTAACCGCTGTTCCTGCTGAATTGATCGTCAACGAATTCAAGATTAAAGGAGCCCCTGATATCGAAAGTGTTTGATCAGCTCCTGAAAGAATAAACTTCGAATCATCGAATTTAAACCCTGAAGCGTCCAGTGAAATACTGCCCGAACTTCCAAAATCAAATGCGAAAGTAGCGCTGGCTATACCGGGTGTGCCTGTAGCGACCTTTACCTGCGCCTGCACCTTAATGATCAAGAGAATGAAAAGAATTAGTAAAGGTTTCCTCATGATGTGATCTTCGGAAAGTAAATATACCTTTTTATACGAAAGTCCTAAACGGGGTAAACCAAAACTTTACACAAAAACTTTGGAGCCTTCCGTGCAGTTTCGGCACATTTCTATATCTGAGCGAGATTGGAAAAGGGATTTCCTGAAGTTGTTGTAAGCTTCACCTCCCCAAATTTCCTTGAAAGACTTTTGGTTGAGATCGCCTAGCACATAGTGCGCATCTTTATCAAAGCAACAGGGTACGATTTTGCCGTCCCAAGTGATTACGCAACTGTGCCACATTTTCCAGCAGTGATCCGAGAGCCCGTTTTTGATTTCATATTTTCCATTCTCCGACTGACGATATCGCGAATATTTCAGGTCTTTTGGAATCAGGTCCGATCCGTTTTCATAGTCGTAAATCTGGGCGGTCTTTAGTTTCACTTCATCAACACCTAGCTCAGCAGCCAATTGCTTCACGTCTTCGATCTGATGTTCATTGGGGCCAACTACCAAAAACTGAAAAATAACATGCGGTGTTTTTGAATTCAATTCCTTCTTCCATTTCAAAATGTTTTTCGTTCCCTCTATAACCTTGTCCAGCTTCCCGCCAATCCGATACGATCGATAGGTTTCTTGCGTGGTGCCATCAATGGAAATGATCAATCGATCCAAACCAGACTCAACTGTTTTCATTGCAACTTCTTCATTTAAGAAATGTGCATTGGTGGAAGTAGCTGTATAAATTTTTTTTGATGAAGCATACTTTACCATTTCCAAAAGTGATGTGTGCAGGAACGGTTCACCCTGAAAATAAAAAATCAAGTACGAAAGAGTAGGCGCTAGTTGATCGATGATTGATTCATAAAGTCCTTGCTTCAGCATTCCGGTTGGCCGAGTGAATGAGCGCAAGCCGCTCGGGCATTCAGGGCAACGAAGATTACACGATGTTGTAGGTTCAATCGAAATACTGATCGGAAGACCTGCGTGAAAAATATTTTTGCTTGATCGTGAATATTGAAAGCTCGAATATACTTTGGCCATGTTCAGCCATCGCGTAGGCGATTGCTTTGCCAAAAAATTAAACCCATCTGTTACTTTCTTTCCCATCAAATTCAAAATTACCTTTTTATCTTTAGAGCTTATTTCTACTGAATGAAGAAATTTCTTGTCATCGGATTTATTGCGCTCTGCCTAAATGCACAAGCACAGTTCGGTCGCCTGAGCGAAAATGCTAAGATTTCTGTTCTCACGATGGGACCGACTCAGGAGGAACTGTATTCAGCATTCGGCCACAGTGCTTTTCGTGTTTATGATTCCCTCCAAAAGCTGGATCTGTTTTACAACTACGGGGTTTTTGATTTTAATCAACCTCACTTCTATTTGAATTTTGCTAAAGGAAACCTGAACTACAAACTTGAAGTCTATGACTTTGCTCCTTACCGCGATTACTATATTTCACACAATCGATACATTCACGAGCAAGTGTTAAATCTAACTGCTGAACAGAAACAAAAAATCTTCAGCTATCTGCAATGGAACAACCTGCCACAAAATCAATACTATCGTTACGATTATTTTTACGATAACTGTGCCACCAAGATTCGCGATGTGGTGAAAGCTTCTTTGAAGGACGAGGTCACTTTTGATTCCACTTTTATCAAAACAAGCTACACCATTCGAAATCTTACTGACCTGTATTTAAGCAAACAACCCTGGGGTGATTTGGGAATAGACATCTGCCTCGGCCTGCCCATGGATAAGAAAGCAAGCCCATACGAATACATGTTCTTGCCTGACTACATTGAAGCATCATTTGATCATGCTACTAACAATTCGCTGAGCGCTCCGCTGGTTAATAAAAAAATTTCAATCTATGAGATGACACAGGAAGTAACGCCATTTCATTGGTATCATCCCTGGATCGTGTTTGGGTTGTTCTTCGGGATCGCAGCAATCATAAGCTGGAAAGACTGGAAAAGGAAAAAAGTATCAACCTGGTTTGATGTAACGCTTTTCTCTATAATCGGCATCATAGGAACACTCCTTCTCTTTTTATGGACGATGACCGATCATCATGCAGCAGCAAAAAATTTCAATCTCCTTTGGGCACTGCCAACACACATGATCGTAGCAATTGCGCTTCTATTTAAGAACGAACCGAAATGGTTGAAGGGTTATTTCATTTTCACGACCATTCTTAGCGCATTGCTATTGGCAGCTTGGCCCCTGCTGCCACAAGGACTGAATGTTTTTCTGATTCCGTTGGTGGGGGTAGTTTTGATCAGAAGCCTTATTAATTTGCCACAGATGACACCGACTGGAACCGGTGGAATTTAAAATAAATCTGTGTTCATCTGTATAATCTGTGGCTAAATATGAATCGGTCTATTCGCAGTAGCTGCTAAACAAGCTTCCTTCACAGCTTCCATGTAAGTTGGGTGAGCGTGACTCATCCTTGAAACATCTTCCGCTGACGCACGATACTCCATCGCAACTACGCCCGCTGCAATCATATCTGCGGCACGAGCACCTATAATGTGGACGCCTAAAATTTCATCAGTGTTTTTATCGGCTAATATTTTCACAAGTCCATCAAGATCCATTGATGCTCGTGCCCGCCCCAATGCTTTGTACGGGAAGTTTCCGATCTTGTAAGCACGGCCTGCTTGCTTCAATTGTTCTTCGGTATATCCAACACTTGCTACTTCCGGCCATGTATAAACTACGCCCGGGATTAACAAATAATTTACGTGTGGTTTCTGTCCGGCTAACCGCTCGGCAACATATACACCCTCCTCTTCCGCTTTGTGTGCAAGCATTGCTCCGCGGATAACATCTCCAATTGCGTAGATGTTATCGACTTTAGTTTTCAAATGATCGTCAACAGGGATTTGTCCTTTCACAGTTTCGATTCCTACTTTCTCTAAGGCAAGTCCATCGGTGTACGGTCTGCGGCCGACACTCACCAAACAATAGTCTCCTTTCAACTCAATTGCATCGCCTCCTGCTTTTGGTTCGGCTTTCAACACTACTTCCTTGCCTTTGTTTTCAACTGCAGTCACTTTGTGGCCGAGATAAAAATCCATTCCCAATTTTTTGGTTGACTTCATCAACTCTTTGCCCATTGTTCCGTCCATGGTAGGAATGAGGCTGTCTAGAAATTCCACAACAGAAACTTTGGAACCAATGCGCGCATACACAGAACCCAACTCCATTCCTATCACACCACCACCCACGATAATTAAATGTTTTGGAATCTCCTTTAGCTCCAATGCTTCCGTGCTGGAAATAATTCTCTTCTTATCAAAAGGCGCAAAGGGAAGCGCAGTAGGTTTTGAACCTGTGGCAATGATCACGTTATCGGTAGTGATGGTAGTTTCTTTTCCATCCTTCGTGGTAATCTTTATTGTGTTTTTATCTACAAAAGATCCAACTCCCGTGTGAACATCAATTTTATTCTTCTTCATCAGGAAGGCAATGCCATCCACATTTGACTTTACCACTCCGGCTTTGCGTGAAATCATTTGAGTGAGATTTGCTTTTGGCTCTGATATTTCGATGCCATGCTCTTTGAATGTGTGTGCTGCATTGTGAAAATGCTCGGTCGAATCAAGCAGCGCCTTGGAAGGAATACAACCCACGTTCAGGCAAGTACCTCCAAGTGTGTCATACTTTTCAACGATCGCTGCTTTGAAACCAAGCTGTGCACAGCGGATAGCTGCCACGTAGCCGCCAGGGCCTGATCCGATTACCGTTACATTGTACTGCATAGTGCTTTTTTGAAATGAGGCATTAAAGATCGAATGTAAATCCAAACTATCCAAACCTGAATTTAGAGTTTGACAAGTGTACTATGAAGATCGCTTATCAATCGGCAATAGCCGCATATCTCTTTATTTGCTACCAACCGAGATCTGATTTTGTGCGTTATCTTTGTTATAGCAACTCTCGCTAGTGATGAAGATTCAAATCGGTTCTTTCCTTTTATTACTTTGTGGTATCGCATCAAAAGCGCAAGTACCGACACCCGATCATATAGTGATCGTGGTCTTGGAAAATAGATATTTCAACAATATTGTTGGCTACCAGTATGCGCCTTATATCAACGATAGCCTGATTGCCAAAGGAGCCTTATTCACTCAATCCTTTGGCCTCGCCCACCCAAGCCAACCTAATTATATTCATTTGTTTTCAGGAAGCAATCAAGGTGTGACCACTGATGATAATCCAAAGAATGTTCCTTTCACTACTGCAAATCTGGGCGCAAGTCTTCTTGCGAAAGGATTAACCTTCACAGGTTTTGCGGAAGATATGCCATCCTCCGGTTATACAGATAGCGCCTACACGAGTAGTAGTGGTGGCATTTATGTGAGGCGGCATTGCCCATGGATTGACTGGCAAGATGCAACTACCAATGGAATACCTGCTGCATTGAGCCTACCCCTCTCAAGTTTTCCCACCGACTATTCAAAATTACCCACCGTGTCTTTTGTAATCCCAAACCTTCAGCATGATATGCACTATCCGCAAGGGTATCGAAGTGCTGCAGATACCTGGCTCAGCAACAATCTTGAACTTTATAATTTGTGGGCAAAATCGCACAATAGTCTTTTGATCATAACTTTCGATGAAGATGATGAAAGCTCACCAAATATAAATCAGATTACAACCATTTTCGTTGGCCAGATGGTGAAGCCCGGACAATACAGTGAAACCATTAACCATCACAATGTACTCAGAACAATTGAAGACATGTATGGACTGCCGTACGCAGGCAACAGCGCGAACGTTACTGCAATTACCGACTGCTGGAAAACAGCGCAAACAATTTCATTTGGTTCGCTCTCTTCGAAAAAATACGGTGATGCTGCCTTTGACCTTACTGCAACAGCGAGTTCAGGATTACCGGTAAGTTACATCAGCTCAGACCCAACTATTGCTTTCATCAATGGAGCAACAGTAACCATTCAAAAACCGGGAACAGTCACCATCACTGCATTCCAATCCGGTAACGACACTTATGCACCTGCTATTCAAGTTCAGCAGACTTTTACAATAACCAAAGGTGACCAGACCATTACCTTTCCACCAATCTCTGATGTTACTCTGGGGTGTGCTGCGTTTAATTTGACTGCTACAGCAAATTCTGATCTTGCCATAATCTATTCTGCTATGGACAATAAAGTTATCATAAGCGGGAACCAGGTCACGCCCATACTTGCAGGTCACGAAACTATTACGGCTGATCAAAGTGGAAACTCATTTTATAACGCAGCCGCATCTGTACCACAAAGTTTTTGTATAAATCCACCCAAGCCCGTGGCTTCTGTCTCCAATCCTGGAAGTCCACTTCCGATTTTAAGTTCATCAGCGTCAACTGGAAATCAATGGTACCTCAACGGGGTCGCTATCATCAATGAGACGAACACTACATTGCACGTTACTACAACTGGCAACTATGCTGTTGGGGTGACTATTGATAACTGCCAAAGCGTGCTTTCTGAAAATGTTTCCCTCACGGTTACAGGCGATTTAACTTTTCTTCAAAATATAAGTTTATTTCCAAATCCTTCTTCTGATTTTATTTATATCAATGGATCATTTAACGACCTAAGCAATTCACTCTTATTGAATGCCTTGGGCCAACAAGCCACCATTCATTTTGATACAGACGGTGAGTTGGCAAAAGCGGACATTCGCACACTTCCATCGGGCTTGTATGTACTTCAGATTCCCGAACAAGGAAAAATTCAAATGCTTCGCTTTGTAAAGCGTTAACCTTCTTGTTCACATCAAGAATCGTTACGCCACCAAATCGATTGTTCTAAATTATTCCTTCAAAATTCAGAACAACCTTTCGTCACAAAAGCCACCTGCATTTACTATTCAATATCATTATCTTCGCGATTCAAATTCAAAATTTACCATGAGATCAATCGCAGCTTTGTTGTGTATATTTTTTATTCTGAACGCATGTTCGAAGAAAAATCAATTCATCCCTGATAAAAATAATGGAGGCATTACGCTGCCGGAAAAATTCGGAGCAGTTGTTGTCGTTGATACGGTTGGTCGCGGACGACACATGGCCATCAATTCTAATGGAGATATTTATTTGCACCTGAGCAGATTGAATGGGGAAGGCAAAGGCATTATTGCGTTGCGCGATTCAACGGGTGATGGCCGCGCTGATATCATCAAGGGATATTCAAATGTAACCGGAACAGGAATCGAACTTCACGATGGCTATTTGTATTATGCTGACGATCGCAGAGTTTATCGCAGCAAAATGACCGATGGAAAACTATTGCCTTCTGAAGAACGCGACACATTGGTGACGATGGTGGAAGGCGTTGGCCACATGGCAAAGATTTTTACGTTCGATAACAAAGGTGGAATGTACGTGAATATAGGTTCGACAAGTAACTGCTGCGAGATGACATTGCGCATGCCACACACTGCCGGTGACGATCCTTGTAAAGAATTGGAAACACGTGCCGGCATCTGGAAGTTTGACGACAACAAATTGGGTCAGGTTCAGGATTTGAAATATCGCTACGCAACGGGAATCAGAAATGCCGTGGCACTTACGTGGAGCTTTTCAACCAATAAACTTTATGCATTGCAGCATGGCCGTGATGACCTGCACCGCTATTGGCCTGAGTTTTATACAGAAGAACAAAATACAGAATTGCCTTCCGAAATTTTCTTCGACCTCGAGCAAGGTGATGATATGGGCTGGCCCTACATCTACTATGATCACATTCTAAAGAAAAGTTTTTTGAATCCGGAATACGGTGGTGATGGAAAGAAGCAAGATCGTGTTGACAAAGCAAAGGCTCCGCTGCTTGGTTTTCCCGGGCACTGGGCTCCAAACGATGTGCTGATCTACCAGGGCAATCTGTTTCCCGAAAAATATAAGAACGGTGCATTCATTGCCTTCCACGGAAGCTGGAATCGACTCGGCCATGAGCAACAAGGATTCAAAGTGGTGTTCGTTCCTATGAAAGACGGAAAACCTTCTGGTGATTACGAAGTCTTTGCAGACGGATTCATCGGGCCAGAGCCGATCACTAATCCCGGAAACGCATTCTTCCGTCCATGCGGATTGGCCGAAGGTCCTGATGGTTCGCTTTACATTTCTGATTCACAACACGGTCGCATCTGGCGCATTTTTTATTATCCTGATGGAATCAAAGAAACAGTTGATCGCAAGCTCTTCACACCTGAAGTGGCGAAAGAGGAAGAGCAAGCACCGGATGAATTGCAAGCCGGACGAATTGTTTACAACACCTATTGTGCTCCGTGCCACCAGCGAGATGGCAAAGGTGCACCCGGCATGAATCCACCGCTCGCAGGCATCAATATTGTGACAGGAGATAAAACTGAGTTGATTAAAATTATTTTGAAAGGATATGATAAGCCAACCAAAATCAATGGCGAGCAATATCAAAACGTAATGCCACCTCACGCGTGGCTCACTGATCAGCAGATCAGTGATGTACTCACTTACATACGCGCCTCTTGGGGAAATAAAGCTGATGCAGTGAAGTTGGATGAAGTGGTCAAGACACGAGGCACGTTCCAATAGTTTTACTCGTAAGAGAAGAAAAGTCAGGTGCTGAACCTGACTTTTTTTGTTATATGAAAATAATCGTGAAGAAAATCAAATAGTCGAAAAATGCGGGTACTTTTGATCGATCGCCAGAACGGAAACCCGTCAATACAGCAAAAATCATTTTTCTTGCATTGCATTCTTGATTTTACTCTTTACATTCACATGGCTCTCCTTGTCCTCTGTGGTTAAAAACGAATTCAAAACCACAGAGAGCACAGGGGCACGGAGAGATCAAAGAGGTTTTTTAGCTAGTTGTACAATTGGTTCTTTAACAAATTCACTGGTGGCACCATACTTCACTTTCGATAAAATGGATTCAAGTAGCGGCAGCATCGAATTCAAATTTTTGGTCTTGATCATAAAATTCCAGACAGCTTCGAATTTCTTCCAGCCACCGGTGTAGAGAAAATGTTTCAACTTGTGCTTGTGTGAGTCGTGTTTGAAACTGGCTTTAAAAATATTCGGCCATCGATAAAATTCTTTGTACGACCAATCGTAACCTTCCGTCAATTCAGCAGCAGTTAAGTTTGCAGTCTGATAAACTACATGACGCGTGTCGTACAAATCCCAATCGCGATGGAGGATGCGGCCTTGCTTCTCCATATCTTTAAAAAGTGCCGTGCCTGGGTAAGGTGTGAGAATGTGATAGGTGGAAGTAGTAATCGCATTCTCCACTCCCCAGCCCACAGTTCGTTTGAAAACATCATTGTCGTCTTCATCCAAACCGAACACAAAACTTCCGTTGATCATTATGCCGAGTGAGTGGAGGCGGTTCACGGCTTCGTGATAATCACGTTGCAGATTTTGTTTCTTGTTACTCTGCTTCAAGTTGGCCGGAGAAAAAGTTTCAAATCCAACAAACAAACTTCGGAGTCCTGCTTCGGCAGCTTTCTCAATTAAATTACCACGTAAAATGGAATCCACTGTTCCTGCACCTTGAAACACGCGGTTCATTCCCTTCATGCCTTCAAAAAGTTCAGCCGCAAACTTTGCGTTTCCCAATAAATGATCATCAAGAAAATACAAATGTCTTCCTGGAAGCCGATCAATCTCTGCGAGCGCATCATCAACGGCTTGCGTGTAAAAAGATTTTCCACCTTCGAAGAATGCGTCTTTATAACAGAAATTGCAATGATGCGGGCAACCACGTGTGACTACAATGGAATTTGGAACGAGATAACGATTTCTTTTGATCAGGTCTCTGCGAATGGGTGGAATCTTTTCCAATGTTCGAATTGTGGAGAAATAAATTTTCTTTGGATTTTTGTTTTTGAAGTCTTTCAGGAACTGAGGAAAGGTTTCCTCGCCTGGCCCCAGAAATATCGTATTAGCATGAGGCGCGGCCTCCTCGGGCAAGGAAGTCACATGCAATCCACCAAGTAAAACATAAGCTCCTTTCGCACGATAATGATCGGCAATTTTATAGGCACGATACGCATTCGTGATGTATACCTGGATGATTACTAGATCAGGTGAGTCGTTCAAATTCAATTCCTCCACATGCTGATCCTGTAAATCGATTTCATCATCAGGCGATAAATAGGCAGCAAGCGTGGCAAGCCCGAGTGGAGGAAACAATGAATATTTTATTGGTCTCCAGAATGGGTTCTCCGCTTCTGCCAATGCTGGTAAAATCATTTTTACTTTCATCGAATTCTTGATTTCACTCTGTGTCATCCCTGCGGCCCTCTCTGCCCTGTGGTTATAGAGTTAAAAACCACAGAGACATGGAGAACACAGAGAAATTACAGAGTCTATAATTCCGAATTTGTCTTTTCAACAATCGCTTTCTCGTCTTTATACCATTTGATATTTTTCGAGAAGTACATGATCAAACTGATGATGAAGAATAAGCCAACACTTCCGACCAGCAACGAGTAATCTTGCAATTGAATGATTACAAAGATGAACGTGTAGAAAAAGAAAAGCAATCCACCAAAAATAAAAACGAGCTTGCGGGCATCCAGGAAAGTGGACGAATACAAGCTCACAAGAATGACAGTCGAGATAGTTGAGATCGCGTAAGCAAGATTATAGCCGATGTGCTCAGAGAATGAAAGGAGAAGTGAATAGTAGATGATCAGTGCGGCTCCAATTAAAATATACTGGAAAGGATGAATGCGAATCTTGCGCATGATTTCCACCATCAGCAGTGCGATGAATGTAAGCAAAATGATAAGCTGACTGTATTTGGAGGTGCGCATGCTTTTTTGATATTGATCAACCGGAATCAAAAGCTTCACGCCAAACTGTGAACCGGAAATTTTCTGCGCATCGCCAATCCACTGCTGTGAGAATGGCCGATTGTAATGGAGCACATTCCACTCGGCAGAAAAATCTGAGTCAGTCAACTCACGACTGGTTGGCAGAAAATCTCCATCGAAACTCGGATCAGCCCAAGGGCCTTGCAACTTCACGTGAGTAGTTTTTCCCGCGGGAGTGAAACTCATCATCGTGCTCCCTTTCAAGTCGATTTGAAAATCAAGGTCACCGAGAAAATCATCTGCTGATTTCCATGGCAACTTTGCTATAATGCCATTGCCTCCTCCATCATAGTCTCCGGAAGGTTTTGAAAAATCAATTTGATTCGATGGCTCACCAACCAAGGTAGCTTGACCTGCCTTGAATATTGGATTCTTTGTGATGCCGCGCAGATCGCTGATTCCCAAAATCAGGTAAGCATCTTTCCATTGAACATCTTTGGCATCAATGTTAAGTTTTGAAAAATCAACGGAGTCGAATTTGGCTTTCATTTTCAATTGTGATCCGTACACGACAGCATCAAAAATTCCCCGATGAAGAATTTCAGGATTGATGATTCCGTTGATGTCCAATTGATCCGGAAGGAAGTATGCTTTCTCCGTCCACTCACGGATTTCAATTCCTTCTTTTCCTTTGTCAATTTTTTCACGTTGTGTAAAAGGCAATACCAGCACCGGCCCCGACACAAGCTGGCTGCCCGACCACTTACCAGAAACTTCCTGTATCACCGACTCCGCCCGGACTTGTCGTTCGTTAATGAGTGAGTCGATCCACGAAGACGGGATCATTAAAATCAAGACAAGAAATCCGATTGACACCAATTTGATGGTGATCGATTCCTTGAGCCAGTTGTTGAAGCGTTCGAGAAGGTTGGTTTCCATAAGGATGTTTTTTTAAGATTGATATAATATTGGATACTAGATACTTGTTGCTGGATATTATTGGAACAGCTTTACTTTTGTTCGAGTGAATCTGTTGCCATCGAAGAAGTCTCCCATCAAAGTTTCACCGCGCACCATCAGGTAAGGCCGCTTCACACTTTCGGTTAAATCAAAAATAAATTTTGTTTCCTGCGTAGTCTGATGTTCGGTAGTGTATTGTGTCATCAAACCAAAAGGATTTATTTTCTCCAACACTGATTGCGCAGTGCTATCATTGTCATAAACTTTTCCTGACTCATCCGTGAGGTAAGCAACTGAATTGTCCCATTCATGCTTCACACGCTTGGCGTTGTTAACAACTTTGAACGAAACTATATAAAAGTTTCCTTTCGCGGCAATCGCACCTTCGCCTTCACCAATTGTTTTTTGAATCTTGTAGTCAGTGACAACATATTCAAAATCATCATGATGTATTCCTTCGTTGAGGGCGATAATAATTTCTTCCTCTTTTGATTTGCTGGTGCACGCTGCAATCACTAGTGCAATCAGCGAGATGATCAATTTTCTTGTTTCCATATTCTTGATTTTAGAAAGTACTTTTAATTTCAAAGTGAATAAGTAAAAAAATTATTTACGTTGTTGTTTCAAAACTTCTTCGAGCGCATCCAAATGCTTTTTAAATGCAGTCTTGCCTTTGTCAGTGGCTTTGTATTTCGTGTTGGGTTTGCGATCGATGAACGACTTCATGGTAGCAATGTATTTTTCACGCTCCAATGCTTTGATATGGGTGGCCAGGCTGCCATCGGTAATTTTCAAAAGCTCTTTCAACGAATTGAAATCATACGCATCGTTCGCCATCAACACCGACAGTATCTGAAGGCGCATGCGGTGCTCAAGAACTTTATCTAAATTCTCAAAAGGATTCTTCATGCGTCATACTTCTTATACATCAGCGCTCCATATATAATATGAAGGAGGCCGAATCCCACAAACCAAAACAACAAGCCATAGCCCGGCAAGGCCGCGCAAATCAACCCGACAAAAATCTCAGAATATCCCAGGTAGCGAACTTCATCAAAAAGATTGTCGCTGGCATTGATCACCGCAAGACCATAGAAAATCAAACTAGCCGGAGCAGCAACTCCAAAATGTCCATAAGTCAAAAGGATCAAAATAAAAATTCCACCAGTCACGAGAGGTATAGATAAATTCAGAACGAGCCGCTTACTGGTCGCATTCCAAATCGAAGTGGCTGTCTTTTTTGCTTTGCGACTACTCAACCAATATCCTGTGATCAAGGACGCAGTCAACACAACAACCGCGAGCACAAAAAGCTGAACTACAATATCCATACTTTGAATGGACTCAATTCGATAGTGAAGAGGCGAGAGCGGATAATACAACATGAAGTAGGCGATGACTGCTCCGATGGACGCGTACACCCCTGCCAGAATTCCCGACAATCCGCTCAACGATAGAAACTTGACAGAGCGCTCCATGAGCGAGCGGATCATTTCGATGTCTTTCTCCGAATTTGCCATTTTTAAAAGTACTTTTTATTTCAAAGTTAATTAACTGAATATCCGTTTCCAAGGTTGTGATTCAGAAAATTATTTTTGACGATTTGTGACTATCGCAAATAAAAAAGGCAGTTATGAAAAACTGCCTTTTCAGATTTCTCCTAAATCGAAACTTTGAAATCAAATTCAATTGCCCCGATTGTTGCTTTTTTACTAGAACATCGATCCGGCCAGCAAAAGCGCTCCAAGAATAGACCCGAGTATAAGACTGATAACAATCATTACAACAATAATGACAACAACGTAAATCACGCGTTGATCATCGGGTGTCTTTTTGATTGATCCCACACCCAGGTACATCAGGTAAACGGCATAAATGGCACCAACCAATGAGCTCAGCCATCCGATCACAGGTATGATGGACAATATGCTTGCAACCCAACTTGCTGTTGAAGAATAAGCTACCAATTGCGCAGACTTGTCAAGGTTCTTTTCTGACTTAAACGTATTCGCGAGAAAATCTGCGACATAGGTTGTGGCCAGGTAAGAAACGATCGCCATGACATACGCCATAAGTGCAGATTTAATGGCAAAACTGGTGCTGGTGCCAAGGCCGATCGCCATGCCGCTCACAACCGAGGCGGCCGCAGGGATGAGTGCCATTGGCATTACATAAGATGTGAGTAGGGATTGTACAGTTGCCGTTTCACCGGCAATGGTTAGCCACTCTGTTTTAGGGGTGAGCAAAATGTTTTTGGCTCTTTCGACTAGGTTCATGAAAATTGGGTTTAGGTAATAATTAAAGCTCGTGAAAAAGGAAATGAAATCCTATGAGCTTTTCCCAACCCAATGACACAATCAAGGTGCAAGAATTGCAATTGCCACAAAAAAAGGAGTCACAAACTGTAACTCCTTGATTTTTAAGCTCTCCCTCTTGGACTTGAACCAAGGACCCTC
>CAZECP010000076.1:0-23405 GCA_964510765.1 uncultured Ohtaekwangia sp. | reverse complement strand
GCACGTACGTTACCTTGTATTGAATGTCGCGGTGGGTGAGTGATTTGAAATCGGTTAACACGGAAACGGTTTCACCGGTTGCAACCCGATCAAGTACTTGCGCAACCAGCTCCCTGCGCTGCGGTGGTGCAGAATCAATCAGTAGCTCGCCAATTTCATAGGGGATGTCTGACACTTCTGCATTCATTTCTTGCGCCCGCTTATTGAACATGATCACGCGGAACTGCGGGTCGAGCAGAATAAAAATCTCTTCGGTATAGTTAAAAACAATCTCCAGGTTTTGTTTGTATCGATTCAATATTTTCTCTTGCTTTTTCTGATCGGTGATTTCAAAAGCAGTAATCGTTACATGTGTGATCTTGCCATTCTGAATGACAGGCCCGCACCTGACGTTGAAATAATGCGGTTCACCAAGTGCCCAGATTTCGCTGATAGCTTGAACGGTTTCACCCTGAAGAGCCTTTGTAAATGCTTTGCGGTTTGGCTCTACCCGATCACTCGGCAATACATCGAAAAGAGACATGCCGATAGCGGGTGATATGCCTGCATATTTTTCAGAATACTCTTTAAAGTTGTTGTTGAATAAAAAGATGTTTGCATTCAGGTCAAGCAAAACAAAATAATCACTCGAATGAGTGAATACGGTTTGAAGTTGCAGTCGGTGTTTTTCTAATTCTTCATCCTGCAATTTTTGGTCTGTGATATCAGAAGCGATTCCTTCCAGCCGCTGAGGCACCCCGAGATCATTCTTCACCAACCGGCACTGATCGTGGAACCAGCGTACTTCACCATTAATGAGTAAACGATAGGTGCATTCAGCCTTGCCACTTAAGTCGAGAATCTCCTTGTTCTGTGCCACTTTTTCCCCATCCTCGGGATGAACATTCTCAATCCAAAAATAAGGACACCCGATTAGCTCCTCATACGCCCGGTGATACACACGTTCGGCCGAACGGCTCAGGTAGTTTTGGCCTTTGCCGGTGAGATCAAACGACCAGATCACATCCTTCGATGAATCGAGTACGCGGTTCAGCATTTCGTCTTTCTGTTGGGCAATGGTTTGATTTGCATTTTCCAGTGCGCGGTTCGTTTCGCCCAATGCTTCCAAATTGGCAAGCAGCTCTTCGTTGGTAGTCTGCAGTTCTTCCACGGTGGCCTGCAGCTCCTCATTTATGGTAGCGAGCTCCTGGCTGAGTAGAAAATTTTCGCGGTCAAGCAGCGATCTTTTGTTTGTGAGCCGTGCCACTATCCAGGTGGCCACTCCAAACATGAATGCGAACGTGAGCGCGAGAATTGAAACACCAAGCTCGGTGGAAATGAGGCCATGCCAGTGGCCGAACAGCCTCAGATAACCAATCACTACGGGGGCGAAGATGGCCAATGGCACCATGTAACGCGCCACAAAGCCACCGAGGTAGCTACTCGAAATCTCACGTAAAAAGCCCTGGTCCGGATTAGCAACTACCAGCGCCAATGCGAACAAAAAAGTCAAGACGCCCGCCAGCGGAGCGATCAGGAAAAAAGGCTGCGCCTCAGGCACCCTGTTCAAATACAAGGTAAGAGCCACAAAAGAAATTAACATCGCCACCAAACTCAGGCACTGCTGCAGCCAATGCTTACCCAAGCCGGAATTGAATAACAACAGTGATACCGACAACAGCATCAACTCCAGGGCCGCAGTGATCGCCATGCCATCGATAGCAGTTGGGTATTTCAACAAGCTATCTGTAAACAAAAATATATCCGGGCGAAAAAACGCTCCGGTTGTTTTAGTGATCAACACCAACACAACTAAAGTCAATACAAGACCGGTCACCCCTTTCACTACTTTCGAGCTATGGCGATGCCGGATTTTCAGCTGCACAAATGCGCCCGCCAGCAGCATGATGCATATCGCTGTAAGCGGATTGATCGGCTGCAAATTGATAACCGGAGATTTTAGCAATTCAATATCCAACCACCAGCCTGCCAGCGAAAGCAAAGCGATGATCATAACTACAACAGCAGTGACTAAAGAACTTTTCTTTAGCCTGCCTACTACCTGCACATCAATTTCCGAACTCATGATACCTCCCGGTTTATACGAAACGAATATTGAATTTTCAATTTGCCTAGAAGCTGATGTAAATCACCCGTAGCCCTGACGGAATTCATTTATGCGCTCCCATCGTCACAAAAACCTTTCGTGATACGCTTTTTGCCGCGACAATTTATCCATCGCCCTCTTCCTTTCACAAGCATTGTCAACAGGATGTCGAAAAAGCAGGAATTGACTGATGCCGGCATCAGTCAATTCCTTACTACAATCAGGGTTTTCCTTAGCGCTTTCTTTTTTTGGGAAAATTATTCCTGTCTGGAGAGTGGGATATTAATCTTAAACTTTGTTCCCTTCCCCACCTCACTCCACACGTTCACTGTTCCGTTCAACAACTCCACGGCCTTCTTTATGATCAATAGCCCGAGGCCGGTGCCTTCGATGGCGGCTGCATTGGTAGCGCGTGAGAAAGACGTGAACAGGTTTTTAAGTTCCTCCTGCGGTATGCCAATGCCTTCATCCTCTACTGTCAATTCAAGATGGCCACGGCTCAGTTGCACCTGCATCTTCACTTTTTTAGCATTGGGCGAGAATTTGACCGCGTTGGTGATAAGATTAAAGATGACGTTGCGCAGTAGTTTTTCATCCGAACGAAAAGTCCTTTCCTTTTTGGTGATTTTGATTTCCAACGCATGGCTGCCACCCACGGCCAGCATGGCCTCACCGGCTAGTTTCTCAAATAAGGTAAGCGGGTATTCTTTCAAAACAGGTTTCACTTTTCCCTCTTCCATTTTTCCGACAAACAAAACATCATCTACCAAGGTGGTCATGTGAACCACTTCTTTTTCAATTACGCTGGCTCGTTCTTCCAATTGATGGGGGGTGAGTTTGCTTTTGTACCTTTTTAAAAAACCGGCCGCCAGCCGAATGGTGGTGAGCGGAGTTCTGAATTCATGAGACGCAATGGAGATGAACTTACTTTTCAAATCCACCAATTCTTTTTCTTTCAGCAGCGCCTGGTTGAGCTTACCGGTACGCTCGTCAATGATGCTCTCCAGGTTAAGCCGGTATTCCATGATTTCCGAAATGTCTTGCATGGCGCCAATCATGCGCACAGGCTTGCCTTCGTGATAGAGCACGTAGCCGCGGTCAAGTACGTGCTTGAAAGTACCATCTTCGCATCTGTACCGATACTCCGATGTCCAGTTGGTCTGGCCATTTTCAAATACGTTAAGCACTTCCGATCTCACCCGGTCGGCATCTTCGGGATGAATACGTTCCTTCCACCAGGAAAGGGTTGGACGCACCGACTTCAGTGTATATCCAAAGATGGATTCAATACCATGATTCCAGACCATGGAACTGGTTTCAATGTTCCAGTCCCAAATGGCATCGTTGGTTGCTTTGCTCAATATCTCAAAGCGATCATTGTACTCGCGAAGTACCTGTTCAATTATTTTCCGGTCGTTAATGTCTTGCACTACACCCACCATGATCCGCGATCCATCTTCCTGGCTGATAACATTGCCCCGTTCATTCACCCATCGTACTTTACCATTGCGCAGCACGATGCGATGATCCACGTTGTACAATTGATCCTGTTCAATAGCCAACCGGGCGGCCTGCACAACCGATTCCTTATCATCGGGGTGCACAAAGTTCAGGAAGGTTTGATTTCGTCCGTCAAAATCCTTTTCATCCAATTGAAAGATTTTGAACACTTCTTTTGACCAGGCCAATTTGCCATTCTCCAGGTCTAGCTCGGATGTCCAGTAACCGAGTTTCGCGGACTCGGATGCTTTTTCGAGGAAAAACTGATCTCGTTTCAGCTCGTTTTCTATCCGTTGCCTTATATCCTCGGCCTTCTTTTTCTCCGTCACGTCTGTGGATGTTACCGTGATGTGGGTAACTTTTCCGTCTGAGATAATCGGTGAATAGATGACATCGTAATAACGGGTCACATTTTCATAAACAGATTCAGACAGTGTTTGAACTTGCTCCCCATTTATCACTCTTGCAATGATCTGCTTTGCTGCTGCAAGCCGGTTGGGAGCCAGCACATCAAAGAAGCTCATGCCCTTCACTGCTTGCCCTTTTAAATATTGCCTGAAATAGGTTTCAAATTGCTTATTAAATAAAATGATCTGCCCGTTGGGATTCATCAATATGAATAAGTCGGTAGAGTTGTGAAAAATAATCTCCAGGTTTTCCCGATGTTCTTTAAGCACATCCTCCTGCTTCTTTTTGTCGGTGATATCTGTGGCCGTTACGGTGATGTGGCTTACTTTATTGGCGGTGAACACGGGGGTGTAGATCACCATAAAATGCCGGTAGCCATTGGGCCACACAGCTTGCACGATGTCGGTAACTTTCTCTCCTTGTAAGTTTCGCTGTATTGTTTTTTCTACCTCTTCTTTGCGGTTGGGCGCCATCACCGCAAGAAAATCCATTCCTGTTTTTGGCAAGGCACCCGCAAAGTCGCGCACATAATTTTCAAAAGCGCGGTTGAACATGAGCATTTCGCCTTGTGGGTTCAGCAGGATGAAAATGTCCGTGGAGTTTTGGAAGATGATATCAAGGTTTTGCTTGTACTCTTCCATTTTCACCTGGGCATCTTTTAAATCCGACACGTCAGCGAAAATGGCGTCCAGGCGTAAATCTTTTCCGTGCCTGTCGCGGATTAATTTCATGCGATCACGAATCCATCGCACTCCGTTAGGGCCGTTGATGCGATATGTGCATTCCGTCTCCCCAAATTCGCGAAGCCGCTGCTGGCTCTCTTTTTTTAATGACCTGTCATCGGGGTGAACATACCGCAACCAGAAGAAAGGCTCATTGACCAACTGATCATAATTTCCTCCGTACACATTTACAGCTGATCGGCTAAGATAATTCAGACCATTGCCAGTAAGATCAAAGGAGGCAATCACATCCCGGCTGGAATCAAGGACGAGATTGAGTTGTTCGTCCTTTTGTTTTAAAATAACCTCTGACTGTTCCTGAATAATCCGTGCAGCTTTTGACATCTGTTCATTCAAGGCCTGCAACTCTTCATTCCGGTCATGCAATTGATCATTGGTGGCGGAGAGTTCTTCATTGATCGTTTGCAACTCTTCCGTGCGCTCCTGCACTTTCATTTCGAGCTTGAGTTTGATTTCCTCCAACTCATAGTTGCGTTGTTCCAATTTGTGCACCAGCTCTGAATTATACTGATGCATCACCTCAAAAGCACCGGAACTGGCAGCAATATTCACCGGCACCTGCGTTGACTGGTGGATCAGCTTCCGGGCGGCCGCAACAAGCTCAGCGGCTTGAGTAGGTTTGCGAAGGAAAAGATTGGCGCCCATCTGCGCAGCCACTTCCTCTTCGTTTATGGATGTGAGTGTAGCAGAATAAATAATAATCGGGATATCTTTAAGAGACTGGTGATTCCTGATCTTATAACATAAATAATAGCCATCCACATTGGGCATCAGCACGTCCGTGATGACGAGATCTATTTTTTCCTGTTCAAGGATTTCTATGGCAATCGCGCCATCGGCTGCTGCAAAGGTTTCAAACCCTTCGCCATCAAAAATCGCGGTGATCAGTTTTAATGAGCGTGGCTCATCTTCTACCAATAGCACAGAATTTCTCATACCGTTTTCCCTAAAAATCCCTGAATCGTTTTTCCAAACTGGCGTGTATCGATCGGCTTGGCGATGTAGCCATCACATCCTGCATCCAATACTTTTTTCTTGTCTTCTTTCATGGCGAAGGCAGTGAGCGCCACGATGATCAAGTGTTTTGTTGTCTCCTGAAGCCTCAGCGTGTGGGCCAACTGGTAGCCATCAATGCCGGGCAAGCCGATGTCTGTTAAAACCAAATCAGGACGGAAGTCCTTCAGCTTTTCCAGCGCCTCCATGGCATCCACACACGCGCACACTTCAAACCCTTCCAACTCCAGTAAATCAATCGTTAACTTCAGGTTGGTAGGATTGTCCTCTACGACCATTATCTTTTTTTTATGCTGCATACTCAGATTTTAAATTCGATCGGCAGCTTCACGGTGAAAAGAGCTCCTTTATCACGATCACTGTCCAGTTGGATTGAACCTCCGTGCATCTCCACCAGGCTTTTTGTGAGCGCCAGACCTAAACCCGAACCTTCATGTTTTCGGGTAGTTCCGGTATCCAATTGCACGAAGGGAATAAACAATTTATTCTGATCTGCTTTTGCGATACCTACCCCGTTATCCTGAACCGTTAATGTGAATTCATTCTCACCGGATTTATACATGTGCATTTTGACGAAGCCACCGGCCTGGTTGAACTTAACGGCATTGGAGAGGAGGTTGAAAAGAACCTGTCGTATTTTACCCTTGTCCAGGGTCACCGTTGTCAAGGCGGGAGACACAGAGCACTCCAGCGAAATTTGTTTTTTATCGGCCAGCGGTTGTATGATCTGTTTTACGCCCAGCGAAACATCTTGAAGTAAAAATGTTTCGGACGAAAGTTTAAAACTCCCTGATTCGATCTTGGCAATGTCCAGCACATCATTGATCAAACGCAAAAGGTGTGTGCCGCTTTCGTAGATGTCATGGAGGTATTCGGTTTGCTTTTTTGTAAGCTCGCCTACCTTTTTATCGATGAGTAATTCGGAGAAACCGAGAATCGCATTGAGGGGTGTTCGTAACTCATGCGACATGTTGGCAAGGAAATTACTCTTCAACCGGTTGGCTTCGTGAATTTTTCTCTCGGTGATGTCAATGATTGAGGCCAGAACAATTTTGCCTTCCGGTGTATCAATGGGATTCAGCCCGATCTCGATGGGAAATTCTGTTCCATTTTTTCTGAGACCTAACAAATCGCGGCCCGCACCCATGGAACGCGCATTTGGATGTTCAAAGAAATGTTTCAGGTAATCCGGATGATTCACACGCAATCGCGGTGGAATCAACATCTCAATTTTATTTCCGATCAACTCGCTTCGGGTATATTCAAATAATTTCTCAGCCTGTCCATTTACCAGGGTTATTTCTCCATTGCGGTTCACAAGCACCATCGCATTTGGCGCGGATTCAACCACCAGCCGGAATTGTTGTTCACTTCTTTTTCGTTCCGTGATGTCGATCACCGAAGCCAGTACCAATCGTTCGCCATTGATCTCCAAGGGGTTCAAACCAATTTCCACCGGGAATTCACTGCCATCTTTTCTCAAGGCAAACAGGTCGCGGCCCGCACCCATCGAGCGGGCCTGCGGGTGATGATCAAAGTTTGCACGGTACGTTGGATGTTTTGATTTGAAGCGCGTGGGAATGAGGTCCTCAATTTTTTTTGAATTCAATTCTTCCCGCTGGTAGCCAAAAAGTTTTTCCGCCTGTTCGTTTGTCAATACAATGTTTCCTCTGCCATCGGCCAGGATCATGGCGGCAGGTGCGTGCTCCACCATCATCCGGAAACGGTCTTCGGACTTACGTATGGCGGTGAGGTCCCGGACGATCTGCACGATCTCCTTGAGTTCCGTACGAAGAAGTATTGTTCTGCACCAGTAGGGCGAACTATTCTGCCGCCTGCGCCATCCTTCAAAGTCCGCGCGACCCTGTTCATTCACTTTCTCAAGCAAATGATCAGGTAATCGCTTTTCTCGATCTGCCTCTACGAAGAAAAAGTCCAGCGACTTGCCAACTGCCTCATCCGATGATATACCATCCAATTGCATGGCATGATCACTCCAATCGAGTACGTGACCAGAATGGTTAAGCCGAACGATGAAGGTGTCTCCGGTGGCAGCAAGAATTTCGTGAAACATAAAATCCATATACTTCTATACGCAAGATCTTTTGAATAAAAATCAGGATTGACCACATTAGAATTTAGCCAACGCGTAGAACAAGCTTTCCCCTGGACTTTCAAAACTGTGTTAAAAGATAACAAGAATTTGTATAAAATTGAAATCACCTTTGATGGCCCAAAATGGGTGCGTTCAAGGGGTTGTAAATGACGTATTACCAGGTTCACCTACATGGCTAGCAGTAGTAAGACGCCCCACTCTTATCATTGGTGACTTGCGAATCAATTCGAAAACAACTCGACTTGTTAGGCCACAGGCAGACGGATTGTGAATTCGGTTCCTTCTCCCAGTTCACTCCACACATTCACTGTTCCACCGAGCAAATCCACCGCCTTTTTGATGATGAGAAGTCCCAGGCCGGAGCCTTCAATCGATGAAGCGTTGCTGGCGCGTGAAAAAGAGGTAAAAAGATTCTTGAGTTCATTTTTAGGAATGCCAATACCCTGATCGCGCACGCGGAGTAAGATTTGGTCGGATGTCTGATCCACCCGCATGATAACCTGTTTGGCTTCCGGTGAAAACTTCACCGCGTTGGTGATCAGATTAAACACAATGTTGCGTAGCAATTTTTCATCCGATCGAAATGTTTTGCTAAGACTGTTCACCTGCAGGTCAACGCGATGATGTTCGTCTGTTGTCTTCATCGCTTCTGATACGAGTTGTCCGAAAATTTCAAAGGTATATTCACGAAGTGCCGGTTTTATTTTTCCGTCTTCGATCTTGCCTACAAAAAGAACATCGTCCACCAATGAAGTCATGTGCCCTACTTCCTTCTCAATTATATTCGCCCGTTCCTCGAGCATCTTCGCATCGAGTTTGTTTTTATACCGTTTCAAAAAGCTGGCAGCCAGCCGGATGGTGGTGAGCGGTGTGCGGAATTCATGGGAAGCAATTGAAATGAACCTGCTCTTAAGGTCCACCAATTCTTTTTCTTTCAAGAGGGCCATGTTTAGTTTTTGCGTCCGTTCTTCCACCAGTTGCTCCAGGTTGATGCGGTACTCGGTGATCTCCGAAACATCCTGCATAGCTCCAATCATTCGCACGGGTGCTTTGTCGTTGTAAACCACGTAAGCACGATCCAGCACATGTTTGTAGGTGCCGTCTGCACAGGTATAGCGGTATTCAAATACCTGGTTGGTTAAACTGTGTTCAAAGGCAAGATTTATTTCTTCATGAACACGATCATAATCCTCGGGATGAATTTTTCCTGCCCATTGGGTGGAATTTTTTACCTCATTTTCAGCGTAACCAAAAATAGATTCTATGCCGTGATTCCATTGCACGGTATCCAAAACAATATCCCAATCCCAAATTGCATCGTTGGTAGCGCGCGAGACAATTTCAAACCGGTCGTTGTATTCGCGCAGAACTTGCTCGGTCAATTTCCGGTCGGTAATATCCTGTGTGATTCCCACCAGCAGTTTCCTGCCGTCTGGTCCATCCGAGACCAGGTTAGCTCGTTCGCTTACCCACTTCACGGGGCGATGGCTACCGGAAAGGCGATGATCAATGGCAAGCGGCTGCCCAAGTTCAATTGCCTTTTGAAAGGCTGTGACCACCTGTTTCCGGTCGCGCTCATCCACAGCTTCTAAGAAGCTTTGAATTCGCCCATCAATACCTTTTACAGATGTGCCAAATATCTCAAAGAGACCTTTCGACCAAACTATTTTGCCGTTAACCAAATCTGGTTCTGCGGTCCAGTAGGCTACGTCTGAGTGCTCAGTGGCTTTTTCAAGAAACAACTGATCGCGTTTATGCATGTTTTCCATTTTTCTGCGCTCGGTAATGTCGATCGCTGAAACCGAAACATAGGTTACTTCATTGTTGAGAAAATAGGGTGCATACCGGGTTTCAAAATAGCGAGTGCCGGATTCTGCCGGTGCTTGAATGTCAACATAGAAGATCTCACCTTGCAGGGCGCGATTAAAAAATTCCTTGTGCAGTTTCTGGCGATCCGGAGGAATTAAATCCCACCAGCATATGCCTTCCTGAAGTTTACCCTGATAATATTCGAAGACAATTTTTTCAAAGTTCTCATTGAACAGATAGAATCTTCCCTCCCTGTCAAAGAGGGCAAAATAGTCAGATGAGTTTTTGAAAATGATCTCCAGGTTTTCGCGCGACTTTTTCAAATGATCTTCCTGGATTTTCTTTTCAGTGACATCTGCTGAGGTAACGGTGATGTAAGTCACCGCGTCATCTACGACCACAGGCGTATAGATGACATCGTAGTAGCGGATGCCATTGGGCCAAATAGTTTCGGAAATCGTATTCACGGTTTTGCCGGCCATTACATCAAAAAGAATCTTCTTCACAACTTCACGCCTGGCGGGCGCTACGGTGTCAATGAAATTCATTCCATAAGAAGGTACAATGCCCGCCAGTTGCCTCACATAGTTTTCATACACCTTGTTGTACAATATGACGGAACCTTTCCGGTCGAGGAGAATGAAGGTATTGGTTGAATTTTCAAAAATGATCTCCAGGTTCTTGCGATACCCGGCCATCTTTGCTTCTGACTCGATAAACGAAGTCACATCTGTAGCGATGCCTTCAATGCGGCTTTCCTTTCCGGCATCATCACGTATCAGCCGCAGCCAGTCCCTCACCCAGCGTGTACCCGATGGTGTCACAATGCGATAGGTACACTCTGACTCTCCTTTGCTGCGAAGCCTGCCTTCGCTTTCTCCCTTTTTTTCTACGTCCTCCGGGTGCACATATTTGGTCCAGAAGAAAGGTTCATTCAGCAGAAGCTCATACGGCTTTCCATACACGTGGGTGGCAGACCGGCTCAGGTAATTTTCTCCGTTGCCGGTGAGATCAAAAGACCAGATCACATCGTGGCTGGAGTCCAAAACCCGATTGAGTTGTTCATCCTTTTGCTTGAGAATAGTTTCGGATTGCTCCTGGATAATTTCCGCGGCCTTCATCAATTTGTCGTTGAGCATTACAAGTTGATCATTCTTCTCGCTCAGTTGGTCAATGCTTGCGTTCAGCTCTTCGTTGATTGTCTCCAACTCATCAGAGCCTTCTTTCATCGTGAGGCGCACTGACCGCAGCTCGGCTTCGAGTTCATAAGCGCGTGCACTCACGCTGCGTTGCAGATTTTCCATAAACCTGACCAACTGATCTGCATCGGCCAATGTGGCGGGAAGTTGCCCAAGGTGATACTCACCCGGTTCCATGATAGCATCAGCAAGGTCTTTACCGTTTACAGTATTGTATTTGAAATAGGTGGCGCCAGCCTGTAGGAGAGCAGTTGCCTGGCCGGGAAGATAGACCGCGGAAAAAACCAGCAGGGGAACATGCCTGCATCGGTCGGTGTTTCTCACAAGCTTGATAAACTCAAAGACATTGACGTGCTCAAACAACAAATCCACAACAATCAGGTCGATGTGTTCGCGATGAAGCACATACCAGGCTTCATCCGCCTTTGTGACCAAAAGAATTTCAGGACTTGACCCTGAAAGACGGTGAACCACCTCTTGCCTCCATCGTTCCTCAACTGTCATTAAGAGCATGCGCATAGTACGGACATTTTCGTTTACGATAAACATCACGTAGATCGCTGACAAACAGATTCCAAATGCTTGCCTTGTCAGATTAGCCTAATGCAATTATAGAAATTCAAAGATGCTGCTCTGGTGCTCCCAAGCGACAACTGTTCAATATAGCTAATTATTAATTATGATTAAATTGAAACCGTCTTGATTTGGATCACTACATCATGAGGGGCCGGCACATCTCCACCGAAATAAGGATACAGCAGGTAGTACAGTCCCATGTCACAAACATTGGCACGCTTGATCGACACGGCTGCTTCATTATTAAGTTTAAACACATATTGATCCTTGTGCAATTGAATTTCGTATCGGTTGAATTCATTTAAGTTTACCGTTCCCACATATTGCTCTACCCGCTGGCTGTTTACATAGCAGTAAGCATAAATCTGGAGCTTGTTGTCATACCACATCCAGCCAAAGCGTGCGCTGTTTTCATGGTGTGCTGAGTTGCAATCGGCAAAACCAAAGAGTTTGTTTTTGTTGCTTTGCGTGGCCAGGTCTCCGAGGTCATACATAGCGGTCTCATTGAATTTGGCTTCGAACACGAGTGTCTGGGTTTGCAAGCTCTCCACCATACGGGGGCTTGCATAGTGATCACCTTTGGAAATCAAAAAGGTGCGAATGGGTTCTGCTTCTTTCTCACAGCTGAATAATGCAATCAGAGGAAAAAGTGTGACGATGAGTTTGGAAATAGATGATGCTTTCATGGTCGTAAATTTTTAAAATCGGAAATTCAGGTTGGTAGTAGCTGACAGGTAGCCTTTGCGTATGCTAAGGCCTACATCTGCGGAGAGATGATGGGTTATCTTAACTTCCGTGATGACGCCCGGAGCAGCAACGAAAAAACGATTGTCAACAAAGCCGGCACGCAGTTGAGCGTAAAAATTCAACTTGCCTGACTTCACCAGCGGTGCGGCTACCATCGAGCCCCAGTAAGTGCCGTTGGTAGTGCCTTCAATTTTGTTGTCGAAAGTAGTTTGATAGAAAACGCCCGCACGCCACAGCGAAGGAAACTGAACATACAAGGCACCACCCGCTTGTTTTTCGAGGATGGTTTTTTCCATAATACCCGACATGAAGAATTTTGTGTGCACCGATTGGCTGCACGCTTTGAGTGCGGTAACTGTAATGAAAAGTGTGAGGATGAAGCTGAACCGACACACATTCAATTTGTTTGAAAGAATAAATCCGGTTGACATAATTGTTTTGTTTGATTGTGAACCAAAGGTGTAGTAACCGTGGCCCGCAAACATCAGCGAAATGCCGAAAACAGAATTTGCGCATTTACAGGAACCCAGAATGCGAAATCAACGCGAACCGGGTAGTCAGAGCCGGTTCAAAAGAAAATAGAATCAAGAGAAATGTATGCCAGGCAACAGGCCATCAGCCGATAGCTGTCAGGTTTTAACTGAGGGCTCAGGAATCTCCTGATGATTACATCGAGATAAGTCCGTTTTTAATGGCGTAACGCACTAGTTCAGCCGTGTTTTTGAGCCCCAGTTTGTCGAGGATGTGCGCCTTGTGTGTGTCCACTGTTTTTGTGCTGATGAAGAGCTCATCGGCCACTTCTTTGGTTGACTTGCCGCTGGCGATCAAGCCCAGCACTTGCATTTCGCGCTCGGAAAGATCAGTGAGTTGAAGATGTGTTTTGGATTGTTTGGCAACCTTCTCCTTATTATAGAAGTCTTCAAACACCAGTTTGGTGATGGCTTCATTGAAATATTTTTCTCCTCCCTGCACTTTATTAATGGCATCGATGAGGTCGTGTTTGTCAACGTCCTTCGGCAGATAGCCATCAATTCCTGCCTGGATGCCCAGGGTCACAAATTCTTTTTTTACTTCAGTAGAGAGGAGGATCACTTTCACCTTGGAGGCGCGCTCCTTCACCCACCGGGTGGCTTCGATGCCCGTCATCCCCTTCATCATGATGTCCATAATTATTACATCGGCATTTAGATTTCTGAATTGGCTGACCAGTTCTTCCCCGCTGTCGAGCGTTGATACAATTTGAAAATTATCGACTTGCTTCAGCATGCTTGCAACACCATCGCGCACCAGTTTATGGTCATCTACAAGAACGATCCGGATCTTTTCTGTCGAATTCATTTTGCTATCAGTTTTTCAATTGTTTCCAGTAATATGTTTTCGTCAAAGGGCTTGGTAAAGAAATAGTCTGCGCCTGCGGCCAATCCTTCCTTTGACCTGCCATCGCGCGCATCGGCCGAGAGTGCAATGATGGGAAGCTTTTGATAAGCCGGGCGTGAACGCAATATCCGGATAAGCTCAATGCCGCTCAGTTCTGGCATCACCAGGTCTGTCAAAATCAGATCGGGCGTTCGATTTTCAATGAAAGACAATGCCTTTGCTCCGTTGCTCACGATGGAGACTTCATAGTCTTCCATCTGTAAAATGCTCGCGAGGCTGTCGGCCAGGGCCGCACTATCGTCTATAATCAGTAAATGACCTTTCATGATGCTTTGATAATTTTAATCACGTTGGCTGAAAAAGTCAATGACATAACTTTTTTTAATTGGCGCAATGATCATTTGCTTTTGGGAATGGTAATAGTAAATATCGATCCTTGCTGCACATTACTTGATACGTCAATCTTTCCGTTCATTGCATCTGCTGCCCTGCGCGCCATGGAAAGGCCAAGGCCCATACCTTTTATATCTCCAATATTGGAGCCGCGATAAAACGAATCAAATATTTTTGGTAAATCGTTTTCACGGATACCAATGCCGTGGTCACGAACCTGGATTACGATTGCAGAGCCGGTTTCCGAAACCTGCACCCACACGGTAAAGTGATCGGGTGAATAAGACAATGCATTTGAAAGGATATTCGCAAGCAAACTTTGAAGTAGGTCTTTGTCGCAAACCAGGTACGGATCGGCAAGTTGATGCGTGAATTCAATACGGTGTTGGGGAAATTTTTCCTGCAGCTCTGAAATAAGACCAATAAAAAACTCAACCAGGTGAATGCTCTCTTTAGAGGCTTCGATTTTTTTTTCCGGTTCCGTTCGCAGGGCAACAAGTTGATCTACTGAAAAGACAAGGTTACTGACCTGGTCCACGATTGCCCGAAGCTTTTCTTCGATGGCAGTTGGCTCAAGGCGATTCCAATATTTCAGTAAATAACTGGCGGAGAGTTTAATCGTGGAGAGCGGAGTCTTGAACTCATGGGAAAGGGCGGAAGTAATTTTTTTTATTTTATCTTCAGAGGGTATCCCTTCACGGAGCAGTGATTGATCGAAACATTCCAATTCGTTTTTCAATTCATCTTCCCTGGTCGTACCAATTTTTTTTCCGTTGCTCATTTTTAGTTGGCAGCAAGCCGGCTTTCACACCATTAATATATAGACATTATTCAACACATGCCTTACGCCTTACATTAAAACGAGATTAGATTTATTTCTAAGGATTTTCCCGATGAATAGGCATTCGCCTGAGTAGGCGCTTAGGGTAATTACCCAGCTAAATGATGAAGTGCTCCGACCGATTCAAACTGTTTGCTATTTAATAAAGCTTCTGGCAGGCTGGAAACGAATCTTTTTCTGCTGACTTCCTGATTCTTTCAAATTCAGACAGGGCTGATTTTTTCGAGCTGGCGGTCGTGCACCTTTGAAACATCAGAAACAAAAAAACAACTTATGAAAACAATCATCAAAACCAATTCATCGAAAGCACTGCTGGTAACAATTTTATTAACCGGCTTGTTGAAATTTTTTACAGCAGGAGCACAGACACCCATTTATCAAAGAAATGCGGTGCAGGGAACATTCCGTGGCTTCGAACTAAGTACCGGTGCCTATAACGCAGAACTGCACAGCAACATCAGTGAGCTGAACGGTTTAAAGGCCGGCTTCTTTGGAGGTGCCGTGGGAGGTGTGTTGTCAAACGGCCGGGGCAAAATAAAAATGACAGTAGGAACGTACCGTTCCACGGGGTCTATTCCTTATAATATTGATATCTATCGCGAATCGCTGTCCGGCAGTATCTATTTGCTGCGATTGAAAGAGATAAAAGCACATGTACTTGAGCCTTATTTTTCAGTGGGTGTCAGTTTGCAGCAGTCACTTTTCTATGGCTACTACAAGCCCGATGAAAGTGTAGCCAATTACAGCAGCACCGACACTCCTTACCTGGGTCAAACAGGAACGGCTCTCGCCAACCTGGGCGCAGGGGTGGAGTACCAACTGGTGACGGATGAACTGCGGTTCGTTCATCTTTTCCTCAGCGCTACTTATTCTGCGCCCTTGTCAACTTCAGCTTCCAATCAGTTCTTCTCAGCCACGAGTTTTTCCAATGGGTTGGCGATCAATGCAGGTGTGAGTTTCGGAATCATCAAATACAGAAAATAATGAAAGCAGCTTCGCCTATCAACAACCTCGCGGTGATGAACAAGCTGGCACAAGCCAACAACGTGATTGACAAATTCATCAACAGTTGTTCACACTCTATGCGCGGTCCTTTGAAAACGATTCGTGGGTTGGTAAACCTGTTGTCGGAAGAAAGCAGCAAAAACAGCAAGCCCGAACCGATGCTGGACCTGATCCAGCGCACTGCGGGCCATCTTGAAAATATACTTAACCAATTGGAGCAGTTTCTTGAAAATTCAAAGAAGGATATGAAAGTAGAAGAAGTGAATATTCATTCTGTGATCAGCGAAGTGGAGGAGAAGTTTCAGCGAGAGATCACAGAGCAATCAATTGAAGTGCAGGTGCATGTAGAACCGGAAGAAGAGATCGTAGTAACAGACCGCGGTCACCTGAAGACCATTTTAACACAACTGCTTTCAAATGCCATTTATTTTGCAGACCCCACCAAAGAAAAAAAGCGTGTGCTGATCACGGGAAGGGCCACCAGCACCAGTTATGAAATCACCGTGGCTGACAATGGCGTAGGAATTCCGGAAGAGTGTCGCGGAAAAATATTCATGTTGTTTTACCGCGGATCGGAAAAATCAAAAGGGGCCGGTATTGGTCTTTATATCGTCAAGGAGGTAGTGGAGCGGATGAAAGGAATCGTGTCAGTGGAATCACAAGTCAAATCCGGGACCAAATTTCTCGTTTGGCTACCCAATCTAAACTAAACTAAAACACAAAACATTTAAACCTCATGTCTATGGAACGCAGAAAAAGATTCGTAATCATCTTCATCGCACTGTTAATAATAGTTGTGCTGGCGCAATTGAATTGTCATGCACAGGTACCCTATTATAAAAGAATCAATCGCAAAACCTATTTGGGCTTTGATGCCTCGTTAACCACCAAAGCCAATGCCTACTCCAGTGATCTGTCGTCCATCAAGAATATCAAGGACATGGCGCTGGGTGGCAATTTTGGAATTATCTATGGTAAAAGTTGGTACCAGCTAAAATTGAAAGTGGGCAGTTACAAGACATCCGGCATCAGTGAACTGCAAGCAAATTTGAAAACGCTCGGACAAGAACTGACATTTAATTTCTTTCCGCTGGCGTTGCTTCCGGGAAAGCCCGGCATGATCGATGTGTATGCCATTACAGGCTTTGAAAGAAATTCGACTCAATTCTCCGGCACGTATATTCCTCCACTGCCTGCAACCCCTGCAGCAGGATCAGGCTCGACTTGTTCCTGTACATGCCCGAACATGCCTCCATCTCCACCTGCTCCAACTACGCCCGCTACACCCGCCAGTCAGGATCCCATTCCTTATTCAGGAAACCTGAACACCATGAGGTTGAATGTGGGAGCGGGAATTCAAATACACGTGCCCGGCCCCAAGAATTTTGCCAACTTGTTCGCACACGCAAAATATGGAATTCAATTAGACTCGTCTTCACCTATTACCGCCTTGCGAAACACCAACGCACTCAACCAACTTACCGTAGAATTTGGAGTTGCCTATGGTATCATTAAAAAGCGCGGCAGGTGATTATTTTCCCCAGCGGCCCCGATGATTTCTTGCATCGGTCTTTTGTGAAGTCAGGAATTTGAAAATAAATTAATTGATCTGCTGAAACAATACTAATCCATTCATCGCCCGAATAGAAAGTCAGTACGAGTCGGGCGTGCGAATTACTTCAGGAAACAGTATATTGACAATCGGTTGTTTTTAGAAAGTTCATTTCCAAAATCTAAACTTCGATTGTTATGAGCCAGGTACAGGTTCTTGTGGGTACAAAGAAAGGCGCCTTCATCCTCACCTCCGATGAAAAGCGCAGCAAGTGGACGGTTGACGGTCCGCATTTTGCCGGATGGGAAATCTATCACATGAAAGCCTCCCCGGTAGATCCGCATCGTATCTACGCATCGCAAACCAGCGGTTGGTTTGGCCAAATAATTCAGCGCTCGGATGATGGAGGCAAGACCTGGTTTCAACCCGGCTTCAAGGAAGGTGAACCAACAACTACTTCTGAAGGAATGCCCGCCACCGAAAGCAATAAATTTACTTACGACACTTCGGATGCGGAAGGCAAACCACTTTCAACGCATCAATGGTACGATGGCACTCAGCATCCGTGGGAGTTTAAAAGAGTATGGCATCTAGAACCATCGCTCACTGACGCTGATACTGTTTTTGCAGGCGTGGAAGATGCCGCACTTTTCAAAACTATGGATGGCGGCAGGAGTTGGAAAGAGTTATCAGGGTTGCGCGGTCATTCGAGCGGGCCGAAGTGGATGCCTGGTGCAGGAGGTATGGGATTGCATACCATTGTGCTCGATCCTAAAAATAAAGATCGTATTTACATTGCGATCTCGGCTGCAGGTGCATTCCGCTCGGATGATGCAGGAAAAACGTGGACTCCTATTAATAAAGGATTATCTTCTCAATATATTCCTGATCCGCAGGCAGAAGTTGGTCACTGCGTTCATCGCATCGCGATGCATCCTTCTCGCCCGGATGTTTTGTTCATGCAGAAACACTGGGATGTATTGAGAACTGATAATGCCGGTGGGCTTTGGAAGGAGGTAAGCGGCAATCTTCCTTCCGATTTCGGATTTGTGATTGACGTGCATGCGCATGAGCCCGAGACGATTTATGTAATTCCTATCAAGAGCGACTCTGAACATTTTCCACCCGATGGAAAGCTGCGCGTCTATCGAAGCCGCACCGGTGGAAATGAATGGGAAGCGCTCACCAAAGGTCTTCCTCAAAAAGATTGTTATGTGAATGTATTGCGTGAAGCGATGGCGGTGGATTCGCTCGATTCATGTGGCGTTTACTTTGGCACTACGGGTGGGCAGGTTTATGTTTCTCCGGATGGGGGCGATAATTGGAGCGCCATTGTGGAAAATCTCCCACCGGTCTATTCTGTGGAAGTGAATGTGATGAAATGATTCGTGTAGTACTTCCGTATCACTTAAGAAACCTTGCGAGAGTGGGTGGCGAGGTGCACCTTGAAATGAGTGGAGAAATAACCGTGCGTTCTGTTTTGGATGCACTCGAATCACGCTACCCCATGTTGGCGGGCACGATTCGTGATCACACTACCAAACAACGCAGGGCATTTGTTCGCTACTTTGCTTGCGGGGAAGATCTTTCCCTGGAATCAACGGATGAAAAACTTCCCGCTAAAATTATTTCAGGCGAAGAACCTTTTGTGGTGCTTGGCGCAATAGCCGGAGGTTAATACAGTGCAGCAATTTTAAAGTAATCATCTGTAGAAATGAAGGGTAGAATCAGCCGTATTTTAATTCATCACAAAGAAATAATCATAGTTGATTATAGCGATTGCAATGAAGCCACGATGATTGAAACGCTCGGAAATGCCCGAAAACTGATACGCAAGGAAAATAAGCCGCAGCGTGTGCTCGCGATTTTTAACAGCCATAGTTTTCTTACCACCAACGTGATGCAGGCTTTTAACAGCGACCGCCTGGACTCTTCCCTGCTCAAGCGGCAAGCGGCCATCGGTGTTACGAACGCAAAGCGGTGGATCATCAAAGGCAACAACGAACTTCATAACAATACCATCAAAGTGTTTGATCACGAACAGGAAGCTCTTGAATACCTGGCAGGCGACTGATGCAATCTCGCTTGTGGTAAAATAATTTTTGACCGCTCAACCCTATAAGTCAGTTCAGATCGAATTGATTTTCTAATTTTATTAAATGACGTTCGCCATTCTGTAGTGGCTGATTCATACGAAACTAAAACCATGAAAAAACTAATCCACTTCCTTCTGCTATTGACGCTGCTGGCCGCCTGCAGTCCAGCTTCTGAAAAGAATTCCAAACGCGTAGTGCTCACAGGAATCGATCCTTCCAAAAAGCCGGGAGACGATTTCTTCCTGTATGTCAATAGCATCTGGTATGATTCCGCAAAAATCCCTGCCGGCCAGACCGGTGTAGGTTCGTATTCTTTTCTTAATTATCCCCAGCGCATACGCCTGCGCGGAATCCTCGACAGCCTTTCACAAAGTAATAATCCTGCGGGAAGCATTGCCCAGAAAGTAGGTGATTTTTATGCTTCGGGAATGGATACCGCGGTCATCAACAAGCGCGGATACGAGCCTGTCAAACCCATACTCGCGCGCATCGCTGCCATCACCGATGTGGCTTCTCTTTTAAAGTTGGTGATCGAAGAACAAAAAACAGGAGACGGCTCGATCATTGGATTTTATGTGGCGCCCGATGACAAGCACAGCACCATCAACATTGCCCAGTTTTATCAAACAGGCATTGGCTTGCCGGAAAGGGATTATTATTTCAAAACAGATTCATCCACATTGAAAATTCAGAAAGCTTACAGGAAGTACCTTACCCGCTTGTTTGAGCTAACCGGCACGGATGCCGCCATGGCTGAAAAAAATGCAACGATCACCTACGACATCGAAAAACAATTGGCCGCTTCACACCGCACCAATATCGAACTGCGGGATGTGAAGGCAAACTACAATAAACTGGCAGTGGCAACGCTCTCGAAAAAGCACACCAACCTCAACTGGACAACTTTGGTGGATGACCTCGGAGCAAAAGTAGATTCAGTCAATGTGGGGCAACCCGCCTACTATGACAAACTGAATGCGATGTTGAAATCAGTCTCCATCGCTGACTGGAAAGTTTACTTAACAGCCAATGCGCTTACCAGCTATGCCAATTATCTGAGCCAGCCTTTTGCTGACGCCACGTTTGCCTATACAAAAGTTCTGACGGGGCAAGCCACAAAGAAAACACGCGCTGAAGAAATGACGCAGGCCGTTGATCGTTCGCTCGGGCAGGCATTGGCGCAATTGTATGTAAAAAAATATTTTCCTGAAGATGCGAAGAAGCGTATGGCGATCTTGGTTGACAATCTTGAAAAAGCATTTGAAGCGCGCATCACCAAACTGGATTGGATGAGCGACTCCACCAAAGCAAAGGCGAAGGAAAAACTTTACGCCTTCACCGAGAAAATCGGTTATCCTGATAAATGGAGAGATTACTCGAATGTAGAAGTGAAGCGAGACGCCTATTTTGAAAATCGTCTATCTGCCAATAAGAATGATTACTTCTATAGCCTTGCCAAAGTAGGCAAGACGGTGGACCGTACGGAATGGCTCACTACTCCACCCACAGTCACCGCTTACAACAATCCTCCGCTCAATGAAATTGTTTTTCCTGCCGGCATCTTGCAGTCGCCTTATTTTGATTTGTATGCCGATGATGCTCTTAATTATGGCGGCATTGGTATGGTGATTGGTCACGAGATCACCCACTCATTTGATGACCAGGGCGCACAGTATGATAAAGTGGGCAACGTAACCAACTGGTGGACGAAAACCGACTATGAAAAGTTCAAAGCAAAAACACAACAGGTCATTGATCAATACAATTCATTTACCGTACTCGATTCGATGCATGTGAAAGGGGCGCTGACGGTTGGCGAAAATACGGCAGACATTGCCGGTGTTGCCATCGCTTATGATGCTTTTAAGATGACCGAACAAGGAAAGGACACTACGAAACTGGACGGCTTCACACCTGATCAGCGTTTCTTTATTTCGATTGCAAGAATATGGCGCGTAAAGACTACCGATGAATTTATGCGCATGTATGTCAATACCAATCCGCACTCTCCGGCAAGATGGCGCGTGAACGGGCCGCTCATGAACTTTACTCCATTTTACAAAGCCTTCAATGTGCAGCAGGGAGATAAAATGTTTAAACCGGAAAGTGAAAGGATCGTGGTTTGGTAAGGATCGTTATTTCAGAGGCCGTCCCGTTACATCGTGCACGAAGCGCAGGCATACACCTTCCACAAAAGGCGATAGGTAAATACTTCTTTCGCACGCTAAGGAAAGCACCGCTACAGCGGATTATTTTTATGTAGCAATCAACAGAATCTCACCGATTATGATTGCGCTCATAAATTCATTTTGGAATCATTTGCTACCTTTGGGCCAATGAAAAGAAAATTACCGGCTATTGTATTGCTATTTGCACTGGGTTTACCTACCCTTTACAAAGCCGGGTTCTTTGCTTATTTCCATTTGAACAGAGATTATATCGCTGAGAATTATTGCGTTAACAAAGAAGAACCCATTACCCTTTGCTACGGTCAATGTTTCCTGACCAAAGGATTAATGTTCTCCACGGACAATCCCCATCCTGAAAAATTGTCGAGCAATGTTCGGGCAGAGGTAGTTCAGTTTTTTGAAGAGATCGTTTCTTTTGAAATTGTCGTTTCATCTCAAACAATAAGTCATACCTCATTCTCCCAAAATCTTCTCACCGAAGGGATAACGCTAACTCCGCTTCGCCCTCCCATCGCTTAAAATAGTTGATCTTCTTTTTTTTCCGGCTTGGTCACTCAGGCTCAATCAATTATTCATTCAATCTATTTCACTTTCAGGCGATGAAAAAATTCATTTTACTATTCCTATTTATCGTTGGCATATCTACGGCATCACGTGCTTGTCCTTATTGCGGATGTGGCAACAGCAACTTTCAAATCGGTGTTCTCCCAACTTTCTCCAATGCCTTTGTGGGTGTTCGTTACAGTTACTCTTATTATAAAACCGATAGCGGCAGCCAATTCAGCCGCGATTATTTTCACACGATGGAACTTTGGGGCGGCTTTAAAAAGGGCAAGTTCCAGTTCATGGCTTTTGTACCTTACATCGCTGTTCACAAACTAAGTGATGACGGTGTGATCAACAGCTCCGGCATTGGCGACATTACTTTACTTGGAAATTATCAACTGTTTTCGAAAGTGACCTCTGTCACCGAAGACAAGCGCTACTTCGGTAATGTATTGTGGATTGGCGGTGGAGTAAAACTCCCTACAGGCCAAAGTACGGTGGATGTCAATGATCCCGATTTCACAGTCGGTGAATTCACTAACACGCCCGGCACGGGCAGCACCGATTACTTATTGAATGTGAATCATAGTCTCTTTATCGGCAGCAGCGGTTTGGTTACCAACATAGCCTACAAGATCAACGGCAAAAACAATCAGGACTATCAATACGGAAATCGTCTCTATTTCAATACCGCCTTCTTTCATTCGTTTACAGCCGGAGACTACACTATTCGCCCAACGGCAGGACTGAACGTAGTGATGAATGCGGCCAACAAATTTCAAAGTCAGGAAGTGGAGTTCAGCTCGGGCTATGTATTGAATGGAATGATGGGTGTGAACGTGCAACGCAATAAAGTAGGCTTGCTGATTAATGGCTTTGCACCTATTTCGCAAGATCTCTTTCACGGCTTAACCCAAGCCCAGGAGAGAACTTCGATCGCATTGACCTACTCGTTCTAAAACACCGGAGTTGAAATAGTGCTATGAGTTTATTTCGGAAGATATTGATTCTATCCATCCTGTACAGCATGACACTTCATTGCTTGTGCAGGATTGGCATACTATCGTATCTCTACCAGCAGCGCTTTGAGATCGCGTACTGTTTCAATGTCATCAAAGAAAGTGCCATTGACGCTGTGCGGCTCAGAGGACATGCGATGCATCGTGCTGACCCGGGTTGGCGACAGGCCGTTTACGATTCACTCTTTT
>CAZECP010000075.1:0-23418 GCA_964510765.1 uncultured Ohtaekwangia sp. | reverse complement strand
TAGGTTTAGGTTTAGGTAACAAAAAACCCCTCAGGCGGAGGGGTTTTTTGCTTTTCTATACTCCTAACAAAGTTTTAATAAATGCTGCGTTCAAAACGATAACTCTTGAAACGCTCGAAAGCCGCTCTTTCTAATTCCTCACGATGATTTGGATGAGCGATTTCTACCAATGCCTTGGCCCGCTGAGAAAGATTTTTGCCATACAAATTGGCTATTCCATATTCTGTTACGATGTAGTGTGCATGTGCACGCGTAGTAACTACTCCTGCTCCAGGTTTCAACATAGAAACGATGCGGCTGATTCCCTTTTGAGTAGTAGACGGTAATGCAATGATTGGCTTGCCTCCTTCAGATAACGCAGCTCCACGCATAAAATCCATTTGACCCCCCACACCTGAATAGTGGTAGGTGCCAATAGAATCTGAACAAACCTGACCAGTAATGTCCACTTCGATTGCACTGTTGATAGCTGTCATTTTTGGATTGGTGCGGATGACGGCAGTATCATTCACATAGTCAATATTCAAAACCATCACAGATGGATTATCGTCCACAAAGTCGTATAACTTTCGAGAGCCAAGTAGAAAACCAGTTACTGTTTTATTCCTGTATTTTTTCTTATGCTGATTGGTGACAACGCCTTTCTCCATCAATTTCAGAATTCCGTCTGATAACATTTCGGTGTGGATTCCGAGGTCCTTATGATTGGTGAGTGATGAAAGAACGGCATCAGGAATTGTTCCAATTCCTGCTTGAATCGTTGCTCCGTCTTCCACTAGCTCGGCACAATAAGCACCGATTCGCGTGGCAATTTCAGTGAATGATTCATGGTGTTCTATCTCGGGAAGTTCCTGTTCATGATACACCACAGCATTGAACGAATCGATTTTGAAAATGCCATCTCCCATGGTGCGAGGCATTCTTGGATTCACCAGGGCAATCACATACTTCGCAGTCTTCACGGCAGTTGCGGCTACATCTACCGAAGTACCAAGAGAACAATAACCGTGTTTGTCAGGAGGAGAAACCTGCACCATGGCAACATCGAGGGGTAAAATATTTCTTTTAAAGAGGTTAGGGATTTCGCTTAAGAAAATAGGGACATAATCGCCACGTCCGTCATTTACGGCCTCGCGGATATTCTGTGAAACGAACATTGAATTGATTCTGAAATTGCCTTTGTATTTTTTATCCGCGAAAAGAGCGCTGCCCTGCAGGCTGACACACACAATTTCAACATCCCACAATTCAGGAGCGCGTTCCACCATTTTCCCGATCAGGTGATGTGGAGTTGCAGCTCCTCCATGAATAAATACACGGTCACCAGGTTTAATTACTTTGACCGCTTCATCGGCTGTTATATAGTTCATATCCTTTTGAATTAAGCTTTTTCAAAAGTAGAACTGCCTTGTTGCGCCTTACATGACTTTGGTCATGGACGGAAACGAAAATGATCACAAAAGAAAAAAGTTTGACGGATCACCATCAAACTTTTAAAACTACATGGGTATTTGATTTCTATACAGCGTAGGCAATCTCGATCACTTTCACCCACTCTCCCATTCGATTCCTTACAGGAGTATAATTCAACCTTACAGTGATAACATTACCCGCTTTGGTAACGCGCTTGTAGTCGCCCTTCAGAGATTTACCAGAAGTGAGATCTCGCCACAATTGACGATAGGCATCTGTATTTCTTTCTTCTTTCGGAAGGATGAGCCGCTGCGGTTCCCCTACAATTTCTGATTGCTCGTAATCCAGCATCTCGAGGAAGTTCCTGTTTGCCTTCAAAATCTTTCCTTCCATGTCATACTCCACTACGGAGAGTGCGGAATTCAAGGCTTGCATAGCTCCTTCCGATTCTGCCTGGCCACGCTGCATTTCTTCCTGGGTAGCTTGCAACTCTTCCATGTTCTGACGCATTTCTTCTTCCTGTGCACGCATCTCTTCCGTCATCTGCTGCGATTCACTAAGCAAACGCTGTGTGCGCGCATTCACCTTCACGGTAGAGATAGTTGCTGCGATGCTTTCTGCAATTTTCTTTACAAATTCGATTTCAAAATCTTTGAAGGCGCTAAAAGTTGCCAATTCCACCACACCAAAAATTTCATCGTTAACTTTCAATGGCACCATCACAATCGCATTCGGATTTGCATCTCCCAACCCAGATGTGATCTTTATGAAATCCTGGGGAACATCGGTCATATAAATCACATCACCTTCCTGCCAGCACTGGCCGATCAGGCCTTCACCCAAATGAACTTTCTGATTGATGTATTTCTTTTTATCCCATGCGTAGCAAGCCGCCAACGACATCGTTTTCTCTTCAGCTTCGTCATTGCTATCATCCACAATGTATAAGGCACCTTGATTGGCTTTCAGGTATCTTACCAAGTTGCCAATAATTTCATCCGACAACTTTTGAACATCGCTGTTATTGCTTCGCAAAATCTCTCCAAACTTAGCCAAGCCTTCGGTAGTCCAATTCCTTTTTTTATCATCTTCTGCCACACGAGCCAGATTACCGCGCATGTTCAACAATGCATTGCCCAACACATCATGATCACTGAGTGGTTTGAATTGAGAATCATATTTTCCATTCCCGATATTTTCAGCAAACAAAGTGGTTGCTTTCAAGCCGGTTACCAGGCTGTCAGTAGCAATCGCCATTTCTCCAATCTCATCATTGCCAAACTTCGTATTCTTGTCTTCCACCAATTCTCCTCGGCCCAGTTTAACAACCACATCTTTGATGTAGTTGATAGGACGTGTGATGGTGCGCACCAGAAAGTAAGCACTCAAAAATCCAATCGCCACAATGGCAAGACCCAGCACAATGGTAATGGTCCTTAAGTTGCGCGCAGAGTCGGCAAGTGTTTCAGAAGTTTTTGTTGCAAGTTTCTCCTGTTTGATCTTAATGGCAGATAAAATGCTGATGATTTTATTCGATTGGGGGATTACTTCCTGATCGATGTAATCACCTGCAAGTAACTTGGTAGAAGGATCTTCGTAATCATCAAAAGTCTTTAACGTGTTGATGATGTTATCACTCGCTCCATTCAAAAGTGAATCGTATTTGCCAAATGCTTTTTTCATCAAAGTAACTTGCGCACTATCCTTTTTGAATCCAACGCTCGAACTATCAGCATCCCAATTTTTCATTAACTTTTCAATCCTTCCTTTTACATCAGGATACTCATGAGAAATAATAAATTTTAAGGCATTTTTGTCCTCGTCATTGGTTTGCAAGAACACCCAGTTTGTAATCAACATACGCGAACGGTGAACCAATGTGACCAATTCATTGATCGCATCTTTTGAAGGAGTCACCACTTCCGCTGACAATGACACTTTCGTGTCAATCGTATTCACGGTAAAGAATATGATCGTGGCATTGATTGCAAACAACACAATGAGTATGGTGAAGCCACCGAAAATCTTGTTTCCAATCGTGAGCCGTAACTTAAATTTATTGTCCATAGGTTTAACTTATTCTTTGTCGATATTAAATGAGAATTGCCAACCGGGCAAGCTCAGCCGAAGCTTTCAATTTGTGTTTGCCCAATGCCGCCTGGTTAAGTTCAAATGCCAACTTACCATCCTTGGTGATGAAGTTTACGCCACTGCCTTTTGAGCCAAGACCAGGCTGCTCAGTTACTATAAGCACAGGCTCTTCTCCGACTTTTGAAAGTACATCGGGAAAGCGTGCAGACCAATTTTGGGATACAAAAAGAATGTGGCATTTTTTGAACTCTGCAATATCGTTAATCACCGTTACTTCGATGGTCCTTCCGCCCGCCTTCTTTTTCTCTGCCATTGTTTTAAGTTCCGATATAATTGGTGAATCTCCTAAAACGGTAATTTCGAAATTCCCTTGCCGATCGGATTCCGGCCACAATACGAACTTGGTAAAACTATACATGAACAGCGAATGCGTCTGGTAGCTTTGCGCTGATGCTCCCAAAAAGGAGATTAGTGAAATCACTAAAACCAACACCGATTTTCTCATAGACGTAAGGCCATTTACCAGTAAAGCACTATTTCGTGAATCAAAAGTAGAGATACTTAAAGACTTAAATTTTGCAAAAAATATAGTTTTTAGCACATCAAAATACTTTAGTCACATTTTGTCGCTTTCCATGGCGTACACAAATTTTGAAATTTTTCTTTATAAAAGAAGTAATCTACAAAACTAACCCAAAATGGCAAAAGTTACTCAATCCTTCAAAAGGGCTTCCACATGCGCCCGCTAAATGCAATATGAAAGGCTTTTAGTATCTTTTCAGAAAAAACTATGTGCAGGTTAATGGCCTATAAAGGTACACCCGTTGTCATCGACAAACTTCTGTACCAGCCCAAAAACTCCCTCATCAACCAAAGCTTTCATGCACGCGAAATTGAAGAGCCATTGAATGGCGATGGCTTTGGTATTGGATGGTATGTTCCCGAAGTGAACTACGAACCTATTACGTTCGTATCGGTAAACCCAGCCTGGAACAATCGAAACCTTCGGAATCTTTCTCCAAAAATAAAAACCGAATGCCTGATCGCGCACGTGCGTGCTGCGAGCGTGGGTGATGTAAGCGAAAGCAATTGTCATCCCTTTCAATACAAGAACCTGCTGATGGCCCACAACGGAGGCGTGGAGGAATTTCATAAGATCAAAAGATACATTCGCAATCCGCTTTCCGATGAACTTTACAACTGGATCAAAGGGCAGACCGACAGCGAGCATTTGTTTGCTTTTATGCTGAATGAACTTTTCAAAAATCATTCTTCGATCAGTCCTGAAGCGGTGACGGATTCCTTTGAAAGAATGTTTCGCGAGGTAAAGAAATTGATGAAGGAACACGACATAAAAGAGGATGCCTATTTGAATATGGTTTTCACCAATGGTTTGTTTCTCGTTGGCTCGCGCTATTGTTCCAATCCAAAAGAAGAACCGCTCACACTTTATCACAGTGAAGGAAGCAGGTACGTGGTGGAAGATGGAATTACCCGAATGGAAGCCCCCGAAGATGACGATCAGGCTGTGCTGGTGGTTTCAGAAAAACTTTCTGATGATCCAAGCTGGACGATGATACCCGCCAACCATTTTGTGATCGTAGAGCAGTCGTTGAACGTTCGCATCCGACCCATCCACGATTGAAAAGTTATTTCTGCTTCTTAACTTGCCGCGCTAATTTTTGAATCATGAATTATGACCTGACCGTCATTGGTGGCGGTATTGTTGGCCTGGCAACAGCACTGCAAGTGCAAAGGAAAAATCCAAACTTAAAAATCCTTCTGCTTGAAAAAGAAAACGAGTGGGCCAAGCATCAAACGGGAAATAATAGTGGTGTAATTCATTCCGGGCTTTACTATAAGCCAGGAAGTTTGAAGGCCACCAACTGCATCCGCGGCTATCATTTGTTGGTCGATTTCTGTAAAGAAAATGAAATCCCATTTGAACTCTGCGGCAAAATTGTGGTAGCCACGGAGGAACATGAACTTCCACTGCTTCAAAATCTTTTTGTGCGCGGCCAGCAGAACGGGCTTACCGGCCTAAAGGAATTAAACAAAGAACAACTGAAAGAATATGAGCCACACGTTAATGGCTTGAAAGGTTTCTTCGTTCCGCAAACAGGAATTGTCGATTACAAGCTCGTTGCAAAAAAATACAGCGAGTTACTTATCAAAAATGGCGCGACTTTGAAGCTTGGCGAGCGCGTGGTGAAAATTTCAAGTAATGGAAGCTCCACTGAAATTGTGGCCGAGAAAAATAATTATGCAACAAAACTGGTGATCAACTGCGCTGGATTGTATTCTGACAAGGTTGCAAGATTGACAACAGAAAATGTAGATGTGAAAATAATTCCCTTCCGGGGTGAGTATTATAAGCTGCGGAAAGAGAAAGAGTATCTGGTGAAGAACCTGATCTATCCTGTTCCCGATCCGAACTTTCCATTTTTAGGTGTGCACTTCACGCGCATGGCAAAAGGAGGTGTGGAGGCTGGACCAAATGCGGTGCTTGCTTTCGCGCGCGAAGGCTATAAAAAATCCAACATCAACCTCCCCGAACTTTTTGAGTCCCTTGCCTGGCCGGGGTTTCAAAAGGTTGCTGCCAAATACTGGCGCACCGGTTTTGGCGAAATGTATCGCTCATTTTCAAAAGCGGCATTTACAAAAGCACTTCAAAAGCTGATCCCCGAAATTCAGGAGAGCGACCTTGTAGATGGCGGTGCCGGTGTACGCGCACAAGCTTGTAGCCGCGATGGCGGATTGGTGGATGACTTTCTCATCCTCGAAGAAAAAAATGCCATCCATGTTTGCAACGCGCCATCGCCTGCGGCCACGTCATCTTTGGCAATTGGGGAAACCGTTTCTGAACTTGCTTTGAAAAGGTCTTAGCCCCCTTCTTTAAAATCAAATGTTGAACAAACAATCCTGCTCCGGATCCGGAGTTTAGATGGCACTTGCCTAGACTGACTTAGGTGTATTTTTTAACCAAAGTATGTTTTCTTTCAAAAAAATTGCTTTTTAAAGAATTAAATTCAATATTGCTTTGATTATGAGCAAATTGTCGTTAAATATTAAACTTCCACTTAAGTACACGCTCGACTTAAAAATCGTCATTGCCGCGCTGTTGTATTTTGCTTTTGCTAAACTGGGGCACTTTCTGGCCTTTCAAAACACGAATGCTCTTCCTGCCTGGCCTCCGTCAGGTGTGGCTTTTGCGCTCATCATATTAATGGGGCGTTCATCATGGCCAGGCATCACCATCGGTTGCCTTATTGCCAACCTTATGGCCTTTTGGAACAATCAAGCGCTACCTCAGCAAAGCATCATTCTTGTTTCGAGCTTAATTGCGGTGGGTCAGACATTCGAAACACTCATCGGAAATTTCCTGGTGAAGAAGTGGATCAAGGACAACTATCCTTTCAAAAAGGCGAAAGATACTTTTCGATTTCTGTTCGTGACTCTTCTCATGTGCCTGATCGGTGCATGGATCGGTACGCTTAGTTTATATCTAAACGGTGTGATCACTGTGGACACCGTTGTGGAGAGTGGTCTTCGCTGGTGGGTTGGAAACGTGGTGGGCGTGTTGCTTTTCACTCCCTTCATACTTTCCGCTGCTCAGTTCAAAAGTTTTGAATTTCATACCAACAAACTTATTGAAGCTGGTGTGTTTTTGTTGTGTATGATTGGTATGTACTTTTTGGTGAGCCTCAATTATTTGAACGCAACACTCATTAGCGCACTGCCATATCTCATTATTCCATTTTTGTTGTGGCTGGCGTTCCGGTTTGATCTGATCGCCTCTATTTTTGTCACGGTGATAATATCGATCGTCTCCATTTATTTCACGATTCAAAATATTGGCCCCTTCACGCAAGCTTCGCCAAATAACTCGATGCTTTTACTTCAGATTTTTATCGGTGTGATCAGCATCTCTACGATTGTACTATCCGCTACGGTAGCAGAAAGATCGCAGGCACAAGATGAATTGAAATCGTTTAACGCGAACCTTGAGGGCATGGTACAAGAGCGCACCAAAGCTTTGAATGACGAAATAAGCACTCGCAAGGAAGCGGAAGACAAACTTTTGCAAACCAACAAAGAGCTAAGCAAACGCAACACCGAACTCGATAATTTTGTGTACAGCGTGTCGCATGACCTGCGGGCACCGATTGCCTCCGTGCTGGGCCTTATCAATCTCGCGAAAAAAGACAAAGACCAGAGCATGTTCCCGGTCTATTTGGAGCGGATCAATAACAGCGCAGTACAGCAAGACAATTTTATTAAAGAGATTTTGGATCAATCCAGAAACTCACGGTTGGAAGTAAAGAAAGAAGAAATTTTGTTTGAGCCTTTAATTGATGAGACTTTTAACCAACTCAAATTCGCTACCTCCACAGGCACTTCGGTGGAGAAAATTGTGAGCGTGAAACAAGAAGGATCATTTCTGGGAGACCGTTGGCGATTAAAAGTGATCTTCAACAACATTATTTCAAACTCCATTCGCTACCGCAACGGCAAAGACCCGGTGATCAAAGTAAACGTGCGAATCAAAGATCACAAAGCCCATGTAGAAATTGAAGACAACGGCAAGGGCATTCCCAAAGAGCATCTCAGCAAAGTCTATCAAATGTTTTATCGTGCTACAGACGATGGTGCAGGCTCCGGTCTCGGCCTTTACATTGTAAAAGAAACGATTGACAAACTTCACGGCCTCATCGACATCGAATCTGAGGTAGGTAAAGGAACAAAAGTCATTTTTGAAATTCCCGAATTGGCTTGACCCACTAAACTTTAGAAGCCAGCCTTCAAAATCATTTAAAAATTGTCAATTGTGCCGAAGGCGGTTGAGAAAGACTTTGGTAAACCTTATTAACCTTCGCCACATTAACACAAGCTTAAATCATCCTGTCCTTAAACACTTGCAAACGTTTGAGGTCATATCACAGTTTTTCCCATTCTGAAATTTTATCGTCCTGTTTTTGTAAATTTTTGCCTAACCACTCATCAATTCATCTACAAATACATTCAACATTCCAAAGAATATTTAACTTTGAAGTTTGTTTGCTTTCTGAAAATTTGGTTTTGAGAGAAAAGCAAGAGCTTGGACTATTTTTTGTCAACCAGTTGGCTAACTATGAACACACCTACCCAATTCAAAAAGATTGTCACATTTCTTTTAGTTTGCGCCATCGCACTAAGTGCTAATGGTCAAACAACCATCACATCCACGCAAGCCGGCCAATGGACTACGCCTGCAACCTGGGGCGGAACTGCGCCAGGAACCGGAAGCTTGATAAACAATGTATCGATTGGTCACAATGTAACATTATCGAATGATGTCTCACTAAGCGGATCGAACAGCCTGACCATTACAATCACTTCCGGTGGAACGCTAAATATTACTTCCACCAACTTCACACTGTCTGGTAATTCAAGTTCAAAAACCTTAACAATTATTGTTCAGTCGGGAGGAAAATTAAACTACACCGGAACAGGAACAATGACTTACACAAGCTATGGCTATTTGACTGTCGCCTCTGGAGGTGTTGTAACAGCATCATCCGGTGCAGCTAGTTTTTCTGCCAATGGATTTCTTACCGTTCAAAATGGAGCAACTTCGGTTAGCTTTGGTGCAATCACGATTAGCGGAGGAAATTCATCAGTCACTATTAATTCGGGCGGAAGCGCATCGGGAACTTCGCTTACCATAGCAAATAGTGGAAGCCCCAGCCTGAGCAATGCAGGAACGCTTACGCTGAGCGGTACATTTGATAGTAATGGCGTGGCTACAAATGCCGGCACCCTGTCAGCAGGTGGCAATTTTATTGTTGAAAACGTAGGTGGAGCGAGCCTCACAAACTCAGGGACGATCAATGTCACGGGCAACTTTGATACTTATAAGGGAATTTCGAACACGGGAACGATGAACATTACCGGAGACTTTACAAGGGAAAATACAGGTGGAACCCTTACCAGTTCTGGCAATATTACAGTGAACGGAAATGCTTATGCCAATGGAAATATCCAATTGAATCCTGGAGCTTCTGCCAATTCGGAAACAATCATCAAAGGCTCTTTGACTATAATTAACGGTGAAAATGTAAGTGTAGGAACTGGCTCAACCTGTGCTTCATCTACCTATTATGCAGATTTGGTAGTTGGAACGAATTTGATTTTAAGCGGAAGCGGAGACATAAAAGTATATACCAATGGACGCCTGGTAGTATTTGGGAATATTGACGGCACTTCAAGTTCAGGAACTTTGGTAACCGCTAATTGTGGCGCCCAGGTTTATGTGAATGGAAATATAAATTTAGGAACAGGAGGCGGAAATACAGTGACAAACAGTAACAGTGCAAGCTCTCCCACCGGTTCAAATGGTTCACCGATTATAGGATTGTACGTCAATGGAACAATTACCGCACAAACAACCAACGGAACCATTGGAACAAAAAGCCAACTTCAGTCCAATGACCTGAATTTTTATAACTACATCTCCGGATTGGCCGGAAGCCCGCTACCAATCACACTCTCCTTTTTTGGTGTTGAAAAGATCAACGAAGTAAGCATTGTGTTGAAGTGGGTCACTTCCTCAGAAATAAATTTCGATCACTTTGAAATTCAAAAGTCAACGGATGGTTTGTCGTTTTATAAAATTGGTGAAGTGAAAGGCAATGGAACTACGAGCCAAGCGCATGAGTATCAATTTGAAGACAGCAACCCAATCATTGGTAAAAATTTCTATCGACTGAAATCTATTGACTTTGATGGATATTCAGAGGTGTTCTATACTGTTGTGGCCACGTTCGAGTCACTGCGTCAAATTTCGATCTATCCCAACCCATTGAATGGGAGCAACCTGCATGTGGATTTGAATTTTGAAACAACCGGCTCAACGACAATTAAAATCACCGACCTTCAGGGAATGGAAAAAGTCAGTTGGCTGGCGACCGACTCACAAAATTCAATGCCAGTTAATTTACCTTCAGGCATTTATTTGATTTCTGTTTCAAATGGCACCACAAGACAAGTGAATAGGTTGATTGTAAATTAAAGCCAGCAGCTTGTTTAAAGTTGGAATTACTAATTATTGAATTTCAATTTCTTGCTTGTTGTTCGATTTTAAGTAAGCTCATTTAAATGCATAAATTTAGAATTCCAAAAGAATTCCCCTGATGCAAGTGAGAGCATTTGCCAAGAAAATACTCAAACCATTCTATTCAATTTTGCAAAATGGGTATTACATTTTGCTCGATGCAACTGAAAATCGTGACGAACTCATATCACCGCGAAGACTGATATTTGTTGGTGATGGCGACTTCAAATCAAAAGGCAATGAGTTTCTCAAATACTTTATAGAGATTGGCGGCATCAAGAAAACGGATCATGTACTGGATGTCGGCTGTGGTATTGGTCGAATGGCCGTTCCCCTCACAGAGTAATTATCGGAGGGCAGCTATCGTGGATTTGATATTGTCAAAGAAGGAATCGAATGGTGTTCAAAGAAAATATCTTCGCGATTTCCGAATTTCCAATTTCAGTTGGCCGATATTTTCATCCAGGCTCTTTTCACAAAACATGATTTAAAAATCGAGGAGCCGATCCATTTCGGTTCGTGGTCAGGAAGAACATACTTTCTGAGTTTTCAAGATATTCTACTTGTGACAAAGGGTAATAATTAATTACCGCTTCCTCAACTTTCTCTCCCATTCATTTCCTTCACGAATGTGTTTAAGTTTGCCACTTGCAAGGAGCTTGGCCAGTTGCGGATGCAGGTTGCCTTTGGAAGTAAAATGATAGTAGCCGCAGTCCTCGCACCGATAAATGTTGATCGGGCCGCTGTTGGTATAATGATGTCGGCTGTGCGCATCCAATAGCGCGTCTTCGGCAAGTAATTCCGTTAAATAAACTTTTTTACCTGAGCGACACTTTATCATTAACTTGCAGTCATTAAACAAATTTAAGATTTACCAATGAAGACTGCCGAGATCCATACCAAAAAAGGCGTGATGAAAATCAAGTTTTTTGACAAAGATGCGCCCAACACTGTAAAGAATTTTATCTCTCTCGCTGAGAAGGGTTTTTATAATGGTCTTACTTTCCACCGTGTAATTCCGAATTTTGTGATTCAAGGCGGCTGCCCTGACGGAACAGGTGCAGGTGGTCCAGGCTATCGCATCGATTGCGAATTGACGGGTGATAATCAATATCACGATCGCGGAGTACTGAGCATGGCTCACGCTGGGCGTAACACGGGCGGTTCACAATTTTTCATCTGCCACAGCCGCACCAATACTGCGCATCTTGACCGCAATCATACTTGCTTCGGCAAAGTGTATGAAGGATTGGAAGTGATTGATCAAATCCGCCAAGGAGATGTGATGGAGAAAGTCGTTATCGTTGATTCTGAAAAATAAAAACTGCACGATGAGGCTATTGGTATTCCTGGGCTTGACCTTGCTGCTGTTTGCTTGCGGCAATAAAGAAAAAGAGGAAACAAACGACAACATCATTCCCTTCGAAATGGTGAAAGGATTTCCCCATGATGTGACCGCATTCATACAAGGTCTTGTTATCTACAATGGAAAACTATATGAAAGCACTGGCCATGAGGGCACTTCATGGATTGCAGAAGTGGAATTAGCTACTGGCAAACAAGACAAGAAAGTAATTCTTGACAAAAAATATTTCGGAGAAGGAATTACCATTCTTAATAATAAAATCTATCAGCTCACCTGGCAAACGCATGAAGGTTTTGTATATGATGTGAATACTTACAAAAAGCTTAGCACTTTCAACTATTCCTATGAAGGCTGGGGAATAACGCACGATGGAAAAAACCTGATCGTGAGTGACGGCACTGATGTACTACATTTTCTCGACACGCTGACTTTAAAAGATGATCATGTAATTCACGTGAAAGAAAATGGAGCTCCTGTGAACCAACTTAACGAATTAGAGTATGTGGATGGATTTATCTATGCGAACGTGTGGCAAACTCCATTCATCTTGAAAATCGATCCGGCAACAGGTGAAGCTGTTGGCAGAATTGATTTGACTCCACTCGGTGACCAGATTGCCAAATTCAACGGAAGCTTTGATGTGCTCAATGGTATTGCTTATGAAAAGAAAACCAAAACATTTCTGGTAACAGGAAAATACTGGCCCGTTCTTTTCGCCATCAAGCTTAAACCAAAAGAAAAGAAAGGCTGATCATTTTAGTTGATCAACCACTTGTTCCACTCCACCACCACGGCAAGGCTTGCGATAAGCAAGATACTGATTGAGACAAACTTGTGTAACCTTTCGTAGGTGTAGCTTTTATAGAGCAGAGCACCAAATGCAAGAATGATGAGTATTTGCAACCCCTGGTCATAAATTTTTAAGCGAAGGATGAACAAATTATAAAGTAAAGACAGGGCGGCCGAGATGATGAGCAAACCAAAAAACTTTCCGAAGTTTTGATAGTAAAACACGCGAAGGTCAATACGCTTCACTGACCATCGATCGGGAAAAACAACCTTTGCCATCAAATAAAGGTTGATTGGATACAACATCACAAAAAGAAAAACTGGAAGCCGCCAGGGAATAAAGGTTTTCAATTCATACATCACCCACCATTCCTGAATGTGCAAAAAAAGAATGAAAACAACCCACACCAAGTGCGGCCAATAAAAAATGATTCGCTCATGCTTTTGTATGAGCTTGGCCACACCTGCTAAAGTCTGGGTAATACCTAATCCCAGCACAATTGAAATAAGAACCGTAACGTATTCGAAAGAACTGATCATGGCACTCAAAAATATTTAGTGACCCCTTCACCACTTTGTCCATGCAATTGGAATAGCTTAGATAGCCAAAGGAAATCAAGGAGAAGTGTAAAAATAAATTTCATTTCTATTTGGTTTGGGCAAGTAACAGAAACTAATCAGTGAAAAGTTTTTAAACCTTCAAAAAAACATCAACTGTCACTTAACCGACATTTGACTTACCCTTTTTTTAATCGTCACAAAATTCCCCGATGATCAGTTCACAAAATTCAATAAGCATTAATGTTCCACCGAATTGTGTGAAAAAAAGTAAGACGATGGTTTAAGGAAATCAATCAAACTTCAAGATTGTCAGAAGGCTCATAGCTTTCAAATCGCGTAAGGTATTTCCAGGTCGAATAAATAAACAATGCAATAGAAACCGGCACTGCGAGTTTTGATAGCACCAACAAAAAGGCAAGTAAAAAATACCACAACGTGCGTTGCATGAACAAATCCATATTTTGCCCGCTCCTGTAAAGAGATGAATACAGAAATTGAAAAAAACCAACAAACAGAAAAGTGCAAAATAAAATATCCGGCAACCTCACCTTTTGCAGTACAAGAAGTATTAGCTCTGGAAGAAATAACATCAGCGCGGCAACAGAGACGATACCCAATCTTTTGAAAGCGGGAATAGGGAGTGTGCGCGAGAAGAAAAGGAACTTATCATCAAAACGTTTCCATTCAAATATAACATTGACATGAGCGAACACCGCTAACGTGACTCCAAGTAAAGCCAGGCGAGGTTCGTAGCTGTCAAGTGGAATCTGCAGAAAGCCGATCAGCAAAAGCATTGACGATACTTTTGTTATCAGCCACATTATTTTGAGTCGATTTGCCAGGAGACCGAGATAAAAGAAAGGAAAAGAAATTCTGAACGGCCAACGAAGTGATGGCAACCGGATGAGAGCTGGTTGCGATGAATTGAGAACGTAGCAAATCCTCCAGGCAGAAAAAAAGATAGCTGTCAGATGAAAAACTGCGATCGTGACAAACTGCAACAGCCAACCCTGCTTTAACGCATTAAATAGAATGAACGAAGAATACAAAAGCACCGGAGCATAACAAAGAAAAGTTACATAGGCATAAAGAAATAGCTGACGATTTGTTGAAAACAATGAAAAATTCCTAAGAAAGGAATTCTGCGGAAGAGCAATACATTCTTCCAAAAACAAAACTGTTTTGATAATGTACAAACTCCAGATGGCCAGCACTAGTAGGATGAACAGCCACGAAGTAAGCATTCCATAAATCAAGCCTTTGTGATAACTTAAGATTTGTCCGGGTTCTACCATACCAAACATGATATAAAACACGAAGAACAAGAGCAACGCGTGTCGTTCGTAGAATTTTTTCACCCACACCAAATGCAACACTTTCATCATAGCGGCCGCGCGGTTTGATTTTCAACAAGCCACTGACTAGTAATTGGCAAAGCATCCATTTCCGGGTTCTGATGTGATGTAAATACAAAACTTTTACCCTTTGCGTGAAAGTCAATTATGGCGGCTACCAACTTTCGTACAGTTTCAACATCGAGCGTCACGAAGGGTTCATCAAGCAAGATAAATTCTATATCACCAATAAAAGCAAGCACCAACGAGAGTCGCTTGCACATTCCGCTGGAATAAGTTCCGATAGGTTGATCATAGTAATCTTGAGCACCAAAAAGCCGGATCAACTCCTCGGATTTTTTACTATCAGCATCTCGCGCTTCATTATAAAAATGAACGAGATCTTTTCCCGAAAGGAAGTCGGGATAAAGCGGCTCGGCTTCAGCGTATGAAACTAAACGCTTGTATTCGACAGGCTTCTTTTTTAAGTCGATGCCATTGAGAACAACTGCTCCATTGTAAGGTATCAGTCCTCCGACAATCTTAAGCAGCGTAGATTTACCAGAACCATTCATTCCCTTCAGCCAGTGGATGCCCGCTCCGATTTCGAGTTGTGGAATAGAGAGAACGAGTTTCTGTTGGTACTTTTTTTCGAGATGGTCGATTTGAATCATTGTGGTAATATACGGAACGATGAGAGCAAAGTTTTTAAATCATTTTTTGGCATATCACATAATTTCATTCGGACGATTAATTCAATTCACGTAATTTGACCATCACAAATTTATTCAACCATGAGATACTTACTTCCCTTGACATTTGTATTTGCCCTGGCATTGACTGCTCAGGCGCAAACCATCGGAATCCAATTATATAGTCTTCGCGAACAATTGCCGAAAGATGTTCCCGGCACACTTGCCCTGATCAAGAGTTGGGGAATAACCGAGCTTGAAGGTGGCGGCACCTATGGACTATCGCAAGATGAATTCGACAAACTTCTGAAACAAAATGGTTTGAAGGTGACAAGTGTTGGCGCAGATTTTAATGACCTTGATAAAGATGTTGACAAAGTAATTAAGAACGCAAAAGCCTTCGGTGCAAAAATGGTGATGTGTGCCTGGGTTCCGCATGACGGAGATAACTTCACGCTCGCGGATGCTGACAAGGCAATCAAAGTTTTCAACACGGCAGGGGAAAAACTGGCGAAGGAAGGTTTGACATTCTGCTACCATGCGCATGGCTACGAATTCCGCAAACACGGTAATGGAACATTGTTCGATTACATGGCCGAAAAAATGAATCCAAAGTTTGCCAACTTTGAAATGGATGTATATTGGGTGAAAGAATCGGGGACCGATCCGCTAAAGTTGTTCAACAAATATTCCAGCCGCTTTAAGATGATGCATTTGAAAGATCGTAAGCCCGGAACACCGGATAGTGATGCAGGCCATGCGGATGTGGAGACGAATGTAGTTTTAGGAAGTGGCGATGTAGGTATTGCCGAGCTGATGAAAGCAGCACGCAAAGCCGGAGTAAAACATTACTTTATCGAAGATGAATCAAGTCGGGTGGTGCAGCAAGTGCCTCAAAGCCTCGCATTCGTCAAGTCGATCAAATAGCGACAATACCCGAGGTTTTACGAGACAATACTTCAAAAAAATAAGCGAAATCTGAACGGATAATAAACGGATCTTGAACGGATCACCAACGAAGGATGAACGGATAGCTAGGTTGGACAATGGGGATAGAACTTGCAAGAGTAAGCCCGTACGACACGATTCGAGGTTAACTAATTCAAAGAAAAAGTATGAATTCAAGACGAGATTTTATCGCAAAAACGTTGGCACTCAGTGCAGTTGCCGGTTTAACAATCGAAACAGAAGCAAAAGAAACTTCTACGCGCGCGATCCCATCGCTCAAGGGGCGTAAAGTACTTTTCACCTTTGGCGGATGGGATGGCCACGAGCCACAAAAATATGTTGACTTCATGGTGCCTTGGTTGAAAGGCGAAGGCGCGGAAGTGGTTACAAGTCCGAACCTTGAACCTTATTCTGATAAAGCCTTGATGGATACGATTGACCTCGTGATTCAAATCTTTACGATGTCGTCAATCACGAAGGAGCAAGAGGCCGGACTGATTGCCGCAATTGAGAAAAATGGAACCGGCATGGCCGGCTGGCACGGTGGCATGTGCGATTCCTTTCGTAACAACGTGGACTATCAATATATGACGGGCGGTCAATGGGTGGCGCACCCCGGAGGCTATGTCGATTATGAAGTGAACATTGTCGATCACAAAGATGAGGTCTCAAAAGGTTTGAAAGACTTCGCGATGAACAGCGAGCAATATTATATGCATGTAGATCCCAATGTGAAAGTGCTCGCCACCACTCGCTTCAATGGTAAAGTTCATTATTGGATCGATGGCTGTGTGATGCCGGTGGCCTGGAAAAAATTTCACGGCAAAGGCCGCATCTTCTATACTTCCATCGGACATAACCTCGCGCACATTTCAGAAAAACCAGATGCAATGGAGTTATTGAAGCGCGGCATCCGTTGGGCCAGTGCCAGCAAGTACGAACCTACAGAGAAATGGGTGAGTCCGGTGTATGGGAAGAGTTAGCTAATTGCACGCAACTCGTAATGTCTTCAACTAGTGGTTTTAAATCAGTTTCATGACATAAGGCCGTTAATTTTTTTTTGAAACAAGGATAATAGAAATTGACGATACCCTTACCCTTCTCTTTCATTAAATTATTTCCGAAAAGGCTCCTTCAAATACCTTGTTAATTTTTTTCGATTTACAATTTTGATTGAACCTGCATCCGGTGAGATTTGCAGTTTTCGGGTTGAATGGGAAAGGTAGCCAGAACCATAGTAGAACTCTTGTTTATACGATTTGTCGTTTTTCAGTTTAACAACGGCATAGGCATCCTCTTTTTCAACTTGAACACATTGGCTATCTTTAATTGCAAACGCTTCCACCGGTCCTCTATTATTTCCAATCAAAATCAAAGCATCTCCGTTGGCAGCGTTAAGACTCACCATACCTTTTGCATCTCCAGTTAAATAAAAGCCGGTTTCCAAGCCTCGCACTGACCGAAAATTCCCGTGTCCATCACCTTGCAAATATAGACCGAAGGACGCGTCATACTGCCCGCTTGAAACTTCGTTGGCGTAAAAATTCCCTGCCATTAAAACATCTAAGAATCCATCTTTATTAAAATCGTCTGCCACCATCCCGTAGACAGGCGCAAACTGTGATTCAATAGGTAATTTTTTAAGCTCAAAATTTAAGCCTCCCTTATTTTCCAAATAAGAAGTTTCAAACCACTCTGCACAAAAAATATGAGCATCCTTCAACTCTGATTTTAAAAATGTCTTTTCAAAAGATGCATCTGCGTAGTCCTTATAATTATTGTATCGTAATTTCATCACACTAATCTGGCTGATCAATTCATCACGTAAGTGAACAATTTGCTCGCGTCCTTGTAAATAATAAGTCATGACGGGGTCAATACTTCCATTCTTATCAAAATCTTTAGCATAGATGCAAAGTGGTTCTTCAGTACTTCCGTGATAACGTGAATTCAGTCCAAGATTTCCGATCACGTAGTCGATATCACCGTCTTGATCAAAGTCCCCCGCAGTGAGGCTATTCCACCAGCCCCGAGTGTTCATGAGTGCAGGTATCTCGGCTTTTTCAAAGCTTTTTCCATTATTATTTCTAAAAATTGTAATCGGCATAAACTCGCCTACTACAAGTAAATCCATCCAGCCATCATTGTCCGTATCTGTCCACAATGCAGAAGTCACCATGCCAAGGGCGTTTAAGGATGGGATTATCTGTTGGGTGACATTCGTAAACCTAGCACTTGTGCCATCAGAATCATTGCGAAATAAAAAGCTGTTAGCAGAGGTCGGGTATTCACCCGGGACAATCCTGCCGCCAACAAAGAGATCGAGATCGCCATCATGATCGTAGTCTGAGGCGATCACACAAGATCCACTTTGGCGAATACCTGGAATGGCAAGTTTATCTTCCATGAATTTTCCTTTGCCATCATTGAGGTACAAGTGATCGATGTAATCAACTGATTCTTTTGTCAGTTCAGTCCCTCCGGTTGCTATATACAAATCATCATCACCGTCATTATCAGCGTCAAAGAATAACACACCCAATTCATCGGCACGATTGCCAATTTTTGGGAATCCACTTCGTTTAAACTTTCCGTTGGATTGCTGCGTGAACATGACACCGGTTTGATGATCGGTGCCCCCGATAAAAAAATCATCTAACCCATCTCCGTTCACGTCACTGACGGATATACCGGGGCCATTTCGGGAGTGCATATGCGGCAGAAGGGGTTGAATTTTGAAATCAACAAATTCGTTCTCTTCGTGAACATAATCAATTCCCGTATGGTCAATTAATTTGAAAAGCTTTGGTTGCTCCGGCTTGCAAAATTGATCAGTCTCTTTGGCTTCTTGGTAATCTACTTGTAACAGTTGATTGGCTTTAACATCCCTGATAATTTGATTCTTTCCGTCAGGCCAAGTCACCTTAAGAGAATCCACTATAGTCGTAGTATCTAAACCAACGTGAAGGATGCCATCAACCGAGGATTCATATCCCCGGTTTAAAAAATGCTCATAGAATTGCTTTCGGGATCGCTCATAAACCGTGACACTCGCTCCGATTCCATCACGGTTTTTTTTGCTTCCCCTAAATTTTATGCGGATGTAGTTTCTTGAATGAACAGCATTGCAATTATTTCTGTATAAATGCGCTTCTTCATTCATATTATTCACCACCAGATCAAGATCTCCGTCATTGTCAATATCTGCATACGCAGCTCCATATGAAAACCCCTTTCTATCAATTCCCCAAATTTCGGAGTGGTCCGCAAAAGTTAGATTACCATTGTTTTCAAAGAAATAGTTACGAAGCTTTAAACCCTCAAGGCTTTTGATTTTTTCAAATTTTGATTCCATCGTGCCGATAGATGTCTGATAAGCGACAAAATCCATATTACCGATATCTCTGACAAATCCATTAGTTATAAATAGGTCTTTGTCGCCATCATTATCATAATCGGCAAGGAGAGGACACCAGCTCCAATCGGTACTACTTATCCCCGATAAAAAAGATATTTCACTGAAGCTATCATTACCTTGGTTGAGTTGAAGTGTATTGCGGCTGAACTGAGGTTCATACCCCATACGAAATGCCAATTGCAATTTGTCGTAGCCTGTTGGTGGGATAATTGATTTCAGCCTTTTATTCTCCTCCGGGCGCATGTCCAATTCAACAATGTCAACAAGACCGTCATTATTGATGTCGGCTGCATCGGTACCCATGCCCGCAAAACTCGTGTGCCTAAAGTAACTTGCTGCTCTATTGGTAAATGTTCCGTCTCCATTATTAATGTACAAAATATCATTCCCAATAAAGTCATTTGACACATAAACATCCGGCCACATATCTCTGTTAATATCGACTACGGCAAGACCAAGGCTATAACCTTCGGCTAAAATTCCGGCCTCATTCGAGACATCGGTAAAAGTACCATCTCCGTTGTTCTGATAAAGAATATCCGAACTTATGCTCTCCCCTTTTAATTTTCTCGGACGAATATGATTTACCTCGCTTTCAAACGAGGCTGGGTTAGTGATTATAAACAAATCGAGATCTCCATCCCGATCATAATCAAAAAAAGAAGAATGCATTGATTGACGAGTGTCAGCAATTCCAAACCTCACGGCAGATTCGGTGAAGCTCTTATCACCATTATTTATAAATAATAAATTTCTCCGGTCTGCTTCAATGCCAGAAACACAAACATATAAATCCAGCCAGCCATCTTGGTTTACATCAGCAAACGATGCTCCTGTCGCCCACTTGATGTCATTCATTCCAGAAGATTCTGTAATGTCTTCAAACACAAAGCCTCCTCTGTTTAAATAGATTTGACTGGCTACCTGACCACCGCTAAAAAAAATGTCTGGCAACCCATCGTTATTTATGTCTCCAACCGCCACGCCTGAACCAGTATAAATATTCATATAAGTATACACGTTTTGCTCCGTGGTTTCATCCAATAAGTTATTGAAGTGAATATTGGTTTGGTTGGAGGGGACAAGAGAAAACAATTTTCTTTGAACAGGCCTGCAAGCTTGCAGTAAAAAGAAGGGAAGAAAAAGCAAAAAGAATTTGAATGCCCAATTTGGCACAACCACTTTGGTTGAAAGGGTGAAGCCATTCACTTTCCTTTCAGGGTGTTTCATTACAACGTATTTTTACATGTAAATACGATTGTAAAAGTTAAATACATCTGAATGTATATGCAAATTCAAAGTCATGTTCGCCCTAAAGACAACAAGATTTTTTATAAGTCTATTGGCTTTCTCGGTCCTTTTTCATGAATTAGGCCTTTACTTTCATCAATCCTTAAAAATCAAGCCCGCGAATTGATGCAGTGACCTTCGCCATGTCTGCCATTCGTGAGAAGTGCCAGGCGATTCATAATAAATATGTTTGATGCCTGCTTTCTCAAGTGCGGCATGAAAGCCATTTACGCTTTTATACATTCTTTCAGGCTCCACGGTGCCGATGCTTAAATACATCACTTTAATTTTTTTATTGAAAGCTTCTGCATCTGCCCATACACCATCAAACGCTTTGGTGATGTCCGTGCCGGGATCAAGAAAGGCAGCACCACTGAAGCCGCCTACGTAAGAAAATAAACCAAGGTGCGGCATCGTAGTTTGAAAGGTTTGAAAACCACCCATCGAAAGACCGGCCATTGCCCGGTGATCGCGGTCGGCTATGGTGCGATAAGTTTTATCAATCATCGGAATTATGTCTTTCACCAGCACATCGGGGAACGCATTGTTTGCCATCATCGCTCTGAAATCGCCCGGCTTCGCTTCCACTCTGCGTCTCATCGGATCAACTGCATAGCCACGATCCATCACCACCAGCATCGGTTTCGCTTTTCCCTCGGCAATAAGATTATCTAAAATAAAATCAGCTTTGCCTTGCACCGGCCATCCCGTTTCATCTTCGCCACCGCCATGTTGCAGATAGAGTACAGGATATCTCTTATTTATCTCATCATCATAACCCGGAGGCGTATATACAAAAGCGCGCCTCCATGTTTTGGTTGTTTCAGAATAATAATTCAGATTCCGGATCTGACCGTGCGGAACATTCTTCGGAAAATAATAATCAACGCCTGCCTCTGGAATATCAATGCCACTCGCCATCCGGCCCATGCCGTAAAAAGTCTGACTTGCAGGATCAACCAGCGCTACACCATCAATCAACAAGGAATAATAATGAAAGCCAATTACGATCGGCTCGGTAGTCACATTCCAGTATCCGCTGGTGTCTTTCACCATATCATATTTTTTTCCAAGATCAACCTGAACTTTTTGTGCATTGGGTGCTTTGATGCGAAACACAACACGATTGTCAGGTAATATTTGCGGGTATTGCGCATTGGGAACATTCGTGGAGGCAGGATCTCCAATGCCGATATGATAATTAACAAACGTAGCAGGATCCAATGATTTGAATATCAACTGGGAGAACATGTACAACCCATTCTTCCAGACTTTAAAATCATGTACCCCTGGTTCGATGTAGTAAATGTGCGGAACATTTTTTTGAAGCAAATATTCGTGCGTACGTCTGGTGAAAGTGATCAGGCCATCTTTGTCGCCACAGGAAAGGAAAAGTAATTTCAGTTTAGACTTCGCTGCTTCCGCATCGGGAACTAAAACTTCAGGAGTTTTCGTATTGGGTGCAGAAGAAAATCCTCCTACCCACGCAAACTTGTTGAGGTTGCCCAATCCGAAATTCAATGATTGTCCGCCACCCATCGATAAGCCGGCAATGGCGCGATGCTCCCGGTCGGCTAGAACAGGATATGTTTTTTCGATGAAGGGAATTAAATCATTGAGTAAATCTTTTTCAAAGGTGGCGAATGCATCTACTTTCTCTTTGTCAAACATATTGCCGATGGCACGGTCATCTTTCATGGCTCGTCCGTTTGGCATTACAACAATCATCGGTTGCAGTTTGCTATCGGCATACAAGTTGTCTAGAATTACCTGGGGCTTTCCCCCGTTGAGCCACTCTTTTTTGTCTCCACCGATGCCATGCAGCAAATACAAGACTGGATATTTTTTCTTTTTTGAAAAACCAGGGGGCGTATAGATCAATGCCTTCCTTGAAACACCAACCGTTTTGGAATTATAACTGATGGTGTCAATTTTCCCGTGAGGCACGTTGCTTCTTAATGAGTCAAAACCTTTGGGAGCCTGTTTGACATCTTGTGAAACAGCAGGTAAACTATAAAGCCATACCAGACATAAAAGAGCAAACCGTTTCATATTTTAATTTTTGAGTTTGAGTGTAGTCTTTGTAATCACTATTTAATTGATTCCAGAATTCGGAACCTCATTTACTTCAATTCCAAAACAATAACCGAGAAGGCGGGAATCTTTAATGAAAGTTTATTTCCATTCAGCTTCGCATTCGTAAATACTGTTGGTTTTACTTTTTGAGGACTATCGAAAGTATTGTGATCCTGGATTTTTGCTGATTGCAACACCCGTCCCGACACTGTCTTGGCCGATAAATTACCAAGATCAATATTCACCTCCTGCTCGCTCCGTGAATCTATGTTCACCAAAGAAATGTGTACCAATCTGTTTTTGTCTTTTGAGGCTGAGCCTGAAACAGCTTGAATTTTATTTTCTCC
>CAZECP010000074.1:0-23861 GCA_964510765.1 uncultured Ohtaekwangia sp. | reverse complement strand
ATGGAAGCGCTCTAGCCAGCTGAGCTAATCCCCCAAACCGAGGCTGCAAATATATTTTAATTTTCTCATCGGCCAAGCAAAATGAAGTCCGGCAATGGAATTCAATGCATTTTTTTCACAAACCTTTTTTAAATTTCAAGAAACCTCCACCTATGAAAGTCCTTCAGTTCACTCTCTTGCTTTTTGCGTTGATAAGTTGCTCAACAAAAGACAATCGTTACAGCGGCTGGCAAGTAACAGGCGGCACCAAAGAAAACTTCCGCTACAGTTCGCTCACGCAAATCGATGCTTCCAATGTGAAGCAACTACAAGTCGCGTGGACATATCACACAGGCGATGCCGATACTGTGAATCATTCTCAGATCCAATGCAATCCAATTGTGGTGGATGATGTGTTGTACGGAACTTCTCCTCAGTTGAAACTCTTTGCTGTGGAGGCGGCCAGCGGAAAAGAGAAATGGGTGTTTGATCCTCAAGCCGATCAAAAAGCGAACATGCCCAATGTCGCTCGCTTCATCATGAACAACAATCGCGGAGTAACTTATTGGAGTGATGAAAAAGTAAGGCGGATATTTTATGTAGCTGGATCGTTTTTGTATTCGATTGATGCAACTTCAGGAAAGCCTGATACGCGTTTTGGCTCGAAAGGCACAATTGATCTTCACGATGGGCTGGGTAAAGATGTTTCCAATTTATATGTGGCAGCCACTTCGCCCGGAATTGTTTACAAAGATTTGTTTATCATTGGCTCGCGCGTGAGCGAAGGCAGTGATGCAGCGCCTGGGCACATTCGCGCGTATGATGTGCGTTCGGGAAAACTCGTTTGGATTTTCCATACTATTCCGCAGCCGGGAGAAAAAGGTTTTGAAAGTTGGGAGGACACGACTGCTTACAAACACATCGGTGGCGCCAATTCGTGGTCGGGATTTAGTTTAGACGAGAAGCGCGGCATGCTCTTCGCTCCTACAGGTTCTGCTTCGTTTGATTTTTACGGAGGCAAACGCAAAGGCGATAACCTTTTTGCGAATTGTATTCTCGCGCTTGATGCAGCTACCGGAAAATACATCTGGCATTTTCAAACCGTGCACCACGATGTGTGGGACAAAGACTTGCCGACAGCGCCTGCGTTGATAACTATTAAGAAAGACGGAAAAGAAATTGATGCCGTAGCACAGCCAACTAAGTTTGGAAATATTTTCCTTCTTGATAGAGAAACTGGCAAACCCATTTACCCAATTGAGGAAAGACCAGTGCCACAAGAGACCGATTTGAAAGGTGAAAGACTTTCTGCGACTCAACCGTTCCCCACTTTTCCTAAACCCTTTGCGCGACAAACATTTGAAGAAGCCGATTTGAATGATCTTGTTCCGGATTCTTCTTTCCAGGATTTAAAGAAAAGATTTCTTGCTGCGAAACATGGCCACATGTTTTATCCAGCTTCGATGCAAGGCACGATATTCATTCCGGGATTGGATGGCGGTGCGGAGTGGGGCGGTCCTGCATTTGATCCCGCTTCGCAATTGATGTTTGTGAATGCAAATGAAATGCCGTGGCTCATTCAGGCGCGTGAAATGGATTTGAAAAATGCCGGCAAGGAAACGTACTTGAAAGCAGGACAGCGTTTGTACAATCAATATTGCGTGAGCTGCCACGGACCGGAACGAAAAGGTTCAGGAAATTATCCATCGATTGTTGAAGCAAATAAAAAATATTCGGTCAAGACTTTTTCAGAGTTGATCAGCACCGGAAGACGCATGATGCCTGCGTTCAAAGATCTTTCAACCGATGAGAGCAACGCGATTGCATCTTTCATTCTCGATTTGAAATCGGAGCAACCAAAAGAATTCAAGTCGGCACCAGTGAAGGTTGACTCATTCCGCATGCTGCCCTACAACATCACGGGCTACAATAAGTTCTTGACTAAAGAAGGCTATGCAGGTATCAAGCCACCGTGGGGAACATTGAATGCCGTGAACATGGCCACCGGAGAAATTGAATGGAAGATTCCGTTGGGCGGAATCAAAGAGTTCACAGAAAAAGGAATGAAGACGGGCTCAGAAAATTACGGTGGACCAGTTGTTACCGCAAGCGGCCTGATCTTCATTGCGGCCACGCCCGATGGCAAGTTCCGCGTGTTCAACAAATCAAATGGAAAACTTTTGTGGGAAACACAACTGCCCACTCCCGGCTTTGCCACGCCATGTATTTACGAAACGAACGGCAAACAATTTATTGTTATCGCCTGCGGTGGCGGAAAGTTGAAAACAAAATCGGGAGATAGTTATGTGGCGTTTGCATTGCCATGATGCCCTGAATTATTGTTGACTTTTTAAAACTTTCAACGCTATATTTTTATTTTCAGGTTAGTGTCGCTCTGCATTTCAGTGTCCTAAAAAATACTTCTGAACAGCAGGAACAAACTTCCACCCATCAGCATGACCACAGGAAGCGTTAGGAACCACGCGATTAAAATATTTCTTACTGTGTCAGGTTGAAGATTCTTCACGCCTTTGCTTGCCACCATACTTCCTGCAATGCCAGAAGAAAGTACGTGAGTGGTGCTGACCGGCCAGCCAAAGCTGGAAGATAAACCAATCGTGAATGAAGCTACCATTTCTGCGCTCGCACCCTGTGCATAGGTAAGATGTTCTTTACCGATTTTTTCTCCAATGGTCTTTACAATGCGTTTCCAACCGATCATTGTGCCGAATCCCAGGGAAAGTGATATCATAATGATCACCCACTTTGGAGAATAGTCAGTGACTTTTCTAACTTTTTTCAGTTCAGCCTTCAGGTTGTCTTTTTCAACATGGCTTAAACGAATTTCTTCCAACTTCAATAGCGAGTTGGTGTATCGATCCATAAGCATTACATCCCTGCGCAATTCAAATTTTTGATCCTTTGGCAATTCACCAATGGAGCCAATGCGCCCGAAGGAAGCCTGCATTGCCGAGTTCATTTTCAATGAGTTTGCAAGCTTCTTCTTATCAGATGCTGAGAGAACGGTAGAGTCAACACGGCTCAGGGTTACTTCAATTTTTTTCAAGGGGTCTGATAATTTTGACGGATCGAAACCGCTATCAAGCGCAAAGTAGGCAGGAACTATTCCAATCAAAATCAACATCACCAGGCCCACTCCTTTCTGACCATCGTTCGAGCCATGAAAGAAGCTTACAAGCGTACAAGTCAGAAACAATATCCCGCGCACAATAGGAGGTGGCGGAGTATTTTTCTTAGGTTCTTTGAAAAGCAATTCTTCCGCGGGCGTTTTGCGTGTCATTACACGAATAAAATACATCAGGATAATTGTGACCGAAAAGCCAAACATTGGGGACACCAGCAGTGATAAACCAATTTCTTGCGCTTTGCTCCAGTTTACTGCTTCGCCAATCGACTCTGGCAACAATGAATAGGCAAGCCCCACACCGAGTATTGATCCAATCAATGTATGAGAGCTAGAGCAGGGGATTCCAAAATACCAGGTAAGTAAGTTCCAGAAAATAGCAGTGCCCAACAGAGCCATCACCATGGCCAGGCTGTGTCCTATGTTCTGATCAACGAGTGTCTCCACAGGCAAAAGGTTCACGATACCCATCGCCACCGAAATTCCACCAAATAAAACACCCAGGAAATTCCACGTTCCCGACCAGATTACAGCGATCCACGGTTTCAGCGTGTTGGTGTAAATAACGGTGGCCACCGCATTGGCCGTGTCGTGAAAGCCATTCACAAATTCAAAACCACATGCAGCAATCAAACAAAGGATAAGGAGAACGGAATAGCCAAGGTCTAGGTCAAACATAAAATTTAAGTTGCGGCAAAAATAAGTTCTTAATGTTACGCCAATGTTACCATTTTTACTTCAAGGTTTATTTGCCTGGTAAGCTTTTGTGAATACTTTGTGAATCTTTTTACACGAAATGAAGCTCACGGTCGGTCATGAAATTTTGGAATTGCTGCCTCAAAAATGCGTTTGGATTGCAAAAAGCCGTGTATTGGTAATTGCCGATGCCCATTTGGGAAAGGTTAGCCATTTCCGAAAGTCAGGGGTGGCTGTGCCCGAGCTGGTAAACGATAAAAATATTGAGAACCTGATCACAATGCTCCAAAAACAGAAACCCGAGCGCCTGCTGTTCCTTGGCGACCTTTTTCACAGCGTTTATAATAATGAATGGGAGGTGCTGGGGCAAGTGCGCAAGGCTTTCAGCCATTGTTCGTTTGAATTGGTGATCGGCAATCATGACATTCTCAGCGAGCATCAATATCATAAACATAAAATTGAACTTCATCCTACTCATCTTGAATTGGGCGATCTGATTTTTACACACGAACCAATGGAAAAAGTACCGAAAGGAAAATACAATCTCAGCGGGCACATTCACCCGGGAGTTCATCTGGAAGGAATTGCCCGTCAATCGATAACGTTACCGTGTTTTTATTTCGGAAAAAATTCTGGTTTGCTTCCGGCATTTGGTTTGTTCACCGGCCTCGCACGCATTCGCCCAAAGGAAGGCGATAAAGTTTTTGTGATTGCTGATGGAAAAGTTTTAGGACTTGGAAATTAGGACTTGGAACTTGGGCATCAAAGGAATAAGGCATCGAGGTCGGCTCTGGTTGGTTAACCGTTTAGTGTAAATGTTTTCCGGCTAAACCCAAATGGCTAATGGCTTATCTCCTCCTTCTTGCTGGCGATTTCCTCGGTGCGCTCCCTCCCCCATTGCCGGTTAAAATTATTCCGATGGAAAATTCGAATCCGGTGAAGTCAACTTTTGCGTCTGAATAATCGACTGTTTCAGTTCCAATCGTTCCATTCATCGTTCCGCCAGAGATTGTTCCTTTCATTGGCATCTTTGATGTGCCCATCAGGTAATTTGTTTCAAGTGAAATACCGAAAGCACTTGCCGGATAAAAAGTAAATTCGATTCCGAATTGTGTTCCGAAGCCTGGATTGTTTTCAAAAGTCAGATTTGAATTGGCGACATCCCATTGCTTGTATTCGCGAATGGCTTTATCGATGTTTCCAGAATTCAAATTCTGTCCAAAGCCGTAGAAGAAAAATCCACCGCCCTTGATATCGAGCTGTGTGCTTTTGCCTTTTATCTGAAAAACCAATTCAGCAGGAATGAACACCGTGAAGTTAGGTCCGGTAAATGGATCGTTTGATTTCAAGGGAAGATCGATCATGCTCAGCCCTGCCATGCGGTATAAAGTCGCGCCCGTTTGCACGCCAATGAAGTCATTGAAATTAAATCCGACACCGCGCAAGGAAAATGGACTAATTGGAGTTGAAAAAGAACCATTGCGCGGCACGAAATACGAAAATGACAAACCTACATTCTGCGAAAAAGAAGTTGTGAGTGAGCCAATCATCAGGACAAAGGAAAAAATACACTTTCTCATACAAATAAATTATGTTCGAAGATAGACCGATTATTTTTAATTTGGCATCAACAGGCATGCGGGATTGGGCATGGAGCATTGAGTATAATGCGTGAATCCAATACTTTCTCAAAAAATTTTACTATGAAAAAACTACTTCCATTCCTACTCTCCATTTTAATTTTCAGTTGTTCCAAAAAGAACGAACCTGCCGACCTGATTATTTCGGGTGGAAAAATTTACACGATGAATGATGCCCAGCCTGAAGTGGAGGCAGTGGCTGTGCGGGGGAACAAAATCATTTTTGCCGGAAGCGCGAAAGAAGCTGATCAATATAAAGGTGAAAAAACGCGACTCACTGATTTGAAAGGGAAAACAATGACGCCCGGATTAATAGAAGGACATGGCCATTTGTTTGGGTTGGGTGACAATCTTCTCAATTTGAATCTGATGGGTGTGAAAGATTTTGATGAAATCGTTGAGAAAGTAAAAGAGGCGGCAGCAAAAGCAAAACCCGGTGAATGGATTCTGGGTCGTGGCTGGCACCAGGACAAATGGGACACAAAACCAAAAATGATAAATGGTTTTCCTACGCACGATTTGATCAGCAAAGTTTCCCCCAACAATCCAGTTTTTCTGAATCATGCAAGTGGACACCTCGGTTTGGCTAATGCAAAAGCAATGGAACTTGCCGGTGTAAATCAGCTTTCGCTGGAAAAGAGAAAACATATTTCAAGTGAAGGTGGAGAAATTGTGCGAGATGCATTGGGAAACCCGACTGGCATCTTCAACGAAAATGCACAAGCATTGATTGGGTCAGTTATTCCAAGTACGGATGAAGAGCGTGCCACCAAAATGCTCATACTCGCCTTGCAAGCTTGCGCTGAAAATGGCATCACCGGATTTCACGATGCAGGTGTCAGTGGAAATGAAATCGCCTTATTGAAAAAATTCCAAGCTGAGAAAAAACTGACCGTGCGATTATATGAAATGCTTGCGGGATCGAATCCAAAACTCATTCAGGAATATTTCAAAAAAGGAATTGAGGTTGACAGTATGCATTTCCTCACTATACGGTCCGTGAAATTGTATTGTGATGGAGCGCTCGGAACGCGTGGTGCCTGGCTCCTGCAGCCTTACTCTGATGACGCAACAAAAAATGGAATGGCAACCAATAGCATGGATACCATTTTGAAAGTTTCGCGCGAAGCGCTTGCACATGGCTTCCAGGTTTGCACACATGCCATTGGCGATCGTGCGAATCGCGAGGTGCTCGACAGATATGAAACCGCCTTCAAAGAAAATCCAGATAAAGCAAAGGATGTTCGTTTTCGCATTGAACATGCCCAGCATATCGACCCTCAGGATATTCCTCGTTTCGCGCAACTTAGTGTGATTCCAAGTATGCAGGCCATTCACCTTTCATCCGATCGCCCCTGGGCGATTGACCGGCTTGGACAAAAACGGATTGATGAAGGAGCTTACATGTGGCAATCTCTTTTGAAGAGTGGAGCAAAGATCGTGAACGGAACGGACGTACCTGTTGAGCCAATCAATCCCATCGCCAATTTCTTTGCTTCTGTAACACGTCAAACGTTGAAAGGAATTCCACCTGGCGGTTTTGAGCCAAAAGAAAAAATGACACGGACACAAGCGCTGAAGTCAATGACACTGGATGCTGCGTACGGAGCATTTGAAGAAAAAATAAAAGGATCGATTGAAAATGGTAAACTTGCAGACTTCACTATTTATTCACAGGACTTGATGACTGTTCCTGAAGATCAGATTCTTTCCACGCAAGTGGTAATGACGATTGTGGGAGGAGAAATTGTTTACGATAAAAAATAAAATTGATGAAAAGGAGTATTACCCTATTCTTACTTATGCTTTTTAGTTGCATCCTTCTGAAAGCACAAAGTGAATTCAAACAAGACATGAAAAAGGCGGGCAAGGAGATAAAAAAGGAATCAAAGGAGGCAGCGAAAGAAATTAAGAAGGCAGCCAAGGAAAACAAAGAAGGCCGTAAAAAAAGAAACGCCCGTAGTGAAACGAAAAATAAAACGGGCCACCAGCAAGACAAAAGACAATTAGATAACTGAATAAACATCTTTTCAAAGTTGCGCTTAACAACTAAATTTGTTTAACACAAACCTTAATTGAAGAATATGGATAACAGATGTCTCATTGTGATGCCAGGGAGCGAACCGGTAGGTTATCCTCAGGGGCACTTCAGCAGAGTTTATGATTATATCATTGTGCCTGCTTGTCGCATGGCCGGGTATTGGCCCATAAAAGCCGATAGCATCAGTCATGAAAATAGTTTGAATATTGTTAAGGATATTATTGACAGCGAAATCGTACTATGTGATTTGAGTACAAATGATCCAACTTCACTTTATGTTTTATCCGTTCGTGAAGCGCTGCAGTTGCCTGTGACTTTAATGAAGGATTTGAAAACACTCGCCTCGTTTGATACTTCTAAGTTCAACACCATTGAATATGACGACTCTTTGCGTATCGACACTGTTCAAAAAGCAACCGAAGTTTTAGGTAATGCTTTGAAAGAAACGGTTGAGAAAAAATCAAGCAGACATGAATTGCTGGATCGATTAAATATTGGCTTGCCTCCTGCAGTGGTTACGCCAAGTGTTGTTGAAGAGACAACATCACCTCCTGAAGAAACACAAAACGAGCCCGAACAAAAAAGCAAACTACCGGTTATTTCACCTGTGCCGGATTATGTTGGAGATTTTTTGAATGAAGATCAACTGGATCGCGTAAAAGGTGGCGATGTTCTGTTTCATATCAACCACGGTAAAGGCACTGTGAATTTTGTGAAGAAGATGGGCAAAGATAAATTTGCCAACATGCAATTCGAATCCGGTTCAAAATTAATATCGCTGGGCATTGTGGGCATTTTCAGGAAAGTGAATGGATAGAAATCAAGCGCACAATTTTTTGAAACGACTATCACTCAGCCTTCTTATACTTCTTACTTTACCTGCATGGGCACAAGACTCTTTGAAGCAAGTGCAGATTCCTGATTTCATCACGATTGCAAATGATACCATCGCAAATTCAAATGCACTGCAGTCCTTTTTCAGCAAACTTCAATCATTAAAAAAAGAAAAGCGGCAAATCAATATCGTTCACATTGGCGACTCGCACATTCAGGCTGATTTTCTAACCAACACGATAAGAGGTCTTTTTCAAAGAGAATTTGGCAATGCCGGACGTGGCTTGGTTTTTCCGGGAAGGATCGGGCACACGAATGAACCGATGAATATTTCTTCTTCATCAAAATCAGCGTGGGATGCGAAGCGGATTGTATTTACAGAAAATCCATTGCCCATTGGTATTGGCGGGATGACGATCCGCACGGCACAACCTGATTCAAAATTTACTTTGCGCATAAAGAATAATCCTCAACTCAACTATGCGTTCGAAAATCTGAATGTGTTTTTTCAAAAAGATTCTCTGAGCTATAATGTACTTGTAAAGGATTCAACCGGCAATGCATTGGCATACCTTGGGGCTTACGCCAATGATGGACACAAAAACCTCGCGCGCATCCATCTTCCTTACAAAACCAACTACCTCGAATTTGAAGCAAAGCAATCCTCAAAATTTGAAAATCAATTTTCTCTTTTCGGAATTTCTGTGACGAATCAAAGCACTGGAGTTGTTTATCACGCTATTGGTGGCAATGGCGCAAAGTTTAGACACTACCTGGATGCCGATTATTTTTTTGAACAAACTCCGGAATTGGAGCCGGATCTATTCATCATTTCTCTCGGCACGAATGAAGCCTCCGAACATCCATACATTGATAAAAAGCTAAGTGAGCAGGTTGAAGTTTTTTTGTCCAACTTAAAAATTTATAATCCGGATGTTCCCGTTCTGATCACCACACCATTGGATTTTTACAAAAAGAAAACAAGGCGCAATCCGGGAGTCGAAGAAATAAGAACCATCCTTCTGGAAATTGCGGAAAAAAAGAAGTTAGCCTTTTGGGACTTGTATGAAATTGGCGGAGGAAAACATTCGGCAGACAAGTGGAGAAAAAATGAATTGCTTCAAAAGGATGGCATTCACGCTACCAGGCGCGGCTATGAATTGCAAGGCAAGTTACTCTTTGTTGCGTTATTGAGCAGTTATCAAAAATATGTTCAGCATCGACATCCATAAATTTGTTGACCAGTTTGTTTATCACGCAGATCAGCCACTGATCTTTAACAGCGGCTTCTTCCTCTTTTTGTTCCTTGGATTTTTGCTCATCTACAATCTGCTTTCCAAAACTGACCGGGCAAAAATAATTTTCGTTACTTTATTTTCATTTTACTTTTATTACAAATCAAGTGGTGTTTACTTCCTCCTTCTGATCGCGACAACCCTGGTTGATTTTTTTCTCGCAAAATGGATCTATCACACCACTACTTACTGGAAACGTTACACGCTGGTGGTAGTAAGTTTGGTAGCTAACCTCGGCATGTTGGGTTATTACAAGTACACCAACTTTTTACACGAGATATTCAGTTGGATTGCCAATGTGCCTTTTGAACCGCTTGATATTTTTCTTCCAGTCGGGATTTCGTTTTTCACCTTTCAATCACTCAGTTACACACTTGATGTTTTTCGAAAAAACCTGGAGCCAGCAAAAAACATACTGGACTACGCATTTTTTGTTTCATTTTTTCCGCAGTTGGTAGCCGGGCCGATTGTGCGTGCCGCAGATTTTCTTCCGCAAATTCATCAACCCACGATTGTAACAAAGAAAAATCTTGGACGTGCCATTTTCCTTATCTGCACAGGGCTTTTCAAGAAAGCGGTGATTTCTGATTACATCAGCACCAACTTTGTTGATCGCGTCTTTGATGCGCCTGCGCTCTATTCCGGCCTGGAAAATCTTTTTGCTGTCTATGGATATGCTCTTCAAATTTACTGCGACTTCTCTGGTTATTCCGATATGGCGATTGGTATTGCATTGTTGTTGGGGTTTCACTTTCTGGAAAATTTCAATTCGCCTTATCAGTCAAAAAACATTACGGAGTTTTGGAGAAGGTGGCACATTTCGCTTTCTACCTGGCTGAAAGATTATTTATACATCTCCCTTGGCGGAAACCGGAGAGGCAAACTAAGAACTTATTTGAATCTGTTCATCACCATGTTGCTCGGTGGCTTGTGGCATGGCGCATCGTTTCGGTTCGTCATCTGGGGTGGGCTTCATGGAGCTGCGCTCGCAGTCGATAAATTTTTAAATGGGCTTACTTACTTTAAAAAGTTCAAGCCTGGTTCACTAAATAAATTTATTGGCATTGTACTTACATTTCATTTTGTTTGCTTCTGCTGGATTTTCTTTCGTGCGTCATCACTCGAAGTTGTTGGTAGCCTCCTGAATCAGATTATCTTCAATTTCAAACCACAAATCTTTTTCGATTTTATAGCGGGTTATCCACAGGTCATTTCATTTTTGCTCATTGGCTATATCCTTCACTTTGTTCCAAAAGAAATTGAACTAAAATGTGAAGGGATTTTTATTCAAATGCCACTACTTGCCAAAGCTGCTACTCTTGCCTTCACCATCTTCTTTATCATGCAAGTAAAATCATCAGCCATCCAGCCTTTCATTTACTTTCAATTTTAATAGAGGGTGACGAAATTAGGATAAAGGCTCACGCTTTTGTTAGTCTTCATCTGGAGCTGTCGCGATTTTAAACCTCTACGAACCAACCGGAGATTTTCCAATTGAATTTTCCAATGATCTCACGTTTATTCATTCTGCTCTTTCCAACACACTATCATTCAATGCTCGCATTAGTTTCAAAACCTGGTTTTTTGTCTCATCATCTTTAATAAAACCTTCAGGACTCACTTTTGTTTTTACAAACGAAATCAGCAGTTGAGTTTCTTCCGAAATGTTGGCTTCAATTATTTTCAATGTCTCTAAGAGAGTCGCGTGACCTTTCTGTCCTTGCGAAGACGCGGTGATCAATGCAGTTGGCTTATGAGAAAACTCGCACGAAGAAACTGTCCAATCGATAGCGTTCTTTAAAGTGCCGGGTACACCCATTGCATATTCAGGAGTGCAAATCAGAATCGCATCCACTTCTTTCAGCTGACTTCGGAGTTTTGAAACTGATTCATGCGGAAAATCATTGTCCAGGTCAGGATTGAAGTGAGGTACCTGATCGATGTTGGAAATGATATTGAATTCAAAATCCTCTTTTGTTAATTCAGCTACGGCTTTGATCAGGCTCAGGTTGAGAGAATTTTTCTTAGTACTGCCGCAGATAGCAGCGATTTCTATTTTCTTATTCATATTGGTCATTACCTCTGTTGTTCTTTTTTCCAGTGCCTTTTGCGCGACACGTTGTTCAGCTCTCTTGCTTCGCGATTTCCGATTTCAAAACGCGCAAGCAGTCGCTGCGAAAAGTCATCAATCGTTTTCCAGGGCAAGTTCTCCGAACCAGAAAAAATCTGAGCTCGTTTCGATCTGCGCACCAACCCTCAACATCTTCGCCTTCATTTTTAAAACTGCCCACACATTCATAAGTTGAAATACCAAAAGCGATCGTTGATCATGAATCTGAAAAACAAAAAAACCTACTCGGTTACGAATAGGTTCCTTTTAAAATTATTTTAACAAACTATTTCGATTCTTCCGGCTTTGATACAATCGATGCTCCTTTTGAAATCGACATCAGCTCTTGCATCGTACGTTTCATGTTGTCAGAGGAGCCATCGAGAAAAATTGTGTTGCCCTGACCATGTTCGGCAAAGTGACGAATCGCTTCTGTCCACATTGAAAATAAAATAAAGGAAGAATCAAGATTAGCCGTTTGCATTTCTTTCGCAGCCTGCGACATACCTTTCGCCACTTCCTCTCGGAACAAAGCAACGCCCTGCCCGCGCAGCTGAGAAGCAATTTTCTCTGCCTCGGCTGCAATCTTGATTGCGTTTCCTTCCGCTTCGGCTGACTTTGTCTTGGTGATCAACAATGCCTGACCTTCATTTTCCGCGGCAGCGCGCAAATTATTTGAGGCTACCACTTTAGCCATCGACTTCATAATCGTTTCGTCAAAGGCAATGTCATTCAACTGCAAATCGATCAGGTGATAGCCCCAGCCTTCCAACGTGTGATCGAGTTGCTGTTTTACCTCCTGCACAATTTCCAAACGGAGTGAAAGAATTTCAGACTGCTTTTTAGTGGCGACAAAACTGCGGATAGAGCCCTCGATTGTTCTCACCAACGCTGTCATCAAACTTTGGTAATCCAAAAATTTAAATGCGACATTCTTGATCGTTTCTTCATTCTGGTTGAGAACTGAAAATAAAAGCATCGCTTTAAAATTAACGTTGGCCTGATCCATAGTCGTGGCTTGAAACTCCAATTCCACCGAGCGGTTTTGAATGCTCACCCGCGAATGAATTCTTTCAATAAACGGAATTTTGATGTTGAGGCCAGGTCGCAAAATACGCTGGTACTTTCCAAAGATAGTCACCACAGCGATGTTGCCCTGTTTCACGGTAACAAAGAGTGTGAACAAGGCGATTAGTCCGATGAAAAGGAGTACTACTCCAAAGATTGATCCGTCCATATGAGTTTGGGTTTGAGTTCAGACTCAAGGTACGAATTTTTCCTACACCTTCGTGCGCTCAATCTCGCGCAGGTTTTCCATCTTCTTGTTGCGCAGGAATCCGGTAATATCTTCGAAATGTTCTTTCACCCGCTTGTTTCCAAATTCAAAAACCTTGGTAGCAAGTCCATCAAGGAAGTCCCGATCGTGGGAAACGAGAATCATTGTACCATCAAAATCTTTCAATGCATCTTTGAGAATGTCTTTTGTTTTGATGTCGAGGTGGTTAGTAGGTTCATCAAGAATCAGCAGGTTCACGGGCTGAAGTAACAACTTGATCATGGCGAGGCGCGTGCGTTCTCCGCCTGAAAGCATCTTCACTTTTTTGTCGATCGCATCACCGCTGAACATGAATGCGCCAAGAATATCTTTGATCTTGGTGCGAATATCTCCTTGTGCAATTACATCAATTGTTTCGAACACGGTGTAGTCTTCATCGAGCAGTGCAGCCTGGTTTTGTGCAAAGTATCCAATCAATGAATTGTGGCCGAGTTGAAGTTTACCTTCAAAATCAATCTCACCCATGATGGCTTTCACCATCGTGGACTTACCTTCACCATTCTTACCAACAAAAGCGACCCGCTCACCACGAGCAATAGTCAAAGAAGCATCATTGAAAACAACGTGATCGCCATAACTCTTTGAAAGTTCGTTGATGATCACCGGATAATTTCCGGAACGGGGAGCAGGCGGAAATTTCAAATTCAAAGAAGAAGTATCTACCTCATCCACTTGCACGATTTCCATTTTCTCCAGCATTTTCACGCGCGACTGTACTTGCAATGTTTTTGAGTACGTCCCTTTAAATCGTTCGATAAAAGCAGTGATGTCAGCTATTTCCTTTTGTTGATCGTCAAAATGCTTCTGTTGCTGCTCGCGTCTTTCCTTTCGCAATTGCAGATAATGTGAGTAGTTGGTTTTGTAATCGTAAATGCGCCCCATCGTGATCTCAATGGTTCGGTTGGTAAGATTATCAACAAATGCTTTGTCGTGGCTGATGACAATTACCGCCTTCGCATTTGTCTTCAGAAATTCCTCAAGCCACTGCACCGATTCGATATCGAGGTGGTTGGTGGGCTCATCGAGCAAAATCAGATCAGGTTTTTGCAAAAGAATTTTCGCGAGCTCGATGCGCATGCGCCAGCCTCCGCTGAACTCGTTGGTCAATCGCGTAAAATCGGAACGAAGAAACCCCAATCCAATCAATGTCTTCTCAACCTCTGCATCGTAATTAATATCTTCAATCGAGTAGAACTTTTCACTCAGTTCAGAAACCTCTTCGATAATCTTGGCATACTCATCTGATTCATAATCGGTGCGTGTTTCCAGTTGATGATTGAGTTCATCAATCTTTTTCTTCATGTCATGGATTTTGGAAAATGCTTTTGATGCTTCTTCAAAAACCGTGGCAGTATCTTTGGTGAGCAGGTGCTGTGGCAGATAAGCGATCACAGCGTCTTTAGGGGCGGAAACTTTTCCACGGGTTGGTTTTGCAACACCAGCCAAGATTTTCAACATGGTGGATTTGCCCGCACCATTCTTACCCATGAGCGCTATGCGGTCGTTTTCATTAATATTAAATGTGATGTCGCTGAATAGAACCGAACCACTAAACTCTACGCTTACGTTATCAACTGATATCATACCACTGCCTGCTTTTAAAAGAAGCCGCAAAGATATTCTATTTTTTGAGATGAGGCTGCCAAAAATAGTCGCGATCAATTCAACCTAACTAACATCCGATAAGCCAACAACAATCAAAATATTCTTTGCGACTTTGCACCTTTGCGTGCAACTTTGTTTTAATCCATTTCATTCATGCCATTTTCGTTTCTCGATGTCTCCAGGATTTCCTTTGTCCGCGATGGCAAAGCTGTGCTGAAGAATATTTCCTTCTCTTTGTCAACAGGGCGCAAGTTGGTGATTGCCGGTGAAACCGGATCCGGAAAAAGCTCCCTGCTAAAAATTATTGGTGGACTTGAGCAGCCTTCTGATGGAACGGTTTGGCTGGATGGCGAAAAGGTAAAAGGGGCTGCTGAACAACTCGTGGCTGGCCATCCGCACATTGCCTACCTTTCCCAACATTTTGAACTGCCAAAGTTTTTGCGTGTAGAACAGGTGCTGGAATACGCGAATCAACTTTCATCATCAGGGGCTGATAAAATTTTTTCTATTTGCCGGATCAATCATTTGTTGAAAAGAAAAACTGATGCACTATCAGGCGGAGAAAAACAACGCATCGCTATTGCGAGGCTTCTCATCCAACAACCTCACCTGCTTTTGCTGGACGAACCGTATTCCCATCTCGATATGCCTTTGAAAAACATTTTGAAAAAAGTGGTCGAAGAAATTGGAAGGAAGTTGAAGATAAGCTGTGTCCTTGTTTCGCACGATCCTGATGACACACTTCCATGGGCAGATGAAATTATCGTACTGAAGCACGGGCAAATTGTTCAGCGCGGAAACCCAAAGGAGATTTACAAAAATCCCAGGAATGAATATGTAGCGGGCTTATTTGGCAATTACACCGTGCTGGATTCAAAATGGACTAAAAAATTTGGAATTAAAACTTCTCAAAAAGAAATCATACTTCGTCCTGAAAATTTTGCATTCGTCAAGAAAGGAAGCAAGACAGTTTCAGGCACAGTTGTGGGGATGCAATACTATGGTCACCACACCTTTTATGAAGTTGAAACAGGTGGAAAAGAAATCTTTGTTCCTGCCAGTGGAGATAGTTATTCCTTAAACGGGAAAGTAAAAATCAAAATCATCTGAAGAAACAACGAACAGAGGTTGCTTGCAGCTTCCTTTTAATTTCAAAATTCCTATTTTACAGCGATACATTCAATCTCCACACGCGCACCTTTTGCAAGACCTGAAGCACCGAATGCACTGCGGGCAGGTTTGTGGCCAGGAAAAAATTTTACGTATTCAACATTCATCTTGTCCCATTCTGCCATATCCGCCAGCATGCAGGTACACTTTACAATTTTATCCATGGAAGATCCGTTCTGCTCCAGCACCCTCTTAATGTTTTCCAGGGTTTGTTTGGTTTCAGCAGCAATACCGCCTGCCACCAATGCGCCATCAGCACTACCGATTTGACCGGAGAGATAAATGATATTCCCTACGATGACTGCGGGTGAGAAGGGCAATGTTTGGTTACCAAATTTTTCACTTTGAATGTAGGTGACTTTTTCCTGAGCAAAAGTGACGCTGGCCGAGCATAGAAATAAAAGCAAGGCAAATGCAGAAATTGTTTTCATAGTTGATCTTTTTAGTTTTATAAAGTTAGTTCTATTTTCAGCGACTTTTACCGATTCTCTCTCGGTCGTCTCTTTGTCCAGAAATTGATTTCAATATCGATCTCGTTGTTGATGAAGTTTTCATATTTGGCATGCCGGTATTCGTTGCCAATATTAAAAGCACTCCTTAATAAAGAATAGCGTGAAGCAAAGCCAATCACTTCGTCACCAAGGGTTCCGGTTATCGTGAACGGAAGTTCCAAAGGCCGCGTGACCCCGTGCATCTTAAATTGCCCGAAGGCTACAAATCCCTCCTTATTTTTTTCAATACGTTCACTCGTGAATGTAATTTCAGGAAATTTCTTTTCATCAAAGAAAAGATTGGACATCAGTACATGATCGCGCGAAGCATTGCCGGTATTCAGGCTACTCACTTTTATCGATGCCTTCACTCTCGACTTGGTGATGTCATTGTCCACCAACTCAATATCCACATTGAAAAAATTGAACTTCCCTGTAACGCGTGTTAACCCATTGGCGATAGGCACTGAGAATTGAATAGTAGAATAGGCCGGTTCGGCAATGAGGTGATCCAATGATGCAGGCTGAGCATACGCAAGTTGCGTGGCCACCACTAAAAATAACAACTGGTACTTAACAAAATGCATGAGGTAATTTTTCTAAACTTCTCCAAACTTATAAAAAGAATAGATTTTGTGTTATCGTAAGTATTCAATTTCAATCGAAATAGTCTGTACGAATTTTTAAGAATGCCTTACCTGGAATCGGTTTTCGAGAATCTGACTGTCAACTTCCAACTTCCACTTTCAATCTTTAACTTTACGGCCTTTTAAATTTGTATGACTGAAGAAAAGAGTTTGAATTTCATTGAAGAGATCATCGAAGCTGATTTGGCTGCCGGCAAGCACAAGTCCATTGCTACCCGCTTCCCACCGGAGCCGAATGGGTATTTGCATTTGGGTCACGCCAAAAGTATCTGCCTGAACTTTGGCCTTGCGCTGAAGTACGGGGGCAAAACCAACCTGCGCTTTGACGATACCAACCCTGTGACAGAAGAAACCGAATATGTGGAAAACATCAAAGCAGATGTGCAATGGCTGGGCTTTCAATGGAGTGAAGAACTTTATGCAAGTGATTATTTTCCGCAGCTTTTTGAATTTGCCGTTAGTCTGATTAAGAAAAGTTTGGCCTATGTGGATGACAGCACGAGTGAGCAAATGGCCAAACAAAAAGGAACGCCAACTACTCCGGGAAAAAACAGCTCCTACCGTGATCGGTCTATCGAAGAGAACCTTAAGCTCTTCCAGGAAATGAAAGCAGGGAAATTTCCAGACGGTTCAAAGGTACTTCGCGCGAAGATTGACATGGGTCACGTGAATATGCTCATGCGCGATCCTGTTTTGTATCGAATCAAGCATGCACATCACCACCGCACCGGTGATACGTGGTGTATTTATCCAATGTATGACTTTGCACACGGACAAAGTGATTCGATCGAACAAATCACACACAGCATTTGCACACTCGAGTTTGTTCCACATCGCGAGTTATATAATTGGTGTATTGAGAAACTGGAAATCTATCCCTCGAAACAATACGAGTTTGCGCGCCTCAACATGACTTACACGATGATGAGCAAGCGTAAACTTTTACAATTGGTAAACGAAAACCTGGTGAACGGCTGGGATGATCCACGTATGCCAACGCTCAGTGGTGTGCGCAGACGTGGCTATACGCCCGAAGCGTTGCGCGAGTTCTGCGACAAGATTGGCGTGGCCAAGCGAGACAATCTCATCGACATTAGTTTGTTGGAATTTTGTGTGCGTGAGCATTTAAATAAAATATCTGACCGGAGGATGGTGGTGTTTGACCCGATCAAAGTTGTGATCATCAACTATCCGGAAGGGAAAACAGAAATGCTTCCTTCTGAAAATAATACTGAGGCAGAAAATGCCGGCATACGTGAGATGCCGTTTGGCCGTGAGCTGTGGATTGAGAAGGAAGATTTCATGGAGAATCCTCCTAAAAAATATTTCCGCCTCTCACCCGGTGGCATGGTTCGCTTGAAGAGTGCCTACATCATCAAGTGTGAAGAAGTAATTAAAGACAGCGTTGGTAACGTGACAGAACTTCGATGCACTTATGTTCCCGAAAGCAAGAGCGGAAACGATACGTCCGGCATCAGCGTAAAAGGCGTTATCCATTGGGTAAATGCAACCACCGCATTGCCTGTTGAGATTCGTCTTTACGATCGCCTCTTCCTGACGGAAGACATGGGCGCGATCGAAGATGATTTTAGAAATCATTTGAATCCAAACTCACTGCAAGTTTTGAATAAAGTGTATGCCGAGCCCGAATTGGCTAAAGCAAAAGTGAGCGAACACTTTCAATTCCTGCGCATGGGCTATTTCTGCCTCGACTCCGATTCAACGAAAGACAAATTAATTTTTAATAGAACAGTGACGTTGAGAGACATGTGGGCAAAGGAGAGTAAGAAATGATATTGCTTAGATTTGGAACAACAACCTAACAATCCTCTTCATGGAAAAACACTGGAGATGATCTTGAATCACCTGGTGGAAACGTATGGCTGGGAAGATTTGGGAAACATCATTCAAATCAATTGTTTCCGGTTTGATCCGAGCATTAAATCAAGTTTGACGTTTTTGCGTAAGACTCCATGGGCCAGGAAAAAAGTAGAGCAACTATACCTGGATTCACTCCGCTAATTACTTCAAGCCTTTCAAAAAGGATTCTACCGTTTTATTAAACTGGTCCGACTGCTCGATAAAAGGAAAGTGCCCGCTATCAGAAATAGAAACCAGCTTAGAGTTGACGATGCCGGAATTGTAAACCGGTCCTGAAATTTTCAATGCTGGTTCTTGGTCACCATATATGATAAGTGTTGGTGAAATTACTTTATCCAGTTTCCCGGTCAGGTCAAAAGAAAAAAGTTCGGGAGCAATATGACCAAAAATTTCGGAGCGCTTGAAGTAGTCATTTGGCAATTCTATTTTAAGCAGGCTAAGTTTAGTTGTATCAGCAAACTGAGTTCGGAAAGAAAACTTCATCAGCGAATCAACCATTTTTACATCCCGGTTTTTGAGTCGTTCACTTGATCTGATCTTTTCATTCATTGAACTATCGTAAGCAGTTTGGTGTGATGCCAATTCCTTTTCCTCTGTTTGCCACAGTTCAAATGAAGGAGGCATTGCATCACACAAAATCAAACTCTTTACATTCAACGGGTATTCAATCGCGTACATGGCAGCCAGCATGCCACCCCATGAGTGGCCCAGCACGTGCACTTTATCGAAGTTGAATTTCTTTCGTAAAGCATCAATGTCTTCAATCAACGTTTTCATTTTCATGGAAGACGTATCCACGTCAGCCGTGGAGCGGCCGCAGGCGCGCTGGTCGAAAAAAATCAGTTTGTAATTCTTTGAAAGTTCTTTGAAATGATCAACCATGTACGATTGATCAAGCACGGGGCCTCCATGAATGATAATGATTGGCTCGCCTTTTCCAATAATATGATAGAACAGCGAAGTTCCATTCACATCAGTAAGACCTTGCTTATTTTCCGCCTGATCAGTACAACTAAAGAGAAAAAGTAAAAGCACAATCTTCCTCATTTTGAAAGGTAAGGAAATTGTGTGGCAAATAAGTCGGGTTTGATAAAACCGGTTAGTTATTTTTACATGAGGCAAATGAAATACATCACACGCACCATCTGGATTCTTTCGCTCGTCAGTCTTTTCACCGACATGGCGAGTGAGATGCTCTATCCGATTATGCCTATCTATCTGAAGTCGATTGGATTTTCTGTTGCGTTGATAGGAATTCTGGAAGGCATTGCCGAAGCAACAGCCGGATTAAGCAAAAGCTATTTCGGAAAACTATCTGATGCATCTGGCAAGCGGGTTCCTTTTGTGCGACTTGGTTACACATTGAGCGCACTTTCAAAACCGATGATGGGTTTTCTTATTTATCCTGGATGGGTGTTCTTCGCGCGCACCATTGACCGGTTGGGAAAGGGAATTCGCACTGGTGCACGCGATGCCATGCTTTCATCCGCAGCAACACTGGAGACGAAAGGAAAAATTTTCGGCTTCCATCGCTCCATGGATACTCTGGGTGCTGTGATCGGTCCTTCGTTTGCCTTGCTTTATCTGTATCTCTATCCTGAAGATTACCGAAATCTGTTTTACATCGCACTCGTTCCTGGTTTGCTGGCGATTGTTGCCACATTTCTTTTGAAAGAAAAAGAAAATAAAATTGAAACTTCGAAGACTACAGCTTCTTTCTTGGCATTTGTCGAATACTGGAAAGAAAGCTCGCGCGAATACAAGAAATTATTGATTGGTCTCTTGATCTTTGCACTGTTCAATAGCTCGGATGTTTTTCTTTTATTGAAGGCAAGGCAATCCGGCCTCGATGATACGTGGGTCATCGGCATTTATATATTCTATAATTTAGTGTACGCTTTATTTTCCTTCCCACTTGGCATACTCGCTGATAAAGTCGGGTTGAAAGCCATCTTCCTGCTTGGCTTAGGCATGTTTGCAATTGTTTACTTAGGCATGGCTCACACAAATAGTCTTTCCATTTATATCGGCTTGTTTTTCGTTTATGGTATTTATGCGGCAGCAACCGAAGGGATTTCAAAAGCATGGATATCCAATTTGGTGGATAAGAAAGATACGGCAACCGCGATCGGAACATATTCCGGCTTTCAAAGCATTTGTGCCCTGCTGGCAAGCACCATCACGGGAGTGCTTTGGTTTCAGTTTGGAGCAACTGAGGCGCTCGCGGTCACTGGCATTGTTACAGTAGGCGTTGTGTTTTATTTTATTTTTGTGGTGGAGAATTCAGGGAAGGAAAAATCGCAACCAAACTGAAGAAAGCAATGGATGAAATTTTTCATTTGCCAAATAATATCCCTGGCATCGACACGCAACGCGATCACAAAATTATTTTGCACCACTACAATTCGATAGGCGGTTCTTTTCATGGAAGGAGCATTCTTCACATGAATGCCTTCAGCCTGGTTATCTCCGGGGAAAAGACGATGCACTTTGCAAACCAAACGGTGAAGATCAATGAAGGTGAATTTCACTTTCTCTCTGCGGGTAATTGCGTAGTGAGTATGGAGCTGCAAAAAGCCAAACCTCTCGAGAGTATTTTGATTTTTTTCACACCCAGTATTCTTACTGATTTTTATGTTAAGTATGATCAAAAGATAAAACCGGTCAGAGATATCGTCATTCGCCCGGCCTCTTATGTCGCTTTCAAAAAAGACCTGTTTATCTTGCAGTTTATTGAGCCGATTAAGTCCATGATAAAGTCAGGCGTGTCTGTCTCAGCCGAAATGAAGTTGATCAAGTTTGAAGAAATATTGCTTTACCTTCTGGAGACAAATCCAAAAGCATTTCTTTCAATCCAAACATCGCTGCCAAATCACTCCGATGAAATGATGTTGAGGAAAACCGTTGAGACCAACTTTACAAACAAAGTAAACATCGAAGACCTGGCGTTCTTATGCAACTGGAGTGTTTCGACTTTCAAAAGAAAGTTTGCTGAAGTTTATCAAACTTCTCCACGAAAATGGCTTTTACAAAAACGCATGGAGTTAGCCCGCGATTTAATCATGCGACATCGGGAGCGCCCCAGCGAAATCTATTTCAAGGTTGGCTATGAAAATCATTCAAGTTTTTCGCAAGCTTATAAACAATATTTTGGAAAGGCGCCATCCGATCACAACCCAAAACAGGTGAACAAAAAGCAACAGCTATTGAACCATTTGCGATAACTCACTACGTGCCTCCGCAGATAGTTTTGCATTTAAAAATAAAACAAATGCAAACCACAACAGAACAAAACAAAGCTATAGTACTCCGATTTAACAAAGAATGCATCGAACAAGGAAAACTTGGCTCGTTTCATGAACTTGTTGCTACCAATGCCATCAACCATGCAGCAGCAGCTAACGCTCAAAAAGGCCCTGCATCATTCATTTATTTTATCAATAATATCCTGCGAAATGCTTTTCCTGATTTGAGGGTGGATGTATTGGATCAGGTTGCCGAGGGAGCCAAAGTCACAACCCGAAAAGTAATTCATGCTACACACACCGGAGAACTTATGGGCATTGCGCCAACTCATAAAACAGTGATGATTCAGGTTATTGATATCATTCGAATCGAAAATGGTCAGTATGCAGAGCATTGGGGTGCGAGCAACTTCCAGGAAGTATTCAACGAATTGAGAGGGAGCAAGTAAAATGCGTCACAACACGAGATCATACCGTTGTTCCAGCAGCGGCTTTCCAAAAGCCGTTGACTCTTTTTCTTCCGTCAATCTGAAACCGTGCCGGCAATAGAGTTCAATAGCCGTGGTTTGTTCACTGGTAGTCCAGAGATACGATGAGCGATAGCCCTTGGAGCGAAGAAAGTCCATGTAAAGATTCATCATCATTTTGCCAAGACCGATGCCGCGATACTCCGGTAACAAAATAAAGTAGCGGAGTTGAGCAGCTTCACCGCGATTAAGTAGCAAAAGAAACCCAATGCGATGCTCTTTGTGCTCCGCTACCCAAACACGATTGGTGGAAGGATCGTATTGCTTGCAAAACTCCGCCAGGCCTTGCGCTACGTAGGTTTCAAAGGAAAGACCGTACCCGTTTTCTTTAAAATACAAATCGCCATGCATATATGTGACATAGCCAATGTCACCAGGTTGCAGTGTCGTGCGGATAGTAATTTCGGAAAGCGATGGTTTGCTCATTTCTTTTTCGTTAAAATTCGTTTGATTTCGTTCATGTGGCTCACCAATTTCTCCTGGTCCGTTTTTGTAAGCGATAAGAGAACTTCTTTCAATTGATCGGTTGATGCAGCATTGATTTTCAAAAACTCTCTCTCCCCTTTTGCGGTGAGGCTGAGAATTGTAGTCCTGCCATCTTCTTTATTCGATCCTTTAGATAAAAGTCCCTTCTTTTCAAAGGAGGTCAACACGCGGCTCAAATAACCTTTGTCGATGTCGATTACTTCCACCAATTTTTTAGCGGCACACGGATGATGGTGATAGAGTTCGTACAGAACACGTGCTTCCGGCAATGAGTATGGACTGTTTAAAATATGCCGGTCAAGCAATCCAATAATTCCAGTATAGAATCGGTTAAATTGCCTTACCTGTTGAACTCGTTTATCAATCATGGGTTGAAGTAAGCCTATTTAGTTGACTTTGTCAACTAAATAGAGTTTAATAATATAAAACTCATTGTCTATCTTTGATAAAAGAGATTTTTATGAGCACGATTAACCTGAAAGAAAAATTTGGGAAGTTTAATGAGCATTGGCACCCGTATATCATCGGTGAATTGAACGAGAACTACGTGAAGCTCGCCAAAGTACAAGGTGAACTGGTGTGGCATAGCCATGCCGAAGAAGATGAATTGTTTGTAGTTTTAGAGGGCACTCTCATCATGCATTTCCGCGACAAGACGGTGACTGTAAAGCCTGGTGAAATTTTAATTGTGCCTAAAGGCGTTGAGCATCTCCCAAGAACAAATGGCGAAGAA
>CAZECP010000073.1:0-24987 GCA_964510765.1 uncultured Ohtaekwangia sp. | reverse complement strand
ATGAAAAAACCTCTTTCCGCTCCCGATCTAAATCGCGAAGCCAAATTAAAAGCCTTTGATCGCCTGCTCACCATTATGGACGAACTGCGCGAAAATTGTCCGTGGGACATGAAACAAACCTTGGAAAGCCTTCGGCATTTGACCATCGAAGAAACCTATGAGCTTTCAGACGCAATCTTGGAAGGCGACCTGCAGGAAGTAAAAAAAGAATTAGGTGACCTGATGCTGCACAATCTATTCTATTCGCGTATTGCTTCCGAGATGAAAATCTTTGATATGGCCGATGTGCTCAATGCAATTTGCGACAAACTTATCGAGCGTCATCCGCATGTGTATGGCGATGTAATTGCTGAAGATGAAAAAACGGTGAAAGAAAATTGGGAGAAAATAAAATTGCGCACGGGAAATAAATCGGTGCTTGCAGGTGTGCCGAAATCATTGCCCGCGTTAGTGAAGGCCATACGCATCCAGGACAAAGCGCGCGGTGTTGGCTTTGATTGGGAAAAGAAAGAGCAAGTGTGGCAGAAAGTAGAAGAGGAGATGAACGAATTCAAAAAAGAATTTAATGTAGAAACCGATCAACCGATCGACAAACAAAAAGCAATGGCCGAGTTTGGCGACTTGCTTTTTTCACTTGTGAATTATGCCCGCTTTATCGACATCGACCCGGAGGAAGCACTCGAACGCACGAACAAAAAATTCATCAAGCGCTTTCAATACCTCGAAACCGAATCGGCAAAAGATGGAAAGAAAATGGGTGAAATGACCTTAGATGAAATGGACAAGTATTGGAACCGCGCAAAAGAACTTTGATATGAATCTCTCACAACTTCACAAACTGCGGCAAACCGCCATCGACAAGAACTGGGAAGAAATGGAAACCTTTTTCAATTCTTCCATTCAATTAAAGCACAGTTCATTTCGCGTAGACCTGAGTGACATCAACAAACCGTTGGTGCTGATTGACGAAGTACAAGAGTTCCATAAAGGCGGAGTGGGCACGGATGCTGTGAACGGAGCGGTTATCGCCATGCTCGCTGATCTTGCTATTGGTTTGCTCGGACTTTTGCATTATACGGAAGGAATGACAGCTACGAGTAATCTGAGCATCAACTACATCAAACCGTTACACGCAAAAAAAGTAATCGCTCGAGCAGAGGCTGTTGAGGTGGTAGGCAAACGAATCTTCGGAGTGGTGCGTGTGATGAATGAGAAAGAAGAGATTTGTGCTTACGCAACTGGATCTTTGGCAAAAGGGATTGTGGTTTAAGGTTGATTATTATCCCAATCAAAATAATCATCCTTCTCCAGCTCCAGTTCCTTTTGTTTTTTCTGGCCCTTTAGTTTAAAAGCATCTTTCAATTCTTTCACTTCCTTCTTCAGATCAGAACGGATTTTTTTCTTGAGGGCGTCTTTGTCAAGACTTACGGTATAATTGTCTGTGGTGCCTGTGATTTTTAAAAATATCTTAGACTTACCGCTTCCATCTTCCTCGATAGAGCCAAAGGCCTCATCGGGGTCAATTTTCTTTTTGCTGCGGAGAGGAGCTACGATACGATAATCAATTTGCTGATCAAAGTTGTGTGTGCCACTGAGCGTGATGGTGGTTGCATTGCTTTTCACCTCCATCTGAGGAATATAAATCGTGCGGTTCTCGATGTGAATGTCGTTTTTCAAATCCGCAAAACGAAGTTTGCTCAACGTCTCATCATCAATATACTTGTTGAGTCTTTGGAGGGGCTCAAAATTATTCAGCTCGCCATCCTTGATGGTCGCGCTGATGTCTGCGACAAGCGTGTTGGAATATAATTTCAATGCTTTGTCGAGGGTCATTTCCATACTTACATCTGCATTCACTTTGCCTTTCAGATGTTTGTCATCAATAAAGGATTGATAAAAATTATCGAAGGTGAAAAACACACTATCGAGGTGAATAGACCGCAACTTGAATGACGATGAAATATCAATTTTGTTTTTCGATCGCGCATCGATCATTCCATTGGCAGAAAGTTCGCCTCCCATCGCTGTGAAGGCAATGTTTCGCGAAAGAGCCGTTTGATTCTTCACCAACAGGTTGCCTTTAATATCGCGCGGATGAAAGCGTTTGTATCTCATCTCCTGCACCCGGCAATTGAAATTCATGTGGAGGTCAGGCGAAATAGAAAACCCAAAGTCCTTCGAGCCGGTGACGCCCAAACCCCAGGCGAGACTTTGGTCAAGATCGATAAAATCAGATCTCAGATCAGCCTCGATGCCGATCGGCTGGCCTTCAAACAACAAATAGGAAATCACATTTTTTAAAAATCCATTCAAAACAAAATCACTGTTGCCAATTTTTCCGCTCACGTTGCTCATTGCAATGTCATTGTTGTTGAATTGCAACGAACCATTCAGATTTTCAAAATTGATTTTACGATTACCCCACACAAAACCAACCTGCGCCAGGCTCACATCACCATCTACTTTCACATGTTGCGCGGTGGATTTCTTTTTCAAATCCGACAAGCGTCCGGAGAGTTTTACATTCGCTTCAATCATCCCTTTCAAATCCGCTAATTCTTTCAAAGGATAAAAGTTAACAATGGAAGTTGGTTCGAGCGAGCCATGAAATTCAAAATCAACAACCGGATCAGAAAAACCCGACAACGAAAAATTGGAAACTAATGGTTGACCGTTCAGTTTTGCTTTGATGTTTCTTAAAAACAATTCAGCGTTTGAAAAATTGCTGAAGGAAGAAGTAGCGAACGAACCTTCCAGATTTATACCTTCCAATTTTGATTTAAATTTAGGATGGACAAGCTGTGCATTTCGCAAACCAAACCCAACCGATAGCAACGGGCTTTTACTTTTATCTATTTCGCCTTTCAATGACAAATTGAAGTACACATCGCCTTTGCTTTGATATTCCCTTAGGTTGCTCGTAATTTCCTCCGGCAACAAAGAAAGGATCGTTTGAATGGAAGCGTCCTTACTTTTCGCAGTGAGATTAACCTGAGGAATTTTCTTAAAATGATAATCTCCATTCAAATCAAAAAGGGATTCTTCAAAAATGATTTGTGATGGTTTAAGATGAATGGATTTGTCCTTGTCGTTGTAATCAAGTGCGCTCTCGAGTTTTAATTTTTTGTTTTGCAGCAAGCGATGACCGGAGATGCCAATGTCCACCACAGTTACATCTCCTTTTGCAAGAATGCTGTAAACATCCGCCTTCAAGCTCACATCAGTGGATAGTTTATTGCTTTCGAAGTCGAAGTTTTGAAGCAGTTTCAAATCATGATAGCTGACTTTGGTGTGCGCGAGTTTCACATTGCGCAGATCAAAGGCAATGGAACTTCCGCCTTTGCTTTTTTTCGAAATGTCGTAATTGACTTCTCCTTTTTCGTTGATCTTGAGATGCGTTTCGCTGTGATCGATATGCAAATCGCGAATCAGGTATTTTCCATTCCATGCATCGATCGGATTCATATAAAAAGAAACGGAGCGCGCGGTAAAGAGCGGGTAAAGTCCGGGATGGCTGTCCTCCACATATACATCCGAAAACACAATGCCGAGCTCAGGAAAGTTTCCCCACGCGCTAATATCGATCTTTCCGATTTTTACCGGAGTGCCGAGACTTTTGTTTGCTTCAGAAATAAAACTTTGGATGATCCGGTCTTTGAACAAGAAAACAGATACAGTAAATGAAATCGCGATGACTGCGATTGCAATCAACAAATAGAAAGCGACTCTCTTAAAAATCCTCAACACGGAAATGCGTTTTGCAAAAATACGCTGCAAAACTTAGACCGAGATTGTCTGATTAAAAGTTTTTCGGTGAAATACAATCAAGCAAACACCTCGAACACTTCAGACGAAGCTCGCTTCAAATAATCTTCGTAGTCAAAAGGTGCATCACCACCTTCGAGCAGGCAGCCATCGGGAATGGTCGGAAAAATTTCTTCATAGGTTTTCACCAGGTTCATAAACACCCTACGATAAACGTGCGAGCGATTGATCTTTTCAGGATTATCAATGCCTGCCGCGCCCATCAGTTCCACAAAGCTTTCTACGGTGTTTTTGTGAAAGTTGGCTACACGTTGCTTCTTGTCTTCGATCACGAGTCCACTCATGAGCGAAGGATTTTGAGTGGCTACCCCTGTCGGGCAGGTATTCTTATTGCATTCCAATGCTTGTATGCAACCTAGCGCCATCATCATAGCGCGTGCACAGTTGCAGGTATCGGCACCCAGCGCCATCGCGCGCACAATGTGGAAGCCCGTGAGGATTTTCCCGGAAGCAATCAACTTCATTTGATTACGGATACCAAAACCTCTCAATACATTATCTGCGAAAGCAAGCGCATCCAGCAAAGGCATGCCCACAAAGTTGGAGAACTCAGGGGGGGCTGCACCCGTGCCACCTTCACCACCATCGATCGTGATAAAATCCGGGTAGCTATTGAGTTTCACCATCGCTTTGCAGATGGACATGAATTCGCTTTTACGGCCAATACATAATTTGAACCCAACAGGTTTACCACCGGAAAGCTCACGCAGTCTTTCGATAAATTTTACAAGCTCTGTTGGGTTAGTAAATGCGCTATGGAAAGGCGGTGAAAAAACGGTTGTTCCTGGTTTTACCAAACGGATCGCGGCAATCTCAGGAGTATTTTTAGCGGCAGGAAGGATTCCACCGTGTCCGGGTTTGGCGCCTTGCGAAAGCTTGATTTCAATCATCTTCACGCTCGGCTTGGTAGCATTTGCCTTGAAAGCTTCATCTGAAAAATTCCCATCTTCAGTACGTGCACCAAAGTAGCCGGTCCCTATTTGCCAGATAATATCTCCACCATGTTTCAAATGATATGGGCTTAGGCCTCCTTCGCCCGTATTGTGTGCGAAGCCGCCAATCTTGGCGCCCGCATTCAAAGACTCGATGGCATTCTGACTGAGCGAACCAAAACTCATCGCAGAGACGTTGAGCACACTCATGTCATAGGGTTGCTTGCATTTTGAACCACCAAAGCGCACGCGCGGATTGTGATTCATGTTGTGAAAGTCTTTAGGTGAGATGGAGTGCGTCATCCATTCATAACCTTCGGCATATACATCCAACTGGGTTCCGAAAGGAATGGTATCAATTTGCTTCTTGGCTCGCTGATAAATAACGGAGCGCTCATTTCTGTTGATGGGCGCGCCATCAGTGTCGCTTTCAACAAAATACTGCTGAATCTTTGGTCTCAAATCTTCAAAAACATAACGCAGTCTTCCCGCCAAGGGGAAGTTTCTTTTGATGGATTGCTTTTTCTGAATCATATCGGTTACACCCATGAAAACCATTGGGAGAACAATCACATATAGCAGAGCAACATCTATCCAGAAGTAAGACCAAACAGCTAAAATGGCGATTATAACAATGGAACTGACGACAAAAATCTGGCGGGCATTCATAAGGAATTGGATTAGTATGGGAAAATTACACAACGATGGAGTTAACGCCAAGCCCTGCAATCGTTTTTTGACAAGGGGCGGTTGGTTAGAATCATGACAAGGATGAAGGAAACATTACGCGAATGTTGTTTTTGAGACAACGGCTTGAACCACAAGGGAATCATTTACGTTATTCGCATTGTCAACCACTACGACAATGAACAATTCACCTAAGTTGGCCATCCTTCAAAGCCTGGATTCGATGGATCAGGTACAAATGGAAAAAGTTCTTGACTACATCAAGGGCGTTCTCCAGCCTGCCTCCCATGACTACAGGAGCTTTAAGAAAGAGGCCATGAAGGAAATCAGGAAAGCATTGCGCAAAAGCAAGAGGACCGAAGCCGGGGACTTGCAGTTCGCATAACATTGCGTTCATCCTGATAAGAAAAAAGGCACCTTTCAGTGCCTTGTAGAAATTGTTTCCCTTTAAAGTTCGATTGTTACTTCTGTGTGAACAGAACTTTAACAAGACTATTCATTATCATTCTTATTGTTGTCGTCCTTGAAGTATTTCTCCTCGTCAAACTCATCTTGTTTCTTCACCATCGGACCAATAGAAGTGATTCTGAACTCAGTGCGTCTGTTGCGTGCGCGGCCCGTTGGATTGTCGGTGCCATCAGGATTTGTGTTGCGGGCTATGGGCTGGGTCTCACCATAACCTTTGGCTGTTAATCTTTTTGCTTCAATGCCTTTTCGAATTAGATAATTCACTGTGGATTCAGCACGCCTTTGAGAAAGCTCAATGTTATATGCGTCATTAGCAACGCTATCCGTGTGTGATCCCATTTCGATATTGATTTCAGGATTGTCGTTCAGCAGCTGAACCAATTTGTCTAGCTCCCGGGCCGCCTCCGGATTGATATCGGCTTTGTTATACTCAAAATAAATATTCTTTAATACAAATTTTGCATTGGTCGCTTTTCTATCAAGGATCACCAGGGTATCAAGAGTAATGTTGGTGACCAGCTCTTTCAAGGATTCTTTCGGAACAGATTTGCCAAGGGTAGTGTAAGCCTGGCGTTTAGCGATGTATCCATCGCGTTCGCCCATTAAATAGTAATTCTCATTTTCGTAAACTCTGAAAAGAAACTTGCCATCGGATCCTGTGACGAAGTCTTGCATCAAATCTCCTTCAGCATCAAGCAAACTGATTTTTGTGTCAGGGAGAATTTCACGCGTGCTGTCTTTTCTAAAAGAGTAAGTAATGCCTTGCAAAAAATAATTCACCACCCTCAGGTCAGGGTCATCATTCACAAAAGTATAAATGTCATCGTCTCCTTTTCCTCCTTCACGATTTGATGTAAAGAAGCCGCGATCTGGTTTGAATAGATACATTCCAAAATCATCGGCTGTTGAATTGATCGATGGACCGAGGTTCTCGATAACATCTTTCCCGTTCGCTCGATTCACCACAAATATGTCCAGCATCCCATAACCTGGATGGCCATCAGAAGAAATATAGAGTTTCCCATTGTCCGCCATATACGGGAACAATTCATCACCAGCTGTGTTGATCGCAGGGCCAAGATTTTTCACTTTACCAAAACGACCGCGGCTGTCCATTTGTGCTGAATAAATATCCAACCCGCCATATCCTTTCGGGCGATTGGAAGAAAAATATAACGTTCTGCCATCAGGACTTAGTGCTGGAGTTGACTCCCAAAAATCAGGAGTATTAATATTAATTGGTACTGGGACTGACCAAGCTCCATTTCTGAAACGAGATAAGAAAAGGTCAACGTCTTTTCCTCCTTTTTTCTTACCGGTATTTCCTCGTGCGAAAATCATCAGTTTGCCGTCAGGAGTAAAGGTGATACAACCTGTGTTCACATCGGGGAGGTTGATTGTGGGCGGCAATACTTTCAGGGTATTCAAATCTACGTTAGCACCTTTTGTAGTTACTTCATAAAGATCTGTGAATGGCGTGCCTGACCCTTCGTAGGTAGCGGCATTCGTTCGCGATGAAGCAAAGAACAAATCTCCATTTGAATAAGCGGGAGCATATTCCGCAAAGGGTGTGTTAAGTGCGTCCAGATTTTTTACACGGTAGTAATCCTTCTTTGCCCCCAATTGATTGAGATACTCAAAACCCTTGATTTCTTTTTGTGCGCGACCCTGAAGTTTTTCGTTTTTAGTCGAAGCAATCAGGTCTTCCATCACCTGCTTTGCCTCATCATATTTACCATTTGCCTGAAGTGCTTTGGCGTAAAAAAGTTTTATAGAATCCTTATCAGCGGCCGGGTACTTCGCCTTTGCATAAAATTTTTCAGATTCCTTAATTCGGTTGGATTGGCGATATGCCTCAGCTACATAGTAGTTTGCTTTCGGATTGTTGGGTTGTCTGGTTAGCAAAGGAAGGTAATAATCGAGCACCTTCTGATACTTGCCATTGTTGAATGCCTTCTGCGCTTTCTTGTCAACACTGCACGAGCTTAAAATGACAAGCAAAGAAAAAACTGAAACCGCGACTTTCATTTGGGTTTGTTAACAAACAAATCTACAAATATTCCAGACTTGTTACACTAACGCTTTTTTGGGCAAATATTTTGCGAGCCAGGTGGAGTTTTTTGTAGATATTTTCCAGTTCTGAAGGAAGTCTTTTTTGGAACTGACTGCATTATTGAAAGTGAGTGTGTCTTCCTGAATGGTTGCGTTTGCCAGCAAAGCTTTTGCTTCCGACAAAGGGTGAAGAACTACTTCGTTGTTAATCAAAAATGGAACTGATCGATTCAGCAAATCCACTCCAAGGTTGCTTTGAATTGACTTCAGCACACGCACCGAGCCATCAATCGAGCATCCACTTGCCCCGTGAACATTTTCATTCACGGCCAGAATCACAAACTGATCATGTTCAATTTTGAATGAGGTCGCCAATGGCTGCCCGTGCGCTTCCCAGCTTTCGCAAAATTCCCTCAGTGAACTTGAAATAAATTCAATTTCTGATTTTGAAAAAGAACGATCGGATTGATAGACCCAAAGTCTTGCATCGTCCGGCAATTGATCAAATACTACTAACATTTTTCAGCTTTTATTTCTCAACAATAGACTCGGCAATTAGTTCCGCCAAATCCTTCACTTTCACTTCGGCTTCTTTCTCTTTGTTTTTCACGCCATCGGTCATCATGGTCATGCAGAACGGGCACGCTACTGCAATGGTTGTAGCGCCTGTTGTCAATGCTTCTTCTGCACGCTCGATGTTGATGTCTTTCTTTCCTTTCTCAGGTTCCTTAAACATTTGCGCTCCGCCCGCTCCGCAGCACAATCCCGTTGTACGGCAGCGTTTCATTTCAACTAATTCGGCATCCAGCAATTGCAACACTTCCCGCGGAGCTTCATAAATATTGTTCGCCCTGCCCAAGTAGCACGAATCATGGTAAGTTATTTTCTTTCCTTTAAATGATCCGCCCTCTTTTAGTTTTATTTTTCCTTCGTTGATCAATTGCTGCAACAATGTAGAATGATGAATCACTTCGTAATTACCACCTAATTCAGGATACTCATTCTTCAACGTATTAAAACAATGCGGGCAAGCCGTCACGATTTTTTTGATGCCATATCCATTCAACACCTGGATGTTGCTCATGGCTTGCATTTGAAAAAGAAATTCGTTGCCGGCTCTTCTTGCTGGATCACCTGTGCAAGTCTCTTCTGTACCAAGAACAGCAAACTTCACGCTTACGGCATTGAGTATGGTAACAAAAGCTTTTGTGACACGCTTGGCGCGATCGTCAAATGACCCGGCACAGCCTACCCAAAATAAGATTTCCGGTTGTTCGCCTTTGGCAACTAAGTCCGCTACGGTTGGTGCATTCATAGTTTACAATTTCATTAATCTTGTTTCGCCCAATTATACCGGTCGCTGGGAGCAAATTTCCAGGGAGCAAAGCTGGTTTCAATATTCTGAAACATGGCATTCCATTGCGCAGGCGAACCACTCTCTTCCATCGCCACATACCTGCGCATCTCCAAAATAATTTCAAGCGGATTGATCATCACCGGGCATGCCTCCACGCAGGCATTACAACTCGTGCATGCATTGATCTCTTCTTTGGTGACGTAGTCGCCCAACAAAAACTTCCCATCATTCAAACCTGCACCACCTTTCTCCAAACTTTTTCCAACTTCCTCCATGCGGTCTCTTGTATCCATCATGATTTTCCTGGGAGAAAGTCTTTTGCCGGTTTGGTTGGCCGGGCATTCGCTCGTGCAGCGACCACATTCTGTGCAGGAATAAGCGGCCATCAAATTATTCCACGAGAGATCATTGATATCTTTTGCACCAAATCTCCCGGGCTCTGCCGGAGCCGTGGGCGCAGGGGCCAGGCCGAGCATCGACTTCACTTCATTTGTAACAACCGGCATGTTGTTGATATGACCTTTGGGTTCCAGCTTGGCATAAAATGTATTTGGGAACGCCATGAAGATATGCAGGTGTTTCGAGTAGGTGATATAAATCGAGAAACCTACTATGCCGATGATGTGAAACCACCAGCAGAAGCGCTCAAGTATGATCAGGGCAGAAGTATCGATACGTTGAAGGGCAGGGATAAGAAATGAGCTGAAGAATAAACTTCCGGTAGAAATATAATGCTCACTGCGTGTTTGTAAAATCTGGTCGCTGGCATTCATTGTGAGAATAGCGATCATCAAAACAGTTTCTGTTATCAGAATCAAGTTGGCATCCAGCCTTGGCCACTGGGTCATCTCGGCCGACCAGAAGCGGGGTACTTTCAAAATATTTCTGCGGATCAAAAAAGCAACGCAAGCTGTCAGCACGGCCACTGAAAGAAATTCAAAAACATTCATGGCCACGTTATATAATCCGCCCAGGTAAGGAGCAAAAATCCGGTGTGTTCCGGCAAGACCATCAATCACAAATTCCAGCACCTCCAGGTTGATTACCAAAAAACCTATGTAAATAAAAAAGTGAAGTGTAGCCGGAATCAATCGCTTGAACATTTTCTTCTGTCCAAAAGCTACCAGCACCATGTTGCTGATCCGTTCGTTTTTACGGTCAGTGATTGGATTCTTTTTACCTAAAAGGATATTTTGGCGGATGCGCAAAACCCTCTTGCGGATAAAAAAAGCTGCCGTTACCAAGGTGGCAGCAAACAATATTTGTTGTACAATTGCCATCTCTCAAAAGTAGGAATTCGTTGGTAAAATGTTGTATTAAATTGAAGTAGATTAATTCACTAATTTGGATCACCAAAAGTTAGTTGTTGACATTTTGAAAAAACCGTGATAGTCATGAAAAAGAAGTTAACCAATTTGATTCGTACCATAAAATCAAATACAGAATTAGTGATTGCTTTATTCTCAATGGCTCTTTCAATTTTGACAGCTTGGCAAACCTCATCATTTAATAGGGCTTCCCTTAAAATAGCAGAAGGTATGAATCAAGAAACGGCAGTGAACTACCGACTGTCAGTTCTGCCTTCGATAATATTTTCAACAAATGCTATTTCATCTGATCCTGACTTTGACTTTTTAGGAGTGGAAATTGAAAATCGAGGAATTGGGCCGGCAATAATTTTTCCTCCTGTGGTCTTATTGAATGGGTCGCCAATCGGATTACTCACGCAGGATTCAAAAGCTGTTATACAGAAACTTGCATTTCCTGATGGAGTTTACACTTGGAACGTGCACAACGCGATGACTCTCATGCCCGGTCAGAAAAAAAAAGTCTTTTGGTCGGATAAGAAAGACTCCGTTAAAATTCAAAAGTATTTTGCTAAAACGTTGCCTAATATCAATATCGTGGTAGGCTATACATCGATTTATCACGAAGCCTTGATATTTAATTGTCAGAACGTAAATCGCATAAATGATGTCTATTTGGTGGCAGATCAGATAGAGCCTCAATTCAAAGAGAGTCGTTCACAAATTGAACCGATGCTTAAGGTGAGATACAATAATTCCAAATAAATCTTAAATATTTCGATACCTGTTTTCAAATTTGCTTGTTTGTCTTACTTTTGCGTCCCGATTCACTAAAAAGATGCGGTTTTTACCCGGTGACGTAGCTCAGTTGGTAGAGCAAAGGACTGAAAATCCTTGTGTCGGGGGTTCAATTCCCTCCGTCACCACTAAAATTCAAAATGCTGACCTTCCCGGTTGGCATTTTTGTTTTTTTATAGGCTTGTAACTTTTTAATCTGAAAACTGTCATCGACTTCATGAGACAGTTTCTTAGCACCTTATCGCTCGCACTTGGAAACATCCGGGCGAATTTATTTCACACCATGCTCTCGGTGCTTGGCATCATCATCGGAGTGGGCGCACTCGTCAGCATTCTCTGTATGATTGACGGGATGGAAAAATTTGCGAAAGAACAAATTCATACCACCACTTCGCTCAACACAATTGCCGTTCAGAGTGAGCCCAACTATGTTTCCGATGGCATCAGCATCCGCAAAAAGGAATTTACATTTCTGAATTATGATCATTTCAAGAAGCTCGGGCAACAACTTCATGGAGATTCGGTAAAATTGGTGCTCACCTCAACATCATCGGCCGAAATCGACAACGGCAAGGAAAAGATTCCAAGTCTCCTAATTGGCTGCACACCTATCATAAGTGATAAATTCAAATTAATTTCCGGAAAGTTTTTCACAAAATCAGATGTGGACTCTGCCGCTCTTCTTGCGGTCGTGAATCAGTTTTTTGTAAGACGCTTTGGTTCAGAACAGATCATTAATACTTCCTTTGGCATACTTAAAATCACTGGAGTTATCGAGGACAATGCCAATAAACCAAGAGTTCTGTTCCCCATTTCAATATTAACAAACGATCAACTTCAGGAACACACGCCAGAATTATATGCAGAAGTTACTAACATCGAACATGTGGGAACTGTGAAAGATAAAATTTCCGAATGGACTAAATCAGAATTCGGAAAATCAGCAGCCGATTTGAAAGTGATCACAAATGAGTTCCGTCTTGAGCAAGTAGAGCGCGGCTTTCTTTTGTTCCGTATCATCATGGGATTGATAGTTGGTCTGTCCGTAATTGTAGGCGGCATTGGTGTGATGAATGTGCTGTTGATATCCGTTACACAGCGCACAATGGAAATCGGTGTTCGCAAAGCAATGGGCGCAAAACGATCAGATATCGTTCTTCAATTCCTTACTGAGGCGGTAACGATCTCGTGCTTTGGAAGTATTTGTGGAATGATCCTCGGAGTTACATTCACAATGGCCGCACTGCCTATTATCAAGTCGCTTACGAAGGTTCCCTTTCAGGCAGCCTACACCATGAACACGTTGTTCATCGTTTCGTCTATTGCCATCTTAGTCGGAATTACTTTTGGAACCTATCCCGCCCTGCGCGCTTCGCGACTTGATCCCGTGGAAGCAATTCGTAGAGAATAGAATTACGCTTTTAATTTTCTTGAGCAATCAGTAAGTTAGGGATGCAACCGGCTCTTCATTTAGGGCATCTTCTGACAAAATGAAAAAAATCGTCCTCGCTATTTGTCTGTTATTTGTGGTTGGTGAAAGCTACGGGTGCTTCATTTTGTTTTTATCGGATGGAAGACAGGTATTGGTGGGCAATCATGAGGACTGGTTTGCAAAAGATGCTGCGATTAAAATCAATCGACCGACTGCCGGAAAATTCGGCTCGGTAGTTTTCACGTTCATGAGCGAAGGTTGGGCGCAAGGCGGCATGAATGAGAAAGGTCTTTTCTTCGATGCAGCTCACACACCTTACGCAGAAGTTGAGTTTGAATCTTCAAAACAAAGTTATCCTACCTACATCTGGCAAGCCGTGTTGGATAAGTGTTCATCGGTGGAGCAAGCGCTAACGTTTCTTTCAAACTATAAATTACCCGAACTGAAAGAAGCCCACATCATGCTGGCAGATTCAACCGGTCGTGCGGTAATCATTGGTGTGCAAAACGGAAGGCTGGCGATCAAGTCTTTTGAGAGAAACTATTTAATGCAGACTAATTTCAATCCCTGGCATCCTGAGTTGAGTGACGAACCCGTCTGCAAAAGATATGAAACTGCCAAATACGATTTGTCGATAAACTCAGTAGCCAGTTTTGAAAACATGAAATCTATTTTGCAGAAGACACACCAGGATTCATTGACCGTCTACTCCAACATCTACGATTTAAAAAACAAAATCATTTACACCTTCAACAAAAGAGATTTCGCTAAGCCGATTCTTGTGCGCCTTCCTGACATTTTTTCGCAAGGCGATTGCATGTGTTCTCTGGATTCTCTTCATGATGATAATGGGTATTGGGAAAAATGTTTGTTGGAAGTCAACCGCAAATTAAAAATCGCAGGAATGGTGATTGATAAACAAACGCGGCAGCCTATTCCCTTCGCCAATATTGGTTTCTTCGAAAAAAATATAGGCACCCTTTCCGATCCGGATGGAAGTTTTGAATTGGATGTGCCCTCAAATCTAAAACACGACACGGTCGTTTTTTCTTCGATCGGATATGCAAGGCAAAAAATGGCGGCTCATAATTTGGTTAACCGAACGATTGAATTAATTCCCTCAGCAAAGCTTCTCAGCGAAGTTACTGTTCAAGGCAAAAGAAAATCACGCAAAGTCGCGCGACTTGGGTGGATGGGCGGAAAAGATGGAGCGCTTCCGTTTGATACTATTCAAGGTGGTGGAGCAATTGCTTTGTTGGTAGAAGCACCAAGTTCTTTTTCGGAGGTCGATAAACTGCAAGTGCGATTGATGTACAATTCAAAGCCAACTCTTCAATTTCGTTTTCATATTTATGCTTTTGATTCGATAAGGCAAATGCCGGGCGAAGACTTGCTGACAAAAGAAATCATCTTCAAAGAAAATAAGCGATTCGGCTGGCTTCGCTTTGACCTTTCGGAATATCAAATTCAATTGACGCACAAAAAATTTTTCATTGGATTTGAATGGATTGAAGATCGCGCCTCGCGCAATGCGTTGCTTAAAAGTTTGCGAGAGTGGGAGCAATGGCGAAAGGATCAATACAAAGCCGGAAATAAAAGCATGGAGCGTATCGTGACCAAAGATGAAAATGGTAAGGAAGTCATTCAATACAAATACCACGGCAACATGATGAACTGGCCAGGTTTCAAAAATATGCCACCATTTACCGGGCTGATGATCGAGACTGGGAAAAATGAAAAATCGAAGCTGCTTCGGACCTTCGAGCGCAAAACCAGCCAGGGAAAATGGAGTGAAATAAATTCAACATTGAATGCCGTTATCACTGTAAATTATTGAATGGAGCACCTGACTCTTGCTGTAACAACACCCTGCTGCCCCGCTTCTCCCTTCAGTCTGGCTTGCTCCATCCTCCGTTGATCTTCCGTCTTGCTATGCAAATGGCATAAGTGCGTGTTCGGTCAAGCTTGCTAAAAAGCGGGTGTTTATGAATGTTCGTCCAAAGGCACAATAAACCCAGAAGTCAGTTACTCGAAAGCTACAAGCCACATTATTGAAAGAGCGACTGATCAGAGAGTAAGGAGATTATCTTTGTCCTATCGCCACACCAGCCACATAGCCCGTGGTCCATGCCGATTGAAAATTGAAGCCGCCCGTTTCACCATCTATGTTTAGCACTTCTCCGGCAAAGTAAAGACCTGGAACAATTTTGCTCTCCATCTTAGGAAGATCAATTTCCTTCAAGTCAACACCACCACAGGTAACAAATTCCTCTTTAAAAGTCGTTTTGCCTTTGATATGAAACGGGCATCGGATGAGAACTTCCATCAGTTTGTTCAAATTCTTTTGATGGACTTCTGCCCAGGTTTTTGCATCAGGGATTTCAGCTAACTCACACAAGCGAATCCACAGTCGTTGTGGAAGCTTTTGAATGGGGTTTGAAAATATTTTTTGTTTGCCGTTATGGTTTCGAAGAATCGAAAATTCTTCTCTTAACTTCTCTTCTGAAAAATTAATCCAGTTTACCAAAGCTGTGAACGTATAATTCTGTTGATGCAAATAGTCAGCCGCCCACGCAGAGAGTTTGATCACCGCGGGCCCACTCAATCCCCAATGCGTAATCAGCAGTGGTCCGGTCTCAGAAAATTTTGCTCCGGCTATTTTTACTTCGGCTGCTGGTACGGACAAGCCCATCAAATCGGTGAATTTCTTTTCAGAATCATTGAATGTGAATAAAGAAGGAATCGGTTTTACAATTGTGTGACCTGATTTCTTTATCCAGTGATAAGCTCCTTCGTTGTTGTATCCTCCAGCGGCAATCAAGATATTCTTTGATTGGAAAGTCTCATGGACCGTTTCAACAATAAATTCATTTTCCTTTTTTTCGATTCGTTTTACTTCTGCGCTCGTTTTGATCTCGATTTTTAGTTTCTGTGCTTGATCCAAAAAGCAATCGATGATAGTTTGTGAATTGTCTGTGACGGGGAACATTCTTCCGTCTTCTTCTGCCTTTAGTTTCACGCCATGTCTCCCAAACCACTCAACTGCCTCCATTGAGCCAAAGATCCTCAGCAATGATTTCAATTCCCTTTGTCCACGCGGGTAATGTTTTGAAAAAGGTGTCGGTTCAAACTCGTGATGCGTCACGTTGCATCTTCCGCCACCTGATACTTTCACTTTTGAAAGCAGTTTAGTTGTCTTCTCAAGGATGAGAATGCGCAGCTTAGGATTTGTTTCAGCAGCAGTTATCGCCCCAAAAAACCCGGCCGCGCCTCCGCCAATCACCACTAAATCATAACAAGCTTTCAATGAGGTCTTGAATTATTGCACACGCTCAAAGTTAGTGATTAGTGTCGGGCCACAAGTAAGCAGCGTGTTGAAGAATGAATCCTATCTCCAGGGGAAGAGCAATTTGAACCCACGCTTATTTTTTCCGGCAAGGTCAATGAATCCACGCGTGCCTTGCAGATTACCTTGCATGTCCCAATAATAATAAGTGCCAAATTTTCCGTTGTTAAATGATTGTGAGGTCACACTGCCGATCCACGCGAAGTGATTGGCCGGCCGCACATTCAGAAGGTATTGATCCGTTGGGATGAGAGCGCGAACCTTATAATGCTGCGATTGATCGGCCAGCAAGCCTGGAATAAAGGTAGGCTTCGGTGCAACATCCACAGCACGACCAGGCATAAAATAATTTTGAGTAGCGTGCACATGCTCTTTGAATTGCGCTTTCAAATTCAGCACAACAAGCAGTAATAAACAAATCAAACGGAAAGTCTTCATCGTTTTGCGAGGCAATGAAGTTACAACTAAATTCGTGCAAAGAGAAATATGAAAGAAAAAATTCGTTGCCAGTGGTGTTTGGGTTTTGATCAATACATCAAATACCACGATGAAGAGTGGGGTGTGCCCGTGCATGACGATCAAGTGCATTTTGAATTCTTGATTCTGGAAGGAGCACAAGCGGGATTAAGCTGGAGCACCATTTTGAAAAAGCGTGAAGGCTATCGAAAAGCTTTTGCTGATTTCGATCCGGTAAAGGTTTCAAAATTTACTGAGAAAAAATTGGAAAAGATTCTTCTTGACCCTGCAATTATCCGAAATCGTTTAAAAGTATACGCAGCTGTTAATAATGCCAAACGTTTTCTCCAAGTTCAGAAAGAATTTGGCTCATTTGATAAATACATCTGGGGTTTTGTAAATGGGAAGCCAATTGTCAACAAATGGGAAAATTTGGGCAACATCAAACCAACCACCAAAGAATCAGATGCCCTGAGTAAAGATCTCATTAAGCGTGGATTTAAATTTGTTGGCAGCACAGTTATTTATGCGCACATGCAAGCGTGTGGATTGGTAAATGATCACCTCATCGATTGCTGGCGGTATAAAGAAACAAGCAAAATGAAATGAAGAATTTGAAAATATTTTTCACACGCATGCGCATAGCTGCAAAGACCAAGCTAAGCGTTACATTGATTGGACTTGTAATTTCATTCCACGGAGTTTGTCAATCGATTGAGACTGTAATTCAAAAAGGTCATGAGCTCGCGGTTGTTTCAGTGGCAATGAGCCTTGACAGTAATTATGTGGTGACAGGAAGTCGCGACAAATCGGCCAAACTTTGGGAGTTGAGTTCCGGGCGCGAAGTGAGAAGTTTTCTCGGTCACGATTTTTCGGTGACTTCGCTTGACGTGAGCCGTGATGGCAAATATCTATTGACGGGCAGCAATGACGAAACCGCCCGGCTTTGGGAAATGGAAACAGGAAAAGAAATTTTTTCCGTTAATCCTGTTAAAGAGAGAATCACCCATGTGGCGATCAGCTCCGACATGAAATTTTTTGTAACAGCTGCGTTGCGATACAATGTTCATATCTATGACTTCGCAACAAAGAAAAAGCTGAAAGAGATTGAAGTAAACTCCGAATCAAATAAAAACGGAGTGGATGTTGCCATCAGCCCTGACTCAAAAATGATTGCCTTTGGCGAGGACAATCGTGCGGTGCAAGTTTATCGAACTTCCGATTGGCAAAAGGTTTACACATTTGAATATGGCGAAGGCTGGTGTGGCGGTTGTTCTACGTTTTGCAGTTTCTCTCCTGACAGCAGAAGTTTGGTAATGGCGTCACACAATGGCTCTGCAAAAAAATACGATCTCGCGTCTGGCAAGCTTGTCCATCAATATGCTGATCAACTTCGTGATGTTTCTTCAATTGAATTTAGTCCTGACAATAAGAAAGTAGTGCTTGCTACCAAGAAGGAGATTTTTGTTTACGACAACGAGACCGGAAAGGAAATTTACAAATTCAATCCGGGCGTGGAAGAGGAGATGAATGAGACAACATTTACACATAACGGCAATGAATTAGTCATTACCTGCGACAATAATACAGCCATCATCTGGGATTTGAAAAAACAAAAAGCAGTTCGCTCACTCACCGGCTTTCTTAACCTGCGCGACAAAGGCGGCATCAATTACGATCCGAATTTTTTGTGGGACATGCAGATCGCCAAGTATGTTCGCTTCAAAAATAATTTGCTCATTACGCCTGATGGAAAAACTTTAATTAAAGGAAAGTTCGGGACCAAGGTAAAACAATGGGACATCGCCACAGGCAAAGCGATGATGGATTTTACAGGTCATACGAAAGCAGTATTGTGTTACGATCTTTCCAAAGATGGCAAGCGATTGATTACCGGAGGCGGTGATGGGAAAATAATTTTATGGGATGTGGCTTCAGGGGATACCATTCGCACCATGAAAGCCTCACGCGAAACCATTCTCGACATTCATTTCAACAAAGATGAAACACAAGTGCTCGCCTCAAGCTGGTATGGCGACTTCAGCATTTTTGATGTGAACACCGGCAAGTCGGTAAATTATTTTGACTTGAAGAATAACTCTGCCTTCAATCTTCAATGGAGCAACAACGATTTGTATGTGTTTACGGGTCAAGGGAAAGATTTGAAAATGTGGGAGCTGGACACGAAAGAATCTGTTCGTGATTTTGTCGGGCACAGTGATGTGATTTCTTCCATACGATTGAATAGTGCAGGTGACCGATTGCTCACAGCAAGTTGGGATGGCAGTGTAAGATTATGGAATATTGCCACCGGATTGATGGATCGGAAATTTATTGGTCATCGCGGTGCTGCTCACATTGCCATTTTCAGCCAGGACGAAAAAAGTATTTATTCAGCCGGAGCCGATCGGCAGATTCTTGTGTGGGATATTTCTTTGGCCAAAGTAGTACGCACGTTTGATGGACATAAGGCGGAAGTCACATCATTGCTTTTCAGCCCGGATGGGAAAATGCTGATCAGTCACAGCTTGGATGGAGCTACCAAGTTTTGGGATTTGAATTCAGGCAAGGAATTCTTTGAACACATTCACTTTGGTGAAAAAGAATGGATGGTGAAAAATCCGGAAGGGTATTTTAACGGCACACAAGATGCACGACAATTCATTCACTTTGTTGACGGAATGAAAACGTATGGAGCCGATCAGTTCTTTGATGAATTTTATCGTCCTGATTTGTTGCCAAGGATTTTTCAGAATCGCGGAAGTGATCGATCGCAAGGCATCAACCAAAAAATAAAAGGGTCGCCTCCACCATCGGTAAAACTTGCGTTGTTGCCAACTTCCGATCCCGCGAAGGCGGAACTCTACATCAAACTCACCGACAATGGTGGTGGAGTTGAGAACGTAAAACTTTTTCACAACGACAAACGAATTGAGCCGGCCGATTTGAAACTGCCGAATGGAAAAAATCAATCAACAACATTAAGACAGCCGATTAATTTAATTGGAGGAACAAATATTTTTTCTGTCACCGCCATCAACAAAGACAAAATTGAATCGAGCCCAGCATCTGTAGAAACTTTCTTTGATAGTCCGGACAAAACTTCTGTGTGTCACGTGCTCGCTGTGGGAATCAATCAATACAAAAATCCCAAGATGATTCTGAACTACGCGAAGCCGGATGCAGAGTCATTTGGCAAAGCGGTTGACACGCAAGGCATGTTCAAGAAGATTGAATTTCATTCCTTGTATGATGGTGATGCTTCTCGTGCGAATATTTTAAAGACGATGGATGAGCTTGCTTCCAAAATACATTCTGAAGATGTTTTCATTTTCTATTATGCTGGTCATGGCAGTATGGTTGACAATCAATTCTTTTTTATTCCCACTGAAGCTGCGCGATTGTATGATCTGAGTTCCCTAAAGAAGGAAGCGATTGAAGCAAGTGTGCTTCAGGACAAACTCAAAAACATCAAAGCGCTGAAGCAACTCATCATCATGGATGCTTGCCAGAGTGGAGGCTCAGTGGAGCTTCTCGCAAATCGTGGAGCCGCAGAGGAAAAAGCAATCGCACAACTCTCGCGCAGTGCGGGCATTCACGTGATGGCATCAGCCGGCAGCGAACAATTTGCTGCCGAGTTTGCTGAACTTGGTCACGGCATCTTCACTTATCTTCTTATCAAAGCACTGCAAGGCGATGCCGATGGTGCACCGAAAGATGGCAAAGTGACAATATATGAATTGAAAAGTTACCTTGATGATCAGGTTCCAGAACTCACGCGCAAGTTGAAAGGTAAGCCTCAGTATCCTTATACATTCTCTCGCGGACAAGATTTTCCGATCGTGTTAGAGCAACATTAGATTCTGGAATTGCGCTGTCATTCTTGCGAATGCAAAAGATTCTTACTTAATTTTGTAGAAACGTTCTCAACCCATTTTTTAAGCTTTAATGAAAATGACAGGAGTCAACCGGTTTAAATTTTATTTCGCCAGGTATTTTTTCCTTGCACTGGCATCTTTGCAAGCACTGGCCGCGATACTTCTCTTGCTTCAGGCAGGCGATTCACCGAAAAGCAGGTTTGCTATGTTTGTGTTTTTCACATTGGCAATGATCCTTTTTTCGATTCACTGGATTGTCTCCGAGCATCTCAAGCAGGTGGTTCTCGACAAGAAGAAAATATCCATCGTGTACTCCCACAAAACCAAACAGTTTGATTGGGACGAAGTGAAAGAACTCAAGCACCTTGCATTCCTCAACGTTTATTCCCTGAAGTTGAAGGGAAAGCGAAAAAGAATTTACTTCTTGCCTGACCTTAGTCAAGAGGCGCTGTTTGGTTTGTTTGGTGGCAGCCTTCAACTGGCTAACAAGAAGTAATAATTGAGTAATATTCTGCTTCCTCTTAAAAGAATTTATTCCTGAATCGGTATCGAAGTCTTAATTCAGTTCAAATCCAAGGATTACTTTAGTTGAGAATTGATAATAAATTCTAACTTTGATAATCTCGGCTAACTAAACCCTTTGTCTATGAGGTTCATTTACAAGTTACTTGTTACAACACTCATTTTTTCGGTTGTGGCATTATTTTCCAAAGCCCAAAACAATTCCGTTTCAATTGGAACCACCACTACCCATCCTAGTGCAGTTTTATGGTTGGAGTCTTCAAGCGGAGACCAGGGTTTTGTATTGCCTGTGGGGAGTAGAACCAGCGTTGCAAACCCCGCAAAGGGGATGCTCATCTTTGATTCCAACCAGGTTTATTTTCATGATGGAACAACCTGGAATCCGATCAGTGGAGGTGCATCGAGTGGTAAAGTCTATTCACTTTCAGTAAACAGTGCAAATCAACTTGTGTTGTCTGATGGAACAACGAGCGTGCCTACAACAGTACCCATTGCCGGTGACGTAACGGGAACATCCTTAGGAAATACAACGGTGTCAAGAATATTGGGAAAACAAATTGGAATATCTTCATTCCCTTCGGTCGGTACGCAAAATTTGGTTTATGATGGAGCATCTGGTACCTGGAAACTTCAGGCAGGTACTTCCACAACCACTCCAACACTTTCAGGCGGCCAGATACTAACGGGAGATGGGACTACTAACTCAGCTACTACGTTGACAGGTGATGCTTCATTAACTGGTGGGGCATTGAAAATAACAGGGCTTCAAGGTAGCGCGCTGCCTGCTCTATCCGCAGCAAGCTCCACTATCAATTTGCTTTCCTATAACGCAACTACCAGCAAGTGGGAATTCAAAGACCCGACAGGAGCAAATCTGATGTTGAAAGCTGTTTATGATCCAACAAACAAAGCTGCTGATGTTTTTGACTTAACAAAGCACGCTGGTGTTCTTTCCATTGCAAACGGGGGAACAGGCTTAAGCCAAACGCCCACAAGCAATCAGGTTTTGGTTGGAAATTCAAGTAATGGATATTCTCTCTCCACGCTCACGGCAGGAACCGGAATTAGCATTACAAATACAAGTGGTACACTTACCATTTCTTCTTCTGGCGGATCTGGATCTCTTTCGCTAACAACACTTGGCAATAGCGGAGCAGCTACTTTGGTTGGTTCAATTCTGAATGTGCCCACCTATACATTGGCGGGCCTGGGTGGAATTTCTTTAACATCATTATCATCAACCTCACCGCTTGTTTACAATAATCTGACAGGCGCGTTTTCAATTACCCCGGCAACAAACGCAACGGATGGTTATCTGACAAAAGCGGATTGGACTACTTTCAATAATAAGCAAGGCGCTATCACGCTTACAACAACAGGAACGAGTGGTGCTGCAACTCTTGTAGGAAGCACGTTGAACATCCCACAATACACAAGCTCGGCTTACACGGCAGGCACAGGATTGACGCTTACCAGCAATACATTTTCTGTAAACACTTCACAAAACATCACGACACTTTCAAATCTTACTTCAAAGGGTATTGTAACCACTTCAGCTACTGGAGTGCTTGGCTCCACCCAGGGAACAGGTTTTCTAAAAGACTCCGGAACGGGCTCGATCAGTTATGACAACTCTACTTACTTAACAGGCAATCAATCGATCACCTTATCGGGAGATATTTCAGGAACAGGAGCAACCGCGATCACTACGGCAATAGGTGCTGGAAAAGTAACAAACACGATGCTGGCAGGAAGCATTGCGGCAAGCAAGTTGATTGGCACTGATATTAACACAGTCGGTACAATTACTTCAGGCACATGGAATGGAACAAAGATCAGCGAAACTTTTGGAGGCACCAATCAAGCTACTTATACAACGGGCGATGTATTGTATGCTTCCGCTGCTAATACATTGAGCAAACTTGGAGTAGGAGCAAACGGACAAGTGCTTACAGTGAGTGGAGGAGTGCCATCATGGCAAACAGTAACCGGAACAGGTACAGTCACTAATGTCACAGGAAATTTGCCGATTACTGTGGCTACAGGTACTACTACACCTGTCATCAACATTGCCCAGGCCAATGGAACCACCAACGGTTATCTTTTATCAACAGATTGGGCAACTTTCAACAGTAAGCAGGGAGCAATTTCATTAACAACAACCGGAAGCAGCGGGGCGGCCACGTTTGCCAGCAATACATTAAATATTCCTACTTATACACTCACAGGACTTGGAGGCATTTCATTAACATCATTGTCTGCAACTGCACCTTTGAGCTATAACAGTGTCACTGGTGGATTCTCCATCGCAAATGCTGCCGCTGATGGAACAACGAAAGGGGCAGCAAGTTTTGCAACCAATGACTTCGATGCAACTACCGGAAACATTTCGCTTGACTACACCAACGGACAAGCAGCGACTTCAACAACAAAAGGATTTTTAACTTCAGGCGATTGGACAACTTTCAACAGTAAGCAGGGAGCAATCACACTTACAACAACGGGAACGAGTGGAGCGGCTACTTTAGTTGGAAATACTTTAAATATTCCGCAGTATTCTGCTACGGCCTATACCGCTGGCGCTGGGTTAACTTTAGCGTCAAACACTTTTTCTGTGAACACCTCACAGAACATATCAGCGCTCACTAATCTAATCACAAAAGGCCTTGTTACCACTACATCTCTTGGTGTCTTAGGTTCAACGCAAGGCACTGGATTTTTGAAAGACAATGGCACAGGTACGATTTCTTATGATAACTCAACCTACCTCACTTCTTTCACAGAAAGTGATCCGACTGTAAAGGCAATCAACGGTATTGTAAAGAGTAATGGCACAACCATCAGCGCAGCTGTGGCTGGTACGGACTATGCTCCTCCTGTTCCAGGTTCAACCATATTAAAAGGAAATGGTACCGGTGGTTTTGCCAGTGCAGTTTCTGGCACTGACTATGCACCGGCCACTTCAGGAACTTCTTTGTTGAAAGGAAATGGAACCGGAGGTTTTGCAAATGCAGTCGCTGGAACTGACTACCTCAATGCAAATCAAACCATCACTTTATCAGGTGATGTAACTGGCACGGGAACAACAGCACTTACCACTTCAATCGGTGCCGGCAAGGTGACGAACACAATGCTTGCCGGAAGTATTGCGGCAAACAAATTGGTGGGCACTGATATAAACACGGTAGGAACAATCACAACTGGAGTGTGGAATGGAACAAGAATCACTGAGGCATTTGGCGGAACCAATCAAACAACCTATGCAACAGGAGATATTCTTTATGCCTCAGCCTCCAATACGCTTAGCAAGCTTACTGTTGGAACGGCTGGACAGGTGCTGACGGTGAGCAGTGGAATCCCAGCATGGGCAACAAATTCAATTGCAAATCTAACTATCAACACTACAACTGGAACTATAAGCGAAGGACTTAGCACTTCCTTAAGTGGAACCAATAATACATTAATGGGGCATCAATCCGGTTCGGCCAATACCGGAAATGGTAACACGTTCATCGGGCGGGCCTCAGGTACAGCAAATACATCTGGTAGTCAAAATACTTTCTTGGGAGTAAATGCCGGGTCTCTCAATACAAGTGCATCAGGTAATGTTTTCGTTGGCGATTCAGCAGGAAATGGAGTTGCATCGGGAGTTGGAAACGCAACTGGGAGTTCGCTGGTGCTTGTTGGTCAAAAAGCTGATGTCAGCGCAGATGGATTGACCAATGCCGTTGCAATTGGTAGTTCGGCCATTGTTACAGCCAGCAATACTATTCAATTGGGTAATGCAGCCGTCACGACTGTCAATCTCGGCACTGGCACTACAACAAGATTAGTTACCGGGGGTTTGCAGGTAACGGGCGGCACCATCGCTGCGGGAAATGTTCTCACTTCCGATGCAAGTGGCAATGCAGTATGGCAGGCTGCAGG
>CAZECP010000072.1:0-25430 GCA_964510765.1 uncultured Ohtaekwangia sp. | reverse complement strand
CCCTGCTGGAAGGTCTTTATGTTTTTCTCATGCAAAAAATGTCGGAGGCAGCCATTTCAAAGGCTTCCAGCGTATCGGATATTTCCGTTGTAAACCCACCTATGCAGGGGGCCTTGATTTCACCCAACGCCAGGCGTAATTATTTATTAGGCGGATTCATCGGGCTATTCCTACCTTTGGGATTATTTGTATTGATTGAATTGATCAATCAGAAAATCCAATCCAAAGAAGACATCGACCGTATCTCAACCATTCCGTTTATTGGAGGAATCTGGCACCATTCTTCCATCAGCAACCTGGCTGTAAGTGATAAACCCAAGTCAGCCATCGCGGAATCATTTCGCGCCATCCGCAGTAACCTGAATTTCTTTACCGGAAACCAGACGAAAAAAGTTTTCATGATCAGCAGTTCCGTGAGTGGGGAGGGGAAAACTTTTTCAACCATTAACCTTGCTACTGTCTTTGCCATGTCAGGGAGAAAAACGTTGATCATCGGGGCCGACATGCGCAAGCCAAAAATTTATTCTGACTTTGATCTGGACAATAGACGGGGTTTAAGTGGCTACCTGAGTCACTTAAATTCCTTTCATGAAGTCATTCAACCCACAAACATTGAAAATCTGGATTTGATCAGTGGCGGCCCGGTACCACCCAATCCATCTGAGCTTTTGCTGACCAATCGTTTTGAACACCTGATCAAAGAATCGCTGGAGGTTTATGATTACGTGGTGGTAGATACACCTCCATTGGCGATTGTTACGGACGCATTTGTTCTTGCCAAGTATGCCGACCACACGGTGTTTGTTGTACGACAAAACTATACCCAGAAAGCGTTCCTGCGCGACATTCAGGACTTCTATTCTGCCGGTAAATTGAAAAACATAAGTATCTTATTGAATGACATCTATAAGACCGGTTTAGGCTACGGTTATGGCTATGGCTACGGTTATGGCTATGGAAAAAATAAGGACGGGGATGGGTACTATTCGTAATCAATTCAAACCGATAAGTAATTTTGCACTGTGGATCAATCATCTAAAATATATATAGCTGGCCATCGGGGAATGGTCGGCTCGGCCATCTCGCGGGCTTTGTCGAAGGCAGCTTATTCGAACCTGGTCACCCGGAGTTCATCTGAACTTGATTTACGAAATCAGGTAGCGGTCAATTCCTTTTTTGAGGAGGAAAAACCCGACTATGTTTTTCTGGCAGCCGCCAAAGTGGGCGGTATTTTAGCCAACAGCAAATACAAAGCTGACTTCATCTATGATAACCTCATGATGGAAGCAAACGTAATCAAGGCAGCGCATGACAATGGTGCGAAGAAACTGATGCTGTTGGGTTCATCCTGTATCTATCCAAAGTTTGCGGAGCAACCTATCAAAGAGGAATCACTACTGACGGGTGCGCTTGAACCAACCAACGATGCCTATGCCGTAGCCAAAATTGCCGGTATCAAGATGTGTCAATCTTTTCATGAACAGTTTGGGGACAATTTTATCAGTGTGATGCCCTCCAATCTTTATGGTTTTGGAGACAATTATCATCCGCAAAATTCACACGTACTTCCGGCTTTGATCCGAAGGTTTCATGAGGCGAAAGTGGCTGACCAAAGTGAGGTTGTAATTTGGGGCACCGGTTCCCCCAGGCGCGAGTTTCTTTTTGCCGATGATTTAGCTGAAGCTTGCTTGTTCTTAATGAAAGAATACAACGCCCCCGAAATTATCAATGTTGGAACAGGAACGGATGTGAGCATTCAGGAGCTTGCGTATCTTGTAGCCGGTGTGGTGGGCTATGAAGGAAGAATAAAAAATGATTTAACAAAACCTGATGGCACTCCGAAAAAACTGATGGATGTGAGCCGTGTTCAAAAGTTAGGTTGGAAACATAAAACTGAATTGAAACAAGGCATTGAACTTTCTTACCAGGATTTTCTGCAACGTGCCGAAATGATATTGAAATGAAAACAGCACTCATCACAGGTATTACCGGTCAGGATGGAGCCTATTTGACCGAGCTATTATTGGCGAAAGGTTATTTTGTTCACGGCATCAAAAGAAGATCCTCCTTATTCAACACCGATCGTATCGACCACCTTTACCAGGATCGTCACGAGAAAGATTTGAAGATGAAACTTCATTATGGTGATCTTACTGACTCTACGAACCTGATCAGAATTATTCAGGAGACGCAACCCGATGAGATTTATAATCTCGCTGCCATGAGCCATGTGAAGGTAAGTTTTGATACGCCTGAATATACTGCCAATGCTGACGGGATTGGAACGCTGCGTATTCTGGAAGCCGTGAAGATGCTAGGACTGACCAAGAAGACAAAAATCTATCAGGCATCGACATCCGAACTTTATGGTTTGGTTCAGGCTGTTCCGCAGAGTGAGAAAACGCCTTTTTATCCACGTTCCCCCTATGCGGTCGCAAAGCTGTATGCGTATTGGATCACAGTTAACTACAGGGAAGCCTACGGATTGTTTGCCTCAAATGGAATTCTTTTCAACCATGAATCCCCTTTGCGGGGAGAAACTTTTGTGACCCGAAAGATCACACGAGCCGTAGCTAAGATTGCACTTGGCATGGAGAAGAAATTGTTTATCGGAAACCTGGATGCCAAACGCGATTGGGGACACGCGAAAGATTATGTAGAAGCGATGTATCTTATTCTTCAACAATCGGAGCCGGATGATTTTGTGATTGCTACCGGAAAGACCACCACGGTACGAGACTTTATCCTGATGTCATTTGCTGAAGTAGGATATAAAATTCAGTTTGAAGGGAAAGGCGCGGATGAAAAGGGGATATTGGTTTCAATCGATAAAAACCTGGCCCCGGCTTTTGATAATATCCCTAAGGTGGGTGATACCCTTGTTATGATCGACAAAGATTATTTCCGTCCAACGGAAGTTGACTTGCTGATAGGAGATGCCACCAAAGCCCGGACCAAATTGAACTGGCAACCGAAGTATGATCTCGCAGGATTGGTGAAAGAGATGGTGGCCGCGGATGTTGAGTTGTTCCAACGCGACCTTCACCTCATGCATCACGGTCACAAAGTATTCCGCCAGGTTGAATAATTTTTCGAATCTTATCTCCAAACCATTTAACATTGGAAGCTGATAAGAAGTGGCTTGTTTTTTATACCAAGAGCAGGCATGAGAAAATGGTCTCTGATTTTTTAACGAAACACGGCTTTGAAGTTTTCCTCCCGCTTCAAAAAGTTTTGCGACAGTGGAGCGATCGTAAGAAGAAAGTGGAAACACCCCTTTTTAATTCCTATATTTTTGTAAAAGAATCGGAAGATAAAATCAATACTATCCTGCAAACACCTGGTATCTCCTGGAATATCCGGTACAACGGAAAGCCTGCCTATCTTCGACAAGAAGAATTGGACCTGATTCAGCGATTTCTTGCTTCTGGTTTCTTTGTGGAGGCGACCACTGTTTCTGATATGGAAAAAGGAGATGCCGTGGAAGTAATTGACGGCCCGTTGAAGGGACTTCGAGGAAATATCTTATCTACTTCAGAAGGCAATAAATTCTCCGTTGTACTTGAGTCGATTAGTTACAACATGGTTGTTTCCATTGAACCGTTTTTGCTTAAGCATTCCCTCTAAACTTTTGGAGCAATTATTACTGAACGTTTGCTGTTTCGGGTGAAAAATTGTCGGGTGGTTTGCACTCTAACAAACCCTAGGATTTGAATGGATCCATCCCAAAGATCTGGGCTCTTTTTTCTGCTTCCGTTTTCCTCAAAAGAAGTTGCAGAAATTGTTCATAATAGGTTTTGCGTTTTTTGGTATTCTCTGCAAGATTGTTTCCTGAGGACGACTTTTTTGAAAGTGCAATTGTATTGGATTTCATAAGTTGTTTGGGTTTTCCTCGCTGAGATCGAAATACCGTGCCTTTATTGAGAAATTTGAATTTGACTCAAAAAGGCGGGTCGTTTAAAATTCCTTGTCCTTTTTTGGGATACATTTTTCCATAAAGGGGATTAAGAGATACAGTTGTGAGTTTTGGTGATGGTACTACCTGTTTTCCCTCAAGCTTCACGTTACTTTGCCAGAATGCCGGGATGACTTAAGTCATAAAAATGTGACCCACATTGGGTAAGAAGATATAGGTGAGTTCTGAGGGTAAAACGTTACTTTTGACATGATTTTTAAGCATTCTACAATTACAATGAAGACTTCATTTTTTCTAAAAACCACTTTTTGCATTGCAGCTTTTTTTTGCGTGCAAAAGCTATCTGCCTCAACCATTAGCAGCACTGCTGCGGGTGGTAATTGGAACTCTGGTGCAACTTGGGTAGGGGGTATTGTCCCGACATCAACCGATGATGTGATCATTGTTGCCGGTTCCAGTGTCTCGATCAGAAACCCCTACACGGTGAGTAGTCCAGCGGAATGTAATTCATTGACTGTAAATGGAACTCTCACACTTGGGGATGGTGCGGGCAGTGGAGCCAAGTATCTGAGCGTACTTTCTTCCATTCAAATAAACAGTGGAGGGATACTTCAAAATGATATGTTTGAAATCCACTATGTGTTGGTTGGTGGAGATTTTGTAAACAATGGAACTTTTAACTCCTTAAGTGGATCCGGGTCACTCCAGATTTCATTTATTGGCAGCGGCTCGCAATTGCTTGATGGCGGAAGTAATCAGACTTTCTACAGCTTTGTGGTTAACAAACCATCCGGTTCACTATCGGTAAGCTCAAATGTTACCTCTTTAAGCATGTCAACATTCACTTTGACTGCCGGAGGATTTGTATCAGGCGCTTCTACAACCGTAACGGATTCTTTTGTATTGTCTGCAGGTACATTCAGCCCGGGCGGAGATTTGAATATCGCAAGCAAGTTTATAAACAACGGGGCATCTTTTGTAGGTACTACCGGAACAACCACCTTTAACGGTGTGTCCCAGACAATCGAAGGGACGATGTCTTCTACCTTTAATAACATTACCATCGCGGCAGGATCAAGTACATTAATAAGAACAGCAACAGTTTTGAATGGCAATCTTACTATTGCCGATGGTGGAATATTATCTACTCAAAATGGCCTTGTAGTGAATGGGGCTACCACAATAGGAGGAGGTTCCAGTGGGCAGTTTAAAATTATGTCAACAGCAGGAAATAAGACCTTTGTTGGGCTGGTTAAAGTTTCCAGCGGGGCAATATGGGATAATTCAATTGTTGGAGGCAATGTTCATTTCAGAGGTGGCCTCACCAATCAAGGAACCTATAAGGACGGAACAACAGGGGTAAATTATTTTGAAACAAACTCACAAACCCTGACAGGTACATTCGTGATGACCAATGTCGATGTTAACCCAGGAGGAATTTCGGTAACCAGCAAGGGGACTGTAACTGTAACCAATGATATTTCAGGAAGCGGCACGTGGGTTCAGGGACCTAATTCCGTCTTCAATCTTGGTGGTACATACAATATTCCCGTTGATGCAAGCGCAATAGGTAACACGGTGAACTTCACAGCAGGAGACCAGACAACTTTTGCCATCGACTATTACAACTTAGGCCTTTCCGGAACGGGGACTAAAACCTTGAGGACGCTCACTACCGCAATCAACGGTAATCTTTCAATATCAGGATCAGTTTCCACTACTACTGTGGTTGCTTTAACAATTGGAGGCAATCTTTCTCTGTCAGGAAGTTCCAATTTTTCGGCTATCAACACCACTACCGTAAATGGGAATGTATCGATTGGTGACGGATGTACATTAACTACCGAGAACAACTTTACAGTCAATGGTACAACTACCATTGGCGGAGGCACAAGTGGAGTTCTTAATATTACGAACACCACGGGAGCAAAGACATTCAAAGGTCTTCTTACCATTGCCAATGGCGCGATGTGGAATAATTCGGTGGATGAAGATATTCATTTTCAAGGTGGGATTTCGAATCAAGGAACATTCGTAGCGGGCATCAGCTCCAACTACTTTGATGTAAATTCACAATCACTCAATGGCGTAATCACAATTCCATACCTCGATGTAACCACTGGCGTTACGCTTACCAACAAGGGCACGTTGAATGCTACTAATAACCTGACAGGCGCTGGAGCTTTTGTTCAGAGTAATAATGCAATTCTAAATTTGGGAGGAGCTTCTACGATTAATCTGATTGACGCAAGCACCAATATCAACACGGTGAATTACAATGGAGGGGCACAGACTATTTTTGATACCAACTACGTTAATTTAAATCTTGTTGGATCAGATGCAACTCACGTTAAAACTTTTCAGACAATAACTTCAAGCATATCGGGAAATTTTACGCTCACCGGCACAACATCTGCAGTTTTGGCATCTGCCATTTCGGTTGGTGGCAATCTCTCTATTGATGCAAATTGCTCAGTTACAAACGGTGTTTCACTTTCCGTGGCGGGTTCCCTTTCAGGCGGGGGCAGTCTGACGCAAGCGGCCAATTCAATTTTGAATATAAATGGGGCATCCACTTTAGGTTCCATAAATGGATTTGCTTCCAATAATACGGTAAACTATAATGCAGCCGCCCCAACTATTATCCCTGGTACCTATTTCAATCTTTATTTAAATCAGTCCTCTGGAGTAGCCACCTTAGGAGGTACTGTATTGGCCAGTGGCGTACTTACTTTAAACTCAGGAAGCCTGGATTTGAAAGATAACAACCTTACGTTGGATGTTGCAGGTAGCATCGTAGATGCGTCTCCGTCCGCAACCAAAATGCTGGTGATATCAGGACTTGGTGAAGTGAGAAAGAACTTCAGTTCTATTGGTTCATTCACTTTCCCCATTGGGGATGCCAGTGGTACAAGCGAGTTTTCACCAATCACGGTTAATTTGACAGCGGCTAGCGGATTTGCTTCCGGCTATATTGCTGCTTCCGTATCAAACACCAAGAATAGCAGTAATAAATCTACGAGTGATTTTTTGAAAAGATACTGGAAAATTTCAATGGCGGGAATATCAGGTTGCGTTGCTGACGTAAGTGCAACTTATTTAATGGCGGATGTAAATGGAACAGAATCAAATATAGCTGCTGGCCAGCTTGATGGAACATTTGATCAATTGACAAATGGTTGGAAAAAATCAGCCGCGATCGGAAGCAATTTATTGACCGTGACAGGAGCGAGTTTAACAGATGGAAACACGTCAATCTTTACAGGTATCACTGCAACAAACCCAACGGTTAACATTACCGGTGGAAACGGACCTGCAGTGTGCGTGGGAACCCAGGTTCAGCTTGGATCTACTGTGACAGGCACCCCAACCTTCGCCTATTTATGGTCTCCGGCCTCTGGTCTCTCCTCAAAAACGATTGCTAATCCGAAAGCAAAGCCCGGAAGTACCACGGTTTACACATTAACGGTATATGATGGCAATGGTATAACGGCATCGAACAGTACAACCATTACAACCCAACAACCAACTGTATCCGTAAATACCTTAGCATTTTGCAATGGTGGTTCAGGTGATCTGACTGCCAGTGGTGCAAGTTCCTATGTGTGGAGCCCTGCCACAGGATTATCGGCTACTACAGGTAGCACTGTGACTGCGAACCCTACTGTTACGACTACTTATAAGGTAATAGGAACTGATTTAAATTCTTGTACCGACACAGTTACCACGAAAGTCACGATTTACCCTATTCCAACAAAACCAACAATCACCGTTAGCAACCAATTCACGCCCACTCCAAAATTAACAGCAAGTAGCGCAACAACCTACCAATGGTTTGATGATGGCGTTGCTATTCCGGGAGCAACGGCAAAAACATTGACAGTAACGGCAGATGGTTCCTACACGGTACAGGTTACTTCCTCATACGGATGTCTCAGCGACATTTCAGATCCTACCGTGATTGCCATTCTTGCTGTGGAAGGTCAGGCTGGAAGCTTGCGCATCTATCCGAATCCTACCTCGGACTTTGTAAAAATTGATATGGGCCAGTTTGATGTGAATGGTTCACCCATTGAGGTTCAACTATATGATATGTTAGGTCGAACCGAGTTCACTAAAATCATCAGTAGGTCCGATAATTCTGTGGATGTAAGAAGTTTATCGAAGGGTACCTATGTCGTCATGGCAAGGCAAGACAACCGATTGGTTGTAGAGAAGCTCATCAAGAACTAGCGAGACATCAGATTCATTGGAAGGCAGGGCCTATTGCTCTGCCTTTTTTGTTGCCTGCTTATATCGCACAAGTGCTTCGAGGAAATAATAGTCGGTGTAAATAAGCGGAACATTTACTTCCAGGTTTCTGCGCTTATTCCCTACACTTCCCTTTACTATGAAGTTGCCGTTCGTACCTTGCCTGGCAAGAAAAGATGGAGAACTGAGAGTTTCCATAATATTTACCCCTGCTCTAAAAAAAGCAGCGCTGTATTTTTTACTAAGCTTACTCAACTCTAAAAGTGCGGAAGCAGTAATAGCGGCTGCTGAAGCATCCTGGAACTCGAATGGGATGTTGGGTGCACGGAAATCCCAGTAGGGTATTTTATTCTTCGGTAAATTTTTTAGTACGTAACCTGCGATTTTTTCTGCGTGACTTAAAAATGTGCTATCATTTGTTTCCCGATAAGTCATTGTAAATCCATAAAGACCCCAGGCTTGCCCTCTTGCCCAGCTTGAGTCATCAGCGTAACCTTGCGCAGTAGTTCGTGATATAACTTCACCAGTCTTTGAATCATAATCGACAACATGATAAGAACTACCATCTTTTCGAAAATGATTTTTTAAAGTATGGCTTGCATGGCTGACAGCTATGTTATAGAACGATTTATCGCCACTGATTCTGGAAGCCCAGAAGAGCAACTCAAGGTTCATCATATTGTCGATGATTACAGGAAATTCCCACCTATCATCATCCCATGATCGAATGCAGCCTACCTTTGAATTGTAACGAGTCGATAATGAATGAGCTGCTTTCAGCAAAATGTCTTTATAGTTTGGATTCTTTGTCAGCCGAAATCCATTTCCAAATGAACAATACAACATAAAGCCAAGATCATGTGTGTCTGTATTGACCTTTTCCCGTTCTAATCCGGCTGTCCAATGCTGCGCAGAAGATTTCCAAAAAGGGTCTTGTGTATATTCATACATGTACCACAAGCACCCTGGAAAAAATCCACTTGTCCAGTCAGATGATTTGACCATTACCACCGATTGACCTAAATTGTAAGACCTTGGAAATCGAGATGTCTCTTTATTTTGTGCCAGCGCAGAAAGAAGTTGAGCTTTGGCTTTGGTTAAAACTGAATCAACCGGAAATTGCAAACTTTGAGCAAATCCTGTTTGAACATTCGAAAGCCAAAAAAATAGAAATAGCAGGCAGTTTAAACGATGAAAAGATAATCTCATTATAGCGGTATAAATATTGCATAAAAGTCAGAAATCAATTTATGAAGTTGAAAATACTTGCCCTCCTTATAACAGGATTTTTTTTCTCAAGCAATGAAAGCTTGCTTGCACAAGTTAAGCTTTTACCGATTTCCGTGAATATACCTGCTCATCCTCGCATTTTAATGTTAAAAGAAGAAGAGGGGATGATAAAAAAACGAATCCTTGGAGATAGCGCATGGAAGATTGTCCATCAAATTATTATCAACGAATGCGACAAGATTCTTTTAAAACCACTCGTTGAATATAAGATGGAAGGCAAGCGGTTACTCAACAAATCGCGTGAGTGCCGCAAACGCACCTTCTACCTTTCTTATGCGTGGCGAATGACAGGAGAGAAAAAATATCTTGACCGAACTGAAAAAGAGTTGTTGAATGCATGTGCCTTCAAAGATTGGAATCCTTCCCACTTTCTGGATGTGGCTGAAATGACAATGGCCGTAGCGCTTGGGTATGATTGGCTCTATTCTGATTTGTCGGTAACTTCCCGGACCACCATCAAAAGTGCTATTATTAAGAAAGGACTTGAACCTTCTTTGAATTCGGAATACAATTGGTGGCTGACAGAGGGAAACAACTGGAATCAGGTTTGTAATGCCGGCATGGTGAGCGGAGCATTGGCAGTATTTGATGAGCAACAAGAATTGTCAAGAAAAATAATCAACCGGGCCATTGAATCAATTCAATTGCCAATGAAAGATGATTATGATCCTGATGGTGCTTTTGCAGAGGGTTATGGTTACTGGGCGTATGGAACCACCTTCAATGTTTATTTGATCAGCATGCTTGAGAAAGCATTCAAAACTGATTTTGGTCTTGCTGAAAAGTCCGGATTTTCTAAAACGCCAAAGTACGTATTGAATATGATAGGATCTTCCGGCCTGAATTTCAACTATTCGGATGGAGAAGCAAAGTGCATTATTAATCCTGCCATGTTTTGGTTTGCTACCAAGCAAAATGATCCGTCCATTTTGTATTCTGAAAAACTTCTATTGAAAAAACGCGATATGATCTTTGGCCGCGACTTGCCTGCGATTTTGATTTGGGGCAGCAATATAAGTATGAAGGATATCAAAGAGCCAAAGCAATTGATTTGGCACGGACAAGGAAAAAACCCGGTAGCATTAATGCGCTCATCCTGGAAATCAGATGGAATTTTTGTTGGACTTAAGGGAGGATCTGCGGGTATAGGGCATGCGCACATGGATGTAGGCTCCTTTGTTATGGATGCGATGGGAGAGAGGTGGGCCATGGATTTCGGGCCGCAGGAATACAACTCCCTTGAATCACAAGGAGTGGACCTATGGAGCAGAAAGCAAGAATCACAGCGTTGGCAGGTGTTTCGTTACAACAACTTTACACATAACACACTCACATTCGATAATGGCTTGCAACTTGTGAAGGGATCGGCACCGATCCTTTCAACAACAGATAACCCTGATTTCCTAAGCGCAACCACTGAACTCGCTTCTGTTTACAAAAACAATGTATCAAAAGCAGTTCGAGGTGTGGCCATTGTGGAGAAGAAGTACGTGGTGGTGAAAGACGAAATGGTTTTGCTAAAAGATGATACCAAAGTTCGATGGTCGATGTTAACTTCTGCCGATGTAAAAATTATCAGCAAAAATTCGGCAGAGCTTTCACAGCGTGGCAAGAAACTTATCCTGGAGATAAAAGAACCCGCTGATGTTATTTTGAAGACATGGACCACCCAACCGCCTCATGAATATGATGAGGCAAATCCGGGAACTACTTTGGTTGGATTTGAAACCGAATTAAAATCTAAAACCAGTGTAACTTTCACAGTTGTACTTATTCCCCAGCAAGGGAATGATAAAAGCATAATAAAGCTGCCACCATTAGGAGAGTGGAAGTAGGAAGATCTTCACTTCTGCGATTGAATGTAAGTGATTTGTTCGTTTACAATTTTAAAGACAATGTCAACAAACCGATACTCGTAAGCATTGCGGAAGAGTAGCCTTTTTTTATACTGCGCATAACCAAGTCCCATTTTTTCAAAATCGACAGCAGGGTTGGGTTGATAGTTGGGGCTTACTTCCAAAATCAATGGCGGAGTGGAGAGATCATCATTTCTCCACGCAATATCAAATGCACCGGTGCTCAGATTTAATCGCTTGAATTGATCAATGATGAATGCTCTCCATTGCTCAGGGAAATTACCGAAGTCAACGGTGTTTCCGTAAGAAGTGGCAGTCGGCTTCCATTCTTCCGATTTGTTGATCCTCCAATAATGATGCACCACTTTATCCCCAACCAGAATTACGCGCAAGTCGCGCCTCATGTCAAGCAGTTCTTGTACAAGCAGGTATTTACTTTTATCAAAATAATTTGTTCGTTTAAAAAAAGTAATTGCGTCTTCCCGCTTTGTGATTTTGTGAAGCCCATAGGATGAAAACGAATGTTCTTCTTTGATGAGGAAAGGATAAACTAAATCAACCTTTTCAAATTCCTGCTCGCTTGTGATTAAAAAAGTTTTTGGAGTTGATATATTGAGGTCAAAGAATTTCTGCGTCATGTAACCCTTGTTTTCCCAAAACAAAACTTCATTTGACTTTGGGTGAACTTCACAACCTTGACTCTCCAACTGAGTACAGATGAAATGTAGTGTTTGAGTGTAGTTGTAAAAATAAAAAGGGTCAACTCCCCGCGAGTAAGCAAAATACACTTTTACATTTTGAAACTTCCCGATCTTTGTTGTGAACCGTATATTGAACCTGGCCCCGCTTCTTGAAAGTGCGTTGATGATCCCAAACGAATACACAAAATCATCTTCCGAAAAAAAATTCACACCCCAGACTTTCAACCATACGATGGTGTTTGCTTTCTTGAAAGTAACTCCCCTGAAACTTGTTTTTCGAGCTATATAAAATAACCGCAGGGTATGTTTTACCAAGGTTTTTATTTTCATCGATAAAGCCAGTTACTTAGACAGATTAAGCCTCACCTGAATATATTCCGCAAGGCCTCAACAATATACTCATTCTCTTGTTTATTTCGAGAAGCGATTCTAATGAATTCTCCGGACAAGCCTTTCTTATCAGAGCAGTTACGAACATAAATTCCATAGCTTAGCAGAAGTTCTGTCGCCACTTCATCTGAAGTTTTACCATCCAGGATTTCAATCAGCACGAAATTGGCTTTTGTAGGATAAACCTTGATCTTAGGTATTTGAGTTAATTCGGTAACAAAAAACAACGATTCGGTGATATACTTTTTACGCACCTCCTCATACTCCTGAAGGAAATCTTTGCGTGTGTATAGCCGGAAGAAATATTCAGCAAGCCCACTCGAGTTCCACAAGTAACCGGTCTTCAAAAGTTCGGCCACTTTCTCTTTCGACATAATTGCGTAACCACAGCGTATTCCGGCAATCCCAAAGTCCTTCGACATGCTTTTTATAATCGTAAGATTGGGGAAATGCTCGACCAGGTTGGCCACACTTGGCAAAACCAAGCTGCTGTTCTCGTAGGCGAAGTGGATAAAACTCTCATCGATAATCAGATTGGGCACCCAGGCAAGTTCTTCAATGATTCGCACCATTTCATGATGCTTTAGATAACCGCCATCAGGATTATTGGGGTTAATGATCACTACGGTGTGAGGCTTTACTTCTTCTACAAAAGAGATATACCGATCGGGATCCAACTTAAAATTCTCTTCCTTTTTGAGATGATAAAACACCACCTCTGTTTCAGGCAATGCAAATTCGTAGTAAGGAGAAAAAGTAGGTATGTTAACGATTAATTTGCCGTTCACATAGTTATGAATGATCGCCTGAACAATTTCAGTAGCGCCATTAGCAATAAAAATTCGCTGCGGGTCCAGATTCAGGTGGCGACCGACCAACTGTGATATTTCACGGTTCTGAGACGGATAAAATTCCAGTACTTTATTGATTTCACCGGTCTCGATCAGTTCTTCTTTGAAATATTTTAGAAATAAATCGGTGGCATAAGGGTTGGAAAGAAAACATGCATCGACTTTTATTTTTATTTCAGGCAATTCGGCTTTTAAAGTGGCAAGACTGGGGGAGTGATTGCCGGCCGCTTGTTTGAGTTGATTGAATTTTTCCCAAACGGCTCGTTTGTCAAGGGTTGTTGTTGTCATAGTGAGGCTTAATCTTACGGTAAAGAAAGCAAATTATCGTAAGATTGACACAGTCAACCTATTTTTCAATATTTTCTAAAAAGCAACGAAAGGAACAACTTAAATTTAAACGTAACCCTACTACTTTTTTAGGATTTAAGGTTCAACATATCGCCCAGCTTTGCATCATATTCATCGGGGAAAAATTTCTCGTAGCCAGCTCCATGCTGAAAGGTTAGCTCAACGAAGAAGATTTTTTGGTTTACCGAAAACAAATCGACCCGAACAAATTTGAATCCTTTTGATAATTTCGCACAAACATCAAGCATCTCATCCAGATTCTCGGGTTTGGGGGCAGTCAAATCAGGAGTAAGAAATTTTATACTAAATGGCGCCTTTTCCCAATGGGTGTCATAGATTACCCGGCCATGATTTTCAAAACGATTGGTATCCACCTCAATGAAGGCTGGTGTGCCATTAAAACAAAATATTTTATAATCTAATGGCACATCTCCTGTATCAGTAGAAAGAAATTCCTGGCAAATGATCCGTGGTTTTATGTTTTTGTATTGCGGCTCCCGGTGTTCATAGTAGTAATTACGGTCCAGTCCATCTTGTAATATCTTCTTTGCCGCTTCTCTGTCAAGAGTTGATTTGTCGCGACAGATAACTATCGTTCCACTGTCATGAGTACACTTCAATACAAATTGATCGGGTAATTCATCAAAGTCGATCTCTTCTACATAATCATAGAGTTTTATTAAAGGGATCAGGTACTTTACACCGATTGTCTTCGCTACATGTTTTCTTACTTCGTATTTATCTGCGTAGATTGAGTAGCCAAAAAAATCCTGATCCAGTTTCAACACTTGCAGTTTTTCATTAAAGCGTTTGGGTTTTTGGATGTTGAGCTTCAAGCCGGTTTCTCCGCGGTACTTCCATCGGATATAAAGCTTATCACTCAAAATAAACTTTAGCGGGCTTTTAGAAATGATTTTTGCCAGAATTACAAATGGGTTTCGGGACGATAAAACCAACAGTCGCTTGACTTTTTGAACAAAGGTTTTGCCAGCAACTGGCTCTTTCAAATAATTCTTCACAATAGGGTTCTTAAGAAGGGAAGATCTTTCAATTTTAACTACGTTTTCCAATGCCGGTGTTAATTGGTTGATGTTTTTTTAACAAAGTTAATTGAGTTCACGGTTTAATACACCAAAACGTTGGTTGGAAAGCGGTATTACCAAATATTAATTTAGCTTTAATGCAAACGTTACGCTGGCTTTTCTTCTGAATGAGTGTTGTAACATGTATTGCCATTTTTTTGGTGAGAGCGCCAGCGATTTGAGGAATACTTTGGTTCACCTTTCATGGAAAATTTTAGTAATGGTTAGACTAATTTTTATGGTAAATTTGAGGTTTGGCGAATTGGAACATACAATTAAAGTTGATGACAGGGTTATTTAAGAAGATATCTGCACTACAGAATAAGGATACGAAAAGGGTTTTTGTAAATTTTTTATCGCTCTCAGTTCTTCAGGGAGCCAACCTGTTATTACCGCTCCTCACTTTCCCTTACCTGGTAAGGGTTCTTGGCATCGAGGGCTTTGGTCTCATCCAATTTGCACTTGCTACTGTTGCCTATTTTGAAATTCTTACCGACTACGGTTTTGATCTTTCAGCCACTCGTCAAGTCTCCATTCATCGAAATGATAAGGAGAAGGTAATTTCGATTTATAGTTCGGTGCTTACCATCAAAGCTGTATTGAGCCTTATTTCTTTTGCGCTATTGGCTCTTCTGGTTTTTAGTTTCAATAAGTTTTCAGATTTTTTCATGATCTATCTTTTAACATTTGGAAGAGTGATCGGACATTGGATTTTTCCCGTTTGGTTTTTCCAGGGAATGGAGAAGATGAAAATCTCTACGTATTTGAACCTCACGGCTAAATTCATTTTTACTGTCGCCATATTTCTGTTTGTAAAAGATGAAAAAGATATTCTACTCGTTCCCATTTTCAATTCTCTCGGTTTTATTGTGGCTGGTATTATTGCCATCATTGAGATTCGATTTGCATTTGGTGTGTCATTCAAATTCCAATCGAAAACAGTACTGATCGAGCACTTGAAAGATGGCTGGCATATATTTTTGTCGCGGATATATGTGAATATTTACACCACCACAAATACTTTTTTGCTTGGGGTGATGACCAACAATTTGATTGTGGGATATTATTCAGTGGCAGCCAAAATCGTAGAAGCGTTTAACTCCATCTTTATTCCGGCCAACAGTGCTTTGTTTCCTTACATGTCAAAGTTGTATCATGATAATCTGCAAAAATTTTATGCCATGGTTCGCCAAATGAATGTGATCTACCTCGTCTCCGCATTCGTAATCTTTTTAGTTTCTCTCTTTCTTGGAAAATTTGCGATCGAAATTGTGAATGGCAAATTTGATGACGAGATTTATATAATCTACCTAATCCTCACATTTAAAACCCTGCTGTCTCCTTACGCTTATTTTTATTCCCAGGTCTTCATCAATCAGAATCGGAAAGCGCAGTACCTGAATGTTGTGAAATACACGCTGATCGTCAATTTGGTGATTGTTCCTATATGTGTTTATTTTTTCTCGGGAGTAGGAATGGCCGTGGCCGTGATGATTGTAACTATATACCATGTTGGTTTATTTTTGTGGTATAGAGTTATTCCGAAAGAATTTACAGGTCGTGTTTCTTTAACTTAAAGCCAGTCAAATCAGGAGCATGCTCAAACTAGAGCGAAATATCGTCTACTCGTTTCCACTGGTCAGCATCCTGTGTGATATTGCAAAAAGCTTTCTCGGTGCAGAAACCAAAATCATCGCCATCAGGAACGGATTGTTCTTCCTGATTATGGTGTATATGCTGGTAAAGTATTTTAGACAGGCCGTTAAGATTAACACTACCATCATCATAATCTTGATCTACCTGACTATTGAATTAATTGCCACAAGCGCCAAAGTAGAACAGTACAATGACTTGATCAGAGCTATGATATGCAAACTGTTACTACCAATTGGCTTTATTATCACTTCTACTTATGATGACATCAAGATATTGAACAAGCGCCTGTTTATAACCAATATTTTATTCATTATCAGTATTATCATCTTCTCCATTTTAAAAATCGGAGAAAATCCATACGGTGGCGATAGTGGATTTTACTCCGGCATGTTCACTTTCAGTAACATTTATATCGGGTCGTACCTGGTGATCATGCTTCCTCTCACATATTATGATTTTAAGGATAAAATCTCCAAGCACGCTGTGCCCGTGGTGGCCATTTTTACGATGATTATCCTGGTGCTTTCAGTGCGGAGAACATCCATTGTTTTGGTGTTGATTGCAGCTTTTGTCTATATGTATTTGTACCGTGATCAATTGCATCGGTTTGTTGGTTATGCGGTCGCGCTGTTGGTGGTCATGGTTATTACTTTTCCACTCTACCAGGGCATTCTGATGAAGCAATTAGAGGCAAGATCGGATACCTTTAATGACGAGGGCGTTGCAGAAAATCTTCAAGGAGAAACGCGCCTTGTTGAAACGGTGGCCGTTTACCATGAAAGGATTATGAATCCAGATCTTAAAATATTCTTGTTTGGTCAGCACCTATTTGATTCGCCTGGGAATTATGATTATGGAATTCACAAAGGGCGTCCCTTGCATCTTGACCTCAATGTGATGCTTCATGGTGCCGGCATCATTGGGTTCGGATTAATCGCTTTGTTTTACGTTGAGATATTTACGAAATATCTCGCATTTAAGCGAAAGCTTGAGCTAGAGCAGGAGCGATTGCTTATCGGTTGCTTCTTAGGAATGTTCTTTTCACATGTGTTCTTACTTCTTTCAGGTGGCATGCTCACCGTCACTTTCAATGTAACTTCTTTTTTATATATGGGTGCGATTATGGGGCTTTTCAAATCGGCCAAGATGGCAACTGCCAAGCCATCCTTATATGGTGGTTCTAAATCTACCAATACAGTGGACAGCAAACCGATAGTAAGAAAGTCTTTTGTTTATGAACCACGGAATAATTAAGCATGATTTGCTTACCTCAAGTTATTTTACCGCTCCTGTTTTTACTCTTGAAATGAATGATTATAATTGCCTGAATGGGAGTTGTTTTAGATATTATTAAAACCGACTTGTACAGGCATAAAGAGCTTAGAGGGTATAAAGGCCTGCTGAAGGGTTGGTTTTTGCCTGGCTTCAGATATACTTTGATTTTCAGGTTAATATCTGCCCGGAAGAACCGGTCACCATTCTGGTGGGTATTAAGAATATTGAGGAGAAGGTATCGTCTGCGATATGGTTTTGAAATAGACCTTGATGCTAAAATTGGAGAAGGTTTTTATTTATCAGATCACTGTGGCCCGGTTATTATAGGCCCCGTGACTATAGGTAAGCATTGTAACGTTGCTCACTCGGTTACAATCGGAAGAAGTTATAGTAGCGGTGAACTTGGCCGCCCTACTATTGGTGATAAAGTTTGGATTGGTACCGGAAGTGTTTTGGTAGGTAATATAAAAATTGGCTCTGATGTATTGATTGCGCCAAATGCATTTGTTAACATGGATGTTCCCGACCATTCGCTTGTGTTAGGCAATCCGGCCAAAATCATACCCCGGGAAAATCCTACAAAGTTTTATATCAATAGGATTTTGGGAGAGTAGTTTCAATATTTTTAAATATGTCCAGTCGTGCCGAATTATCTACACTCCAATTAGCCAATCAGCTTATAAGAGATCCCGAACGTAAGTCAATTGTAAAGATTGGCTTTGAGGTACTCTGGCTTTGGATTCTTTACAAGGAAATTCCCCGTTATTATTTTTCCAGATATCTCTTTAAAAAGGAAAGGAAAAATGTGAAGGATTATTTGCCTGATAAATTCTTGTATCGGATAAAGCCGCATTTCAATGAAAAGCGGGCAAGGGAAGTTGTAGAGAATAAATTATACTTTGATTTTTTCTATTCTCAATTTCAAATTCCGCTGCCCAAAATCTGGATGTATAATCACAGAAACATGTTTGTGATTGATAAGACAAGTTTTGAAATAAATACAATCAAGGATTTCAAAATAACGCTCGAAAAATTATTCCTAGGGAAATCCTTGGATTCACTATTCATTAAAAAAACATACTGGAGCTATGAAGGTGATAATATTTTCAAGATTACATCCGATGATCTGGTAAGTAATCCTTCACTCATTGAAACAATTTATTCAGAAGTAATCAAAACAGGCTATCTTTTTCAAGAAACAGTGAAGCAACATTCAGCCCTGAATGCCCTGAACCCATCTTGCTTAAATACACTGCGCCTGGATACTTTTATTGACCAGACTGGCAATGTTGAAATCATTTCTGCTTACTTCAAAACCAACCTTAAAGGCAATTTCATCGACAATGAAACGAGTGGTGGGTGCGAAATTCCAATCGACATGAGCACAGGAAAATTGGAAAGACAAGGGCATCTCACATTAAAATTTAATGGCTTAAAAATCCCGACCTTCCACCCGGTAACAAAAGTAGTATTTGAGAATTTTCAAATCCCATACTTTACTGAGGCTTGTGCACTCGTTTTGAAAACAGCTCGCTATGTTCCCAACCTTCGACTGATGGGCTGGGATGTTGCTATTTCAGAGCATGGCCCTGTGCTGATTGAAGGAAATTCCGATTACAATATTTCTGCGAGCGATTTGGCTTATCATGGCTACGCGCGCAATAAAGTTTTCCAAAAAGTATTGAAGGAGCTTAACTTGCTCTGAAATTGCGCACCCAACACCTATTATGAAAGTACTTTTTTTTATTGAGAGCCTACGGGCAGGAGGCAAGGAGCGAAGAATTGTTGAGCTGTTGAAGGGCTTGAAAAGATATCCGGATATTGAAATTGGTCTCGTACTTACACGAAAGGAAATCCATTACCAGGAAGTTTTGTCCCTGGGTATTCCAATTCATTTTGTTGAAAGGAAATTTTTTAAAAAGGATCCTCTTCTTTTTTTTAAGTTTTATAAAGTCGCGAAGAAATTTTCACCGGACATTATTCACGTATGGGGGCACATGGTAGCGGTCTATGGAGTGCCAGCAAAATGGCTTTTGAAAATTCCCCTCATCAATAATGAAATTACGGACTCTACGCCTAACCAGTTTTTGATTGGAAAGAACATTGTGTTCAATGCTTCTGATCGGATCATCGCCAATGCAGAAGCAGGTTTGGAAGCCTACCATGCTCCCAGGGAAAAGAGCGGAGTGATTTATAATGGATTCAATTTTGATCGTCTTAAGTCGATTGAAAGCACTGAATCCGTTCGAAATAGATTCAATATTAGAACCAAGTTTATCGTTGCTATGGTGGCCTCCTTTCTTGATTACAAAGATTGGGGTACTTATATAAAGGCTGCAAAAGATATTGTGGGCAGGTTTGTGGACGTGACTTTCTTGTGTATAGGCGATGGGGATGACAGTGCTTATCGCAAATCCATCTCGGGAACGGAAGTTGAAAAAATTCTTTTTCTCGGAAAGCAAAGTAAAGTAGAGTCAATCATGAACGTTTGTGATATAGGTGTATTAACCACCAATGTCAATCATCATGGTGAGGGGATTTCAAATGCACTTATGGAGTTCATGGCCTTAGGCAAACCGGTCATTGCTACAAATTATGGAGGTTCAAAAGAATTGATAGAAAACAATGTATCCGGGTATCTCATTGATGCCTTTAGTGATGTACAACTTTCTGAAAAAATCGACCACCTGTTGAACAATCAAACTACGCGATTGGAAATGGGGACCCATGCATTGATGAGAGTGAAAGAAAAATTTAGCATAGATGGTATGGTGAGTAGTTTTCATAAAGAGTATATGAATTTTTCAAAAAGATGAACAAGTATTATTTGGAACAAGCGGCCAAAGTACTGTCACCAGTTCTGTATTATAGCCAGCTGCATCAACTGACCAAGGCAAGATATTCCGGGCTAGGCCAGATACTTATGTTCCATCGCGTTGTGCCTTCTGGTAGCAAGTTAAGAATCCATAACCACAAGAGCCTGGAAGTATCCCCTGAGTATTTGGAGAACCTGATATCATTTTTTAAGCGGGAGAATTACGTATTCCTGTCATTGGATGAGATGATGAAGTTTGGTACGAAACCGAGTTCAAAACAGAAGTTCGTAGTCTTTACTTTTGATGATGGTTATGTCGATAATCTAACGTATGCTTATCCTATTTTTAAGAAACACAATATCCCATTTACCATTTACGTTGCCACCAACTTGCCCGATGGCCATGCAGTATTGTGGTGGTATTTGCTCGAAGATGTAATTGTTGAAAATTCAAAGGTAGAACTTACTGTGAAAGGACAGAAGTTTTCATTCATTACAGGCACCGATAAGCAAAAAGAAATGGCGTTCAATAAAATCCGTTCATTTCTTGCAGTAGCAGATGAAACTGAATTACCTCGACTTATTGAATCACTCTTTGCAAATCGCAGCGAACGTATTAAAGCTAAAACCAAGGAACTCGCACTGAGCTGGGAGCAAATTCAACAGCTTAGCGATGACCCGCTTGTTACGATTGGGTCACATACAGTTAATCATCTTCCCTTGAACTCACTCGCTAATGAAAGATCAGCCTATGAAATAGTAGAATCCAAAAATATTATCGAAGCGAGGACTTCAAAAGAAGTGAAACATTTCTGTTACCCACTTGGGTCATACGGCCCTAAGGAAGTGGACATTATGAACGGCACCAATTACAAAACCGCCACCACCATACGGATGGCTAATATATTTCCCGAAAACTTTCAACATCCATTTACGCTCCCCCGAATTATGATTAACTCACTTACAAATGATCGTATTCTTAAACTTCAGATTAATGGCCTCCTGCCTGCGGTGAGGAATAGATTCAAGAGGGTCATGATTTAGAGTCTTACTTTACTAAATTTGCATCATATAGTTGTCTTTAAATTTTTTCATGGGGAGTAAGATTAAGGTGTTAATGGTTGGCGCTCTGCCTTTGGATCTTAAATCAGTCAAAGGAGGTGTAGAGGCTGCTATCTTAAATTTATTTGCTGGATTCAGCCAGCTCGAAGATGCTGAGGTAGTGCATCTTTCATTTATCCCTACTCAAAGCATCCGACTTGAGGTACATTTTGCTCCGAACGTAAGAATCTGTTTTATTCCATTCAAAAGCAGAATCCGGTTGATCGATTATTTCATCAACAGGAAAGTGGTGAAGGAGATCATAAATGAAGAAAAGCCGGATATTATTCATATTCAGGAATCAGAGCCTCACTTGTTGCGTTTCTTACGACTCAAAAAGGATAATGTAGTGGTTACTCAGCACGGCATCATGCGCGAAGAATTGAAATATGCCAGCGGTATCAAATCAAAATTGAAATTTTTATTCAAAACTGCTGTTGAACGCTACGTTTTTCCGTTGTTTAAAAATGTAATCTTTATTTCTAATTATAACCGGGCTTTATACAGGGGAAAGCTGAACAAGAGCGCGCACATCTACAATGCTGTTAATCCAATATTTTTTACTCATCAAACTACTCAACAGGCCAATAAGCATTCTATCATTTATGTTGGCGTAATCAGCCGGAGAAAAAATCTGAAAATTGTAATTGAAACACTGCATCATCTTAAGCAAAAGAATATTGTTTATGACCTGCATGTAGTAGGATGGTATAAAGAAAAGGATATAGCATACGAAACTGAAATCATTAATTCAATTAAGAAATACAACCTGGCCGATCAAATTAAGTTTCATGGTTGGCTCAGGCAGCAGGATATTCTGAATGTCTTTGATCAGTGCTCCACCTTTATTCTTCCATCCCTTCAAGAGACGTTGCCGGTGAGCATAGCTGAAGCCATGGCCTTAGGAAAAATTGTAATTGCCTCAAACGTAGGAGCCATTTCTGAAATGTTCGAAAATACGATCTCCGGCTACCTCTTTCCCAAGAATGATTTAGAACATTTGATTGGGTTGCTCGAATCTCTATATTTAGGATCGCAGTTCACAGAGAATAAATTAAGCATGATCAGGGAAGTTGCCATTCAGAAATATCACCCCATTGAAAACGCAAAGCGTACCATGTTGTTTTACCGTGAAGTATTATCGACCCAATAAGTAATGGCAGGAGTGAAGCGAATTGCATTTTTTGGAGTTAAAACTTTTCCCTCCCGGGGCGGGACCGATCGCGTGGCGGAGAATATCATCTTACAATTAAAGGATCGATTTGAGATCACAGTTTGCTGCTTTAAAGATGCGGCAGCGCAGAACCATATTCCAGGGGTAAAAGTCGTGCAGTTCAGGCAATGGTTGCCCGGAGCACCTGGTTCATTTATCTATTTTTTCTTTTCCGCATTTTATCTTTTCTTTTCCAACAAAGTGGACCTTGTTCACATACACAAAACGGAGAGCACCTTCTTTGCTCCTTTACTAGGGCTTCGATTTAAAATTGTCAGCACATCGCATGAGGCTCAGTATAAGTCCGATAAGTGGAATTGGTTTGCTAAGGTCTTTTTTCATTGGGTAGAGCGCATCTACATCCATTCGTCCGATGTGTGTACGTGCATTTCGCGACCACTATCAGAGTTTTACTCAAAAAAATACGGAAAGAAAATCGTGTTCGTTCCAAACGGGATTAATTTAGTGAAGCGGGAGACGTTTGATTTTGAGGGAGTGAAATCTTTTTTACCAAAGGGTGCCTCTCTGGAAAAACCCTTCTTGCTGTTTGCGGCCCGCAGGTTGATGAGTATCAAAGGTTGCCATACCATGCTGGAGGCGCTGCAACGATTGAAATACGAAGGGCAGATATTCATAACAGGAGAACTTCACACGGCTGATGAGTATATGGAGAAAATCAAAAAACTGACAGAAGGGTTGCATGTGTACTTCCTTGGGTTTGTAAATCCACTCCCAACGTTGCTGGGTTTGATAGATCGGGCAGAACTCTTTATTTTTCCATCTGAAACAGAAGGCATGTCTATCATGCTGCTTGAGGTGGCCTCCGTTGGAAGACCGATTGTGGCAAGTGATATTCCTGAAAACCTGCAGGTGTTTGGCAGCAATGAAGTTCTTTACTTTAAATCCAAAAGTGTAGAAGATTTGGAAGAAAAATTAAAGTATGCTTTTGCTCATCGGGATGAGATGGATGAATTGGGAAAAAATTGTCAGAAGAAAGTTTATGCTGACTATTTGTGGGCAAATATTGCAGGTTTGTATGGAGATATTTATTTAACTGCGTTGTCCTCCAACTAAAGATAAAAAGCGGCAAGACAATAAAAGATTTGAATGAAAATAATTTTAAGCAGCAGATCACTTATATTTTTAATCCTGGTATTAGACCTGATTCTGCTGGCGTCCTCCTACTCGCTCGTTGGCTTTCTGCACTACCGCCACTTGCCACCTTATGATGAATTGTTTTTTCTCATGATGGGAAGTTGGATTATTACTTATCTGATTTTCCTTGACCTCGGCTTTTTTGATATCCAGAATATTTTTACGAGAACGACTCGTTTGATCAGGAAATTTTTTGTGTTCGTATCGATTGGAGCAATCGCCATCCTTCTTTTCAATATGGACCAGGCTTCACGCGCTGTGTTTTTGGGAACGGTACTTTGGTTTGTGGCACTTGCATTTCCAGCTACCTACCTCTATACTTATTTGATTTCGATTCGAAAGTTTAGTCCATTCTACAATAAAGTTTTGATAATCGGAGCAGGAAAAATTGGCGAAGCGATGCAGGCATTCTTCAAAATGAATCCTTACCTCGGCAAGTTAATCGGGTTTCTGGACGACACACGAGCAAAGGGTGATAAAGTGAATGTACTTGGAAAAATTTCTGATTTTCAAGAAGTCTTTGACAAATACCATTTCAATGAAGTTATTATTACGATTGATCTTTCGAAAGAAAAGGATATTCAAAATCTGGTAAACCTGGCAGAGTATAATGGTGTGAGGCCATCCGTTGTTGCCAATTACTATTCGATCTTCAGTAGAAATTTTGAACTTAAAAACTTTGCCGGCATCCCTATTGTCAGCATCCGTGAAGTTCCACTCGATAGCTATACCTTGAGGTTTTGGAAACGGATTTTTGACATTGTGTTTGCCACAGTAGTGCTTATCATTTTGCTGCCGATTTTTATCCTCATAGGACTTGCGATAAAATTTGAGACCAAAGGCCCGGTGTTTTATCAACCGATTCGAATCGGTAAACATGGCGCTCAAATTTTAGTTTATAAATTCCGTTCCATGAGAGTGAGTACCCGGGCGGAGGATAAGTTGAGATCCACGTCAAAAAATGATGAGCGCATCACGAAAGTTGGAAAATTCATTCGCAAGTATAGTCTGGATGAGCTACCACAATTCATTAACGTTCTGCTGGGAGATATGTCCGTGGTAGGACCGAGACCCCACCGTGTTGACCTTGACAAACGCTTTCAACAAACCGTGCAGAGCTATATGGTGCGTCAATACATCAAGCCCGGAATAACCGGATGGGCACAAGTGAATGGCTGGCGCGGACCGACTGAAACAAAATATCAATATATAGCCCGTACCCTGCACGACTTGTGGTATATCGAGCATTGGAATTTTGCTCTCGATATCTATATCATCATACTTACATTAGTTGGCAAAAAGACGGGGAAAAATGCCTTCTGAAGGTTACCCTGGAAATATGAGGTTTTCAGTAACCGAAATTGTATTTTCGCACTTTTATTTTTGTAATCATTCCAAAATATGATCGCACTTAGCTTGATCCGGAGAAATTTTTCGAACAGTGTAGTCACTGCGCTCTTAATTATTGTTGCTTTAAGTTCTTGCCGCTCCCACAAGGACCTAACCATGTTAAGGAATGTGGGTGACTCG
>CAZECP010000071.1:0-25488 GCA_964510765.1 uncultured Ohtaekwangia sp. | reverse complement strand
CATGGATCACCAAAGTTTTTCCAATCGCAGAAATTGAATCACTGACTACAGGTTGCTTCCTATTCCTCATCGTTCACAAATTAACTACAACGATCAATCATTTACTAAGAACCAAATTTTCTTCCAGCCATCACAAATCCAATTCCGCTAAATGCAAGCGCTTGAAACACACTTGTCACTTCATTTCCTTTCTCTCCAAATGGATCAGCGAAGGCACGTGGAATATGCAAAGTGATCAGCCAAAGAAAAACCATAACACCGTACAATAATGCAACTTCTTTCAATTTGATTTTAAAAGTAAACGAAACGCCCGAGCCAATCAAAGCAACGCCTGCCAAATACGTCCAGAAAACTTCGCCCAGAATCCAGGAAGGGACAAGCGCTTTCACAAAATCAACATAAACAAAATGAGCAATGCCGAAGGCAACCATCGTGATGGAGAAAAAAAATTCTCCAAAAGGAATCAGTTTTTCCAGTCGGTTAATTGAATCTTCATTTGGATACAAACTCGCGATAATGAAAGCTCCCCCTGCGAATGCAAGTTCCTTTAATCCGTTGGTCCAGGTGCCGAGATGTTTGCCATACGGATTTATGAAGAGCAAATGGGGTACATGATAAAATAAAAACAACGCAAGAAAAGCACCACCGGTAATCAGCGAAACCTTTCGTGCACTCGCATCAATCGTCAACATCGCTCCGGCAACAATCAAGGCAGCACTGCCAACATAAGACCACAGTGCAAGGCCGGGAAGCCAATCGGAAGGAGGCGCAATGAAAGGACGAAAGTCGGCATAGAACAATTGCTGAATACCAATGGCGGCAATGCCAATTCCATAGAACTTAACACCCGCGTTACAAAGCGATTGAGATAATTGCATTTTGAATTCTTTAGATTTCCTAAAATAGAAATTATATCACGCGCTAATGAAGTGACCTCGAAGAATTTGCTACAAATACCCCATTCTGTCGGAGTTCCGCCATTCAACATATTCCTGGCACGATCTCACCGACTTTGTTTCATGCTATTCATTTATAAACTATTTTCGTACCTCATTCAATGGATATGAAAATAAACAGACGTATTGCCATCAAACAGTTGGCCGCTATTTCTGCGGTGGCTGTGTTGGCGCCTTCCTGCTCGTCCGCGGGGCCCTCCAAATTATTCAAGAGACTGGCAGCAACGGAAGATCATGACGCGTTGCTGTCGGCTATCGCGGATACACTGCTTCCAAAATCATCTACTCCGGGGGCGGTAGAATTGAAGGTGCCTGAATTCATGGCCAGAATGATTGACGATTGCGCCACGAAAGAAGATCAACTCAAATGGCTGGGTGGAGCAAATAAATTTGATGCCGAGATGGAAAAGTCAGCTGGAAAATTATTTTCAAAATTGAATGCCGATGAGCGACTAAAAGCGCTGACCGAATGGGAATCCATCAAGCACGAAGACGAAGAATTAAATTTCTTTTACCAGAGCACTAGAAGCCTCGCCATCCGCGGATATACTTCTTCGGAATATTTTATGACCACGGTTCAAAACTATAACATCTTACCGGGAGCATTCAAAGGTTGCGTGCCCGTAAACAATCCTTCTTAAAAAAATTACTCATGGCAAATCTGGTTGACTCTGTAAAAGACCGCACGTTTGATGCGATTGTGATTGGTTCAGGCATGAGCGGGGGCTGGGCAGCAAAAGAACTTTGTGAAAAAGGATTGAAGACGCTGGTGCTCGAGCGTGGTCGCGATGTAAAACATTTGATGGACTATCCTACCACGAACATGAACCCGTGGGAGTTTGAACACCGCGGGGAATTGACGGCTGCTGAAAAGGAAGAGAATCCCGTGGCGAGCAAGTGTTATGCTTTCCGTGAAGATGCAAAACATTTTTTCGTAAAAGACAAAGAGCATCCGTACGTCCAGGAAAAACCGTTTGACTGGATTCGAGGCTACCAGGTGGGAGGCAAGTCACTGTTGTGGGCAAGGCAAACGCAACGATGGAGTGATTTTGATTTTGAAGGCCCCGAACGTGATGGCTTCGCGGTGGATTGGCCAATCCGTTACAAAGACATTGCTCCATGGTACAGCTATGTTGAAAAGTTTGCCGGCATCTCGGGCAACAAAGATGGGTTGGCTGAATTGCCTGATGGAGAATTTCTTCCTGCACTCGAACTGAGTTGTGTGGAAAATTATTTCAAAGATTTTGTCGCCAAGAATTACAGAGATCGCCATGTGATCTATGCGCGCTGTGCACACCTTACGCAGCCACAACAAATTCACCTGGATCAAGGCCGTGCGCAATGTCAGAATAGAAATCTGTGTCAGCGTGGTTGCCCGTTTGGCGGATACTTCAGCTCCAACTCTTCTACATTGCCATGGGCGATGAAAACCGGCAACATGACGTTGCGTCCTTTTTCCGTGGTGCACTCTATTATATATGATGAGGTAAAAGGAAAAGCTACAGGCGTTCGGGTAATCGACACAAACACAAAAGAATCAGTAGAGTATTATGCCAACGTGATTTTTGTGAATGCCGCAGCCTTCAATACCAATTTGATTTTACTCAACTCCATCTCGAAACGTTTTCCAAATGGACTAGGCAATGATAGTGGTGTGTTGGGAAAATATGTTGCCTTCCATAACTACCGGGCACGCATATCGGCCGAGTACGATGGATTCACCGATTCAACAACCGAAGGCGGCCGTCCGACATCCGCCTACTTGCCTCGATTCAGAAACGTGCGCAAACAGGAAACCGATTTTCTCCGCGGCTATGCGGCAGGATTTTATGGAGGCCGCGGGAAATATGGATCGTGGGATGGCGTGGGAGAAACATTGAAGCAAAATCTTGCCAACCAAAAATACTCACCCTGGCATGTGGGCTCACACATGATGGGTGAAACTATTCCCAAGGAAACGAACCAACTCTCACTGAGCAAAGACAAGAAGGACGAATGGGGAATGCCTCAACTAAACATCAACATCAACTATGATGACAACGATGAAAAGATGACGAAAGACTTCATCGAACAATTCACCGAAATGTACACCAAGGCAGGTTTCAAAAACATACAATCGAATGATAGCAAGCAAGCACCTGGCCTTGATATACATGAGATGGGCGGAGTGCGTATGGGCAACGATCCAAAAACTTCCATACTCAACAAATGGAACCAGATGCACGCGTGCAAAAACGTATTTGTCACCGATGGAGCTTGCATGACTTCAACATCTACCCAAAATCCATCACTTACCTACATGGCGTTTGCTGCACGTTCAGCTGATTATGCAGTGAGTGAGATGAAGAAAGGGAATATTTGATTCTATGGGGGTTACTAATTTGTAACTAATCCCGACAAAAGCGGTAGGTATTCGGTAATAAAGTGGACAACATTCTTCAGCACGTTGTCGTTTAAACAAAACTAAATCCCTTCCGCCATGATCAAGAATTACCTCACCATCGCCATCCGTAGTTTTCTAAAACACAAATCGTTTACATTCTTGAATATCGTGGGCTTGTCGCTGGGAATGGTGGCGAGCCTTTTGATTTTACAATATGTGAAGTACGAACGCAGCTACGATGCATTTCACAGCAAGGCGAAAGATATTTACCGAGTGAATTACAATCAATGGCAGAATGGCAAACTGCGTTTTGAATGTGCGGCTGCAGTGCCTGCTGTTGGACCGGTATTGAAAAATAATTTTCCGGAGGTGTTACGTTTTACGCGTTTGTTTCCCACCAGTGGAATTATGAGTTACAACGGCTCGTCTCATGGGCCGGTGTCTTTTCGAGAGGAAAAGATGCAGATAACTGACTCAAGTATATTTGAGGTTTTTGATATTAAATTATTTGAAGGCGACAAGATTCAAGCTTTGTCAGGGCCAAATAAGGTTGTCATAAGTGCGCGCGCAGCAAAACGTTACTTTGGCAATGAAAACCCAATGACAAAAACTATTTCGTGGGATGGTAATCGAAATCTGGAAGTGACTGGTGTTTTTGAGCCCCTACCCGAGAACTCGCATATCAAATTCGATTTTCTCATTTCGTATGGTACACTGCTTAAGATGACGGGCCCTGAGGCAGAGACGGCATGGGGCTGGTACGATTTTAATACATATGTGCTGCTGCAACCCGGCACCGACTATAAAGCGTTACAAGCTAAGTGGGATCAATTGTTGGCAAAAAACCGCGAAGAAGATTGGAAGAAATACAATAGCAAGCAGGTGTTTGAACTTCAGCCTTTGCTCGACATTCATCTTGGTAAAGTTCTGTTACAGGAGTCACAGCCGGAAGAGCGTGGCAATGCTGACAGTGTATATGCACTTTCTGCCATTGCATTTTTTATTCTCATCATCGCGTGGGTTAATTACATCAACCTCGCGACAGCAAAATCATTTGAACGGGCGAATGAAGTGGGCGTGCGCAAAGTGATGGGTGCTCAAAAAGATCAATTGATGAAACAATTTTTGAGCGAAGCGTTTCTCGTGAACTTATTTGCAGCAAGCATATCAGTTTTGGCCGTCTGGTTATTGTGGCCTGTGTTTTCTGATTTGTCGGGAAGGAGAATACCGATTCAATATATCGGGCAGCCTGACTTTTGGTTGTTGGTGGGTGGATTGTTTTTGGTAGGCTCTATACTTGCTGGACTTTATCCCGCAATGGTGCTTTCAGGTTTCAAACCGGTGAGCGTGTTGAAAGGAAAAGTGATGCGTGATCCGAGAGGAAATTTTCTTCGCAAGGGTCTGGTGGTGTTTCAGTTTGTTTCGTCTGTGATATTGATCAGCGGCTCCATCATAGTGTATCAACAATTGCAATTCATGCGCAATCAGAATTTGGGTGTCAACATTAATCAGACTTTGGTGGTCAAAGGGCCAGGTGTTGTGGTTGACTCTCTATTTAAGAATGCACTGGAGGGAATGAAAGCAGAGGCGTTGCGGATTCCGGGTGTGAAAAATATGACCGGCTCTTCCAATGTTCCGGGTGATGAAATCTTTTGGGCAAATGGAATCAGAAGACTTACCGCAAATAGTCAGTCAAACATATCGGGCTACATTGTTGGAATGGATCACGACTATGTGGATGCTTTTGGTTTGAAAGTCATTGAAGGAAGAAATTTTGACGTAACCACCAACGGAAGAAAAAGTGTGATTTTAAATCGGGCCATGACAACAGCTCTTGACTTCAAAGATCCGAAGAGCGCCATTGGAGAGAAAGTAATTCAAGGTCGTGATACTATGGAGATCATTGGCGTGTTGGAGAATTATCACCAGATGAGTTTGAAAGAACAAGTCACTCCGCTGGTTTATCGTTACACTCCGCAGTTTGCGCAGTTCCTATCGTTCAAGCTTGAAACCGCTAACTATCAGAATGTGTTGAGCCAGATGCAAAAAGTCTGGGAAACTCATTTTCCCGGCAACCCGATGGATCATTTTTTCCTCGACCAGTTTTTCAATCGCCAGTATGATCAGGACAAGCGCTTTGGTCAAATCTTCAGTATGTTTACTGCGCTTGCCATCTTTGTTGCTTGCATGGGGTTGTTCGGCCTCGCCTCTTTCATGACATTACAACGCACAAAAGAAATCGGTATTCGCAAGGCACTTGGTTCCACTTCTTCCCAGGTGATCCTTTTACTTTCAAAAGGATTTATTCAACTTGTACTTATTGCTAATCTCATTGCGTGGCCACTTGCATGGTACATCATGAGTAACTGGCTGCAAACTTTTCCATATCGCATCAGCATCAACCCTGTTTTATTTTTGCTGGCAGGGTTGGGCGTTGTGATTATTGCTTTTGCTTCGGTAGGGTTACAAACTTTCAAAGCTGCGAGAGTCAACCCGGCCGTGACATTAAAGAATGAGTAGCGCTATGTTAAATTCAAACTTTCAGGTAGCATTTTCAAAAACGGCAAAGCTTTTTTGTAATTCAATTCATCATATTCCAAGCCTAACAGTCTGATGTGGTTGTAATAAGTTTGATGTTCGTTATAATAGTATTTTTCACTTTGAATAAACCACGCTTTCTCGCCAAGGTGCCGAGCTAAAAACCATTTTTCTAACAAACGAGCAGTTCGCCCGTTGCCATCTTCAAATGGATGTATCTTCACGAACACCAAATGAAGCATCGAAGCAAAAAAGAAAACTTCGTCAAAACTTAACTTGGCCGCAAGCAAAGCCTTCATGTCAGCATAAAATTTTATCATTTCAGAATTCACTTTGTCAGGCGATGCTGCGGCATATTCGATTTTGCCGTCTTTGGTAATTACAAACATATTTCCAGTTCTGAACTTACCTTGCCTCGACTTTTGCAAAATGTGTGCAGTAAGCTGTGCGTGAGATTGCTCTAAGTTTTGCGGTGTGAGTTTGTTTTTTTGAGCAAATAAATAAGCATCGTATAAGTCATCAATCTTGCGAGTATAGTCAGGCTGGTACTTTATTCCAAGTCGTTTATGTTTGATGAATGAATCGAGATCAATATTTTCTCCCTCAATTTTCGAAGAGAAAACGACTGACACAGAGGTGTAAAAACTAAAGGTGTCAATGCTCAACTCGCTATCTCTAAGATTTTCAAAGTTGAAGTTTAAAGTTGAATTAAAATCTTTCTTGTAGTCACTTAGCAAATCAACAGGAACAATATGTAAAGAAGCTTTTTGCATAAAAAGTCCATTACTGTGCCTTCCTTAAAATCTCCAGCGCCTTCTGCAAGTCCTCCGGTGTATCAATACAGATACTTTCTTCCATTTCAGTTTCGATGGTTTTGATTTTGAATCCGTTTTCAATCCATCGGAGTTGTTCAAGTGATTCGGCTAACTCGAGAAGAGAAGGATGAAGTTGGGTAATTTTTGCGAGCACATCCGCACGGTACGCATACAAGCCGACATGCCGGTAAAAAATTGTTTTACTCAACCAATCTTTTTGCTCTGCTTTCTGCACAAATGGAATCGGTGAGCGGCTGAAATAAATGGCCTCCTTGTTTTTATTCAAAACTACTTTTGCTTCACCTGGAGAGTGCAGTTGCTCAAGTGTTGAGATTTTTTGGATCAGCGTTGCCAACTCGGTTGAGGCATCAATTGAATTCCCCAACAAGTCTATTTGATTCGGATCGATAAAGGGTTCATCACCCTGAATGTTGATTACAAAATCAAAATTCTCTTTTTGCGACAGGTAAGCTTCATAGCAACGATCCGTTCCGCTCGGATGATTTGGAGAAGTCATGGTCACCTCGCCACCAAAATTTTTCGTGTGATCAAAAATACGTTGGTCGTCCGTAGCCACTATTACCTTTGAAAGAGATTTGGATTTCTTCACTTGCTCATACACACGCTGCAGCATGGACTTGCCGAGCATATCAACCAAAGGCTTGCCGGGAAAGCGAGAAGAAGAGTAGCGAGAAGGAATGACTCCGAGTATTTTCACTTTAGTATTTTAATTTGTGATTATTGATTAGTGATTTTTGAATTGTGATTTGAAAGTCAATTGTCACGTTTTACTTTCAAAGTAACGCCTTCACTTTCGAGTACAGCAATCGGTTCACCTTTTTCGATATAATCACCACGCGTGAAGGCGTCATATACCTGATCGTCAATCATCACTTTGCCGCTGGGGCGCAATACTGTGTGCGCAACTCCTTTCTTTCCAATCAAATCCTTGACGGTCGCATTCACCGTAAAGCCTTGCGAACTCTCCTGGATATCAGTAAGGGCAATGCGCTTGAATGCTTTGGTCTGGCTCAACCTGGCGCCACCAAAAAACAACAGTAACATTCCTCCTGTAAGACCACCAATCGCTGCGAAAGAAGCCTGAACAATATCTCCCAGCGGAACGAATTCAAAATTGAAGAAGTCGTTGTTGAGCATAATTAAAATCAATGACATCACCGTGAGCGAAATTCCCAACACACCCGCCACGCCAAATCCTGGAATGATAAATACTTCAGCTGCAAGCAAAATAATTCCAACCATCAAAGCGAGGATCTCCCAATAGTCGGCAAGGCCATTCAGGTAATAAGGAACGAGATACAATGCAAGGGCAACAATCGAAGCAGCAATCGGGAACACAGCACCCGGAGTTTGAAACTCAAAATAAATCCCACCAAGAATCACAAGAATTAAAATACCGCTGACAAATGGATTCAAAAAGAATGCAATTATTTTTTCAGTTGCCCCCAAACGGAAGGTTTCCAACTCGTAGTTTTCAATTTTGTTTCGCTTCAAAATTTCTTCAATGGAATTTACTTTTGCTTCACAATAGCCGTGCTCAATGGCTTCCATGGTGGTGAAGGTGATCACTTTTCCGGCTTGCTTCACGCTGTCGATCACCACACGCTCGTCCACCATTCCTTCTGCAATGCGCGGATCGCGGTGATTCTCTTCGGCCGTTGATCGCATAATCGATCGCATATAGGATTGATATTTGTCAGGAGCTGCTTTGCCATCGCCTTCCACAACGGTAGCTGCCCCTATGCTCGCACCGGGAGACATATAAATACTGTCACATGCAATTGAGATCAAAGCTCCGGCAGAAGCTGCATCCGAATTCACAAATACCCAGATTGGTTTTTTGAAACCCATAATCATGTCCACAATTTCTTTTGCATCTGTGAGCACACCTCCGTATGTATCCATATCCACAATCACATAATCCGCTTTTGTCTTTTCAGCATGAGCTAACGAAAGCTTCACGTAGCGATACATTCTCGGATCGATCTCATCTTTTATCTCCATCACCATCACTTTCGGCCTGGTTTGAGCCATTGTCATAAAAGGAATCAAAAAGAACAATATTCCAATCAGTTTTCTGTTCATCACAATGAGTTGTATTTTTGTATAAAGATAATGTTCTATGAGGAATTTTTTTGAAAAGGCTTCTGGCTCCTGGTTTCATGCTTCAGGCATCAAATTGCTTGTGGCCTGCAGCCTGCAGTTGATAGCCATTTTTTGCAGTGCCTCGCCTCTTGATTCTCTTCGGCTGGAAACGATCAACGGCAAACAATTTATCATTCACCAGATCGAAGCGAAGGAAACACTTTATTCAATATCAAGGAGGTATGGAGTAAAAATAACCGACATCCTTGACAACAACCCAACCGCTGATGGGGGTTTAGGCGTTGGGCAGTTGCTGCGGGTACCGTATGTACCACATACCAAACATCGCACGGAAAATGGAATCACCTATCACAAAGTAGCCGCCCATGAAACTTTGTTTTCAATAGCGCGCATGTACAGTGTGACAGTGGATGACTTGAAATCCTGGAATACAATTCCTGCTTCGGGAATTTCAGTCGGACAGGAATTGACGATCAAGAAAAAAACATTTGACATCAAACAACAGAACGCAACCGCTCCTCCACCACTCGGACAGACACAACCTGCCCAATCTTCTGTCAAAGGCGTTCACACAGTTGCTGCCAAAGAAACATTGTATTCCATTTCGAGAGCCTATGGCGTTTCGGTAAGTCAACTGAAAGAATGGAATAACCTGAGCGGCAATGATTTGAAAGAAGGTCAAACGCTGTACGTGGCTCAACCAATGTATAACACAACTCAACCGGTGAAACAACCCGAAGTTGTTCAGCAGCAACCAATCACTCAACAGCCTCAGCAAACACAACCTGTTCAAGTAGTGAAGCAACCAACTGAGATAAAGATTTCAGAGGCAATTCCAGGCACGGATGAAGTTCAGGAGATGGGAACTGCCACCTTGATCGAAGGAACGGAAGGTAATCGAAAATACCTCGCGCAGCATAAAACATTAAAAACCGGATCGATTGTGAAAGTCAAAAACACGGCAAACAATCAAGAGGTGTTTGTGCGTATCGTGAGTACGCTCGATGCTGCTGATTCAAATGTGATTAAAATTTCAAGGTCCGCTTATGATCGACTTGGCGCTACTGATCCGAAAGTAAATGTGATGGTCATTTACTATAAGTGATCATGAACTCAGCCGTGAGTTTTATTTATTCTTTCTGTTTCAAACGGCTTACCATCCTGCAGAAAAAGATATCTACGGAAATGGCGCTTCGGCTTTTTCTTCCACTGGTATTCATTTCATCTGTTGCAACAGCACAAAACCTGGTTCCTAATCCGGGTTTCGAGCAATACAAAACGTGCCCTTATTCGTTCAGCACAAATCGAAATGATTTTGGGCCAACGGGTTGGAGCTCTCCCACCAGCGGCACCCCTGACTATTATAATAAGTGCAGTGTTGGCGATAATGGAGTACCTCACAATTGGGCTGGCGTTTCACATTCGCACTCCGGCTCGGCTTACGCTGGAATATATGCATGGAATAATAAAGTGAAAGGAAATTACAGAGAATATATTCAATGCAAATTGAAAGAACCCTTGCAAGCAAAAAGGAATTACCTTGTACAATTCCATTATCGTTTATCATCATATTCGGTATATGCCATCGACCGGGTTGGCCTCGCACTTTCAGATACAGCGATTTGGCTTGCAAAAGACGGATTACTTCCGGTGCAACCTTTATTTTCTGAAGTGAAAGAATTAGAAACACTTACCAATGCATGGCATCTGGCTTCGGCAGAAATCACTGCCAAAGGTGGCGAACAATTCCTGGTGATCGGAAATTTCCATTCCAACGACAGTACCAAAAACATGAAGATAAATTATCGCGAAGGGAAAAGTCCAATGCTTGGAGGAAGCGCTTATTATTATATTGACGATGTAAGTGTAACTTTGATCCACAATTTGGTGGTTGAAGACAGCATTCCAGATGTACAAATAAATGAGATCTACGTGCTAAAAAATATTCAATTCAAATTTGATAGCTACCAGCTCCTTCCTTCTTCGTTCGAGGAATTGGACAAACTAATAACTATTCTTACAAAAAATCCATCGTGGAAAATAGAACTTACCGGCCACACAGATGATCAGGGTTCTGAAACTTATAACCTCACACTTTCAAAACAGCGCGCGAAAAGCGTAGGTGATTATCTGTTGCAAAAAGGAATTGAAAATCATCGTGTCCGCACACAAGGCTTTGGCATGCAAAAGCCTATGCAATCGGGCCGCGATGAACAGGCTCGCGCCATCAACCGTAGAGTAGAAGCTCGCTTTCTTGATTAAAATCCGATGTCACTTTCTAAATCTTTCTTCCTGGCAAGCCTGGTTCTGTTTCAAGTTAAAGCAAAAGCCCAGCATGATTCCCTTGTTCATCACTTTTTGAAACGGATCGAAGCTGAGCAAAAAAAGCCGGATGATTTTTTCATTGATGAAATTTTCCCCTCCTACATTTCATCGCATGAAACTTTTAATACAAAAAAGAAGGACAACAATATATTTTACAACGGGCTCATTATTTATACTCTCGAAAAAGCCAAAGTCCATATCGTTGGGAATGATCGAAGACTGGTGGAAAAAATCATTGCCGATGCGAGGCAGCCGTTTCCAAAATTCAAAAACAAAAGACGCAATACGTACAATTTCTGGAGAACTGACAGCGCTTATGCTTTTCCTTACACCTGGTGGATAAGGCTACTAAATCAGAATGCCGCTCCGCCTGACGATATGGATGATTCTGTTTTTGGTGAATTCGCGATGGATGAAGGGCACGAGTATTCAAAGCAACTTCATTTTCTGATGCAACGGTATGTGAATATTGACACGATTAACTTTAAAAGTGTTGAGAAGAAGTACAAACACATCCGGTTTTACTCCACTTGGTTTGGAAAGAATTTTCCCGTTGTGCTTGACGTAAGTGTGTTATGCAATATTCTTTCGTTTGTACAAGAAGACAACCTGAAATGGACGAAATCAGATAGCGCAAGCCTTCAATTGATTCGCACCGCTATTGACAACAACGACATTGTAGATCGGCCTCTTTCGGTATCTCCTTATTATGGAAAAACTTCCATTATCCTTTATCACCTCGCGCGGTTGATGTCGGTGAAACCCATTGCTGAGTTGGAAAATGTTAAACCGAAACTGAAGGAGCTGGCCTTGCAGGAGTTTTACAAAACACATCATAGTTTGGAAAAGATTATGCTTGCCTCTGCCTTGTATAAATGGGGATATCCTGCTCCGGAATTCAAATTGCCATCCACCCATCATCTTGAAAAAGAAATTGAACACAACAACTTTCCTTTCTTCATTGGCAATATCCCCTCCTACTTTGCGGCCGGCAAAAGGGAATTTTTGACAAAGAATAAAATCGGTCTGTTTTTTCACTATTGCCCCGCCTTCAATGATGCATTACTGATTGAATATCTTACGTTGAAAGTCACGAGTCCGTATGCAAGATGAAAAAGGTTTTTCCTTTAATTGCTTTCAGTTTTTCAACCTGTTTTCTACACGGGCAAAATCTTATATCCAATTCAAGCTTCGAAGAATTTTATCAATGCCCAAGTACCTACAATGCGTCCACCGAAGGAAAGATAGCACCCGGCTGGGCCTCTCCTACCAAAGGCACTCCCGATCTTTTCAACGCATGTAATAAAGGAGTTGTAGGCGTGCCAACCAATTGGGCTGGTCAGTCGAAGGCAAACACCGGCAATGGTTACGCAGGCATTTACGTTTTTAGTGCCAATTCAAAGCGCAACTATCGCGAGTACCTTCAAACACAACTCAAGTATCCGCTAAAGAAAAATGGCGAATACGAAGTTGAATTCTATTACAAGCTTTCTTCCAATTCCAAATACAGTATTGACCGAATCGGAATTCTGTTGAGTGATTCAACATTTCAGTCGCCAATTGATGAAATTATTCACACGCCTACTTATGAACAGAAAAATCTTAAAGCTTATGACAAACGAATTACAGGAGGTTGGGAGAAATTTTCATATCGCTATAAGGCCAAAGGTGGCGAACACTATTTAACGATTGGGAATTTTTCTACCAATGCTTACACAAAACATTTTAACATTGCTACTTCAAAAGCGAAAGAACCATTGCTATACAAACAAGCCTATTTTTATATCGATGATGTAAGATTAGTTGCTTTGAAGGAACCGGTTTTACCGGAAATTCCAGTCACATTTAAATTGTATGAAAATTATATTTTAAAAAATCTGCAATTTGATTTTGATAAGTATCACCTCGTGGCTGCGTCTTTTCCTGAGCTTCAAAAAGTAATTGCAGCCATGAAAAAGCACAAAGATTGGTTGATCGTTGTGCGTGGCCACACTGATTTCATAGGCTCCGATCAGTTTAATATGGAACTTTCAAAAAAACGTTCGGCCAGCGTGGCCTCTTACCTGATGGAGCAAGGAATTCCCTCTTCGCGAATTACGTCCGAAGGACACGGCAAAACACAACCCCTGAAGGATGGAACCTCGGATGAAGCACGCGCTCTCAACAGAAGAGTGGAGATCATGTTTTATGTAAAATGAAAATAAAGGCTTCCCTCAAAGATTTTCTGGATGCCAAGGTTGATCAATTCAACCGCCCCGAATTTATTGAAGCCGATCCAATCTCAGTTCCACATCGCTTCAAAAAGAAACAGGATATAGAAATCGCGGGCCTGATGGCTGCAGTATTTGCCTGGGGGCAGCGCACTACCATCATCAACAAAACAACTGATTTTCTGCTGCGAATGGATAACGCTCCTCACGATTTCCTTTTGCATCACAAACCAAAAGACCTGAAACGGTTTGAAAGTTTCAAGCACCGTACATTTAATTCAACGGACGCATTGTACTTCATTGCGTTCCTGAAATATTTTTATTCAAATCATGACTCATTGGAGGAGGCATTTCTGGTTGCAAAACATGATACGCATGTCGGCCAAGGGCTCATCCATTTTCAGCAGCAGTTTTTTAGTCTCGATCATTTTCCATCGCGCACCAAGAAACATATTCCAACACCGGAAAGAAACTCCGCTTGCAAACGGATCAATATGTTCCTGCGATGGATGGTGCGAAAAGATAACAACGGAGTTGACTTTGGGATCTGGAAAAATATTTCACCGGCTCAACTGATTTGTCCGTTCGATCTTCATGTGGATCGCGTAGCGCGTCAACTGAAGTTAATCAAACGTAAACAATCAGATTGGCAAACTGCGCTTGAACTCACGAGTGTGTTAAAGCAGTTGGATCCAACTGACCCGGTGAAATATGACTTTGCTTTATTTGGATTGGGTGCCATTGAAAAGTTTTGATTTCCAGAACTCAATTCCTCCTTAACAACTTTTCTCCAACAGACAAATCTTCATCATCAATCACGTTGCGCTTCAACCATGTTGCAAAAGAAATTCCATCCTCCTCACACCGGTAATAGTTGCCTGAAGTCATGGTGTGTGGAGTGGCGTGTTTCATGGAATCATAACCCCAATCGGTAATGAAATAATGATAGTCGATACCGGATTGAAGAAGCCGATTCATAGACGCCCGCATATTGCCTGACCAATCATCAATAAAATTGTTCGTATTGGTTGGTAAATGATTTAGTGCCGCACTGAAACGAGTAAGAACATGATCATAAGTTGTATTGCTATGCAAATGCTTAATTGATCGCTTCACAGTATCATTGCGATGAGCAAGTGCATCTTCAAAAATATCTTTGCCAATTTCAAAATGAAGGAAGCCGGCACTCTCGCTTCGCCAAACCGTGTCGAGAATTTCTTTCCATCGATTTGAAGTGAGCAGCGCTCCGTCTGACAATTGATAGATTTTCTTTCCTTGATAATGATCCGCGATATAAGGCGCCCAAAACGCGGAGCCATACGCACCAGCGCTCTCACCCGATACCAAGACCTTGTTCGTCTCTTTAAAATTAGTAAACACCCACTCTAATGCCGCCAGACTATTATTACGACCGTTGTGATGAATTTCAAATTGCTTCCCATTGAAAACATAAGAGTTTGTTGTGTTACCGATATGCAAATCTCCTGTGCAATAGGGAATGAATACAATGTTCCAATCACGAAAACCATTTGATGGATTTTCATAATCGCCAAGGCCAGAAATTGCTTTTGGAAAAATCCGGAGCAACGAAGGAAAATAAAATGACTTTAAATCTCGCGTATCTCCATCAAAGGTACTCCACAATGAAATTGGGTTGGCGCAACTTTTATCATCCCAACAGGCACCTCCGCCTGAAAAATGAATGATCAGGTTTTGTGACTTTCCCTTCTTCACAAAAATGGCAAATTCAGAACCATCGCTGCACAATGTATTTCCTTTGAAAGAAACAGTATGCCAAGCCTGGTCATTAGACTGATCTATTGACGACACCTCTTCCGGTCTTCCAAAATAAATAAAATAGAAATACAGAAAAGCGATCATCAACAAACAGGCGACAGTAAATGTTATCCATTTTAGAATTCGAAAAAACAACTTCATAGTGGCTGGAATTACCTATTCTACAAAATGCCAGCACACGCCAGCAATGTCAATCAAATTCACTTCCTTGCCATAAGGCTGCTGTGTGATCGGCCCAATCTTGATCCCGAATTTCTCCGGCAATTTTTTTTCTACAACCTTATTTCGAAATTCCTGAACGTCATCCACCGCCACCGTGATCATGAAATTTTCGGCAAACCCTTTCAAATCAAATTTCTGTAAAATGAATTTACAGGTATCGCTCTCAAAGCTTGCAAAGTCACCGGCCTCCCAGGCGATATGGAATCCAAGTTCAATAAAAAATTTCTTTGAAAGCTCCATGTCAGCGCCTGCTGGAACAAATGGTTGAAGAGAGAGAAATTTCATGGACAGAAATAATAGTGAAGATAACAAAGTTCAAGCTATTCGCTTAAACGGAACGTAGTAAAACACAAATTACCTGTGACACAGCAATTGATTTCTTAGCTTTACACCAAAAGAATATGCGGTAAAATGATGAGTCGAAAAATTACTTTAATAATCATTTTTTGTTGGCCCATCGCATTAGCAAGCGCCCAGCAAAATACCTACTGCAATCCCATCAACATCGACTATGGCTACACGCCCATTCCTAACTTCAGCGAGTGGGGACGGCATCGCGCCACGGCCGATCCGGTGATTGTCAATTATAAAGGAACTTTCTTGCTCTTCAGCACGAATCAATGGGGCTACTGGCATAGTACAGACATGCTCAACTGGACTTTTCATTCGCGGAGATTTTTGCGTGAGTGGAATAAAGTGTATGACGAGCTCTGCGCACCGGCAGTTGGTATCATTGGCGACACGGTGATTGTGATGGGCTCCACCTACCAGCGCGATTTCACAATTTGGATGAGTACCAATCCTCTTGCGAATGAATGGAAACCCCTTGTTGAAAAGTTTGACATAGGCGGATGGGATCCTGACTTCTTCACCGATGACGATGGGAAACTTTACATGTACAACGGAAGCAGTAATACATTTCCACTTTACGGTGTTGAACTCAATCGCAAGACACTTGCGCCACAAGGAACTCGCAAAGAAATGATTTGGCTGCAACCCGATCGTTTCGGCTGGCAACGATTTGGTGAACACATGGACAACACATTTCTTGATCCCTTCATAGAAGGTGCACACGTGACAAAGCATAACAAAAAATATTATTTGCAATTCGGTGCGCCCGGCACTGAGTTCAGTGGCTATGCCGATGGTGTGGCAGTGAGTGACGGAGCACTTGGTCCGTATGTGTGGCAATCCGATCCGCTCAGCATCAAGCTCGGTGGCTTTGCGCGAGGAGCCGGGCATGGATCTACGTTTCAGGACAACAAGAAAAACTACTGGCATGTGAGCACCATTCAGATTTCAGTGAAGAATACATTTGAACGCAGGCTCGGCATCTGGCCCGCAGGCTTCGATCAAGATGATGTGATGTGGTGCAGCACTGCGTTTGGCGATTATCCGCATTACCTGCCCGGTAATGAAAAGTCTGGCGAGTTTAGCGGCTGGATGTTGCTGAATTATGCGAAACCAATCACCGTCTCCTCAACGTATGCAAACTACGCAGCCAATAAAGCGAATGATGAAGACATGAAAACGTATTGGAGTGCAGCAACCGGTCATGCAGGCGAATGGATTCAGACCGATCTGGGAAACCTCAGCACGGTGAATGCAATTCAAATTAATTATGCCGATCAGGATGTAGATCAGGATCGATTGGGAAAACGCACCGACCAATTTCATCAGTATAAAATATCTTACTCGCCCGATGGAAAAAAGTGGACGATGTTGGTTGATAAAAGTCAAAACAAAACAGATGTGCCACACGAGTATGTTGAGCTAAGCAAATCCGTTCAAGCGCGATTCATCAAACTGGAAAACGTGCACATGCCCACCGGCAAGTTTGCTATCAGCGGGCTGCGTGTATTTGGCAATGGTCCAGGTGCCAAGCCCGACAAGGTAAAAGATTTCATCGTGCTGCGAACGGAAAAAGACAAACGCAGTGCATTCATCAAATGGAATCCGGTGAACAATGCCTACGCCTACAACTTATACTATGGCACTGCGCCTTACAAACTTTACACCTGTATTATGGTGATGGATAAAAACGACTATTGGCTCAAGACGATGGATCGCACTAAAACGTATTACTTCACCATCGAAGCAATTAATGAAAATGGAAGGAGTGAGAAGGCCGCAGTGGCAAAAGTTGATTGAACCACATTGAAAATTCAAAAAAGCGATTTCATTTTGTGACGGAATTACCATCTAAAACTTTAACTTTCCAATACATTCAAGAAAACTGAAACATTCATCATGAGGTGGAGTGTGATTTTATCGGTTGTATGGATTGTGTCTATTCATTCTGTTAGAGGACAAGACTCGTTGCATTGGGAGTCTCTTCAAAAAATAAAGAAAGGGTCGGTCACAGTGTATTGGTTTCCCAATGAGCCGTTTGGGTTTGAAGACCAGAACAGAAAGATGCAAGGTATTGAAGTGGAAATCCTTTTGGGCTTTCGCCAATATCTGAAAGAACAATATCAAATCGACCTCACACTGAACTGGAAGCGCCTTCAAACTTTTAAGAATGTGATGGACCGGATGAAATATGGCTCATCACCCGGCATTTTTGGATTGGCTGGATTTTCATTTACTGACGAACGAAGAAAGTTCATGAAATTCTCACCCTCTTATATGGCCGATGTGGCTGTATTGGTATCCACGCAAGACATACCCATTGTTCGCTCGCGCGAAGACCTGAAAAAAAACTTTAGTGGCACCACAGCCCTTACTGCGCAAGGCACCACTCTTGAGAAGGAACTGATTCAAATGAGAGAAGAAAACCAATTGGATTTCAACATCGAATACACCGTGGGCAGCGAGGAATTGATTAAAGTGCTTCGCAATAGAAAGAAAAGTTTTGGTTACCTGAGCCTTCCCATTTATTTGATGGACCTCGACAAAGGCAATTCAAAACTCAATCGCCAAAACTTTCTGACAAAAAAGTATGAGGGCCGTGGTATCGGGCTTCCATTGGCAAGTGATTGGGAGAAAGTGCTCGAAGAATACTTTGAAAATGCGCGATTTAAAAACAACATTCAAACGATCATTGGTAAATATGTTAACATCGACTTGTATCATTTTGTAGAGACCATGCGTCCGGAGAATGAAGTCAGCTTACTCAATACAGAGAAAAGCATGCAATCAATGCAATTGAAATTACAGCAACTCACCATTCAGGATAAAAATGAAAAGCAGATTTATCTTATCAGTATTATTGTGGTTGTGAGTTTCTTTCTGGTTGTGATCGCCTTTCAATTCCGCAGACAACGACAAAGCAACCGCATATTACAAGAACAAAAATCGGAGATTGAGGCGCAAGCAGATCATATTAAATTAATTAACGATAACCTGGAGCGGCTCATTGACGAGCGTACAAAGGAGCTTCAAAACAAAAACAAAGCGCTGGAGGAATATGCATTTATTACCGCCCACAAACTACGTTCGCCTCTCTCAAGTATTCTTGGGTTGGTGACCTTGATCGAAAAAATGCAACTGCCCGAACAGGACAAAGTACTCATTCAACATCTTGGCAAGGCTTCTAAAAATCTTGATGGAATTATTCATTCCGCCATGGATGCAATTGATCGCTCCGGTTCTCTGAATGAAACCAAAATCAAAGAATGAAAAAAGGGAGATTCTAAAAAAACCTCCCTTCCGACAAGTTGCCAACTAAATCAAAAATCAGATAGGTCGCTCGATGTTCGTTTTGATTTTGTCTTTGTTGAAGAGCTTTTTGATTTGTTCCTGCAAAGTAGATTCAGCCAGTGCCTGCAATACCGCCATATTTAATCCCATTCCTTGCTCCTTTAACCGGGTATCAGCCGATTCTTCATCAGCTACCAGATTACCCGATCGGTCGTAAACTTTCAGCTCAAGGCTTACAGTAACTTCATAGCGCATCGAAGAGAAGAGCGCAGTGCAATTGGTTTCCCAGTTCTTGATTGTGAGCACCAATAAACGGTCTTCCGATTTTCCCCGAAATGCTTTTACAAGAGAATCAATATCGGAGCGAACACCCAATGCAATGGATTCAACTTTATTTCCATCTTTCAAAATCGCTCTCGAAATAATTTGTGCAAACTCAAAACTCACGGGCTTGCCACTTTCACTTTGAATATTATAAACACCGTTGCGCCCGCACCAGCTTGTCTTCTGCCCGAGGCGGATTACCTGATCCCGCTGGTCTTGCACGGCCAACAACATACTGGTCATATTTGAATAGCCGGGATTCAAATTCACATTGCTGAAACTGATCTTGCGATTGATTGCGCAACCACCAAATAAAAACAGCGCTGCCATTAGTATAAAACCGATTCTTGCTTTCATAAACGTGGAGTTTAATGCGTCCGAAAGAAAGAGCATCTCCATCAACCTCACAATGACTGATGTCTCGAAAAGGAATGAGCAATGTTTTTGCACCACCAATTCCGATTGAGCCTTCCGGCTTGACCGCTCGTGAAGAAATAGTAACTTAGAATCAGAATAGAATTTGAATATTGCCGCATGAATTCTTTGCAAGGCCCCGTCACATTGCTCCAGGTTTTTGACATGCCTGTATCCATCCGGTTTTATCGCGATATTTTAGGTTTTGAAATAGTAGAGCCAAACAATGGAAGCGATGATGTGGATTGGGTGCTTATGAAGTGCGGTAGCTATGAGTTGATGTTGAATACAGCTTATGAAAAACCGCATCGACCCTCGTCACCTGAAGCTGCAAAAACAAAAATTCATGGTGATATTTCGCTCTTCTTCGGTCATGAAAATATTGATGATGCTTACAATTATTTGAAGAACAAAGATGTGCAAGTGAGCGAACCGTATTTTACAGGTTATGGCTGGCGCGCCATCCATTTTCAAGATCCCGATGGATATGGAATTTGCATTCACCGTCCGGTTTAATTTTTTAATTCACATACTTGACATGGAAATACTCCTCGTTCATCCATGAATATGCTTACCGTTATGCGTACTACTTAGAAAGCAACAATTAACACATGCAATACTATTTTACGATTCTTCTTTCTATTTGCACTACCATCCTGGGGAATGCACAAGGGTTAACCGATATACATCTCCAGGATTTTTTCATAAAAGAATTTTCCGGAAAAGGAAAAAAAATCCCCGCTCAACTTCCACTGGTTTCATTTCTTGTGAACGGCAGGGATTATCAATCAAATAATTCTTCGCCCTTCAAAATTGAAACACGATTTGAATCAGTAAAAGAGGGTGTGAAAGCAGTCATTGAATTTCGCAACACCTCCAAAGATACACTTACGCTTGAAAATGTCGTTCCATTTGGAAAAGGCAATCAGGCAATCATCACAGGCCTTGGTAAGCATCGTCTTTCGAGGGCACATCTGTTTTTGCCAAACCGAAAACCAATCAATGTGATTGTGCCAGACAATGCCTGGGAACTCGGTTACACGGGACTTTCGTTGAACGACACATTGAACGCCTGTGGCTTGGTGCGCAGAGATCGCAACTCGGCTAAGTCTGCAACGATAAAACGTTTTGAAACCATTGTCAATCCGGGAGGTTCGATCAGTTATTTTTTCTATTCTGATTTTTACAAAGGCAACTGGCAAGAAGGCTTGCGGCTAATGTTTCAAAAAAGATTTTTGTACGATATCGAAAATTTTGACTCCTCACTTTACGACCGAAAAGATTTGCAATGGATGCGCGAATCGTATGCCATTCACTTGCTGATGGCATGGGACAAAGATTACTATAATGCTGCTACTAAAAAATTTACATTGCTTGATTTCATTCGTAAAGGAAAAAAACTGTAGGGTGGCGATGAAGTGGTCTGCATCTGGCCTACCTGGCCAACACTCGGTGTTGATCAACGAAATCAATTTGACCTTTACAAAGACTTGCCGGGTTCTCTTTCAAAGATGAAAGAGTTGGCTGACAGTTGCCGGAAGTTGGGTACAAAATTTTTCATTGCGTACAATCCATGGGACGAGAGCACGCACAAGGAGGATCATCTGAAAGGTTTGTCTGATCTGATTGCCGCTACGTCTGCAGATGGAGTTGTGCTCGACACAAAAGGCGAATCAAGTCAGGAGTTGCAAGAGGCTGCCGACAAAATGCGAAGTGGGGTCATCATGTACAGCGAAGGAATGGCGGTGCCCAAAGATATGCCGGGCATCGTTGCAGGTCGTGTGCACAATGCCTTGTATTATCCTCCAATGTTGAATCTCAACAAATTCATCAAACCCGACTTTGCTATTTTTCGTGTTGCCGAAGTTTACAAAGAAAAAATCCAACGCGAGTATGCTATTTCGTTTTTCAACGGATACGGAACGGAGATCAATCAATTCGTTCCTGGTCATCCCGATTGGGAAGATGAGCAATCATTATTCTTTGGAAGGACATTACAAATTCTCCGTGAGAACCATTCCAATTTCATTTCACAAAATTTCACTCCCATCATTACAACATTGCACGATAGCATTTGGGTGAACAAATGGGAGGCGTCCAATAAAATTGTTTACACCATTTTCAGTTTGAAGCCGGAAGGATTCAAGGGCAATCTTTTCAAAGCTGAACAGAGACCGGGTTTTCATTTTGTGGATGTTTGGAAACATAAAATGGTTTCGCCTTCAAAGGATGGAAAAATTTCGGTTGAGGTGGATGCTTTCAACAAATCCGATCTTGGCACGAACAATGAAGGCCAGGTGAGTTGTGTGATCCGGTTTCCTGAGTTAATCAAATGGAAACTGGAAGGAGACGTCCTTTCCCTCGAATCTCCAAACGCGATGAAGTTGTGGGCGGGAAATCCATCTTACAACAAAAAAGAATTCCAGATTCCGAAGGGAAAACAGCAACTTCAGTTGCACCAATTGATCGGTCGTTTTGAAGGAAATGTAGTTGTTCAGGCATTTGATGGAAAAGAATTGAAGGATGAAATCAATTTTGAAATCAAGGCAGGAACAGCAAGAATAATTTCAAAAGCGGAAGTAACAAGCGGCTCAAGCAAAGCTGCGCAAGGCATGGTAAAAATTCCAGCCGGGAAATTTCTATTCAGAGCTACGCAAGGCGATGAGTTTATTCCTTATCCCAAGCAAGGTTTAAATGAAACACATGAGATGAAGAGCTTTTTTATGGATCAATTTCCTGTTACCAATGCTGCGTTTCAAAAATTCCTAAAGAGCTCGGGCTATCAACCCATCGATACGAATAATTTTTTGAAACATTGGAGAAATCATGCGCCAGTAAATGGAGAAGAAAACTTTCCGGTTGTTTATATTTCGTATGAAGATGCAAAAGCCTATGCAACATGGAGCGGCAAGCGACTGCCAACAGAAATGGAATGGCAATATGCATCACAAACTTCAGCTTGCAATGAGTGGCCGTGGAAACAATTGAAACCCGTGACAAGAAAAGAAACATTCGTGACCGAAACGCTGACTGTTTCCGAAATCCAAGGGATTGATCCAAAGCATTGTAACCTTGGTGATGGCAAACTTTACCCGGCAGGAAAATACAAAGCCGGTGCAAATCCGTTTGGACTTTATGATCTCACAGGTTGTGTGTGGCAACTAACAAATGATGTTTACGAGAGCGGAAGCTATCAGTATGTTATTATGAAAGGTGGAAGTTTTTTTAAACCATCAGCGAGTTGGTGGTATGTGCAAGGGGGGCCGCGCGAGCTACACTATCGTCAGTTTTTACTGCGGGTGTCACAAGGTTTTGAACGAAACGCAACGGTAGGATTCAGATGTGTCAGGGATTTTGTAAATTAAATCTACTAATACCATAATCCGTGAAATATTTTATTAGGATTCTGTACCTGTCTGCTTTGCCAGTTCTATCGTCATGCACAAAGCATTCTGAAAAGTTGTTCGAATCCACCGAAAAGGAACAAGAGAGCGTTGATGCTTCAGCAGAGAATGTAATTTTTCAAAGTAATGCTCTTCGCGATTCTATCTCTGAAGAAATGCTCGAAGAGAATTTATTTGGAAGATTTTTTAACGACCGTGCAGAATTTTTCATTGTAAAAAATCCGAAGATGAGCATTTATGGATCCCGGGTAGAGTCGCAAACCTTTTACTATATCGATGGAATACTTTGCAAAACCAAATACCGGTTAGCGCAGAACATTGCACCGCAGTTGATCAATGCATTTGGAAAGTTTAAAATCCTCGGTCGTGATTCGTTGAACACGTCTGTTCTAAAAAATGAAAAAGTACTGATTGGCGAAAAAACAAAACACATCAATACAAGTCTCACAAACTATGAAATGACCTGGGTACGCGGTGATAAATACTTCGTCTTGTATGTGAACGAAACGTATGGCAACAACTATTTCGAATTGACCGAAAAACTTTTGGATTATGAAACAAGATTAAAAAGTGTAGATGTTATCTTTGACTGATCTTAACAAAATCAAAATCATGACTTATCAATTTCTGAAATACTCCGTTGAAAATGGTGTTGCAACCGTAACACTCAATCGCCCGGAAGTGTATAACGCATTGAATGACGAAATTAAATTTGAATTGCAGGATGTCTTTAAAGCAATTGGTAAAGATAACAACGTGCGCGTGGTAGTATTGACAGGTGAAGGGAAAGCCTTTTGCTCAGGGCAGGACCTGAAGACAAGTGCCGGAAAGAAGCGTTCCTTTTTTGAATCACTTCAGCGCGGATATAATCCGATCGTTCTCGGCATGCGAAATCTTCCAAAGCCAATCATCTGTCGATTGAACGGAGTGGCTGCGGGCGCAGGCTGTTCATTGGCACTGGCGTGTGATATCATTGTAGCCTCGGAAGATGCGACCTTGATCGAGGTTTTTATCAACATCGGGCTCGTGCCTGATTCAGGCTCATCCTATTTTCTCCCGCGGCTTACGGGAATGGCAAAGGCGTTTGAACTTTGCAGCATGGGCAACCGCTTGAAAGCAAGTGAGGCACTGCAACTTGGTTTGATCAATAAAGTGTGTTCACCTGATGAACTGGATTCGGCAGTAAGGTCATACACAGACTATTTTGCCAACGCCCCTACTAAAGCAATTGGCTTGATCAAGCGAATGCTTAACAAATCAACAACTTCAACTTTGGAGGAAATGCTGGACTACGAAGCATACTACCAGGAGATAGCCGGGCAGACTTCTGATCACCAGGAGGGAGTTCGGGCATTTTTAGAAAAAAGAAAGCCGGCATTCACCGGCAAATAATTTTCCTTCCTTCTTCTACTTATTAGAAGCCGTTCAATGAAATACCGAAAGTCATGGTATTCATAATCGTTGATGTCTGATCTGTTCCCGAATTATAAGGCCCTTTGCCGCTCGCGAAATAAGGTGAGAAGTTGTAAAACCAGAAGAAATTAAAATTGCCCAACCCCAGGCGCGTGTAAATGCCGTATCGAAATGAATTAAGGCCGTGGCTTTGTTTGTCTTTATAGGTAACGGATTGCCCGTCAATTGCATAATTTATTTTTGTGTGAGATTCCAATAATAAACCGACCCGTGCTCCAACGGCTAAATTAACACCGCGAGCGGGGTCCTTCGGATTATTGCTGAACTTAATCTCTACCGGCATCAAATCAAAGTAGTTGGCCACAAGCATACTTTTATCGATGGCTGGAGGAACACCATTTGTTTGTAACACCGTGGGTGCCTGCACGAGCAGATAAGCACCATTCGTTGATGTACTCGATAAAGTGTAATTGTTTGTCAATTTGAACCTCTCGAAAGAAAAGCCTCCGCCTGGATTAAATGTGAATTTTGAATTGAACAAACGGATAGGATAGTGATAGTATAAATTAAGTGTTCGCGAGCCCCAGCCACCCGGAACAAAATTGGCCGGTGAATTCTGTGCTGTGTTAAAACCAAAATCGATCATGAAGTTACCGGGAATATCAGGCCGGAAAGCTTTCTTTTGCTTCTCCTGAGCGTGAGACACCCCTGCGCCTAACATTACGATCAAAATAAAAAATAACAATCGCTTCACCATAAGTCGTTTTTAGAACGGCAAAACTACACGAATGTTTTAAGTGACCAAAAACAAACTCTTGCCAATCGGATTTATTCTTTTAAATTTGCGGCTCTTTGAAAAAAGAACCGGGCCTGTAGCTTAACTGAATAGAGCATCTGACTACGGATCAGAAGGTTGGG
>CAZECP010000070.1:0-25729 GCA_964510765.1 uncultured Ohtaekwangia sp. | reverse complement strand
ATGGCTGCCTCCGACATTTTTTGCATGAGAAAAACATAAAGACCTTCCAGCAGGGAATAGCCCCTTTGAACAGTAATAAATTCACGCAGCTCTGCCGGTAATTGATCAATTTGCTTCTGCAAATCATCGATTTTTTTCTTAAGCACTTCATCTTTGAACCTGTCAGCTACGCGTAGTTCATTAACGGCATCGATCAAATACCCTTTGATCTCCTTCAATCTTTCCAGGCTGTTTTGCACCAACGGATTGTCGTTGAGTTTTTTCTCCAACTGCAGTTTCACTTCAAGTTGAATTTCAACAATTTTGTTTATAAGATCAGCAAGTACCTCATCCTGAATGCCCATCGCAGCCGGTAAAACCATCAGGTTAAGATTGTTATTATCACGAATTGTCTTTTCTAAATAGTTAAAATAATTGGCTCGGATGATGAGCTCTGTTTTTTGAGCATCCAGGGATTTTAGCTGTGAATAGAGCCGGGTCGCTACGTCATCTGACATTCCGGAAGGCTCAATGGAGGAGCCAGTCGTTCCTTGCGATGACCCATTCTGGCTAAATGAAGCGCCCACCGTCAAATCAACAGATGCCCCATAAGATGAATTTTGAATTTTGAATTTCAGCAATTGTCTTTCAAAAACTTTCAGGGAATCGGAGATATCGATTAATTGCTTCCTGATAAATTGAATGGTTCGTTCCGCAGTGAGATTTTTCTTTTCAAGGTCATACTGCTGGTAGGCAGAAGTCAAACCATTGAGGAAGTCGATTTCTTTAGCAGGATTGGAACCGATTAGCGACAAATTGAGTACACCTGAACCTTCCTCGGCCCAGGCTACATTCAGTTTACCGATATAGGATCCAGCTACTGCAATGGGGTTTAAGAAGGTGAGAATAAAGCGCTCATTCTTTATTTTTGAAATACTTTTCCCGGCTTCCTTAATTACAATAAAATGGTGGCCTTTATACGCTATGCTGTCATTGTAATGAAAAATTCTTGTGGTGCCAGTGGCCTCCTTGCCGGCATCACTCACAGAAAAATTTTCCTCATCCAGTGCAGTAAAATTGAGGGATGCACCGTAAGATCCATTTTGAAGGAGCAGCTTGACTTTGACAGGAAGATTATATGCTTCGGTGGTTTTTATATTGCCCTCCTTAAAAAAGGCAACATCAAAGTTCAGTTTATTGATCACTGAACCAATCACCGGGTAAGACCTGATCAGGTAGGGTTCATTCAGGTAGTTGCGATAGGGAGTAAGTAATGGATTGCTGTACAAAAATTCAGCTCCGCTGATGTCCTCTTTTTCCTTGATAATCAAAGAAGTCGAAATGGTATAGATCCGCTCCGAATAGCGATTGGTCACATACGCAATGCCTGTAGCCGTTACTAGGCTTGCTACAACGAAGTACCAGTTTCTCAGCGCCCGGTAGGCGATTCTTTTGTAATCGATGGTAAGGCCTTCCGTTTTACGCTCAACAAAACCCTGCTCCATGCTATTTTTTGTTAAGGGTAATTACCAACAAGATCACGGACATACCCGAAAGTAGCAAGGTCATGTTTTGTGAGAAATACCTTCTGAAGGGGCGCTGCCGCAATGGCGGAACAATGATTAAATCATTTTGATGGACGTAATAAAAGGGGGACTTCATAAAATCTTCCCTTAAAACATCCACATAATGAACTTCTGTTTTTGAATTGACTTGCCTTACAATCTTAATGTTTGACCTGTCGGCCAAATCACCCAGGCCGCCAGCCAAACCAATAGCCTCCATGAGCGTGACCCGGTTGTTCCCAAATACTACCGTGCCTTCGGAATTAACTTCTCCCAATATCGTGGCACGATAATTCAAGAGGCGGACTTTGACAATTGTAAATTCAAGAAATCGGTTGGCGATCTTTTGAAGGGTATCCTGTACTTGATACAATGTTAAACCTGCTACCTTCACCTTCCCAACCACTTGCATTGGGATTTCCCCGTGGTCATCGACCAAATCTCCCCTCAGCAGCATAGTGTTTTGGCCTGCGCCACCAAGTCCAGATGTGGTTCCTGTCTGCCCCTGTTGGGAGTAATCAAATTCTTTCTCTGTTAAACTTTGAAATCGAACCGAAAGGATATCGTTTGTCTGAATTTTATAATCAAATGCATCCAGCTCATAGCTCCTGACCACCGAGTCCTTTGGTTGCTTTCTGGTTTCAAAACCAGGCTCCTTCTGGAGATAAATGAGCTTTCGGTTAGGAACACACGAAGTCAAAAAAATAAAACCACCAAACAAGAGAAAAAGAAAAAACCGATGCATTGAGTTGTGCTTACAAAATGAATTAATCCGAAAAATAGGAAATATCTTAGAAAAAGACGCATTTAATGCAGAACGCGTGGCATAGGTAATCGGCTCGAAACTGATTACTAATCCCTTAGGCAATACTAGATCTTGATAATCTTGGTTGTCTTAACAGACAATGGCGATTGTACCCGGAGAAAATAAATGCCGGAAGCTAACGATTCAGAAAACGCAAACACGATCGGGTTATTATCCCAATTAACGATGGCGTCACGCAACAATACTTCCTTCCCTGTTGAATCGTAAAGGGAAAGATTTACACGTTGGCCTTGAGGGTTTTTAAAAAAAATTTTAAGCAGGCTATTACCGACAGGATTTGGGTAAACAGCATACTCATCCGGTAGCTCAAAAAGCTGTTTGGCTACCATGAAGTTTGGAACTCCATAACCCATGCTGTTATTCGGTGAATCCGCCAGGCTTCCGGAGTTAACGATCAAATCATAGATAACCTTTTGTGACGCCTGCGGAAATGCCTGACGCAAACCAACAGACAGGCAAGAGATGAGTGGTGAAGCCAGGCTTGTTCCGCTATTAGTTGAAACACTTCCATCCGTTTGAATAATGACGGTGCCGCTGCCCATGGCTGCGATGTCAGGCTTGATTCTCCCATCAGCACTTGGCCCGGAGGAACTGAATGAACTGATGTTCAAGGAGGCATCCACACTTCCTGCCGCAAGCACTCCCTTGGCGTCTGCTGGAGTAAGAATATAATGCCATGAATTGCCGCCTTCATTTCCCGCGGCCACTACAACGGAAATTCCCCTGGCTAAAACTTTTGTAGCAGCCTGCGCAACTACCGAAGTTTTTCCATCCATATTTTGATACGTATAGTCCATGCTGCTGTCGTCAAACGTATTGTAGCCGAGAGAAGCATTGATCACATCTACTCCGGCACTGTCAGCGAGCTCTGCGGCAAACAACCAATTATATTCTTCTACGCGATACTCGGAATAAGCATCCTCGGTCTGATATAAATAGTAGTTGGCTTTATAAGCCCCGCCTTCGTAATGCCCCGCATCATAGCCTGCCATCACAGATAAAACTTCTGTGCCGTGAAAGTAGGCCGAGTAAACATCCTGGCTATTGTCAACAAAATTTTTCACTTGTTTGATTCGCCCTTCGTTATAAAGATGTTGAAATGGCGCTGTTGTGTTTACCCCAATAAAGCCGGCATCAAATAGGGCCACATCGATTCCTTCGCCCCGGTAACCCAACGAATTCATTTGATCGAGGCCGAGCATTTGCAATTGCTGCTGATTATCTAAAGTGGATGAACTGTTGGCGGATTCAACTTTCCGCGCCCTCCCTCCCAAAAGTTTTGTCCCATAGGCCACCAATTCGAGTTTTGAAACACATGACAAAGAAGAAACAGCAGCCTCCAGGCTTGCATCCATCTGCACCAACACACCATTGAACCATCGCGAAGTATAAAACACCGATGCTCCGGTGGCTTTCACTTGCGCAACGTAATGGGGATCAACAGGCAAATCTTCACCGCTCAACACAAAGCCTTCCTTGCTTCTCCTATCCAAACTCTTTTGAGTCAGGAATTGAGTAGGATTCGAAATTGAAAAGGGTGTATTCGCCTTATCTTTAAATGAAACAAAGTAGCGGTTGGTTTGAGCGAAGCCGGCACATGAAATCAGCAATAGAAGAAGTATTCTACAACTTGCCATAAGCGATCAACCATTGTTCATAAATCAAACCTTTTTGCACTATCTGCTGGCCATAGCAAGGCTCTTGAAAAAAAGTTCTTTGATCAATCTTCTTATATACCAGCCCGATAGTATAAGCATATACTTCGTTGCGCTGATCGCGCGAAATGAAAAAGTCATCGTAGCGACTTTGAAAAATAGTGGCTGTCTTGGTGTAATTATCTGCGTGGGATGAAAAGGGCTTTCCGACTGCCACGGCTATATAATTTTCAGCCGCCTGATCGTTGTACAAATTTCCATTCCATTTTAAACTGTCGCTGAGCGGAAAAACGAGTTTAACATAAGAAACATTTCCCTCTGATTGAATTACCGAATTGCTGGTAGTCCGCACCGACCAGGTATCGAGGTCAGCCCAGGACGAAGAGGCATCGGGTCTTGTGTATCGGTGAATGACGAAAGTGATTCCTCCTTCACCATTCGTAAGCGAATCGGTTACAACCATTCGAAGTTGATAATTGCTTACGGTTTGGCCACCACTGACGCAAGTGGTGGTTTGGAGAATATCTGTTTGACTGACCGAATAATCCCAGTAATAATTGGCATGAATAGGATAATATAAACGATCAGAAAGAACGGGGATAGTATTGTCCGAACAACTGAACAATACCAGAGCCGCGAACCATCCAATCTTTTTCAAAAAATTCAATCTCATTCAACCAATTAATTTTCGCGGACCTTTATGCACAAAGTTATTTCTTTCTTTCCAATATTTGGGCATGAGTTTAGCCAGGCAAGTGAAAGTAGGAAACGTGACGAATCTGAGTGAAGCGCGTTACTGCGCGGGCATGGGTGTCGATTATTTGTCATTTCCGGCTGCCTCGATTGATCCCAAAACTTTCAAGGAGATAACCGGGTGGTTGAGCGGGCCAAAGTTTGGAATCGAAATCGGAGCAGACGAGAAGGTAGAGGCCTATCAGGCGGATTTTATTGTGAAGCCTATCCGGCTTTTGAGTGCCGATGCAGAAGAACAGAACCTGGTGGTACAATTAACTCCAGAGGATTTGCTTTCAAAAAAAGAACAACTGATACTTCACAAAAATCAAATCCTGTTTCTAGAGATTTCGTCCCCAGACATTTCTTCGCTTCAACAATCGATGAATGAACTAAAAGAAGATTTTAAAATCTTTGCCAGGCCGGGGGAAAACGTTGAAGAGTATCTAAACCTTCCCATCGATGGATTAAGCCTCCAAGGAAACGCTGAAGATCGTCCCGGGCTAAAAGAGTACCCGATTGCCGAAGTTCTGGAAAGACTGGAGATAGCCGATTAAAATTTTTCGAATTTCTCCATCACTGCCTTCACGGCATCGGCAGTAATATCCGGAAAGGAAATGTCCAATGGCTTCGACTCCTCAATCCATTTGGTAATCTTCTTGATGGATTTCTTTTTCACTTTCTTCAAAACCGGAACTCCCATCTTTTTTAAGGCAGCCGCATTGCAATGTTGTTCGTACTGCGCTTTCATGGGAACAACCATCAACTTCTTGTTCATGTGAAGCACTTCGGCCGGGGTTTCAAAACCGGCACCGCACAAGACCCCCGCACTGGTCACCACACTCTCCACAAAGTCAACTCCGCTCACGGGAAAAACAGAAATCATCCCAACATGATAGGGCGTTTTGGTGTGCTTCGAAAAAATATGCCACTTCACCCGCGGCCCCTTGAGCAAGCGCTGCACTAATTTTTTATCATCGTAGGCCGGCAGATAAACGGTATAATGTCCTTTGTTTGAAACCTTCGCATCGCGGATAGCGGAACGGATTACGGGTGTGAAAATATTCTTGTCGTATTCTTCAAAATGGAAACCAACATATTTTTTTACAGGCGCATAGTTGTGAAGAATCCACTCACCGAAGGGATCGATCACGCGCGGCCGGGGTGATTTTTTTGAAAGGAGTGCCGATTGATGGCTGAGTGAAATGCAAGGAACCTCCCTTTTTCGCGCAGCCCAGGCGGAGATGGGCTCGAAATCATTCACAATCAAATCATACTTCTCTACCGGAAAACTCTTGATCTCTTTGATCACCTCTTTCGAACTGTTCTTCTGAAACGTTTTCAGAAAATTGATACCACCACTTTTTCCAAAATAAAAACTTAAACCTTTCGATTTATATTTTACCGGATAAGGTAGTTTCACTTCCGCTTGCGCACCGCTCACAAACAAGTCAAGGTTGCCGTATTTTTTTAGTTCCGGAATGACATCAACAGCACGGCTCAGGTGTCCGTTGCCCGTTCCCTGGATGGCGTAAAGAATATTCATTTTTTAGGTTGCAGAAATTCATTGACAAGGTCTTTAAATATCTCGTCATTGTCCAAATTAATTTTCTGCTTCCGCGAGATTTTTACCGACTGCGCTTGCTTGTCATCCGCATAACGATAGATGCGCCAACCCTCCGGATGATATTCCAATGCAGTTAGATTCTCTACCCAATCGCCTGAATTGAGATACGTGACTTCGCCTTTTTCTGTTTTTATCTTTTTAATTTCAGGATGGTGAATGTGCCCACACACAACATAGTCATAGCCGTTTTCAATGGCAATGTCAGCCGCTGTTTGCTCAAAGTCGTTAATGAATTTCACGGCCTGCTTCACGCTGTCTTTCACCTTTTTACTGAGTGAAATTTTCCCCTTGCCGAACAGTTTCAAAATAAAGTTGACAAGTGAATTGATTAGGATCAACAGATCATAACCCATAGCGCCCAGCTTGGCCAGCCACTTGGAATACTTCATGGTCACATCAAATACATCGCCATGAAAAACCCAGGCTGACTTCCCGCCCAGTGATAAAATTTTTTTATTTACAATTTGAAACGAACCCAAACGAAAACCCGCAAACTTCCTCAGCATCTCATCGTGATTGCCGGGCAGGTAGGCAATCTTGGTTCCCTTCGCCAGCAGGCCCGTGATGTGTTTCACCACCTGCATGTGCGACTTCGGCCAGTAGCGTTTGCTGAATTGCCACATATCAATGATGTCGCCATTTAAAATGAGCCGCTTGGGCTTGATGGTTTTCAGATAGCGAAGCAATTCCTCAGCATGACAACCGTACGTGCCAAGGTGAACATCGGAGATAACGACAAGTTCTACTACGCGTTTTCTTTTTGCCACGCTAAAAGTTAAATGCCCAAAGATCGGCAAATAAGAATTACCAAAAATTAAAATGAATGTTAGCCCATTGTTACAAACCATCAGGGTCTCCAGGGCCCAGGGTGTTATCAAAGTTCGCTGAAAACGGATGCTTTGAATTCGGCCACACTTTTGTTTTTTGATTTATTTCAAATAAAAAATTACAAAATATCTGACATCGGATTTTTCCCTTCGAAAAAGAGAAACAGACATCCTTTTCAATCATCCGCCTCCCCCACAAAAAGGCGTTTAAACATTCAATTACTTGCACGAACAACTGTATATTTGGCAAAATTCAAAAGAAACTAAGGTTTTTGTCAGCAGGCCAAACATCCATTTATCGACAAAATCTGCCAAAAACTTGCTTCTATAAGTTAATTGCCGATTCCAGTAATTATATAATTGAGCGATCCTATTCCTTTGTATCATAATTGAATGACACTATGGAAAGAATCAAGCGTTTGTCGTCTGTAAGGCTGGAGTCAAAATCAAATGTGATCGAATCTTATTTTCAACGTGCCGGTTCTTTCGGCCATGTGATGATAATGGTCGGTTTTTATGCACTTGTTTACGTATTGTATGCTCTCATCTGATTAGGTGAGCAATAAATTGAAAAAGCCCCCGGTCTCTTGATCGGGGGCTTTTTTTTGGTTGAATAGAATGGCCTTCTTTGAGTGACTCTATCGCATGCCAATCACTTTGGCAGGATTCCCCGCCACGATCTTTCCCGTTTCTACATCTTTCACAACCACCGCCCGCGCTGCCACCACTGCCCTATCCCCCACTTTCACACCGGGGCCTATAAAGGCATCCGCAGCAATCCACACTTGATTGCCGATGGTAAACCCGGTGCGAATCAAATCAAAATCCGGGGAGCGGAAATCGTGCGTACCACCACACAAATGGCTGTATTGAGAGATCATCGTATTACTGCCGATTTTACTAAAGCCAAGGTTATATACTTTTACTTCCCATGAAATGGTGGTGTTGTCACCAATCTCCAGCAGCCATGGGTACATGATTTTGGCCGAGGGATATATCTTCACGTTTTTTCCAAGCTTCGCTCCCATCGCCTGCAAAACCAGGTTGCGCCAGCCGTACAACAAGCGGGGTGAATAGCGGAAGAACAACGGCTCCACCGCACCCCATATAACGCGCAACAACTTCTCTTTGGTGCTATAATATTTTGACAAACGTTGGTGGGTTTAAATTATAGATTTAAGATTTAAGATTTACTAACAATTTCAAAGCTCAGATGGAAGGACTCATTCACAAATCTCAAATCAAAAATTATTCATACTCCCACTAAAAACTGATACTCCCATCGATAATCCTTTCCACTCAGAAAGTGCCCAGCATACTGGTGAGCTCCCTGCCTCAGTTGGTCATACTCTTTTGGGGACAATTTTCCAATCTTTGACAAGAGTAGCGTGAGTGATTTGCCACCATCCAAATCGACATAATAGCCAGCCCCTTTGGTGTCAATATCTTTCCACGGAGTATTCCGGGAAACGATGACCGGCACACTTGATGACAGTGCATCAAAGATGGCGTGACCAAAATTTTCGCCCTGCGTGGGCAACACAAAGAAATGATAGTGCTGCAAAACATCCGGCACTTCCCACGGAACTACCGGACCATGGTATCGGATATCCTTCATTCCTTCCATCTTCTCCAAACACAGGTTCCAATAGCCCCTGTCAGCAACAGGACCAAAAATATCAAGTACGAACTTGCCTTCCGCCCTTTTCAGCGCCTCGATCACCAGGTGCAGGTTCTTGTTGGGATTAATCAAAGACAAAAACACAAGGCGAACCGGGCCTGCGTCAGGTAACGGTAAGCCAGTATAATCACGTAGTGGCCGCGCCACGTTGGACGCGATGTGTACCTTCTGCCTGCTGCCAAAGTGCTTCAATATATCCTGCTTCTCCAGTTCATCGGTGGCGTGCCAGGTAACCCGGAGGCCCACCACCAGCCGTAGCACCCTGATAAATATTTTTTTTATCAACGTGTTACTTTGCCGCAACGCCCACGGCTGCAACATCCCGCGGGGAGAGATGATAAGCTTCCGCCTATACAACTTCGCACAAAGCACCCCCGGCAGCGTGGTGGCAATGTTGAAGAGTCCGTTCACAAAAACCACATCGGGCCTTACCTCAGCAAAAAGTTTTTGAACCAGATGAAAAGATAACTTCGGGGTATAATAAATAGATTCGCCCTGCGGGCCGCGCTGCCAGGCACCACACATCACCGGCATTTCAGGAGTTACCCCGTCCATATCCTTGTCCAGCGAAATGAAAAAAAACTCCGCCTCATTTTTGAAGCAGCCGGCCAGATTGTAAACCGACTGCACTGGGCCTCCAGCTTTGTAGTGCGGGTAATAATACGGGTAAAGAAGAAATACTTTCCGCCTCACATTTCCTTTGCGTCTTTTAAATACGTATTCGAATAAACTTCGTAATATAAATTCCGGTACAAGCTTACCGCCTCGTGCAACTCAAAGCGTTTCACATTGACAAAACCTTTCTCAATGAGCAGACTACGATAGTGGTTTTCATGAATCACTTTTCGTATCCCGGTTTGAATGTCCTTCACATCAAAGGGATCCACATAGTGCGCCCCCTCGCCTCCTACTTCGGGCATCGATGAAATGTTGCTGGTGATCACCGCGCGTCCCATTGCCTGTGCCTCGAGGATGGGCATCCCGAAACCTTCGATAGTCGAAACAAAACTTACGATGTCGCACAACGCATATTGTTCCTTCAGTTGGTCATCGGTGAGCCGCTGCATCCAGGTAAAGGAAATATGGAATCGCTGCAACGCCTCACGCACTGACTGTGACTCGGCCCCAATAATCACCAGATGGCATGAAATTCCTTCCAGTGCCTCAATCAATCGCGGCACATTCTTGTTGGCCTTGGTGCCGATCTGCAGGATACGCGGTTGCGCTGCATTAAACTCCTTCGGCACCCGGAAAAATGTGGCATCGTAATAATTGGGGATCACCCGGATCCTTTTTTCTGGAAAATCAAATCTTCGTAGCAGGTCTTCTCGGGTTGCCTCAGAGATAAGAGTTATATAACGGACCTTCTTCAAGGGCAGAGTCATCCAAAAAAAATTCAGCAGCCAGCGCGCAACCGGATGCGGATGATTCAGAAAATTAAGGTCATGGATGGTGAGCACCGTGTTGCGACCAGGCAACCCAAGTGCGAGGTAATGCACATCACCCGTGATGTGGTTAATGTCCCCCTGGTGCTTCCGCGCCCACCAGATGTTTTTCAGGCGCGGCAAAATGCCGGTACTGAAATACGGCATCACTTTCGTCTCCACCTGCAGCGTGGCGTCCTTCTTAAGCTCCTGGCTAATGCCATCAAATACCCGTTCAATACTGAACTGATGGGGAAAAGGCTTGCGACTAAAAAATACAACCTTCATTCCCGGGATGGAGGAGCAACTTCTCTATTGGCGCGATCCGCAGCACGCACATGTCTCACAAAAAGCAGGAAGCAAATGAACAGCACAATGCCATTGAAAATATCATGGTGGTTCACATTATCAAAGAGATCGTAATGGCCGGTGACAAACAATACCGCCAGTCCGCCAAGCCGCATCATGTTGAGTACAATGATCATCACTATGCCAATCGCCCCGCTGATCAGGCGCTGCTGCCAGCGCCCCGGCCATCCCAGCAGTAAGGCGGTGTAGGCCGAGATAAGTCCAAAACCCAGGCAGGTATAAATGATGCGTACACCTGCAACTCCTTCCACATAGATCATATAGTCGTCATGCGTAGCGGGGTATCCAAGTAAAGAACTAAACCGTGTTCCGCCCCACAACAGAAACCTCCGAAACAAGCTGACAAAATCAGCATGTTCGCTAAGCCATGTGGAGTGCACTTTTCCCTCGGGCACCAGCACCCCCATATAGAACATAAAAAAGGAATTGATCAATAGATAGAAAACCACCGTCTTGATCAAAAACAAAATAATCTTCGCAGTGGGAGACCCTGATCGGACAAAGTGTTGTAAAAAGGCAACGAAGGATTTCACTTACAACCAATCAGAATAATCAAAATCGTATTTTAAAGACATACTTTCCTAGATAGATAAACCCAAAAACAAATACAGTGGACTTTACCAGGTGGTTCAATACCGTAAAAAAATCTGTTTCTGCCTTAATCACCTGCAAAAAAATGATTGGCAGAAATAACGGCAATAGAGTTAGCGTCCTGGCCTTGAAGAAAAGCAGTTGAAATAGTAGTGCCAACAACAATCCCCATAGGAACATGAACAAAAACGTTCCTTCCACCCCATAATTGCCATAGGCCTCCCCCAATACACCTGTGCCCATAGATGCTGACAGCAAATGAAACCCAGTTAATCTTTCATAAGTTAAACTGCCACCTCCACCGGCAACTTTGGATTCCACCAAAAACCGTGGCACCAGGCTGGAATATATTGCATCTTCGATAGTTTCCCCCTGCAAATATGGCTTATGCGATGGAATCTGGCTCATTATACGAGAGATGATCCACCCTTGATTGAGACGGTTATTTGCCTCATCAAGCTCCTTTTCCTCCTTGATTCGAGCAAGATTTTCGGTAGTGGATCCAAGATAACTCTCAGCCTTAGCAAAAAACAGCGTAAGAAACAGCTCGGTTTTATTTTTCTTGAAGCCACCCTGCCAGATTTCCTTCCTGAATTCGACTTTAATGGATTGCAAGATGAAGATGGCGGTGAAACCTACCGCGACCAAAATCACTTTCCATGTAAAAGATAGATGGTGGAAACCTGCCAGAAAAAGAAATACAAACACCAGCCACAACAAGAGAGTATGAAACATACCACCCCCCACGGCCAGTAAGAATTGAAAGGCAAACAACAAGTAAAAAGCAACCCACTTCCTCTGGCTATTGTTATAAAAAAGACAAAGTAAACCTACAAACTTTATACCTGAAGCCAGGAAAAAAAGGAATGCAAGGGAAAGGGGGGCAAACTTTCCTGCAACATCTGACAAAAATCCAATGAGGATGAGATTGATAGCAAGCCGGTCAGAAACCCGGACGCTCTGTATCCGGTTTAGAAAATAAGAATAATCAATTCGGTTGGAGATGAAATATAGCGGCAAGGCAAACAGGAACAGTGAGGGTACTACCAAATCCATGTAGGCTGTCTCAGGGACATACATATGGTATTTAAAATGTCGGTATTCAATGAGGTAGTCGATATAGGGCCCGACAACCCATTGCAGACAGGCAATAAAAAACATGGCTTCCAATATGGGTATGCCCTTGCCCACTTTATCCAGGAAATCAACAATTGCGAATGTAAATAAACCTAGCCCCAAAGCAGACATGAAATATGCATTGCTTGCCAAAGCGATCACCGCCACCAGAGCGGAAAATAAAAACGCCCGCATACTCATCCGTTACCTACAAAATTAATTCAGCAATGTTTTTTCAATAAATAGTTCGACAGCCTTTATTATTTTTTCATAATTCCAATCCATGATTTTATCGGAAGCTCTTTCACCAATCTTTGCTGCAGCTTCCTTATCTGATAACAACGACATTTTGTCAACCAGGTCATTCAATTGATCATTCTTAAATACATAACCATTTATGGAGGTTTCAATCAGATCAACAGCGCAACCGCAGGCACTGCTTACGAGAACGGCCCGCCTACAAGCCATCGCTTCATTCACGGCCAATCCCCATGTTTCACCGGGACCCCGTGACGGCATCACATAAATGTCACCTACTCGATATAGCTCAGGCATCTGGCTTTGATTCTGAAACCCAATAAATCGGATATCATTATCTTTTTCAAAGTTTTCTTTCAACACTCCTTCCAATTCCCCTGTGCCCGCGATCACCAGCTTCATCTTCGCCTTAGCCTGATCACGCACCGCCTGAAAGGCCCGGATCAAAAGCTCTGGATTTTTCTTTGGGGTTAATTTGCCCGCAAACAAAAACACGATATCCTCCAGTTCAATACCTAATTGGTTTCGCCACTTCCGGGCGCGCTCATTTTGTTTTGAATCGTCTTTGACAAAACGCTCATTATCGATGGCATGAGGGGCGAAAATCAATTGCTCCTGTTTTACTCCATGGGCAAGAAAATAGTTTCGGTTGGCGGTACCTACATAGAGCGCGTAGTCAATGTGACGATACACCCAAGACAACACAAACCTCCGGATTACCTTCTTCATGGAAAATCCTTCAGTCTCATCGATCAAGGTGGAATCCCCCCTGAAAAGTACGGGAATTGTACCCTTGAAATATCTCATCGCCTGCAGGTGACTCGAAAAGTTCCAGCCAAACACCAGTAGCGCCTCCGCTCCCCATTTTTTGATTTCTGTAATCAATGTTGGATTGACAATGCCTTTGTAGTGATGAGAGCCTGGATTCTTTGCAACGTTATTCACAAACTTGTATGGATATCCTTTCAGCAAGTCTATATCCCAATTGCGCTCCAGGTTAAAATCCGGATCATACACCTTCGTGCGCGACTGGCTCCAGGTATAGAACACCTTCACATCCACCACGGCACTTGATGCCAACAATTTAAACATGGGCGCGTTATATTGTATTGGGTGAGTGGTAATAATCGCAAGTCTCTTTCGAACCAGACTATTCAATGCAGAATCAGCTAACTTTTCCATTTGAAAATGGTTGCTCCCCCAATAAAACTATTTAACAGCCTCAAAAGCAACTGCCTGGTTAAAACGCCCGGGTGACTCCACCCTTTGAAACATGAGGTCTTTCGAGTCGTTGAAATAGCATTGCCGAACAGATGAAAATCCTGCTTTTTCCAATTCAACTTTAACGGAAAGACGATCCCACATCCACAGATGTTTGGAATTACCTAAAAAAGCGACAATAAAAGTTTTCAGATTCTTCGGACGTTCTTCGGCCCCCATATGAATGCTCTTTATAAAATTATAGCTAGCTTGAACATTTTCATCCTGCATCTCTTTGAGATAAGCCTTTGCATAATATTCCAAATCAGGCATCACGCACCGGAAAATACCTCCCGGTTTAAGCAACTTACGGGTATTAGTTAAAGCGATTCGAAAATCTTTAAGGCTCAAATGCTCAAGTACATGAGAGCAATAAACCCCATCACAGGATTCTTCCGCGATGCCTGGTAACCCACGAATAATATCACCATACTTGACGTTGGGCGGAAATTGGGTATTGAGTCTTCTTCGTAACAAAAAACCCAGTATTGGCTTCTTTTGTAATTGAAGAGTTGGGGAAATATCAAAATTAATCCATTCGGACGGAGCTGACTTGCCGCATCCATATTGAACGTAAAGCTTCATTGCGAATAAAGTTAAATGAGTAGGAGGCGTTGCTATATATCACTTTTTAATATCCAACAGGGCCGCGCAGACAATACTTATTAAAATAAAACTGAAGATGTTTTTGAACGAAACGGACCGGCATAAATAAGCGCATCTTCCAATGCATTAACTGCCTCCTCACCCGGGTGAATTGGTCGTGCCAGTCTTATCTCACGATGTTAAAAAACAGGCTTTAAGGTACAACCGTTGCTGTGACTTTGTGAACCGGGACGAGTTGATAATTTCACTTCTAACCCTCTGTTCCATTTTCTGGGTGCTTTTTAAAATCCATTCCTGAAATCGTTCCGGAATCCCTATTACTTATAAACAGCGAACCTTCCTGGCTGATAGCAAAATCTGGCGCCCAATATCCTTGCCATAGTAAATACTCCGTGTCTTGTCCTACTTGCATAAGTGAATTCCAGCCCACTCCTCCTGAAAATCTCTCCACCCTTTTTTGCGTGCCCCGCGATTAGAACCGTTTACCACCGAATCAACAAATCACCCAATTTTCAAATCTTCAAATTTATTTATCGCCTTTTCAATCGCTTCTACCAATACCTTCGTCACGTTGTGAGCCGAATATTTTTCAAAATCGTCCATATCAATTTTTGTCGTATCAAATTCTTTGATCCATTCTATAAACTGAATAAACTCATACGTAAAATTCTGCTTCACCTTTGACACTTCATGCTCACCACCAAAAGGCATTACCCTCCCCGCTTTGGACTTCGTAAGCACTTGCGCTGCTGAACTCGCTTCGTGCAGGATCGCAAATACCGGTTTGCCGGATAACACTCCTTGGTACACTTTCGAGGGCGTATAATGTGCCTCTGTGCTCCCCAGCACAAATATCGCATCAGCCGCCTCCAGGTGAATCAACACATCCAGGTACGGAATGCGCTTCGGATACTCAAAAACCACCTTCTGCCACAAACCATATTTCTCCGCTGTTGGCCTGATATTGTATCCGTTTGGATCGTTGGGCGTTTTACCTGTACCAATAAAATGAAACTCAATCGAATCGAATTGCTCCCGATTAGCAACAATGCTTTCAAACATCGCTTCCAATAATGTGTAAGCTTTGGGCAACATCGCACCCGCATACACCAAGTGCATTTTGCCTTGCTTCCCGGGAAAAAAGTAGGGCTTAGCCGTTAAATGCTTCACTTGTTCATGATCGCTCTTTTCACCTCCATACGGCATCCCAGCGAATACCGCTTGCTGTTGCAGATGCGGATTGCGTGTTTTCACACCTTCATAATAGCCTTCTGCTACACCGGTGATGAGTGATGCTTTCTTTACTGCGATCGGCTCAAGCCATCGGGAAATTTTTGTGCTCCACCACGAGCGCGAGAAAATTTTATCCGCTCCTTTAAATTCATGCACCCACGGATCGATATAATCAATACCGTATGGAACTTTTGTTTTTTCGTACAACAATCTCCCTAACAGCGCCACATAAAAAGAAGGAATGGGGATCCAAACAAAATGAATGTTTTCCTTCCGGATTATTTCCAAAGCCTTTCTATATAGTTGGAAAAAAGCCCGTATCCCAATATCTCCGATTACCCGCGGTTTGGTCAACGGAAAAGCATCTACCCGGGATTCGATGAAATCTTTTGAAAACAACAATTCTATGTTTGGATCTGGTATTTCCTCATAATATTTACCATCGACCGCGAGGATATAAGGTTGCCATCCAAAATCCTTGAGATGGTTACCGATCAAACGTGCACGATGAACACCGGCCAGGTTGGACGGATACCAATGCGGATATATAATCAGAACGTTTTTGAAACTCATAACATATCCGCTCTCGCATCAGCGGCATTCTCCAAAAGTTGAGACCACCTATTTGCCAGTTTTGAACTTTCTGTTTCCCAGTTAAACACTTTCGCTTTCAGATAACGTTCTTTTGCTTCGCCACGAATTCTATTTTTTTCACTGATGATTTTTTGCAAACCTTGATTAAGCGATATTTCATCTTGAGACGTGACCATACCATGCAGGCGATGCTCAGTTAAAAAAGAACGTTGGGCAGGAGTATCAGTAGCCATGATATATAACCCTGCCTGTAGGTAAGCCCATATTTTATTTGTCAGACAAAGTTGTCGGTTTAAGTCGGCAGAGTTTAATTCTAACGCTAAGCCAACATCATATTTTGATAAAGACTGGTTCAGCGTTTTAGAATCCATCGGATGCAGCACTTCCACATAAGGCCTCATTTTGAGTTGCTCATCATAAAAGGTGGCAGATACTGATCCAATTAATGTAAGGCGGATGGATGCACTGTATCGATCCAAAAGAGGCAATATCCATTCAAGTCCTCTTCCTTGACTAATATTTTGTGAAAACCAAACCATTTTTAAAGCACCGTCTGTTGCGCTTGGGCAAATAAAATCAGTCCCGCTAAAACAATTGTTGATTAAGAACGTCTCTGTTTTACCAACGGTTCGGATCAAACCAGCAGTATAAGAACCAATCATCGGGCTGGCAAAAGAATAGTAGGCAGCTTTAGGCAAAAGTTGAGCCATCAAAAAAACTCTCCTATCGGTTTCATATCTATCTGCATTAACCGAAGCCTCCCCCGGGTGAAAATCTTCAACATCGAAACCAAAAGGGATATTATTTTCCTTTGCAAATAACCAAGCCGGGTACAATGCTCCAAGATTATGACCTATGATAAGGTCGTAATGCTGATGAACTTGTTTTAAATAGTTTAGAATAAGCCAAGTCCTTTTGTTGTGGGCTAGTGCATTGACTAATAAGTGGCGTTTGAAAAAAGGCCAGATCTTTATACACACTTGATGAATGCAAGAACTTACAAACCAAGGCCAAAATGGTTTCCTAAGAGCTGACAAATAAACTGCACGGCCTTTAATGTTGCCAAGAAGCACTAAATCTTTTTCGTCACTCCACCCACCTTGGTGAAAGGCAACTAACGAAACGGAATATCCTACGCTCTCGGCCAGCAGAATTTCTTTGTAAAGCCTGGGATTAGTTGAAAGATTGGCTGTGGTTAAAAACAGGATTCTCATCGCTCAGACAAAGTTCTAGCTCAGGCATGTGGAAATGTGCAATAATCATAAGTTTGAAATTATTTTAAGCACCCTGTCAGTAGCTTTTCCATCCCACATAAGAGGAATAGTTCCCTTTTTATAGTGTCCGTTTTTTATAGCCTCTACATGTTGTGTCACAGCCTCTATTTCAAACGGAATTAACGTATTTGTGCCTTCTGAAACTGTAATAGGTCGCTCTGTATTAGACCGTAAAGTCAAACAGGGCACGCCTCGTTGTGTTGCTTCCTCCTGTATACCACCACTATCGGTCAATACAAAAAGACATTCCTTTATTAATTTTTGGAAAGCGAAATAATCCATCGGGTCAGTCAACACAATGTTCTTCATTTCCATTAATTCTTTATCAAGGCCAAATGAAGCAATATTTTTTTTGGTACGGGGATGAATTGGGAAAACAACTTTCGTCATCTCATTCATTTTTTTCAACAATGCGAAAAGTCGGGCAAGCCCTTCCTTATTATCAACAGTAGCAGGCCTGTGCATAGTCATTAAGGCAAATTCTCCTGGTTCTAACTGCAAATTCTCAAGACTATTACTCTGGTCTATTTCGTTTTCAAAAGAGAGCATCGTATCAATCATAGTATTACCCACAAAATGGATTTGTGATTTTTGTTTCCCTTCTCTCAGCAAATTATCAATACCGCTTTGTTCTGTTACAAATAAATGATCTGCCAATTCATCAGTAATAATCCTGTTTATTTCTTCCGGCATTGTTCTGTCAAAACTGCGAAGGCCGCTTTCAAGATGCATTAACGAAATGTTCATTTTATTAGCAACCAATGCACCGGCTAAAGTAGAGTTTACATCTCCCACAACCATAATATAGTCAGGACGATCTTTCAACAAGACAACTTCCAGCTGTAGCATAATTTCAGCTATTTGCGAATTGGCGGTCTTCGTTTTTAGTTCGATCACTTCATCAGGCGCTAAATTAAACTGCGAAAAAAACACTTTCGACATTTTATCGTCAGAATGCTGACCTGTATGGATTATCTTTATTTCGAGTTCAGAATGTGACGCTTCAGCATTTTTTTTGAACTGAGTAACCTTAATAAAATTAGGGCGTGTACCCACAACAATATGTAACTTCTTCTTTTGCATCATTAAAATTTATGAATGGTGTTCTGTATCACTTCCGCCATTTTAGATGTAAGTTTTTTTCTTTCAAAACTTCTAATATATTCAACATCCGGATTGAAATTTTTCCCACACTTCAACAGTTCAATCAATTGTGATGCGGCTGCTTCCGCATCGTCTACATCAAAAAAAACTGTATTGCCAGCTTTACCTAATAAATCTTTTTGAGATCCTTCAGCTACAAAACCAAAAATAGGCTTGTTCATAGATAAATACTCAAATGTTTTTCCGGCAACAAAGCAATCCTTTCCACCTATCAGTTTTGCTGAGGTGATTAGCAACGCATCAGCATCTCGTTGAATTTGTAAGGATTCCGAATGGCTCACTAGACCAAGCATCTCCACATTTTCTTCCAATGAAAATTCCCGCACCATATCCAACAACCACGGTTCCTTGTGACCCGCAAACCTTATATGTATTTTATTTTTTAAAGAAGGATCTTTTTGAAATGCTACTTGAAGGGCCTGGAAAAAAAAGTAGGGCGTTCGGTAAAGCCAATCCTGTTTGCGTGGAAAATAGTGAATCATTTTCATGCCTCTTTTTTTATAAAAAGGCTGTAACATATCTTTCCTCACCTGAGGTGAATAATAAAAACTGCCTACATAGGCAATTGTAAAAACAGCATCATCGCTTAATGGTTGAATCGAAAAAGGGATGATTGCCATTTCATTCTTTTCATCATCGTAGCCATTGCTGATGCAGCTAAATTTAGCTTCATCAAGACCAGGATGTAATTCTTTCCAATCATCAATGGTTTGTTGTGTAGTTGCCACCACACTATCGGCAAAATCCAAATGCTGTCTTTCTCTTCGCTTCCTAAGCAGGTAGTGAAAAATACTTCCATATGGCGCATTCAACCAAAGTGACCAGGCATCACGCATATCAAGTATTAATGGAAGATTCAATTTCTTTGCAATTTTCTCACCGATTTTTATCATACCAAAAGGAGGAGCAGTTACCAACACGGCTTTGAAATTATTTTCTTCTGAATCTCTGCATACTTTCTCCAAAATATATTTTTCCCATATTTTGTATTCGCTGCCTCCGTAAATAGTAAAGTAAATATGCCAAAAGGCACTGGCTTTTGTTTTGTACTTATCGAATACAGAATCCATCGGAACTTTTGTCACACGAACATCTCGCCCATTCAATTCATTGAGCAACGCATAATCTTTTTTTTCATTCCTATATACACCTCGGTAAGAATCTTCGTCCAAAGTATAAACGTGAGGTCGAATGCCAAATTCCGGCAAATATTTAGCAAATTTCAGAGGACGAAAAACTCCACCAAAAACAACAGGTGGAAATTGAAAAGAAATAAAAATAATATCAGTCACTGTCTTATATTTTTCTACCAACTATTTAAAATGCGGAGCAAGAAATGACCAGGAAATAGGAACGATTAAATCGCAAGAAAAATAATTGTTTTTCAACCTGCTATACGTTTCTTTTAAGAAGTTTGGCTGGCACGCCACCGTATATGGCTTCCCCTTCAAGACTGCGATTAACAACTGCTCCCGCAGCTATTACTGCGTTCTTACTTATGGTAACCCCTGGCAGAATTGTAACATTTGAACCAACCCACACACCGTCTTCTATTATAATTGGGTGTTTTATTAAAGGGCCTTTCCAAGCAGCAACGTTGGCAGTATTTTTATAATCGTGATCATGCGTGTACAAAGTGCAGTTGGGGCCTATGGCTACATTTCTACCGATCTCAACTTTATCGGTTAAATCAATTATTGTATTGTCTCCAATGTGCGAACCTTCGCCAACGATAAACTCACCGTTCTTTCCCGGTTCACGCGCGTGAAGTGCGCAGTTGGAGGCGATCACCACTCCATTGCCTATTTGCCAATGTGCATTGGTATAAATAGTTGTACCCTTCCCCAACGAGCAATTATCACCAAAAACAAAATTCACATCTTTGTCTATTCGAACATACACTTGCTCTTGTAGCATTGTATTTTTTCCAAATGATACCGTAGCGCCAGCTCCTGCACCAAGATTGACTTTGTGCTGTATCTTCATTCCATCTCCAAAAGTAAAAATTCCCTTTCCTTCGATGATTAAAGGAAAATCTACCAATACGCCTTTGCCTATTTTACATTTGCTCAATCGGTAAAGCCAATAAAGGTGACGCGTAATGGTTTTTATTAGATTCTTAAAAAGATAGCTGAATATGAACATTGAAGAGACCCTTAGAATGTTTTCATCAATAGATAACAATAAGAGAACTCAAATCTTCTTGTTGCTTTAATCACCTGGCTAATCTTATAATTCCTCAATTTTTTCAACGCATTTTTTTTATCTGGTGCTTCAAGAGGACAATCATTGGCTCGAAGCATATTTTCAGATACATGGATGTAATTGATTAAATATTTTTTATGGCTTGACATCTCTTGTTCATTATGCTTTCTGTACCACACCATGCCATGCGGCATTAAAACTACTGGAAATTGTTTTGATAATTTATGCCACATTTCAAAATCACCCACCATCCGCTTATTACTAAAACCTTCCACGGCATTGAACGCATTTCGTGTTATGATAGACGAAAGAGGAGCCTTGTGAAAAAGTTGTGTTTGAAAATAATGTCTGTAGTAGGCTTCTCTGGAAGAAAGTTGAAAGGGAAATATTTTAGTATCGTCTTGCGACAACGAACATAGACCATAACCTGCATTGGGAAATCTCTCCATGTAGAAAATCAATTGCTCCAACCCATAAGGATAAATTAAATCATCAGCATCCAAATACTTTAAATATTTTCCTTTGGCATATTTAGCTGCCCGATTTCTATTAGGGTAATCACCCAAATTCATTTCGTTCACATAAACACTAATCCGACTATCACTGGATGCATAGCTTTGAGCAATCTCAACCGTTTTATCCTTAGAGCAGTCGTCCACAATAATCAGTTCCCATGAAGTGAATGTTGATTGTAGAACGCTTTCAATAGCCTCCCCGATAAATTTTTCCCGGTTGAAAGCGGTCATCAAGACAGAAACAATAGGTTCCATTTAAAATACTATTTATAACTGCTCCTTCCGAGAGGCGGCACTGTACATTTGTTGGTATAAAATAAATCCAGGTCAGTTTCACCGCTTGTTAGGCATGTATTAAAGTCTCGAAAAGCTTTATCTTTTGCTCGCATGATCTGAAAGTTATGCGGAATCCATTTAAAAGGAGCTTTGTACTTAAAATTTCGATAAATCACTTTCATATAGTCGAAGTTATTTCCAGTATTCACACCTGTATACCCAAATATTTTGTATGAAAAATACAAGGCGGTAAGCATCCGCTTATACGCATATTCAAAGTTTTGGAAATGATAATGATACACCCTTGAATTTGTGTCGTACACCAATTCCCAGCCCGCTCGTAAAGCATCCTGCGCCCACATCGCATCTTCGGCAAAAAAAGCTTCGCGAAAGGGGATTGACATCAAGGCTTCTCTGCGGTACATGGCATTTACATCATCCCAACTGCAGGCAGTCTTCTTCTCCTGCGGAGTAAGCTTATCAAAATCCTGGGCCGCCAAAAAAGAAACCTTGCGCACGCCCGGGGCACTCACCGGGCGAAACCATTCGTGTGGGTTTTTGTTGGCATGGTGCGGCACGACTTGCTGACCACACACGGCAACAACTTTTGGGGCATCAAAGTGCCGGATCATTTTCTCCAGCCATTGGGAGTCGACCGCAGTGGCATCCTGTACGGTCATAAGCACATATTCACCAACGGCCAGCGACACTCCGTAATTGCGGGTAAGTCCATGATTGAAACTTTCAGCAGGAATTTTGTATAGGCGCACATCGGACTGAGAGGCAAGGAACTCAGCCGTTCCATCTGTAGAGCCCGAGTCGATCATGATAATTTCACATTGCTCATACAATGTCTGACTACGGATTCCGGCAAGACAATCACCCAGCGTAGCCATGCCGTTTTTCACCGGTATGACAATCGATATCGTTACTTCTTTATCCATACATGTTTTCCGATTTCAGACGGAAGGAGATGCCGTTCACTGCGGGCAGGTCTATGTTTAGACAGTCGCAGGAATCGGTAGATCCGACCAAAATAATAAAACCCATCCAGCAAGAGATCAACCCGCTGTGCCCCATTGAGAAGACGCCACACCTCTTTACGTAGAAACATTCTCATGAAAAAAGAAAACTGAAGCGCGCGGATAGCGCTCAGTAAAATCCCGTTGGCCATCAAACGGATATTTTCGTAATACAGAGTCTTATCTCCAGTCTTTGTTTCGATCAACTTTACGGCCGCCTGAAAAAGATGCAGCCTGCTGTTGAGTTTCTCTGGCGTATTGATACGCTCCTGGCTAATGCTCCCTTGGCTGTGCTTGCGGTAATAGCAATCGGGCGGCAGGTCATAAAACTTTTTATAGTTGAGGTTTTGCAGCAATGCCTTCAGGTGGATGTCCAGGTCCTGCCAGCACTGCAGACCCTCCGTAAAGCCATTGATTTTTTCCAGGGCCGACCTGCGCCAGATCGCACCGCTGGTCTGCCACACGGCATCGGTTCGTAAAAACCGAAATACATCTTCCTCGCGCGTAGCCACATTCCATGCGTATTCTGCGCTGGCTACATTATCGGAAAAAATAAGCATCGGGAAGACAGCAAAATCCAGGTCAGGATTCGCTTCCATGATTCCTACCCGCTGTGTAAGACAAAACGGGGCCAGCAAATCGTCAGAGTCAAGAAATACAATGTAATCACCCTGCGAATTTTGCCACCCTAGATTTCGGGACGTTGCAGCTCCCGCAGGTAATCTATTCCGTCCTATCAATAACGTTTTCCCAGGCCCCGTCTCGGTTGAAACTAAACTTAGCAACTCAAGGGTCGTTGCGCCAGAATCATCGACCAATATTTGCTGCCAGCTTTGATACTCCTGTCCTTCAACGGAGCGCAAAGTTTCTTTAAGCAGATCGAACCTTTTATTGAACGGGATGACGATGGATACCACAGGAGCCATGCTACTCGATTTCCGGGAAGAATTAAACAAATCGCTTTTTTAATGAAAGCAGCGGCCGCTCAATCCAATAAAAGGAAATAGCAGAAATCAATAAAGAAAGAAAAGAGAAGAACAAAAATGAAAACATCCATTTGTGATATGCCAGGAAGCCGAGGTAATGCCGTAAACTCATCCAGTATAAATCAAATTGGTTATGCAGCAGCATATAGATGATCCAGTGATATACATACAGACCATAGGATATTCTCCCTATAAACCTGATGAGTGAACCACTGAGCAACTTGGTAATCGTATTTTGATTACCTACCGCTCCCCACCCAATCACAAAAAATGCGATGCCGCCAGTCCACAGGCGGCCCAGTACGGAATAAAAAAGTGGCGTTGGTGAAGCAGCCATGTATAGTATGCTCCAAAAAACACCGAGCAACACCAGGGGAATCCATGAGCTCTTAAGAAACTTTTGAAGATGGCCGGGGTGAACAAGCTTTACGTAAGCAAGAAATCCCCCCAGGGCTAAGGCATCGATGGATGAACCCGTGAACGCCAAAATAAAATCACCCGCATTTGGGAGTGCCATGCTCACATAAATACTCTTTATCATGATCGATAGTAAAATGGCAGACAGAAAGACATAAATGTGCTGCCTGCGATGAACCAAAATCAGTAAAAGGGGCCATAATAAATAAAACTGCTCTTCAACACACAGAGACCAAAAATGTGACAGATAAATGGAATCGGCTCCGAACCACAAACGACCAATGTTATAAGTATAGCTAAGGGCCCAGGGTAACACCTGATTAAAAGCTTCTGACTTTAGCGTAAAAAAGAGAACTCCAATCGAAAGATAATAGATCGGAAAAATGCGCAGCGTCCTGCGCATGTAGAAATTGGACAAAATAGATTTTTCATTACCATAAATTGCAAGCAGCAAAGATTCCGTAATCAAAAACCCGCTCAGCACAAAAAAGAAGTTAACCCCGATGTACCCGAGGTTTAAAAAAATCAGCTTTGGAGCATAGTGAATGATGATAAAATGAGATATCAACACCATCACCACGGCAACTCCCCTAAAACCCTCCAGGGCCGGATAAAACAGCTTGCTTGTCACTTCTTTGTTTTCGGTCGACTGCCGGGTCATGAATTGAATTTTGAAAGGTTGAACCTGAATGCTGATTTTATCCGAACCCCACGGGTGACCAGTTTGCTACCGAGCATGGTAAACAGAATCGCACGCCACACCTTTGTAAGCTTCCACCCATCGCGGATTGCGTACCTGAGTAACTTTAAACACGCGAGCCAATCTCTTGCATCCCAAAATATCCTAAATGTATAGTGAAGCAAATCCCCTCTGAAAAGCCTGCCTTGCCGGGCAAGTACCTGGTCATTTGCGTCTGACTCATCAGCAACCGCAACCGGAAGTTGCTCACCCCTCATGATGGGGTCTGTGCCGGTAACCGCCCGTTCATCCGCGTATTGCAATGCAAGTTGGCGGTAAAAGTTCACCGTGCTGCGATGTCTCTGTGTGGCTGACCCTTCATTGATCCGAACGAAATAAGGGCATGCATTCAAAACAGCAAACCGGTGCTTTTCAATGATCCTCAACCACAAATCAAGATCCTCGGCCGTTAAAAACTCGGTCCTGTAACCACCCATTTCGCGAAAAATAGCCGTTGGCCCCAAAACAGTGGCATGCACAATCGGGGAGTATGGATTAAAATGTTGCCGGGAAACAAGCACATAGTCATTGTCCTCAAAATAGGGCGTCTTTGGATGGCGGCACTGATAGGCAACCTTACCACGAGGTGACATAAATGCGCATTGAGTTGAAATGAAAGCGATCTCAGTATGAGACTCCAAAAACTTCATTTGTGTTTGTAACATCAAGGGCTCAGAGCGGTCATCCGCATCATGACGCCACACAAGACTGCCGTTAGCAAGTGTAAGTGCCTTATTCAGCGTACGGGATACCCCCATGTTTGATTGTGAATAGTACCGAATCCGGAG